>JAEWCZ010000059.1 GCA_023390335.1 Bacillota bacterium | reverse complement strand
AAAATGGCGGGCGACCTATACGGAAGTGAAAAAGGGAAATATGTATTACGACTCCTTTTCTTTGGAATACAAAAATGCAAGAGATAAAAATGGGAACCTGACAGAAGAGGTAAAGAAGGTCAGACTTAAAAGCTATACTCTGGATGGACAAGTGCTTCTCGGAGGTGGTTATCCGAAAGACTTTACCGGAAATTATGACATCCATCTCTTCCAGGAAGGTACAAAGGATTCACCTGGGCAGGATTTGAATAAGGTATATTCGCTTAATTTACAAATAATAGCGGATTCCGGTTGGGATACTCTGACACTTGAAAGAGCAGATATAAAGGTGTATAGCAGTGAATAGCGGAATTCTGGGGCTCCTCTGATTAATAAAATACTAAGCTGCTGTAATTATTAAAAATAACTTGAAAATAGAATTAATTTATGATATATTTAAAATAATCAGTAACTTCCTATTATGAAAGTTTCAACAAATATTCTTTAAATATATGGGGGTATAGCTCAGCTGGGAGAGCGCTTGCATGGCATGCAAGAGGTCATGGGTTCGAATCCCACTATCTCCACTAAAACGGTAAGCCGCAGGCATGATTGCTTGTGGCTTAAATTATAACTTATAGGGACGGGACACTTGGTAAATCAAGGGCAAAAAAGGTACATTTTCATTTGTACCGACCCCCAAAAGTTAGACCAAAATCTAACGATTGGGAGATCGGTACAGATTGAGAATGTGCTTTTTTATAGTTACTTTACAGATCTAAATTAAGTTTCCATTCGCGTGGTCTAAACCCACCGTCTTTAGACGGTATACGCTTTTAGTCTTTTATTGTATGGGCATACTAAAGCCGAGAGGTGATAATTTTCCATCGTCTTTATGCAAAGGCTTGTGTCAAGTAAACGTGAGACTTCTTTTTGTTGCAATAGTATTTTTAATTCGTTATAATATAATTTAAAGATTTTTCTTGTTATTGATGCATTGATTCACTCATTATATCCTCAATGCAGACTTAATTCTACAGAGAGATATACTGAAGCGTCATAAAAGATCTGAATACTACAGGATACTAGTAAAAAATAAATAGGAGACAAACAGGAAAAATGAGAGGCTATTTTAAGAAAATAATATGTATAACTATTATTATAGGGTGTTATATTTTTTTTATTGGTTGTAGTGGTAACAAAAACACTGTTAACAAAGAAGTTATTACATCAGCTTATATTGAAGATGCCATGAAGAACATTGAAGTAGGTGATGTAACTATTCCAATATCGTTTATAAAAGTTAATAACGATTCTAATTTATATCCAGAAAATAAAATAAAATTAGATCAAAAAAATATAACAAATATTTTTTATATGAAACAGTATGATGATTATAAATTTCTTGTTTGCTTGGATAAATATGATACATTGAATATTGCTTATGAATATAAGGGAACTATTACCTCATTGTCACAAATTGAAGATTGGTCTGATGTAGTAGATTCTAACTTATTTACATCGAAAAATTCTACCATTAATAAAATTGAAGCATTTAATAGTATTTGTGGACATAAAGGTGTACGAGTAGACGGAATTCTTGGCGCAACCAGTAAATTTGTATTTTATATTAGTATGGATGGGTTAGAACCAAGCATATTATTATCAACAGTTGTTTCTTCTGATTTAAACGAGTATGATATCAATAATGACGGTTATAATGAATTGATTTCACAGTTAGACAATTATATGTATATTTATGATGAAAATACTTTATATTATGCGACTATTGAAAAAGTAGATTCTATCAAACAAATTTATTTTAATGATAAATCACATTTATTTGAAGTAATAAAATCAAACGGTAAAGTAAAATATTATACCTATGATAGTAATTTAAAGTCTCTCGTGTTAGATTATAATAAATAATATTTAATTGAGGAAGATAAATTTTGGAGTTGAACTATTATAATTTTGTTGCGACTATAATTATATGGTCAATGGTCAATGGTCAATGGTCAATGGTCTATGGCATTAAAAAACAATATCTTTATAAAAATGTTTTACTATTTTTGATTTTATATAGTATTCTTTTCATAAAAAAGAAAAAGCTTTTGCTTCAAAGCCAGTTCTGACTTGTTTAGCAAAAGCTTTTCTAGTTTAAGAATTATGAATTTTTTATAATTGTAAAATCAGTCGTAATTAGCTCATTAACTCAATTTTAACTGTACTCGGTTTCCCAAGTGCGATATGCCCGCCATGTTAATTCAATACCTTTATTAGCAGATGCAGTATCGGTAATGCGAACAACAAGTGATTTTGTTCCATTTGTAACTTTAACGTGTTTATTTTTGTATGTAGTATTCCAACTGTTAGTAGAGGTTAGTGCAGCTGTTATATCTGCAGGATGCAGAACATCGGCATTTCCTGTTACTGGAGAAGCAATGTTCTCTACATACCTAAACTGCTTGAATATGACTGTGTACCTGATTGAGTCCCCTGATCAGGGTGGCCATAAAACTGTACCGAGCAAGATGAACTTATTGTTTTTGTTACTGACGTTGATGTATTAGTGGGTACAGCTAATTTGGCAAGTGTACTTGGGCTAGTTTCTCTTAAGCAATTGTAATTTAAAGTTGCAGCATAGCGAATTGCATTGGCTAATTTTAAAGCTTCATGCCAAGGATTGGTTATTGTGCTATCAATAGTATACAATAAGGTAACAGACGTGCTTGATCCTGATGAAGTATTGTAATCAGCGTTATGGAGTTTTCTGCTAACTGCAGGATATGCATTTTTGTAGAAATATGTTACTTCACCTTGATTTGCCCTAACTTTTGGGCAACATACAGCATAGGAACTTGATAAGTATGTAGGTGTAATAAAATCAAGGTCTCTATCTGCATCATTAAATAATGCATTTAAATTGGTTTTGAAGCTAGTTGCTTTAGATGCGCTTGAACATGTATATACGGAAACATCTTTAGCTAGCTTTCAGTAGCTGGAATCCTTAAAAGTGCCGGCAATCTCGATATATTCGAGGAATTGGGTATGATCACCAGACCTAGGGCCAATTTTATGAATGTTATTTTCCTGAAGTAGTACGCTATATAGAAGTTATATATTTTAATGTAGAGAGCTCAACTGGGGAGAGCGCTTGCATGGCATGCAAGAGGTCATGGGTTCGAATCCCACTATCTCCACTACAAAAGTCTTGTAAATACAAGGCTTTTTATTTTTTATGTTGTATTTCATGTTGCATAGATTCAAAATGTTTAATGGTTACATCGAGGTATTTTTGCTCGTAATCATTTATGGTACCACGATAGACTTCTTTTAGAGTTTTGTCCGAAGACCATCCGCCACGCTGCATAATGTATTGGTCAGGCACATTTAATGCGTGCATGATTACCTCTCTTGTACTTGAAATAGTTTTGGTTGTTTTGATTATCCACTCTTTATTTGAAACTCGGACCATTGCCTTACTTATCGATATGGTATTCCCGTGTACATCATCTGTGGTCAGCGCACATATTTCTGAGCGCCTTAGGGTACCGAATGCTGCAAGGCAGACAGCCCTTAACATATTTTCATCTTTAGAAAAGTGTTTCATCAAAACCTCAATATCTCCATCAGATGGCGTATTGAATGTAATCCTGAAAAACCAATCCTACTAAAACCCCTTATTAATGATTTTATAGATACTTTCCGAAGCGTCGAACTATATGTTGAATCAGAGAGAGTAAAAAAGTTTTGGGATTTAATTCAAAAATTAGAACAGGTTGATTATTACATTAGGAGGGGAGAACCAAAGAAAACGGATGTAAGCTTAATAGAGGCTAAGAAAACCATTGAATTATATATATTTCATATAAAAAAAGTAATCGGGGTTGAGAAATTAAGTATTAAATAAATACATCCAACTATCAATATTCGTATTGGTAGTTTTTTTGTACCCAAAACAGAGGAGAGGCCAGCAGGTTATCCTACTGGCCGATTTATGAAAAAAATTGTTAAGGTTGAGGTGTGATTTACCTTACAAACATAGTATACCGTTCATATGTGTACCTGGTATGACTTAGGATTTAACTATTTTGACAGAGAGGCATATATTGTTATAAAGATATACTAATGGTGGATTATGGAAACAAAAAGTTATACAATTTCATTTTTTGGACTTGATCCTCAATATTATACAAATGCTAAAATTGGAGATATCTGGAACATAGAAGCAATTAAAGTTTATCAGGAAACTGGTATTAGCATTACAGGGGAGGTACATGAAAGATATTTTGTTAGTCCAGATATTGGAGAACTTAACGGCAGCATTATTTTTTTGATTGAAAGTAAAAAAGTTCCTGATGAAGAAGCAACTGACCAGGATTACTGGAATGCATATAGGACGGTTGCTGAAAAAGTTAGAGTTAGCTTGGGAAATCCTAGCATGAATCTGACAGAAGAGACAATTAATATTACCTATTTCGAAAAAATCTGATGTAAGCGGCGAGTGGTAGAAATACCACTTGATTAAAAAATGTACAAGCAATATAAAAGCATCCGGCTACTGGCCGGAAAGGAGAAATATTATGCTGAATATAAATGAATTTATAAAAGAAGTCGGTGAAAATGCAATAGACCACGGCTGTTGGGATGAAGAAAGAAGCTTCGGTGAATTGATTGCTTTGTGTCATTCTGAGCTGTCAGAAGCCCTGGAAGAGTACCGTGAGGGGAAAAAACCGGATGAAACAGGTAAGATTATTGGTCAAATATACATAAGGGTTAGGCAGTAAGCAGGGCCCTATTAATTATTTATACTCCCCGAGAAAGGGCACGTCTGAAATATAGGGCGTGTCTTTTTATATTGAAAAATATGGTAAAATGGGTTATAATGGTAAAATAATATTCAGGGAGTAAATATATGAAAAAATGGGAATACAGTATATTAAAGATATCAATGGATTTAAATGACAATGATGAAATGGAAGTAAATAATTTTGGTAAAGAAGGATGGGAAATAGTAAGCGTGACACCTATAACAAATAGCATTGTAGGAGGAGGTTCCTATACTTCATCGGTCATATTTACATTTAAAAGAGAATTAGAATAGATATC
>JAEWCZ010000038.1 GCA_023390335.1 Bacillota bacterium | reverse complement strand
TTTTCATACTTTTTACTCCTCCTTCCATTATTCGTCTTTATTTCCAATTACTTCTAATATTTTAATTATATTTCGATTTATCCATAATGATATAGACAATATTGGCATTTATTGTTAAATCTTGTTGCAATATGCAAGCCATAGTTATAAAGTACTATAAAAATACACAAATAGAAAAGATCATGCTTTATAGCTTTCGTATATGCAGCGGCAATACTGTATGCAATATCACTTTATATGGTAATCTGGTATACAATTGCGGCAATTCAGCGCCCCTCTTTTATAATCAGCCTCTCAACTCCGCTTTGATTTTTTTATAAATATAGACAAAAGCATCGGGGTTTTGTTGCACCGATGCCTTTGGATTTATCTCTATGAAATTTATGTTTTTGGGGTGTCACCTCCAGATAGTCCAATCTGGCAATAATACCCTTAAGCTCCCTTATCCCATCATATTATAAAACTAATTTTTATATATTTTAACAAATTCACTTGTAGATATACCCGTAACTTCTTTAAACACCTTATAGAAATATTTAGAGTCTGTGAAACCCAATTTTTCTGAAATTTCAAATGTATTCACATCTCCTTTTAATAATAACTCTTCTGCTTTATTGATCTTTATCTCTTTGATATAAGTATTGAAATTTTGTCCTACTTCTTTTGCAAAAAGTAAACTCAAATATTCCGGAGTCACATTAAGTTTATCTGCCACCTCCACTTGTGTTATTTTTTCATGCAAATGCACAGTAATATAGCTTAAGGCTTTCTTTATAACCAGACTGTAGTCATTGTTCCGCTTTTTGACGGATAAAGACATTTTTGTTGCCAAATCCGAAAGTGATCCGCTTAATTCCTTCCACGTATATGAATTTATCATTATTTGATATGTTTCCTTCAGGCTTAGGCTATTTTCCCATTCAACGCACACTTTTTTTGCAGAGTTTATCATAGCAGACGAAAATTGTACAAATGCATTGATAACATCATCCGGCTGATGTAAGTCTTTTCTCCAGCATTTCAGAAACTCACTGCAATAGATTTCTATATTATCCAAATCCATAGAGTGAACAGCCAGAATCATACTGCGTTCTAATTCAATAGGATATTTAACCAATTTAGTAACGATATGCTGAATTTTAGCATGGTCAATCAGTACATCTTCTCCAAGTACAATTGACCATTGCAGCTCTTTCATTATAGTAGAAAGACTGTTTGTAAAGGTATTAATATTCTCACATTCAATAAATCCAAAGATTGTATTCCCATACTGTGGTTGATAGATTTCTATACGCAGTTTATTCTGTATAGCCCTTTTAAAATCATATGTTTTTTTATTTTCAGGTAAAATAATAACATATGTATTTTCAGCGCTGATTTTATATAAGTAATACTGATTTGCGAGATACATATTCAAATTCTCTTCCAGCAGTTCCAATACTTTTTTTGAAATATTCTCGACAACACTATCTAAATAAACTATTCCAATATGAAAGTTTTTTGTTACATCCAAATCATATTCAGCTTTCATTTTTTCAGCCATCCCTTTTGTGCCAATATCGTTTCCCAGAAAAAGGCTGTTTAAAATATAATCTATGGAAACAGATTCAGATGTCTTACTTTCTTCAAGCGACTTTTCCAGTTTAATCATTTTTTCTATATCTATTAATACTCTTTGAAGATCCTCTACAGTAAACGGCTTAAGTAAATATTCATAAACTCCAACCTTTATAGCTTTTTGGGCATACTCAAATTCCGAATACCCACTTAATATAATAGACTTATGCTTTAAATTATACTTTTTTAATTTATCCAACATTTCCAATCCACTCATATCAGGCATTTTAATGTCAGTTATGATAAGGTCAGGTTTTTTCTCCGCAACTATTTTTTCTCCTTCAATCCCATTGCCAGCCTCCCCAACAATCTGATAATTGCTGCTTATTTGGTTTATTAATTGAACAATTCCTTTACGGGTTCTCATTTCATCCTCAACCACAACAATTTTCATAAAGATCTCCTCCAGCTTTAAATAATAAGGTATATTCTAAATTGCTTATAGATTTCTTTCATACCATCCATTGATAATTTATTCCAGCTGTCTGGGGATTTCAAACAATATTTCAGTTCCCTTACCCAGTTCACTTTTAATATTCCATTTGCAGTTTTCACCATAATATAGTTTTAGGCGGTTAAACACATTTTTTACACCTAATCCTCTTCTGCTGCTTATTATATCACTCCCATCCTCTTTTAACAGTTCTCCGAGTTTCGACTCATCCATCCCTCTGCCATTATCTTTTATAGATATTACTATATTTTCAACTTCAAATATATGTATATTCACAGTAATCAAGCCTCCTGAAGCGTATCCGTCAAATCCGTGAATTATTGCATTTTCAATAAGCGGCTGCATCAATAGCTTATGAATCCTGCAATCAAGTACATTTTCATCGATTTCTGTTTCACAATGGAAGGAATACTCAAAGCGTATCTGCTGCAGATACATATATTGTCTAAGCCATTCGATTTCCTGTTTAAAAGTGACAATTTCATTACTCTGGTTTACACTATACCTCAAAATCTGCGCAAGATTCTTAAGCATATTACTTATTTTATACTGTTCATTTTCTATTGCTACCCAATTTATTGTATCTAATGTATTATATAGAAAATGAGGGTTTATTTGAGCTTCAAGTGCTTTGATTTCGGCATCCTTTTGTTGTCTGGCTGCAGATTTGACGTCTTCAATCAGCCTTTTTATCTGCACCATCATACTATTAAATGTTGTAGCAATGATTGATATTTCATCCTTTGTATCAAAGTTAACATGTACATTCAGTTCTCCGCTTTTGGCAGTTGTCATAGCTTGAATGATTTTTCTTACAGAATTGGAAAATCTTCCAGAAAAATAGATAACAAGGATTATTGAAAGAAGCACTGCTGCCAGACCAATTAATGTATAAAGCCTTTGAAGTGAATAAATTTCTGAAAACATACTTTCTTTATCTGTAATATTTATATAGTTCCACCCCAGATTGTTATCTGTATACCGGTTTACCAAAACAGGCTTTTGACTTAGATCCTTAATCCTGCTGTTTGAATTCCTCATATCTCCTGACAATTCTATAGAATTCTCCTTAAGGATTCTTTCTTCTTTCTTACCAATGTAGTATTTTTCAGGGAATGAGATAATCCTTTGTTCTTTATCGACTATAAAGTTAAAGCCTTTCTTTTGATTATCATTTTCTACGTTTCCATATGCTCCGTTACATATATCAGATATCATCTGTTCATTTAAGCTTATTACAATTACTCCCAACGTAGTTTTATCAAATTTCTCTATATCAAACATCCTTTTGGCAATATGAAACAGATAACATCCCTTATCTCCGTATTGTTCGGCAAATGATGTCGGTATAAGTACAGTGTGGTCTGTTTTTTCTGCCTGCACATAAAAATCTGTTTTGACAATATCCTTATATTTAGTCCAAAAGTGCTGAGTTGCCAACCCCGTAACTTTGTCATAACACACTACCAGTCCATTAGGACATAGAATCGAGATGCATGAGATTCCTTCTTTTGAATTTGCCAGAATACCAAGCTTTTCTCTGAGTTTTCCGAAAGCAGATATTTGCTCATCTACCGAATCGTTTCCTAATTTTTTGGTAAGTTCAACAATTTCATTATCCGAAAATATTTGAAATAGTAATTCGTTGTATGATTCGATTTTCAAATTTACATTTTTGGCAGTCTGAAACAGATTAATCTCTAAAAGCTCATTAACTTTATTTTGCATTGATTTTGTTGTGTTTAAATAAAAAATAAACTGCACTGATATTAAAGGAATTATTGCCGCAAAAAGAAAAGAAAAAATGAGTCTAACTTTTAAGCTCATTTTACAGTTATCTGATTTGTACAAAACTTTATTAATAAATACTCTGGATAATTCAGCTGCTTTTTTAAATTTTGCATTCATAAATAGCACCCGTGTAATATATTACTTTTATCAATATATATAATAGACATTTCATATTTTACTCCATAACAATCCAAATAACAATCCTGTAAATTTACTATGTAATTTCAATATAGGGCTATGTACATAACGACGTTACGCACATAGCCCTTCTAATTAATCTCTGCAAACTCTAGTTGATTCTTTCAAGATAAAACTTTTGGTTATCACCATTCGCCTCGGTATACTGAGTCAATTTCGCCGAATCCTCCCTGGAAACTCCTTCAATATCCCATGCCATTCCTGAATGTTTGAAGTAAATCTTGAAGCTTCCGTCCTGCTGCGGAACAAGTCTCACCAATTGATTGTCTCCGCCCACATAGTCCCACAGATGGGTTCCGTGACCTGCTTCCATTGAGACATCCGCCAAATCTATTACCTTTGAAGGGGCATTTAAATAGACTACTTTGTACCAGCCGTTTTCAGCACTTTCGAACCTCCATTTAAACCAATTATTGGTTTGAAATGACCATTGAATTACCGGTGTGTCATTACTGGTAGCCCCGCCCCCGCCGTTAATATATTTACCACTGTGTCGCGCTTGTATATAGTAGTCTCCTATAGGCTGTAACCGCCACTGCTGCCAGGCTTGACCTGTGTAATCATATTGCTGTATTTTCGCCCCATTTGAAGTGTTTCCGTTTTGAACTTCAAGGCATTTACCGCTATTCACATTAATGATTTTAAATAATCCATTGCCCACATCAACAAAATTCCATTGATGCGCAGTATTCCCTTCAGTATAGTCCCAATTGTGGATCTGTGCTTCATTGGCAGTTGAATCATTCGCAACGCAGACATCATCTCCGCTCACGAAAGATGCGATTCGGAAGGATTCATTGCCGGTTGGGACCAAAGACCATTTTTGATTGTTGGAGTTCGCATCATAGGTCCACTGATTCACCACAGAACCGTTTGAAGTACTTCCGCCAATCAGATCCAGCGTTTTTCCTGTCCCATTATTAACTAGCATGAAAAGATTACTGTTATACAAATTGTTACTGGGAAGAATGTCAGTGGTTCCACATTTGACATCACTTTTACCAGTTGAAGAATTCTTAACTGCAGCAATGATAAAAACTGTAGAATTACCGGTTGGAACCAGGCATCTACTGTATCCTGTCGGTATGACGCAGTCCTGGACCGTCCAATGGCCCTGCCCATAATTATAATTTAGGAACAATTTATCCGACCGTCCTCCTGAAATTACAACTGTTCCATTTGGACCTCCGCCGGGAACCCATGTAACATACGGCTGTGATCCCGGTGTTTGTCCCTGATAATAATTCACCTTGCTGCCAGGGTCAGAAGCATTTCCCCAGTTTTCAGGGTCTGAGGAAATTTTATAATGAATTTGATCCTCTTGCATATTTACCATTTCATATACCAGCATATACTTTCCATTACCCATTTTAGTGACAGTAGGCATGCCCGGTCTTAATTCACCCAGCGCAACATCTGCCTTTGTGCTGCTCCAATCAATTCCATTTGAAGAAGATCTATGTACTACCATCTGGTTATTGTTTGGATCCTGTTCATCCGCATAGTAGCAAATCAATTTATTATTGGCAGCTAGAAGGAACGGTTCCCATATCCCCTGACTTTGCCAGTTCATACCTCCCCCGTATGCCCCCCCTGTTGCTATTGTAGATACATAAGACCAATTTCTACCCAGATCATTACTTTTGTATAGCTCAATATTGTGAACCAGCTCACCGGCAGGAAATGCATTGACAGCCAGGAGCATAGTTCCTGCCGGCATATTTCCTATCTGTTGTGGAAGTTCATACAAAAAGCCTTGTTCCCTTAACCCCTCATCCGAGTGTACATCTGCAACCTCAGAAATCTTATTCCACGATTGTCCTCCATTTGTACTTTCATAGATCGGGAAATTCGGACCGGCCGGATGCGGAGTTTGATTATCCGTCCATGACTCATGTGTTGCATACATCTTTCCATTATTATTGCCGCTGTAATGAAGCATTAAAGCACGAGCGTAACTTGCACTTTTTGTAGATGTACTCGACCATACCGTAACCGGACCAAAAGCATATGTACTGGTAACAAAACATGAGATTAGAAAAATTGAAACAAATGACAATATAGCAATTCTTTTTACATTTTTCACAAACTTCTCCCCCAAATTGATATTTTTTTGATTAATGTAAATACTAAGAAGACGAAAGACGACAATTATACCTTTGAATTATCGATTGAGTTACTTCTGAATAGCAATACCAAGCATTTAACTCATATTTACATTATAAATATAAGCATTTCTTTATACTACTCAAATATTTTAATACAGGTGTAAAATTTTAAGCAAGTTTTTTGTTGATAAATATACAATTTTAAAATATTATAGGTCTGGTTTTACAAGGCTCAAGTGCATACATCCTTTCATCAATAGCCTTTTTGGCAATAAGCGACCTCGGGAATTTGTCAAGCAAATGTACAACATAAGCTGCCGTGTCTCTTTCTTCATTTACAATCATTTCTGCTGTCATCTTACCGTTATCAGACAAGAGGCTTAGGTAGTCTTGAAGTTCTTTCACTGTCTCCAAATAGCTCCCATAATATTGCTGAATTTTTATAGAATTACTTCATTAGCTTGTCAACTGTTGCCTGTGCTTCTTTCAACGCATCTTCAGTAGATTTTGTGCCTGTTACTGCTGCCTGTACAGATGCTGATAAGGCTGTAGATAATTCAGGCCACTTTGGATGAGGTCCTCTCGGCATAGCATACTGCATCTGTTCCATCCAGACCTTTAGCGCAGCATCGTCAGAATAGTTCTTATCTGCAGCAACATCTTTTCTAGGAGGGAAAGCACCAGAAACCTTAGCATAAGCTCTTATGGAATCTGCGCTGCCTGCCCATGAAATGAACTTCCAGGCAGCTTCCTTGTTTTTACCTTTTACGATACCAAGAGCTTCACCACCAAGAACGGATCCAAATTTTTGACCTTTAGGTATTAAAGCTATGCCATACTTTAAATTCGGGTTATCCTTTTGGATAGACGGCGCCTGCCACGGACCATTTATCATCATTGCAACCTTACCTGCTGCAAATTGTTTTTCAATATCGGACATTCCAACATTGATAACTTCTTTACTCATTGATCCGTCTTTCATAAGGCCGGAGAGGAAATCAACCGCACTTGCTACTTCCGGACTATCCAGTTTGTTTGGATCTCCTCCCGCAGCTATCAACCAAGGATAGAAATTAAACGTACCTTCTTCACCCTTTATAAGTGAAGTAGCAAAACCATATACACCATCTTTTGTAAGTTGTTTTGCAGTAGTCTTTAATTCATCCCAGGTTTGCGGAGGCTTAACACCTGCTTTATCCAATAGTTCAGTATTGTAAAACATAGCTAGACAGTTGCTAATAAAAGGGAGCGCATAATTTTTACCATCGTAAATACCCGATTTCATCGGACCTTCAAAGAACTGGTCTTTGTCGGACCATGCCGAAACTTTATCTGTAATATCTTCGAAAAGGCCCATAGCTGCAAACGCAGCTACATCAGGGTTATCAATCAAAACCATGTCCGGAAGATTACCCGCTGACAAACCTATAATTAACTGTTTTTTAAAATCACTAGATGGAACGAACTTCGGTTCAACTTCAACCTCATTCTGAGAATTATTGAAAGTTTTACAATGATCTTGAATGTCTTTTTCATAGTAGTGCCACAATACTAATTTAGCTTTTTCAGTTTTTCCTGTCTCAGTGGACGTATTCTTAATTTCTGTAGATGTTGCAGCAGATTCCTGTGATGTTTCGTTTGCGCTATTTTTCGAACCACACCCTGCAAAAACACTCACAGATAATAAACAAGCCATTAGAAAAGCAATTACTCTTTTCATATGTTTCCATCCTTTCATTCTAAAAAAGATTATTTATATTTTTGAAGCGTCTCAATAACTTAATAATAAGACATAAAGACAGTCTTTAAAACTCCAATATATAAAAACTGGTGTAAATATTTAATGTCGAATTAATTATAATATAAAAAGCTGAGTTTAACTTTTCAACAATTCTTTTGCCGCTATTTTCATTTAAAATCATTAATATGTTAAAAAACTCCAAACAAGTGATTATCCTTTCTTATTGTTGAACTTGAATGCCATTTAAGCGCTCCTCCAGCTGAGCTATTTCCCCGTATTTTTCCATTTTCACTTTTTCTTAAGCTCTACGACTATTGAAATCGCAGCACTTTTGCTTCTTTCCATGAATGCCAGTCATTCGGGGACAGGCTAGTATGCTCGCGCTCCCATTATATGTGCACCTCCACAAAATGATTATTATATGTAAGGATATATCTCAGCTGTAGAGCGCTTAATGTGTATTTAAATTATCTTATGATGCGGCATGCTCTGCAGCACTATCAAGTCCATTAAGGAATTAAGTTACATCATTTTCATAATTTAGAATAACGGGCATATTATAATTAGAATAAAGAAAGGTGGTCTTTGAATGAAGAAAATAGTTTCTTGTCTAGCAAGTATAGCGTTGAGCATCTTGCTATCTATCCCAACTACAGCCATGGCGGCTAACCCCGAAGAAAGTTACGATATTGCATCCTTGCTGGAAGCTGGAGGCACGATTCCTGCCGGTTATTACCAACTGACCCGTGGGGTCAAGGTCACGAATGACGTTTACGCCGATGGCGTGGTAATTGATGCGTCGGGCTGTCCCAAAAATACCATCGCAATTGTGGCTAAAGCAAACATTACGGGTATAACCATCAATTACCCTCAAAGACAAGGAATCAGCGTCCAGTCATGCTCGGGAAAGACATTGGAAAACTGCACTGTGACACACGCACAGTTTGCGGGTATAGAAGTAAAAAATAATGTATCAGATATTACATTGCGGAACTGTATTTCCAATGACAATTACGACTATACTGGAGAAGGTGAAAATGCAGATGGCTTCGGTATCAAGAATGGAGCTTATAATATCACACTCATTAATTGTTCCGCTACCGGGAACAGTGACGATGGATTTGACTGCTACAGCTCGGGAGAAAATATAATCTTTAGAGGCTGTACAGCGGTTGGAAACGGCAGCGGCACCAACGGTGATGGAAACGGATTCAAGCTTGGCCCATGTTCCTACAAGGGTAATTCCGGTGGGCTGGTTACCGTGACGGATTGTACGGCGATGAACAATAGCGGTTGGGGATTTTTAAGGAATCATAATATAGTTGAGCCCATACAATATGGGAACACAGCCGAAAACAATAGAAAAGGCCAATTTAACTGGAATCAGTAATTAATTTTTAAGTAGATTTAATATATTCCTTGAAATTCCTCCCTAATATGCGTTTGTTTATCACCATAACACATATTAAAGGGATTTTTAGGCAACTAGCACAAGTTTTATTTATAATTATTCTTTATCAGGTTTGTAGTCAGAATCATTCTTTATATCATAAAACATAAATGGATATTTCAAACCGCACTATGGACATATCCAATGTCCATGTATTCCCATAGTTTCAGGATAAAATAAACTTACCTTTTTATGGCAATCGCTGCATATCCCTGGCTTTGCATATATTTTTTTATTGCCTTCTGGACTTAGATAGCAAAGAGTATTGCAAGGTAAATCCATCATTCTTTCAGGGTCACTCTCAACTCCTAGAACATTGAACAAATACCACTTGCGGTCAGGCTCATTTTCCCTTGTCTCATTATATGGTTTAATGATTTTAACCTTATATCCTCCACATTAAACTATGTCTCCAGTTTTAAATTCTCTAAGGTATTTACACGCATAACATTGATTTAATTCAATAATATTATTATATTTTACGAAAAGTTCTCACACAAGTACGATTATTTTTAGTACCCAGTACATTTTTTGATACTAATTGACCTCCATCAGGTTAGGGCCTATAATAAAAGTACCATAATTATTTATGAATACCTATGATTTGACTACTAAAAAAGGGGGCGCAGAATGGTTGAATTCACCCCGGAAGAGAATAAAAAATACGGTTGCCCAATTAAACTGTTGCAGAAGGCTACAGGGGGCAAGTGGAAGATGTTCATTATGTGGCTTTTACATGGTGGTAAAAAAAGATTTGGTGAACTCAGCAGATCATTAACTCCTATTACCCAATCGCAGTTAACAAAGGCTCTACGCGAATTGGAGCATGACGGATTCTTAATTCGCCATGTTTTTCAGGAAGTACCGCCGAAAGTAGAATATTCGCTATCTGAACTGGGCCAGAGCTTTATTCCCATTTTGGAGGATATGTACCTTTGGGGAAAAAATCATCTGGCTTATACAGACTTGGATGCTGAAAGCCACCAAACAGATAATCAAAATTAGCAACACTTGGCATGAATATTAATAATAAAGAAATAAGGAATAGTATTCTTTATCTATTTTTTTCTTGCTGCCAAAGAATATTTCATACTTTAAAATTTATTTGTAAAAATGATATTCTTTGATAATTGTTTGTGCAGATGGAAACAATTTGCGAGTGCCATCTGCTCTTTGAATATATAACATTTAAAGAAATTTAAGTATGATGTAGGCATAAACGAATTTGAATTTAAATTACAGGAAATGGAGAACTCATGGAATTGCGCACATTATCAAAGCAGATTTTATATCTTCCGGCAACCAGTCAGCCTTTATCTGCGGATGTAGGAATAATCCGGGGAGATAAATTTGTTTGGATTTTTGATGTAGGGAGCAATGATGAAGCTGTAGATATAATACAAGGAATTGATAGAGAAAAAAATATTATATTATCCCATTTTCACGAAGACCATATCAGAAATCTTGAACGAATTTCATATAAAGGTATGTATTGCGGTGATTACACAAAGTTCAAATTGCAAAAAGGAACTGTAGTACAAGCCCCTATAACTTATGAGGATGGAATCAAGCTAACAGTATTTCCCATTCCGTCAATTCATTCAAAAGGAACTATTGGACTTGAAGTAAATGAGGAATATGCTTTTTTGGGTGATGCTGTATATGGGGCAAGAAAAAATGGAAAGGTGGTATATAACATTAATATATTGAAAGAAATGATCGCTACTTTAGAGAAAGTAAAGGCGCAACAATTCTTAATCAGCCATGATGCCGCCTTTATGCAACCTAAAGCGAAGGTTATCGCAGAATTAAAAGAATTATACAAAATGCGAAAACCGGGAGAAGCTTATTTGTTTTTAGAAAGTAATGATGTTTAGTAATATACCTTTCAAATGACGCAACTTTTAATTCCGAAAGGGTTGTTAGCTTAAATCAAAACAAGTGTTAGAAAATCTTTGTAACAGTGTTCTTCATTTAAAAGCTTCTATTCGGCACTGCTTCCCGAAGCTAGGGCAACAGCATAAACACCGCCCCCATTGCGATGTCTGTGGCTGGGCGAAAGTAGCATTATCACTGTACATTTCATTACGATACGATCTACCATAGATCGTTTTATGTTCGGGCGTTCTCGCTCATCACCTTTGATGTCATCGGTTCGATGGATGCCTGTCACTCATCCGCAGGGTATTCAGTATTATAATGTCCTTAAGAGATTTCTTTATTTCAAACCTCTCATAGATGTTTTTGCTTTAGTCACCCATTTTGCCGGCAGCCATCCGGAAATCCGTATGTTTATGTTAAAGAAAAGCTACCTCTAATAGGTTTATCCAATTTTGAGGTAGCTTCGAAATTATTATTTTATAGTTGAATGCAGTCTGACAGCACAACTAGAATCTTCAACTGACCCTGTTTACATGAAATTACCAGTTGCAGAAGTATCAATTGAAGCTGGTGTCCATATCAGTGTTGCTTTTTTGATACTGCCATTTTTGCTTTTATTTTTTGTGGTGGTAACCATTTCTCATTTTCACTAATAGTAAGTATTTGGATACTATAAGTTCACAATAGTAACCTACTTTTCAATTACCTTTATATATGCTTTTACGCTGCCATCATATCCTTCCACAAAAGCTCTATATATGTAATCTCCTGGTACAGATGTATCTACTAATGCTGGTGTCCAGGTTAATACAACTTCCTTCGTTGTACCATCTGACATTTTAGCAGTGATTGACTTTGGTAAGGTATAATTTTCACCCTTATCAGCGGTATAGTAGAGATTCGTATATTCTAATTTTACAATTTGAACTTGTTTTGATTTTACTACCAAATGTAGCTTTACACTGCCATTATAACCTTGTACTGCTGCTGTGTACTCATAGGTTCCTGCAATTGCTGTATCTACTGTTGCCGGTGTCCAGGTTAATGCAGCTTCCTTTGTTGTTCCATCTGACATTCTGGCAGTTACCGTTTTGGGTAATTCGTAATTGAAACCTTGTTCTACTGTAGCATCGATTTCTGTTGGCTCTATGCTTACTATTGTAACTGACTTTGCTTTTACTTCCAAATGTAGCTTTACATTACCACTATAGCCCGGTACTGTTGCTGTGTACTCATAGGTTCCTGCAATTGCTGTATCTACCGTAGCTGGTGTCCAGGTTAATGCAACTTCCTTTGTTGTTCCATCTGACATTTTGGCAGTTACCGTTTTGGGTAATTCGTAATTGAAACCTTGTTCTACTGTGGCATTGATTTCTGTAGGCTCTATGCTTACTATCTGCGTTTGAATTTTAATTACCCTTACTATGTAATTAATAGTAATATTACAATTAGCTATACTGCCTGCAAACTTGTATTCACCGGGAACCGTTGAGTCTACTTCTGTTGAATTCCATATTATTGGAACCTCTATTGTACTTCCATCATTCATGTTAGCTTTAATTTTTTCTGGAAAATCTACCTTTGAATACTGCGGCAAATTTTTGTACATGTAGGTGTAATCCAATCCAATTATTTCCAACTGATCAGATTGCGAAATGTAAAGATTTAGTGTTATTTTTTCATCATAGCCTTCAACTGTTCCTAAGAGAGTATATTGACCAGGCACACTTGAATCAATGGTAGATTTTGACCATGTCACCGGAACCTCTGCAATTGTGCCGTCTGCCATATAAACCTGAACGTTTTTAGGTAAACCCTTACTACTATTTTTTAACCAGTATTCTTTTATGATATCGTCTTTATAAGCAACAATTCCCTCTTTTTTATCTGTTGCAATCGGATATTTACTTCTATCCCATGTCCTGCCTTCTTTTAACAAAAATACATCATCTACATTGAAATATTCATAAGATATATTTCCATTTCTGGAATCAACAATATCCCATGTACAATCGAGATGATAGTACCGACCACCAATTTTCACCATATTCCAGGCATGAGCTTGTCCTGCCCAGCCATGTGATACTTTAATAACCTCAACTCCAGCCCTTTTTAGCAATAAGGATGTTGCATCGGATATCGCATCACAGGCACCTTTATGATCCACAATTACGCCATAGGCACCTTTATCTGATACCCCAAGCTTATACTCCGTATTCAAACAGATGTAATCATGTACTGCTTTTTCCTTCTCTAATAATGTCATTTCAGGCTTAATAATACCTGCCAGAATCTTATCAACCTTAGCAAGAAAGTCTTCAATCTCACTTTTGGACATATAAAATCCCCAGAAATTACACTTCGTATTATCGCCAAACTCATTGCATCTACTAAAATCTGCAATAGGGTTACCATTAATCTCAACTTTATTTAGGCTGCTAATCTGTAATAATTCTGAAAAATCCTCAATTAAGTTATTAGAAAGGCAAATCTCGTTCAGCATTTTTAGTTTATTCATAGATGGTAAATACATAATTTTATTATCTGCTAAGCTTACACACTCTAACAATTCAAAATCTGAAAGAAAGCTAATATTTTCAACATTACATTGATTTGCAGTTATAGCTTTCAGACTATTTTTTAAAACTGATATTTGGCTTAAATCTGAAATTGGATTTCTTGTTATGTCTAATGCTTCTAATTTGTTAAGATTTCTAAGAGACTTTAAGTCAGATACCTTATTATCACATAAATTAATAGAATTAAGGTTTAATAGCTCTGCAAGAGGAGATATATCCTTAATAAAATTACTATTCAAACTTAATGAAGTCAGATTTTTCAGCTCGCTAATCTGTGATATATCTTCAATTTTATTTTCGGTAAGAGTAAGACTTTTAATGTTCCTGGCATATTGGAGGCCTTCAAGTGATTTTATATCTAATGTTTTTAAATTACAGTCTTTTATACTCAATAAATCCGATTTCAATATATCCCCAACTGGCTTTGAAATCATTGCTCTGATGGCTTTTTCCAAATTTGCATCTGGTATCAATACAACATCTGAGACTTGGCTTTCTGCTCTAGTTAAGACAGGATTCCCCAAAATAGCGCAAGTAATTACTACTACAAAAATAAACGGAATCATTGCGTTAAAAATAAATTTTTTCATTATTTACTCTCCCTTTTCTTGTTTTGTTAATATTTTTTATAATGAATATCTGTACAACTCTGTATGAATTTGAGCGCATAAATAAATCCATTACTTTTTACTAAATAATGCAATTATATAGTAATTTAAAAATTTCATTTGTTTTTTCTCCTTTCGAGTCTTAATTAATCATCTTTGATGATCATAGTTATATTATACATGTAAAACCTTGACAGCAGTATGTCATGGTTGTAAAATTATCTACGAGGTGATTAAAATGAAACTAGCAAGAATGATATCTATCATTATGTTACTCCTTGAGCATAGAATAATAAGTGCAACTAAATTAGCAATGATGTTTGAAGTATCCCCTCGTACAATCTTTCGTGATATAGACACAATCAACGAAGCTGGAATACCCATTATTGCTTATCCGGGTGTAAAAGGCGGGATAGGTATAATGGAAGAATATAAGATTGAAAAAGGACTTTTTACCGTCCCTGACATTATCTCTTTACTAAGTGGGCTTGGCAGTATTCCCTTGTCCAGTGAAGAAATATTAACTACAATGGCAAAAATTAAAGGTTTACTGCCTAAAGAGCATATTCATGAGATTGAATTAAAATCCAATAAAATTACTACAGATTATACTTCATGGAAAGGGATTAAATCCCTTCCAGTTAATATTAAAGAAATCAGAGCAGCTCTTGACAAAAACCACTTTTTGTACTTCCAATATTATGATCGTGGAGGGAGAGAAACAGCAAGAAAAATCGAGCCTTACCGATTAATTTTTAAGGACTCTAACTGGTATATACACGCTTACTGCTTATCAAGGCAGGATTTTCGTACCTTTCGCTTATCCCGAATGTCATCTCTTCAAGTGTTAGATGAGACTTTTATACCTAGAGAATTCGAAATAAAACCATCGGTGTTGCCAGCAATTCAAAAGATTACCATTAAGCTTTTGGTTGATAATTCACTCCGGGGCTGGATGGCAGATTTTTGCGGAAAAGAAAACATTGATATCTATGATGATACCAGGGTAATTGTTCACTTTCCATTTATGGAAAGTGATTATGGATATGGCCTTTTATTGAAATTTGGTGATAAATGTGAATGTTTAGAACCAGAAACAATCCGGCATGAATTACTGCGGAGAGTAAACAATATTCAAAAGCTCTATCAAAAGCCCTAGCAGACATTTAATAATTTTCGTTCAATGCTGCATAATTTTACCTCTTCCAAAACTATAGCCGATACATATCCAGTTTGTTGGAAATAGCTCATAAATAAATTGACGCCTATTATTATTTCGAACTACTACAAAGGAGATTTTATGAACATATTTGAAGTATTCATTCTTATTTTTCTGGTTGTCTCAGCGTTAAACAGACTTGTTTTCAGAATAAACATGTTAGATATTGTACTACCCGCATGCTCAGTTATACTCTGTATCGCAAATCTGGTTTTTATCGGATATCGAATTCAGATGGTGCCGGCATATATACTGGCACTCATTTTTCTGGTAATTGACGTATTTGTAAAATTCAAAATATCGTTTAAAATGAAAAAGCCATTTAAAATTTTGTCGGTATTGATACTTGTATTGTCATTAATCATTTCAATTGCTTTTCCTATACTGTTCCCTGTTGTACAACTACCAAAGACGGAGGGCCCCTATTCTGTGGGGACAGCGACGATGTCTTTCACAGACGAATCAAGGAAAGGGATTTTTACCGAGAAAAACAGCAGCAGGGAAATCGCTGTTCAGATATGGTATCCAACAGACGATACAGCGAATAAAGAAGCAACGAACTTTTTCCCCAGCAGTGTTGCCAGTACATATATGGCTGAGCGATTGGGTCTACCGGATATTTTCGGTTATCTTGCGCTTGTTAAAACGCATAGTAATAAAAACTCCGACCTGTCCACCCATGAGCGCATTTACCCCGTGATATTATTCTCAGGCGGATTTGGGAGCTTTGTGGGGCAAAACACAGTCCAAATGGAGGCGCTTGCAAGTAATGGATACATTGTATTCAGCATATCGCATCCCTACGAAGACTTTGCCACGATATATCCGTCTGGAAAGATATTGCGCTATAATACCGCTCAGGTCAATCGCTTTCAAAATGAACTGGCTACGGTCAGCAAAAGCTATTCGGGAGATAAGTCATCTGCTGAATTTGAAAAATACTCGATCAAAGAGTGTCAAATTGCCAGTGAGAGTGTCCATATATGGAGTGACGACACGATTTTTATTGCGGATATAATCGAGGAATTGAACAGCGGTGAAATTAAGAGCATATTTAAAAATAAGCTTGATACTGCCAATATGGGAGTTTTCGGTCACTCATTCGGCGGAGCGACAGCAAGTCAGGTTTGTCTTGATGACAGCAGGTTTAAAGCCTTTATCAACATGGACGGAACTGTATTCGGAGACTCTATGAATCGTGTGATTGAGAAACCATTTATGATTATGAACGGCAATGATGACAAGAGTTTGATTCCGGCAGGCTATTCCTCAGAACAGACAAATTATTATGATGTAACAATCACTGGTGCCAAGCACTCAGACTTTATGGATTTTACTGTTCTTTTACCTACCTTCAGACTCGTGGGGATGCTGGGAAATGTTGGTGGCTACAGGCAGGAGGCAATAATGAACGATTACATCATCGCCTTCTTTAACAAGTATCTGAAAGGTACAAATGAACCGCTTCTGGACGACGGAATGCAGAAATATGACAATGTTTCAGTTGAATACCATTGACAGGCTGAGCATCTTCCTGCTTTGATACCAGACGATAAAGTACACCTGGATCTTAGAAGCATATTCTTCCGCCAAGGTCCCAATAGTACAGCTTATCTTGCTCTGAGGGGTTACCCGGTCGTAATGGCCGGGTTTTTTATTGCTACTCTCTTGCTATTTTATAGGGGTAAGCCTGGGTAATTTATATTATTTCCATTCCATGATCACCTTTCTTTCATTTATTGTCTCTTCTTTCTTATCCTCTTTATCATATAGCTAATCAATGAAAAAAAGCCATTTATAATTAAAAATAGAAAGGTTATATATGCTGAAT
>JAEWCZ010000020.1 GCA_023390335.1 Bacillota bacterium | reverse complement strand
CAAAGAGGTGTATAATCTGTTATTAAATGATCCATTTAGCTTTTGTGACTTGAATGGAAATAAAAATAATGGTAAGGTGGATTTAAAGAGTAATATCAAGCAAGGGTATAAGAATTCCAAGGGAAGTTCTGCCTGGTCAATAACGGGCAATTTCTTTTCAGGGGTATGGGACGGAGTAAAGGATTCGGTTGTTGGAACCATAGCTGTTGTAAGTCATCCTGTAAAAACAATAAAGGATTTAGTAAAGTTAGCCACTCTCTCTCAGAAGGACCTGGTAGAAATCGGCGCTAAAGCAGGATTTGCTTATTGCGAGAAAATGATAAATGGGACTCCTGAAAAAAGAGCTCATATGGCCGGAAAACTTGTGGCAGAAATTGCTTTGCTAGTAGCAGGGACTAAAGGTGTGGACAAAATTGCAAAAGCAGTAAAGGTAAGTAAGGCTGCAAAGGCTGCAAAAGTATTGGATAATCTGGAAGAGGGTAGCTCGGATTTAAATAAAGTAAACAGTGTTATTGGAAAAGCTGATTCTACTCTTGAGAAGACGATTAAAGATACATATAAACCTGGTAAGGTAGATACGGAAGTGGGGGGAGCAAATGAAATAATTGAGGGTTCGGGGAAAATTAAAGGTAGCTGGAAGAAGCATTTGACAGAAGCAGAGGGTTTTTCAAAAAGAAACGGTGTAAAAGGAGCACATACACAGGAAGCTTTTGATAAATATTTTGCAGAACAAAATATTAAATATAAAATTACCGAAACCACTAAACATCCAACAATAGATGGAATAAAAGATGCGGCATACCAAATTCAAGCAAAGGATTATAGAGGAGTTCCGATTGAAGGACAATACAATACATCAACATACAAAAAGACAATTATAGATACATCTAAAATTTCGACAGAAACAATAGATCAGTGGGCAAGTGAAGCATTAAAGAATGGCTCAAAAACTACTTTACCCAACAATAATATATATTTTAAAGGGACTGCTAATAATGGTCTAAAATTTGAAGGTTGGATAAATTCAACAACAGAAACATTCGATAGTTTATATCCCGTTTTAGAATGGTCAAATTAATAGAGTTAGGAGAAAATTTATGCTTACTGAGAATTTAGAAAAAGAAAATTTGGAAAAAATATTTGGAGTCTACAATGATAATATTGATGTAATGATACTATCTTTAAATTATTGTTTAGGAGATAGTACACTTAAAACATTAAACAATATGTTAAATGGTCAAGGAGTAGGTGGTAACAGCATTGGATATTTCTTTCCACAAAACTTTGATCTATGGGATGAAGATTATTTTGAAAAAGGTGTTATGTTTCAATGGGGGATAAGAGGAATTATTGTCGATAATCAAACTTTTTATAAATATCTGAAGAGGGGAGTTAGTGAATTTATAAAATTATATCCTAAAGAACAAACAGATGCTTTCAAATTACTACAAGATATTAAAGTGAAATATAACTGTTTAGACGACGATAACAAAAATGTAATTTTAAAAGAATTAGTATTTAATGATTAATTTAATATTTATTGAAACATTATCAAAATGACACATTTTATGCCACTTACAAACCTTTTAATCAAGTGATTGAAACCTACTTTAAAAAAATAGCCTGATTTTATGCCATTTGGCAAACTTAAATGCCTTTTTATACCAAAAAACTGGCACTATCGACTTTTGCTGGTGTTGCGGAAAGGTTTTTATTCCGCAACTTTATCCTGCATCATTTTTGACCCCATGGTTTACCCCTGTTTTAGTATAAGGATTGATAGGAGAATTTCCGTTGTCGGATATTAAAATTGGTTGCAAATGTGCGATCTGAGATATGTAAAAAACTGACATACATGCGACTTCTTATAAAAGCATAAGAAAGACGAACAGGAGGTCGTTTTACTTTTGTAATTTGGACATTTTGCGATTGCTACGCTTGCCTTATTAGATGATGAGAAATATAAAAATAATTTTAACAATACATTTAATAAACTTAGTGAGAATGATAAATTCTTAGTTAACAATTTTATAAAAGCTGAGGCATATAAGCTGTTAAAAGAGAGCTTGCATAAATGAAATTTCTTTTTATACGTAAACCTGGTTATGACTTCAATGCCTTAAATCCGCACACTATAAAAAGCCCTGTCAGAGAGTGCACCAAAGTTTGTATAAACCTAAAGCTGATGTAAATAAGAATTACTCAGTTTGGAGGTGTTTTGTAAAAATAATAGTTATAATTCGTGGATCGATTTCAGAAAATTATCCATCTATGAATCCCTATTGATATAAGAAATTTTCTTCAAAAGCAAGTAATCTTAAAAAAATAATTTAATATTCAATTAATTTCTTCTCGTTTTTATAAATTTTATGTAAACTCTTAACATCGCTAACAAAACTCTTAATGGTACTGTAGAATTGGATACACTGAGGTTATCCTCCTTTCCAGTAACATACGTTACCATAAGAGAGAATTCGGTACCATAAAGACAAGCTTCAGTTGTTTACTATTTATAAATGTAATAATTTGCATAAATATATTGTAATTTGGTAAAATAACCCTTAATATATAAGTATGATGCAAAAGAATATCAAAATTAATATTATTAGGGAGGGTATATGAAAATCAAAAAAATATCTATTTTTATATTTGCGTTTTTTATTACTTTATTCTTTTCCACAAACTATTCTTTAATTTCATCTTCTGCAGCGACTTCTGGTGCTATAGCATTAAACACAACAACTTCCTATTTGGTAAAAGGTGAAACGACTGTTCTAAAGG
>JAEWCZ010000006.1 GCA_023390335.1 Bacillota bacterium | reverse complement strand
GTCTACATACTCTTCGGAAAGAGCGTTGAAGCCGATGCCTTTGCCAGTCTTTTTCACGTTTGCTACAACAACGGAGCCTTCCAGGCCGGCATTGTTGGCAATTTGACGTACTGGTTCTTCAATAGCGCGTTTAACGATCTGAATACCGGTTTTAACGTCGCCAGCTGCCTCTAAGCCTTCAAGTGCAGGCAGAATGTCGATGAAAGTAGTGCCGCCTCCAGCTACAATACCTTCTTCTACTGCAGCGCGAGTAGCATTTAAAGCATCTTCAATACGCAGTTTTTTCTCTTTCAGCTCAACTTCAGTAGCTGCGCCTACTTGAATAACCGCTACACCGCCAGCCAATTTAGCCAGACGCTCTTGCAGTTTTTCTTTATCGAAATCGGAAGTAGTTTCTTCCACTTGTGCTTTGATTTGACCAACGCGTTTTTTGAGTTCTTCAGCGTTGCCGTAGCCTTCAACAATGGTAGTTTCTTCCTTAGATACGCGGATTTGACGAGCGCGGCCCAGATCTTCCAACGTTACGCTGTCAAGTTTGCGTCCCAATTCTTCGGTAATAACCGCACCACCAGTAAGAATGGCAATATCTTCGAGCATTGCTTTACGACGGTCGCCAAAGCCAGGAGCTTTAACAGCAACAGCGCGGAAAGTGCCACGAAGTTTGTTAACAACCAAAGTTGCCAGAGCTTCGCCTTCTACGTCTTCAGCAATGATCAGCAATTCTTTGCCGGATTGCACCACTTTTTCAAGAGCAGGCAGCATATCGGCAATAGCGCCAATTTTGCGATCAGTGATCAGGATGTACGGCTCGTTAATAACCGCTTCCATTTTGTCTGCATCGGTAATCATGTAAGGGGAAATGTAGCCGCGGTCAAATTGCATACCTTCAACCACTTGCAGTTCAGTTCCCATACCTTTTGATTCTTCAACAGTAATTACGCCGTCTTTTCCTACTTTTTCCATAGCTTCGGCAATAAGTTTGCCGATTTCTTCGTCGCCAGCGGAAATAGAAGCTACTTGCGCAATTGCTTCTTTGCCTTCTACTGCAATTGCACTGCTTTTAATCTCAGTTACGAGTGTTTTAACAGCAGTTTCAATGCCTTTTTTCAGGATCATTGGATTTGCACCGGCTGCAACATTACGCATGCCTTCGCGAATCATAGCCTGAGCTAAAAGGGTAGCTGTCGTAGTGCCGTCGCCTGCTACGTCATTTGTTTTAGTAGCAACTTCTTTCACCAATTGAGCTCCCATATTTTCAAACGGATCTTCCAGATCAATGTCACGGGCAATCGTTACACCGTCATTAGTAATGGTAGGAGCACCGAATTTTTTGTCCAGAACAACATTGCGGCCTTTAGGTCCAAGAGTAACCTTTACAGCATTAGCCAGTGCGTTTACGCCTCTTTCCAATGCGCGGCGTGCTTCTTCGTCAAAAAGAATTTGCTTAGCCATTTATGTATACCTCCACAAGTTTATTTTTAAATTAAGAAGTTATTCAACGATTGCCAGGATATCTCTTTCACTAAGAATCAGATAATCTTGGCCGTCGAGTTTCACTTCAGTACCAGCATACTTGGAGAATATAACTTTGTCGCCGTCTTTTACTTCCAGCGCCACGCGTTGTCCGTTCTCCAGTACTTTACCAGTTCCAACAGCTACGATCAGGCCTTCCTGGGGTTTTTCCTTGGCAGTATCGGGAAGCAGGATACCACTCTTGGTTTTTTCTTCTCTTTCCAGTACCTTAATGACTACTCTGTCGCCTAATGGCTTAATCATTGAAAAGACCTCCTTTTATATAACTTTTGTTTTGACTTCTTGTTAGCACTCGATGATGGCGAGTGCTAATTACAATACTAATATTATCTAATTTGACTGTAAAAATCAAGGGGCTTAGGCAAAAAATGCATATTTTTTTACCAAAAAAAAATCGCCTTTGGTAAGTTTTTCACCCTTTGGCGATTTTATACAGTCTCATTTTTTTTTGGTTGACGCTTCCACTATTGCTTCTGCCACTTCACGGATCGATTTTCGCTTACTCATACTGTACTGCTGGATGCGGCGATACGCTTCATTTTCACTTAAGTTATATGCATCCATAAGAATACCTTTCGCCCGGTCGAGAATCTTGCGGGTTTCGAGCGAATTTTTAACATCCTCCAGTTCCCGTTCCAGTTCTGCAAACTCCTGGAACCTGGAGATCGCAATTTCCATAGCAGGAAAAAGATTTACCTCTTTAACGGGCTTAACCAAATAAGCCAACACTCCGGAATCCTTGGCTTTTTCCACAATGTCCTTCTGACTGAAAGCTGTTAGCAGTAACACAGGCGCCAGTTTTTCATTAGAGATAATTTTTGCGGCAGTAATGCCGTCCATTTCTGGCATTTTAATATCCATGATGACCAGGTCGGGACGATGTTTACGGGCTAAATCAACGGCCTTAAGACCGTCGGAAGCTTCGCCTACCACCGTATGGCCTGCCTCTTCCAGAAGTTCACGCAAGTCCATGCGGATGATAGATTCGTTATCAGCAACTACAATTCGTAATTTTTCCATGGATTATTCTCCCTCCCTTGGTCTAGGAATGGTGATGCAGGCATGAGTACCGTTTTGGGAATATAATTCAAAACGGCCACCTAAATCTGTCTCAATGAGTGTACGAACAATTTGGAGGCCAAGACTGCTGGATGAACGCTGCCCGAAGTGTTCCGGCAGGCCAAGGCCATTGTCATAGATATCAATTTGATAGGTATCGGACAAAATTGCGATATCGAGACCAATCAAGCCCTCTTGGAGGCCAACGAAACCATGCTCAATCGAGTTTTGGATCAGCTCATTAATAACAAGTGCTAGACTGGTAGCCTGCTCAGAGG
>JAEWCZ010000046.1 GCA_023390335.1 Bacillota bacterium | reverse complement strand
ATTTTCAGTCCCCTGCTCTACCGACTGAGCTATCTGGGCAAATTGGCGACCCGGAACGGGCTCGAACCGTCGACCTCCAGCGTGACAGGCTGGCATTCTAACCAACTGAACTACCGGGCCAATTTGTATCTCTCACGGAAAATGGTGGGAACTATAGGGCTCGAACCTATGACCCTCTGCTTGTAAGGCAGATGCTCTCCCAGCTGAGCTAAGCTCCCAAGGTTATTTCCGTGAGCGACAATTGATAGTATACATTGCTTACCTACTAAAGTCAACAAGTTTTTTGTCTTTTTTTTTAAAATATTTTAAATAGACTTCAAAATACTCTATAAAGCTTAAAATATCAAGCTTTTATTAACTTTATCATTAAACATTTTCCTTTATAATATTCTCAATGTCCTGGTGAGAAAAGTTGTACTTTGTATTGCAAAAATGGCATTGCAGCTCAGCACCTTTGCCATCTTCAAGTATCTCAAGTAAATCATTTTTACCGATACTTATTAGATTTCTCTCCATTCTTTCTCTTGAACAATTGCACTTGAAATTGCAAGGAACTGTTTCTACTATCTTGGGTTCCATTCCTTCCAACAGCATATTTAAAATTTCCTCAGGGGTTTTTCCTTCCGATATGAGTTTTGAAATAGGAGGAAAGCCTATAAGACGTTTTTCCAGGCTTGCAACCGTTTCTTCCTCTGCTCCCGGCATCATCTGTATTATAAATCCTCCAGCACTCGTTACTCCCGTAGAATTTATTAAAACGCCTAATGCCACCGTAGAAGGTACTTGCTCCGACGTAGCAAAGTAATATGTCAGGTCATCAGCTATTTCTCCTGAAACAAGCTGTGAAAGGCCCACATAAGGTTCTTTTAGGCCCATATCCTTTATAACGTTAATATAACCTTCGCCCATAGCAGTACGTATATCAAGCTTACCCCGCTCATTCAGAGGAAGATCCACATTTGGGTTATATACATAACCTCTTACATTGGCCTTAGAGTCAGACGCTACAACAATCCCTCCCAGTGGTCCATCCCCTTTTATCTGTATGGTAAGCTTATCTTTTTCTCCTTTAAGCATCCGAGACATCATACCCGCTGCTGTCAACGTTCGTCCTAAAGCAGCCGTTGCTATTGGAGACAATCCATGAATTTCAGAAGCCTGTCCAACCATTTCAGTAGTCATGGCTGCAAAAGCTCTCACCGTTCCCTGAGCGGCGGTTACCCTTACTATATAATCACTCATATATCCTCCGTACTCTGTAGCTACTTAGTTACAGTATCCATAATATTTTTTAAATAAGTAAACTTATAAAACCCCCATATATATTGAAAGCCCCGATATCGTAAAATATCGGGGCGTAATGGCTACTTCAGTATATAGTTAAAGCAATAATTATGCTCTCTGAACGTTTGCAGCCTGAGGACCCTTAGCTCCTTCAACAACGTCAAATACTACTTCTGAGCCTTCCTCAAGTGTTTTGTATCCATCCATAGTGATTGCTGAAAAATGAACAAATACGTCATTTCCGCCATCTCTTTCGATAAATCCAAATCCTTTTTCAGCGTTGAACCACTTAACTCTACCTTTTTCCATTATTAAATTCCTCCTGAATATAACTAAACTGTGTGACGAACAGCGTCGCCACTTTTTGATAACATATAGAAGTTTAACACATAAGACCTGAACTGTCAAATTATATTTAACTTTAATATATGCCATTTATAAATCTATTCACCCGATGAAATTGATTCAAGCTTATTTTTTCACCATTATCAGCATTTATTCTTCATCTGCTCTGGAATGTCTTTCAACTTGAGAACATAAATTCCAAAGCGAATTATGTTACCATTTTATTTCCTGCAAACATAAAAATTTCTTTGACTAGTTGGTGATGGTTTTCTCAATGTTAATTCCCCATATTGGGACACAAACTCCATACCGGAATTTTTAATAAAATCCATAATCTCACTATCAGAGTAGGATTTTTCATAATGTGTTTCGTCAAACCTTTCATATACCCCATCGTTTTTAACAAAGAAGGTTAAATCAAATCTTGCCTTCCTTGTTTTTGGGTTGTAATCGTTCTCCCATATATATGTAACATCATCGTTTATTTCATAGAAAAGATTATCAGCAATTATATTTTCAAATTTGTACCTGGTATTAACATCAAAAATAAATAATCCTCCGGGATTGAGATAATTTTTAACCAACTTGAACATTTTATTTATTTGCACGGTATTGGTCAGATAGTTAAAGCTGTCTAAAAGACATACGATTGCATCCACTGTTCCGTAGAGCTCAAAGCTACTCATGTTCTGATTTAAAAAAAGTATATCCAAACCCTCTTTTTGGGCCTTTTCAGCCGCACAATCCAGCATGTCTGAGGATAAGTCCAGACATATCATTTCGTATCCCCTGCGGGCCATTTCAACCCCAAAGCTGCCCGTACCACAACCAAGCTCCAGTATCATAGAAGCATTCAGATTGTGTTTTTTAAATAAGCTTTCAACATAATCCGCCCACTTTTTATAATCAATATCAAGGGTCAATTTATCGTAAACATATGCAAAATTGTTATAAATAATAGACACATCCTTCTAATTTTTATTATTGAAATAGTACCATATTATCCTTCACATGTACAAGAAAGCCAGCAAATTATATCTGCTGACTCTCCTGAACTTGCATCCTTTTTCTTTTTGTCACCAATCCTCCAATGCGTCCTGTTTCCTTTGGAGTAAGGCTTTTCCAGCCGTTTTTCATAACCTTTTCTATTAAACCCAGTTCCCGAGCAATTTCGTACTTTAATTTTTCATTATTATCCACTTTATCAGCACCTCCTACTGGTATTATGTGGATAATAATCGATATTTATACCTAACCCTAGATTATTTTTGACTAACTACTTCAATGGCTTTCTGAAGCTGCAAGTCATCTTCCCTTGGAATTGCAGCAATATCAGTATCTTTGTACTTGTCAGAAATTTTTACTTCTATATCCGGCTTAATACCCTGTCCCTGAATACAAACACCTGATGGCGTATAATATCTTGCTATCGTTACCTTTAAGCCAGTGCCGTCCTTAAAGGAGTATGTCGTTTGAACAAGCCCCTTTCCAAAGGTTTTTGTTCCTATTAGTGTTCCCTTTTTAAAGTCCTTGAGAGCCCCGGCAAGAATTTCTGAGGCGCTTGCACTATTACCGTTTGTAAGTACTGCTATAGGCATTTTTAATTCATTTGCATCAGATGGCTGAACATGTTTTTTGCCGTTTTTGTCCTTTGTGAATACTATAGTCCCCTTAGGCAAAAGTCGGTCTGCCAGTGATACTACTTCGTCATATAACCCTCCCGGGTTATCTCTGACGTCTATTATTAATCCTTTAGCTCCCTGCTTAACCAAGGTGTTTAACTGGCTTATGAAATTTTTACTTATATTTTTATCAAACATTTTAAGCTTTATATACGCAATATTGCCATCCAACATTTCACTTCGTATATTTACCAAAGCCTTAATCTTTTTTCGCATCACACGAAAATCTTTAGTGCTACTTTCAGATTCTCTTAGAATAGTAAGTACTATTTCCGTGTTTTCCGGCCCTTTTATCATACTGGCTATCAGTGTTTCATCCTTAATCCCGGTAATGTCTTTTCCGTCAATTTTAAGTATCTTGTCGCCTTGCTTTATTCCTGCTGCTTTAGCAGGAGAATTGTCATATGGCTCCAACACTGTCACTACCCCGTTTTTATCCAGTACTATAGGTAATCCAACACCCACATATTCATTTTCCGTGTTATTCTGAAGGCCTGTAAACCATTTCATTTGTTCCTTATTGTAATACACAGTATAAGGATCCTTCAGAGAGTCTGCCATACCGCTTATTGCACCTTCAACAAGCTTGTTGGTATCTACATTTTCATAGTAGGCTTTCTGAAGTATGCTCCTTGCTTCGTTAAATTTAAGTATTGTGCTTCTGTCTACACTTTTTTTATTAAAAGTAAGGGAGTAGCTTCCGTTAAAATACATTAAACCGCCATACACTAGAATTGATATTGTAAAACACACTATTGCTGTCATTGTTATGACTGAAAACAAACGTTTTGTTTCTTGGTCTTTCATATTCAGCATTAAGAACACCTCTTGTTTGATTTTTTTCTTAGTAATATTCTTCCATGATTTCCGACTTTTAAGTATACAATAATAGATATGTCTAAAAATATAATATTAAACCCGCATTTATAATATGCGGGTTTGTCTGAATATATATTTTATTTATAGTAATCAAGCGGGTTTGTTGTATTTCCGCTTTTTCTGACTTCATAATGCAAATGAGGACCGGTAGACAAGCCCGTACTTCCAACCTTTCCTACGGTATCACCTTTTTTTAGATAATCTCCCTCTCTTACCAGTATCTTGCTCTGGTGGGCATAGAGTGTTGCTAGTCCGCCGCCATGGTCTATTATGACGCAATTACCGTACCCGCCATTCCATCCTGCCATAATTACCCTTCCACTATTGGCAGCAACAATTGTTGCACCCGAAGGAGCATCAATATCTATACCTGTATGGAATTTTCTGACTTTATAAATAGGATGTATTCTATATCCAAATGGAGATGATATTCTGGTATACCCGGGTGTTGGCCAGGATAGTACTCCTCCCGCATATTTCGCAGTAGTACTACTAAGTTGGGTTATCTTTTTTGCCAGTTGCTTAGATAAGGCTATCATTTCATCTTCTTTTTTTTCAAGGTCTTTCAATTTTGATTTTGATGCCTCGATTTCAGATTGAACCTTTATACTTGTGCTTTTTATATCGGAAACCTTATTAGTCAAAGTTTTTAACTGTGCATTTTTGGCCTGAAGTTCTCTCAGCTTATCCTGCTTTTGAAGTTCAGTACTTTCTCTGCCTGTAATAATTTCCTGTATAAGCTTGCTGTCATTTTCCTTTACCAGTGAAATTATCTCCAATCTGGAAAAAAACTCACTAAGGCTCTTTGATTCTACAAAAACTTCAAAGGGAGATTGATTCATATTCTGATACATAATTCTCATTCTTGTCTTAAAAAGCTCTGTTTTCGCTTTATAATCCTTATCTATCTGTTCAATCTCTTTTGCTATACGTTCTATATCCGACTTTACATCAGAAATCTCCACTGCCTTCTTGTCTAAACTGTTCTGAACATTCTGAGCCTGAGAATCCAGGTTTTCCTTGTCTTCTTTTCCCTGTTCAATCTGATTTGACAAGGCCTTCTTTTGACCGACTATTTGGCTAAGCTCACCTTTAACATTTTTCTGCTGCTGTTTAGCTTTATCCAAGGTGGTTGCGCCAGCAGGCATAACTACACATGAAAATATGTACAATATAACCATTATCAGAGTTAACCGTTTTTTCATATTACCCCCCATTTGTCATATGTATAAATTTTAATTAATTTAAATTTTAATACGTACTAAACATGGAGGTGCTTTCGGATAGACATTACACTTCCGGATGCACCTATTAAAGCACTAACCCCCAGATAGAACATAACAAGTGTACTCCATACGTACTTGTAATCTATTATTTCAAAGCCGTCACCCAATGTAGCAAGGTTGCTGGTTACTCTTGGCTGCGTGAATCCGTATAGATACGAAATAATTACAAACGCAAATAATGCCCCAGTTAACCCTATGAGTATTCCCTCAAAAATAAACGGCCATCTTATAAACCAATCAGTAGCACCTATATACTTCATAATGTTTATTTCTTTACGCCGTGCAAACACGGTCAGCTTTATTGTGTTTGAGATTATAAACAGCGAAATAATTAATAATACTCCGATTAAAACTAGGCTTACTATTCGCACCCATCTCGAAACATTAGCAATTAAATCTATAGTTTGTTGAGAATATTTCACATTCTCCATTCCTGCCAAAGCACGGAGTTGGCTTGCCACAAGCTTGCTGTTCTGAGGGTCTTTCACCTTTATAATAAACGATACGTTCATGGAGCTTTCGTCATAGCCCTCAAGTATATTTGCTCCGCCCTCGTTTGACTTATCATCGGCAAGAAATTTCTTAAATTGTTCAAAAGCTTCTTTTTTTGTTACAATGGAATAGCTTTCAATATATTTGTTGTTCTTTATCTCTGTCTCTATACCGGAAACCTGCTGGTCTGTCAGTGTAGGCAAGCAATATGCCTGCATCTGTGGCTGGTCATACAAAATATCTAGGTTGTGATTCAGATTGACAAGTATAACGTAAAATACTCCAAAAAGAATCAAAGCTGCACTTATTATACTGATTGAAGCCAGTGACATAAGTTTGTTTCTATATGCATTTTTAAAACTCTCTTTAAGAATATATTTTAAACTCCGTATCTTCATCGACGTAAAGCCCTTTCTGCTGATCCCTTATTATCTTGCCTTTCTCGATGGCTATTACCCTTTTCTTCATTGCATCGACTATACTTCTTTCATGGGTAGCTACCACAACAGTAGTGCCCCTTTGGTTTACCTCTGTAAGAAGCTTCACAATCTCCCAAGAATTTTCAGGGTCAAGATTTCCTGTAGGTTCGTCAGCTATAAGCAAAGCCGGATTATTTACCAACGACCTTGCAATTGCTACACGCTGCTGCTCTCCTCCCGATAACTGGTGAGGGTACGCATTGGCCTTTCTACTCAAACCCACAAGGGCTAGGGACATAGGTACCTGTCTGCGTATTTCACGCGGGAGACACTCTGTTATTTCCATTGCGAAAGCAATATTCTCATATACAGTTTTATTGGGCAGAAGTCTAAAATCCTGAAACACCATACCTATACCGCGGCGCAAATAGGGTACCTGCCGTGTATGAAGTTTTGAGAGTTGGTACCCATTTACTATAACCTCGCCTTGGGTTACGGATTCTTCCTTCATTAAAAGTTTTAGTAAAGTAGATTTACCTGAACCGCTGGAGCCGATAATAAAAGCAAAATCCCCCTTGTTTATTTTAAGGTTAACTCCTTTTAATGCTACAGTACCGTTCTGGTATTTTTTGTAAACATCAATAAATTCTACCACCTGCAATTAACTCCCTTGTTTGGATTTTGTGACCGTACCTTACAGCTTAGGCTAACCGTTAAGATTAGCCAGATACTTTTTGACAAGTATTGCAACTTTAAATATTACTGCATCATCAAAGCTGGTAAGTTCTAAGCCCGTAAGTCTCTTTATCTTTTCAAGTCTGTACACAAGAGTATTTCTGTGAATATAAAGCTGTCTTGCAGTTTCACTGACATTCAAATTATTCTCAAAGAATTTTTGAATTGTCAGCATTGTCTCACTATCCAGAGAATCTGCGGAGTTGTCCTTGAAGACCTCATCAAGGAAAAGCTGACATAAGGTGGTTGGAATATGATATATCAGACGCCCCATACCCAAATTATTATAATCAAATATATTTTTATCTTCACTGAATATATTTCCGATTATCATGGACATCTGTGCTTCTTTATAAGATTTTGTTATATCTTTAAGGTTATCTATAATAGTACCTATTCCTATATAGGCTTTTACCATAAGTTCCGAATTAAGTGTGTCTACAATTATTCTTGCAAGCTTATATACTTCCTTGTAGTCATCCTTATTTTTTACCTCTTTTACAAGAACTACATTATCATCATCAATTACTACTACAAAATCCTTTCCTTTATTCGGGAAAAGACTTTCTATAACTTCATGTACATGGATATCCTTATCACTGGTGGCATTTATCAGATATACAACTCTCATTGCATTATAGTCAATGTGAAGCTCTTTTGACTTTACAAGAATATCACCAGGTAAGATATTTTCAACTACAATATTTTTGACAAAAGTATTTTTATCATACTTTTCATCATAATAGCTTTTAAGATTAAGTATGTTTAAAGTAAAAAGTTCAAGAAATTTTGAATCCTGAGAATCGGAAGCCTGTATAAAAGTAATAAACTCTATCTTATTTTTTAAAATAACCTTATTATATAATTTACCATCGATAAGTGCTTGTTTCGCCTTTTCGGGTACAAAAGAAGCAGCTTGCTGGTCTTGCCGTCCTATCATTTGAAAATTCGAATGGGCTATAATTACACCACTATCGTCTGTTACTCCAACTTCTTTGCCAAGTATTTCGCTATATTTGTCAGACAGCGTCTGAAATAATTTTACAGACATTATGAACCTCCCTGCTTAAAATGAGCAAAGTAATTTGCCGTAAATGTATCACAATTAATTAGAATTATACACTATATAAATTTTTTTTACTACAACGCATATTGTAAATTTATTTTAAATAACCTATGAATGTCTTTATTTGTTGGCAATTACAGACTCATTCTTATTCTTAAACAAGCTTAACCCAACAATCATTAAAAGCGGAAATACAGCTGCAGCAAATATTCCCGTTTTTAAGCCTACCTGTTGAGCATTTAATCCATATGCAGCTCCAAACTCAATAAGTTTGACGGATTTTTGGGAATAGTCAGATATTAGTCCGGCAATCCACGGCCCCACCGAGCATCCCAGATCACCAAAGATTGCAAGTATACCAAACATAGCTGTACCTCCACCGGGATATTTTTCTGAAGTAAGGCTGAAAATACCCGGCCACATGAGAGCCACAGATAAGCCACACAATGCGCAACTAAGCAAAGATATAATCGGTACCTGTACAAAAACAGCAATTGTATAGCAGATCAAACATAAGACACCGCTGGTCAATAAAGCCTTTTTAAGATTAATCTTGTGTCCGTATATACCATAAAGTATTCTTACAATTCCCATTAATATTGCAAAAAGGCAAGGGCCCAGTAAATCTCCCATAAATTTTGACACCTTGAGCCCTTTTTGAGCGAATAGTGATGACCATTGGGACATTGCCAACTCAGATGCACCTGCGCATACCATAAGTAGCATGGCAATTAAAAAAAGCCTTGACTTTAGTAGCCTCTTTACAGGAACCCTTTCATGCTCTGGTATGGCAGGAACCAGCGGTACTCTCATAAATTTAAAAAGATTAAATGCAGGAACAACCGCCCATATAATAGGCAGTATACTCCACCAACCTTCTCCGGCTAATTTTATAAATACAGTTGATATTAAGACTACCGCAAATTGCCCCCAACAGTAGAAGGAATGGAGAAGGCTCATAGCTGAAGCTTTTGCATCACCGGGTATAGAATCTACAATAGGGCTAATCAATACCTCAATTAAGCCTCCACCTATAGCATACAGCACTACGGCCACTACAAGTCCCTGGTATGGTACGTGCATTATGACAGGTAAAATTCCTAATCCTATAAGTCCAATCGAACAGAAGAAATGTGCCGTTACAACAGCTATCCTATATCCTATCTTATCCACAAACTTCACGGTCAAAGCATCTACCACAAGTTGTGTCCCGAAATTTATCAATATTAACCTTCCTATCATCTCAAATGAGATATTATACTCATTTTGGAAGATAATGAACAGAAGCGGTGCAAGATTATTTACTATAGCTTGTGAAATATATCCAAGATAACAAGCATGAAGCGTACTCTTATAATTTCTTTCCATTTTTTGCTCCCTTAAATGTATTCATATATAATTACTTATAATATCTGATTTTTTCTATATTTTAAAGCAAGTTTAACACTCAGTTTACATAATTTATAGAATATCACTAAAAAAGGCCTGTCGAATTAACGACAAGCCTTTAATTTGTTTTAAATTAGTTAATAATTGTACGCTCAGTTTCCTTATCAAATATATGAACTTTGTTAGCGTCAATAGCAACCTTGATAACATCTCCTGCCTGAGTCTTTGTTCTAGCATTAACTCTTGCAGTAACAGTTCCAGTTGCACCTTCAATTATCATGTAGAGATAAGTTTCAGCACCCAGCATTTCAACCAAGTCAACTTTAGCCTCTACCATACTGTCTGGCATTGATTCAATGAACATTGCTTCATCATGAATATGCTCAGGTCTAACACCAACAACAACTTCCTTGCCGATGTAATCAGTTCCTTCCAATTTCTTAGCCTTACCTTCAGGAATCTTAATATCATTCTTACCGAATACGAGATGTAAGTCATTTCCTCTCTTAGTAAGAACAGCATTCATGAAGTTCATTTGAGGACTTCCTATGAAACCTCCAACGAATATGTTGCATGGTCTGTCATACAGAGCTGTTGGTGAATCAACCTGTTGGATGTAACCATCCTTCATAACAACGATTCTTGTACCCATTGTCATAGCTTCTGTCTGGTCATGTGTTACATATATGAATGTTGTGTTAAGTCTGTTGTGAAGTCTTCCTATCTCAGTTCTCATCTGAACTCTGAGCTTAGCATCCAAGTTTGAGAGAGGTTCGTCCATTAAGAATACTTTAGGTTCACGAACGATAGCACGTCCTAACGCAACTCTCTGTCTCTGACCACCTGATAAAGCCTTTGGCTTTCTGTCAAGCAAATGCTCGATATCGAGGATTTTTGCAGCTTCCTGTACACGCTTCTTTATTTCTTCCTTTGGAGTCTTTCTCAATTTCAATCCAAACGCCATGTTATCAAATACTGTCATGTGAGGATACAATGCATAGTTCTGGAAAACCATCGCTATATCTCTATCCTTTGGAGCAACATCATTTACTAATTTATCGCCAATGTACAATTCACCTTCTGAAATTTCTTCCAAACCAGCTATCATTCTCAGTGTAGTAGTTTTACCACATCCTGAAGGACCAACCAGTACAAGGAATTCATTGTGTTCAATATCAAGATTAAAGTCATTAACAGCAGTTACCCCACCTGCATATCTCTTGTAAATATTCTTCAGCTTTAGACTAGCCATTTTATACCTCCCTGAAACATTTCTTATAAATTTAAGTTGTATACTTATCACGATTTATATATATTATGATACACTGCTGACCTTTTACAAACCATATTGTTTTTTAACAAAATTATTTTTTTCCTTTTAGTACTTTTGTATAGTATTAAAAATATAATTATTATTTTGCATAAAATCTGCATAAATAAAATAAAAATCCTGTGACTTATTGAATTTTTATGCATCGCATTGTATAATTATAAAATAATATTCATTTTATGCATAAATATTAAATAGCCGAATTTTTATTATGAATATATCTATCTGCTATTTATTATATAGAAAGGATTGAAATCTATATGAAATATAAAATTTATGTAGACGGTAGTGAAGGTACAACAGGATTAAAGATAAACGAAAGATTGGAAAAAAGAAACGACATTGAAATACTGAAAATAAACCCAGAAAAACGTAAAGATATTAATGAAAGAAAAAAATACATAAACGATGCAGATATAGTTTTTCTTTGTTTGCCCGATGCTGCTGCAAAGGAAGCTGTAGCACTTGCAGAAAATTCCAACACTAAAATTATTGATGCAAGTACAGCTCACAGAATAAACTCCGATTGGGCTTACGGTCTGCCTGAATTAAGCAGTGTACACCGTGAGAAGATTCAAAATTCAAAAAGGGTTGCTGTTCCGGGCTGTTACGCAACAGGATTTATCAGTATAGTCCACCCTCTTGTTGCAGGTAACATTCTTCCAAAGGATTACCCTGTAACCAGCCATGCTCTTTCAGGGTACAGCGGCGGAGGGAAAAAACTCATAGCACAGTACGAATCTCCTGAAGGACACAACTTTGAGAGTCCCCAACTTTATGCGCTGGGTCTGTCACATAAACACATTCCTGAAATGACTGTTATCAGTGGACTTGAACACTCACCTATTTTTTCTCCCATAGTATGTTCATATTTCAAGGGTATGTCGGTATGTGTTCCTTTATATAGAAAACTTCTTTCAGGTACTCCTTCTGTTGAAAAGGTCCATGAGTACATTACTAACTACTATAGTAATCAAAAATTTATAAAGGTTATGCCTTTAGGTACGGAAAAGGAGTTTCCCAACAGTTTTATTGGCGCTACACGTGTTAATGATACAAACTACCTGGAAATTTATGTTACGGGAAATGATGAACAAATAATGCTTGTGTCTATACTTGATAACCTTGGAAAAGGCTCTTCCGGTGCAGCCATACAAAATATGAATATAATGTTGGGATTCGATGAAGATACCGGGTTGTAATACTATTATATATATCTAAGCCATATTACAGGCTTAACGGAGGTCAGTTTTATGAATTATGATAATTTGATTAAGAAAGCAGAAATATTAATTGAAGCACTTCCTTACATACAAAGACTTTATGGTAAGACCGTTGTAATAAAATACGGCGGTAATGCAATGATTAACGATGAACTTAAAAACTCCGTAATGGAGGATATAACTCTTTTAAAATATATAGGTATGAACCCTGTATTGGTGCATGGTGGCGGCCCTGATATTAATAAGGCCCTTCAGAATTACAATGTAAAGAGTGAGTTTGTAAACGGTTTAAGAGTAACAGACGCTCAGACTATAGAAGTTGCTCAAATGGTTTTGGTGGGTAAAACCAACAAGCAGATTGTATCAATGCTCAACCACAAGGGCGGCAAAGCTATAGGCTTATGCGGTATCGACGGAAAACTCATTGAATGTGAGCAGTATAAAACGGAAATCGACGGAGAACTCAGAGATATAGGCTATGTCGGAACAATCACCAAAATAAATTCAAAAGTTCTGGATCTTATCTCAAAAGATGAATATATACCGGTTGTAGCTCCTATAGGAGTTGGCCCTGATGGTGAAAGTTACAATATTAACGCAGATACTGTAGCAGGAGAAATTGCTGCCGCATTGAAAGCTGAAAAACTCATGCTTCTCACAGATGTAGAAGGTGTAAAGCCTTCTAAAGATAGCGAATCAATAATTCCCGCCCTTACTATTGACGAGGTTTATGATCTTATTGATAAGAAGATTATTGCCGGAGGTATGATTCCGAAAGTTTTAGGTTGTGTCGAAGCACTTGAAAAGGGCGTTGGCAGAACACACATAATTGACGGACGTATTCCCCATTGTATACTGCTTGAAATTTTCACCTACAAGGGAATTGGTACAATGATTATGAAGGATAAAAATCTTTACCATGAAAATGAAGCATTGTATTAATATTAATTATTAATACCTGCTTGAAGTATTTTTAAAAGGCATTTTACACTTCCTGTATTGGTTTGTCATGGGAAGTGTTTTACTTTCTAGAGGAAATCTCATACATAAATCGGTTGCATTTTTATGCATATTAATGTATAATTATAAATCATAAGTAGTGCATTAATATTTTTTCAGCATGAAGGAGTGATTGTAATGGATTTTGAAAAAATACAGGAATATGATGATAAATATTACATGAACACTTTTGGTAAAAGAATACCTGTTGCTTTTAAAACGGGTAAGGGTATACATTTATGGAGTACAGAAGGAGAAAAGTACACAGACTTTTTCTCAGGAATTGCAGTTAATTCCATAGGCTATGGTCATCCGGTTTTTATTGAAATGGTCAGCGAACAGCTAAATAATCTTATACACTGTTCGAATCTTTACTACATAGAGCCTCAGGCAAAACTTGCCAAAGTGCTTGTTGAAAACTCCTGTGCAGATAAAATCTTTTTTGCCAATAGCGGTGCTGAAGCAAATGAAGGTGCTATAAAGCTCGCAAGGATTTATTTTAAAAAACAAGGTTTATCTGAAAAATATGAAATCATTACCCTTAACAAGTCCTTTCATGGGAGAACCATAACAACTCTTAGTGCTACAGGTCAAGAAAAGTATGCAAAGCCGTTTGAACCACTTACACAGGGTTTTAAAAAAGTTCCTCAAAACGATTTTACTTCTTTAGAAGCTGCCATAACTGAAAACACTTGTGCAATTATGCTGGAGCCGGTTCAAGGTGAAAGCGGAGTCTATCCCTGTGATTTCGAATATTTAAAAAAAGTTCGGCAAATATGCAATGACAAAAACATTCTACTTATATTTGATGAAGTTCAGACAGGTTTAGGAAGAACGGGTAAGCTTTTTGGTTATCAGAACTTTGGTATCGAACCTGACATATTCACTCTCGCAAAGGCTTTGGGGGGAGGAATTCCTATAGCTGCAGTATGTGCTAAAGAATCAGTTGCACAGGCATTTTCTCCCGGCGAACACGGTTCAACCTTTGGCGGAAATCCTCTAGCTTGTACAGCCGGTCTTGCAGTTATGAAGATAATGAAGGACGAGAACCTTCCTGAAAATGCTCAAAAAATCGGTGGCTACATAAAGGGTAAATTGGAAAATATGTCATCCGACTCCTACCCTATAATTTCCGAAGTAAGAGTTGCAGGCCTTATGATTGGTATTGAGCTTAACAAGCCTATCGCTCCTGATATTAAAAGTAAAATGTTTGAAAAGAAATACCTTATCGCCAATATAGGTCAAAATGTTTTAAGAATACTACCACCGCTTATTATTACGCAGAAGGATGCGGATGATTTTATTTCAACATTAAAATCTGCCTTTGATGAATTAAATTAAACATATTAGCGAGTCGATGTCGCACTCACGGAGGTTTAAATATAATGAAAGCAGTTCTATTACTCGAAGACGGTACGTATTTCTCAGGTGAGGGCTTTGGAAAAAGCGGAGAAACTGCCGGAGAAATTGTTTTTAATACTTGCATGACGGGGTATCAGGAAATAACCACTGATCCCTCCTATAACGGACAAATTGTAACAATGACCTATCCTCTTATCGGGAACTACGGATTCAATTCTATCGATAATGAATCCTACAAACCACATGTTCAGGGGTTTATTGTCAAAGAGATCTGCTCTACCCCCAGTAACTGGAGAAATAATATGGATCCGGACCAATATTTTGCAAAGCACAATATTGTTGGTATTAAAAGTATTGATACCAGGGCGCTAACACAGCATATACGTAAGCACGGAAGCATGTACGGAATTATATCCACTGAATGCGGGAATCTGGATACCCTCCGTAAAAATCTTGAAAACTATAAAAGTGTCCCAAGAAACCTAGTAATGGAGGTTACCTCAAAAACTCCTACTCATATTCCGGGTTCGGGTAAAAGAGTAGTACTTTTGGATTTCGGCGTAAAAAGTAACATAATACGTTCTCTTGAAAGCAGAAACTGTGATATACACGTCCTCCCTGCTTTCAGTACCTTTGATGAAATAATGGAAGTAAATCCAGATGGTATTTTACTTTCAAACGGCCCTGGAGATCCAAGGGATTTGACTGTTGCTAAAAAAACAGTTCAAAAGCTTCTAGGAATAAAGCCTATAATGGGAATATGCCTTGGACATCAGCTTTTGGGACTTTCTCTGGGATGCAATGTCAAAAAGCTTAAATTTGGCCACCATGGCGGTAACCATCCCGTTAAGGATTACATTACAGGAAGATGCTATATAACTTCTCAGAATCATAATTATGCAATAGACAGCAGTACTAATGACGACATAGTAATAACACACAAAAATGTTAATGATGATACAATTGAAGGCTTCAGACACAAAACGCTTCCTATTATAAGCGTACAATACCATCCTGAAGCCGCTCCGGGTCCTCAGGATTCCGCATATATATTTGATGACTTTGTAAAAATGCTATAGTTTATAATTTTATTACCGCATTGCGGCTCATGGAGGCGAATGGTATGCCAAGGAATATAAATATTAAAAAGGTTTTGGTAATAGGTTCAGGGCCGATCGTAATAGGCCAGGCTGCAGAGTTTGACTATTCCGGTACTCAAGCCTGCAAGTCCTTACGGGAAGAAGGTATTGAGGTCGTTCTTATTAACAGCAATCCGGCAACAATTATGACGGACACTCAATCCGCAGATAAGGTATATATCGAACCAATTACTCTTGAATTTGTTAAGAAAATAATATATAAAGAAAAGCCCGATGGAATTCTTGCCTCGCTTGGTGGTCAAACCGGCCTTAACATGGCTGTTGAACTGGCTGAAGACGGAATTATTGACGAGTTGAATATACAACTTCTTGGAACTTCCCTTTCCTCTATAAAGAAAGCCGAGGACAGAGAGCTTTTCAAGGAGACAATGCAGGAAATTGAAGAAAAAGTTGCACCAAGTAAAATTGTAACAACTATGCAGGACGCTATTGAATTTGCTGAAGAAATCGGATTCCCTATTATTATCAGGCCCGCTTACACCCTGGGAGGCTCCGGAGGCGGAATTGCAAATAACATGGAAGAATTTAAATATATTTGCGGAAAAGGCCTCAAGCTCAGTATGATCAGCCAAGTTCTTCTTGAACAGAGCGTTGCAGGCTGGAAAGAAATCGAATATGAAGTAATGCGTGATAGCAATGACAACTGCATTATTATATGTAATATGGAAAACTTTGACCCGGTTGGAGTACATACAGGAGACAGTATAGTTGTTGCTCCAAGCCAGACTCTGTCCGACGTTGAGTACCAGATGCTCAGAACTGCTTCAATTAAAATAATAAGAGCTTTGGACATAAAGGGCGGCTGTAATATACAGTTTGCTTTAAATCCGGATAGTTTTGAGTATGTTGTTATAGAGGTAAACCCAAGAGTCAGCCGTTCAAGTGCATTGGCGTCAAAGGCTACAGGATACCCAATCGCAAGGGTTACGGCGAAAATAGCTATAGGAATGACTCTTGATGAAATAAAAAATTCTGTTACCAAAACCACCAGTGCTTGCTTCGAGCCGTCTTTGGACTATGTTGTAACCAAGGTTCCCCGTTGGCCTTTTGACAAGTTCGCCAATGCTGACAGAAGCCTTGGAACACAGATGAAGGCTACAGGCGAGGTTATGGCTATCGGACGTACCTTTGAGGAATCCTTGCTAAAAGCTATTGACTCCCTTGATATTAAATTTAATTATCAGTTAGGTCTTAGCCTGTTTGACAATATGAGTCGTGAAGACCTTGTGAAATATATTAAAAATCCTAGTGACCAGCGTATATTCGCAATATGCAAAGCCATACAAAAGGGCGTTTCAGCAGGTGAAATAGTCAGAATTACCAAAATCGATGACTTCTTTATAAGAAAGCTCAAAAAGATTGTAAGACTGGGAGAAGAAATTACAAATGCGGGTATTGCATGGCTTGATTATGATTTGTATGCAAGAGCAAAAAAAATAGGGTTTGGCGATTCGTATATAGCCAATCTTGCCAACGTACCTCTTGAAAAAATACTTGAATTGAGACAGAAATATCCTATCAATCCGGTTTATAAGATTGTTGATACCTGTGCGGGTGAATTTGAAGCCGCAACTCCGTATTACTATTCAACCTATGAAGAAAAAGACGATGTTGAGGTTACTACCGGGGATAAGGTTCTGGTTATAGGTTCAGGCCCAATAAGAATCGGTCAGGGTATAGAATTTGACTATTGCAGTGTGCATTCCGTTGAAACCCTGAAAGAAATGGGAATTGAATCAATTATTATAAATAATAATCCCGAAACTGTAAGCACAGACTTTGATACTTCCGATAAGTTGTATTTTGAGCCTCTTACAAAGGAATGTGTTCTGGACATTATTGAAAAGGAAAAACCACTTGGGGTTATTGTTCAGTTTGGTGGTCAGACTGCAATAAATCTTGCTGAAACCCTGCATCAGGAAGGTGTGCATATCCTTGGTACATCAGTACACAGCATTGATGTTGCAGAGGATAGAGATAAATTCTTAAAGCTTCTGGAATCTCTGGATATTCCTATTCCTGAAGGAAGCACAGCCTTTTCCTTCCATCATGCAAAGGAGATTGCCAATAAAATAGGTTATCCTGTTCTGGTAAGGCCATCCTACGTACTTGGGGGCCGTGCCATGGAAATTGTTTATAACGACAAAACTCTTGAAGAATATATCACTATGGCTTCGGAAATTTCCACTGAACATCCAATTCTTATCGACAAATATGTAGTTGGTAAAGAAATGGAAGTTGACGGAATATGTGACGAAAACGAAGTTCTTATTCCGGGAGTCATGGAGCATATAGAACGTGCAGGAGTTCACTCCGGAGACAGTATTGCCGTATATCCTCCGAGAAATCTTTCCCAGAAGGTTAAAGCTACTATTGAGGACTATACCATCCGTCTTGCCAAGGCACTGAAAGTAAAAGGTTTGTTTAATATACAATTCGTTATGGATAGCAATGAAAAAGTGTATGTAATTGAGGTTAATCCGCGTGCCAGCAGAACTGTTCCTATTATGAGCAAGATTACGGGAATTCCTATGGTAGGTGTGGCTACTAAGTTAATTATGGGTAAAACCCTTAAAGAATTGGGTTATAAAAACGGACTTGCAAAAGAAACCGATTTTTACGCAGTAAAAGCACCTGTTTTCTCCTTTGCAAAGCTGACTACAGTTGATACGTTCCTTGGCCCTGAAATGAAGTCTACAGGTGAGGTTATGGGTGTTGACAAAGACTATTACAATGCGCTGTACAAGGCCGTAGCTGCTTCCGGTACTAAGATACCCTCCGGCGGAAATGTACTATTGTCCGTTGCCGACAGGGATAAGACCGAATGCAGAGATATCGCCAATAAGTTATTGGAGCTTGGATTTAAACTTTCTGCTACTAAAGGAACCTATGAAGCATTAAAGTATACAAATCTACCTGTTGAATATATTGACGACAATAATGTACTTGATCTTATTAAGGAAGATAAAATTACACTGGTTATTAATACTCCTACAAGAGGAAAAATGCCTGAAAGAAAAGGTTTCATTCTTAGGAGAACTGCAATGGAATACAATATTCCCTGCATTACTTCCCTTGATACAACCAATGCAGTTTTAAGTATTTTGGAACGTCTGATAGCCGACAACAAGGCTGATGTTTATTCCCTCGATGAGTATTCGGTTTATAGAGGATAAAAGCAATTTAATGGAGGTTATTGTTATGAAACATTTATTAAGTCTTAATGATTTAAGCAGTGATGAAATACAGGGGTTATTAAAGCTTTCGGAAAAGCTTAAAAGGCAAACCAAGGAAGGGGTTCAGCACCACCTTCTAAAGGGTAAGACTCTTGGAATGATTTTTTCCAAGTCATCTACCAGAACCAGAGTTTCTTTTGAAGTCGGTATGTATCAGTTAGGTGGATATTCCCTGTTTTTGAGTTCAAATGATATACAATTGGGTCGTGGTGAATCTATTTTTGATACAGCAAATGTTCTGTCCCGTTATATAGACGGTATTATGATAAGAACCTTTAAGCAAAGCGACGTTGAAGACCTTGCAAAGTACGGAACTATCCCGGTAATAAACGGTTTAACCGATGAAATGCATCCGTGTCAGATACTTGCCGATTTGCTGACTGTTTATGAACATAAAGGCAAACTTGAGGGTCTCAAGCTTGCATACATAGGTGACGGAAACAATGTTGCCCACTCTCTTCTCCATGGCTGCGCTAAGACAGGAATGGATATTGCCATAGCTTCTCCAAAAGGCTATGAATGTGACAGCAGATATGTGGATGAGGCAAAAGAAGCTGCTAAATCCAGTGGTTCAAAGGTAATATTAACACAAGACCCTATTGAGGCAATTTCAAACGCGGACGTTGTTTATGCTGATACATGGATAAGCATGGGGCAAGAAGACCAAAAGCAGGAAAAGCTTAATATATTTATGCCTTATCAGATTAACTCCCAGTTGTTTGCGAAAGCAAAGGAGGATGCAATATTCCTTCACTGTTTGCCGGCATACAGAGGCTACGAGGTAACTGAGGACGTTATTGACGGAGCCCAGTCAGTTATTTTCGACGAAGCAGAAAATCGTCTCCATGCTCAGAAAGCAGTAATGGCAACCCTAATGGGCTAAGTCAGAATGGGAGGTTAATATGAATTATTCATTTATCATCCGAAAAGCCACTTTAGAGGACGCCCCTGCAATTGCAACAATCGTACAGGAAGCTTTTAAGAAATATATGCAGGATACAGGTTTATCAGTAATGATGGATGCTTTGACAGAAAGTATTGAGACTATAGAAGCCGATATTGCTGAAAAAGAAGTTTACATAGCCCTAATTGATGATAATCCCGTAGGTACCATCAGAATTAAAATGTTGCCGGAAAAAACAGCCTATATAAGCCGTTTTGGAGTTATGCTTAACTATCATAACATTGGTATAGGAAAGTCTCTGATGAACCTTGCTGATAAGATTCTTAAGTCTCATGGAGTGAAAAAGGTAAGCCTTCATACTGCATCAAAATATCGTGATCTTATCCGTTTTTATTATGGCAGAGGCTTTTACGTAGATTCAACAAGTACAGATAGAGGCTACATAAGAGCATTGCTTGTAAAAGAGTATAGTTAGGCTGATTATAAATTCAGGGGCATGAAAGTCCGAAAACTTTCATACCCCTCTTTTGTTTAATTAGTTATATTTAGCTTAATTTTTTCATGGGCATATATTACATTTTTCTGGCTTTACTGTTATCTGTATATCTCTTAATACTTTAAGATCAATTTTTATAATAACTTTTTCTCTCAGTTTCTTATATTCTTTGACCGGTCCCCTACTTTGACATGGGTCTTCAAGAATATCAATTTCACATGCATCTTCAACATCAGCATATTCAATCTGATAGTCGTCACCGGGACAAGCACCGGGAACCTCGATAAAACATGCAAATGGTATATTAACTGCAACATGCCTTACGTCTCCGTAATAGCTGTCGTATTTCTGATAACAGTAATAAAAATCACTATTACCCTCATAAGTTTTGTAATTAATATTCTTATGCAATATACCGTTAATAAGAACCTTATTTTTGCATACGTGTACTAAGAGATCCCGTATCTCCTTGTGAATATCCTTGATTTCAACAGCCGGATACTGCTCAGGGAACGGAATAACACACTCCACTAATGTCTGGCAGCTGTTTCTTCCAATGACCTCAGGTACTTTAATGCACTTTTCACCAAATTTTTTTCCTCCGTCATAATCAAATTCTTCGACACCACAACACTGGCCTTTCTTGTCAATTTCATAATGTGACATTTTTTTAATCCTTTCTATAAAATTTGCTCCTAATATATACTATTTTACATATTGCAAAAAGTTGCATTATGTAAACTATTTTTTAATTTTTTTAATTTCTTATATTTAGTCATAAGTATAATCATGCATACTGAAATCTATAATTGTACAACATATATATGAAATTACAATTTAGGAGGCTTTTTAATGTCAGATAAGGAGATAAAAAACTCTTTTGAAAAAAGCGCTGGAACTATGAGGGGAGATAACACAACCTTTGGTTCAAAGCTTACAAAAGAAGATTCAAATGATCCCAACACTCACTCAGATATCCATAATCGTATCAAGATTGATTATGACAAGATTGAAAAATCACCGTCCATGGAGGAAGTTCACAAGTGGCAAAGAGAGCATATTAAGAAAAATGACCAGTCCAAGGAAGGTTATCCTCTAAATGTTATTATCGATCCTGCTATGAGGGAAATGTATCAGGTTGTACACGATTCGGGAATGACCAATGTATTTGACAGATTCAGTCAACAGCAGCCAATTCAATGTAAATTCTGTATTGAAGGTCTTTCCTGCCAGCTTTGCGCAAATGGCCCTTGCCGTATTAACGACAAAGTACCCAGAGGAACCTGTGGTGTCGACGCCCACACAATGGTTGCCAGAAATTTTATGTATCGTCATGTTACAATAGGTACATCAGCAAATATATTTCACTGCCATCAGGCTGCAAGAGCTTTGAAGGCTGCCGGAGAGCATCCTGATAGTGGACTTAAAATAAGAGATCCTGAAAAGTTAAAGAAATATGCTGACATGGCAGGCCTTAATGCAAACCAGCCTATTGAAAAACTGGCGATAGAGTTTGCAACATGGGTTATGGATGATATCCACGCTCCATACCATATTCCATCAAAAGCCGTAGAAGCCTTTGCTCCTACTCAACGTAAGGAACTTTGGAATAAGCTAGGTTTATTCCCCGGAGGAGGTTACAGCGAAGTTGCATATGCACAGACTCGCTGTATGACAAACTTTACTTCAGACCCCGTAGAATTCCTCTTAAACAGTGTACGTCTTGGTGTTGCTAATGAATATCAGGGACTGTTCCTGTTGGATATTATACAAGAAATTCTCATGGGAACTCAGGAAATTGCCCAAAAGAAGCAGAACATGGGATTACTGAAGGAAAATATGATAAATGTTGTAACCAATGGACATATGCCACTCCTTGCCCACGTAGCAATCGATCTGGCATCTTCCGATGAGTGGCAGCAAAAAGCTAAAGCTGCGGGTGCAGACGGAATTCAGATACTGGGTCATGTCTGTGAAGGCCAGCAGTTGATGAACTATGAGGGCACACACAATCAAAAGGGTTACGGAGGGCAGGAAGGTGAATGGCTGTCTCAGGAATATCTACTTGCAACCGGCGTTGTAGACCTGTTCATGTTTGACTATAACTGCACGGTAGCTACCATGCCTCTGTTTGCAAAAAGATTCGGTACAAAACTTTTAAGTACTCATCCTGTTATACAGCTTCAGGGAACAGAAACTTTGGACTTTGTTCCCGAAAAAATGAACCAGCAGGCTTCAAAAGCACTGGATATGGCAATTGATGCATTCAAACAGCGTAAATCAGAAAACAGGAAAACCTATATTCCGCCTCATGTTTCCGATTGTACAGTTGGTTTCAGTACAGAACCTATCAGAAATGCTCTGGGTGGAAGCTTTGATCCACTTATCGAACAGATAGCAAACGGTAATATCAGAGGTATTGCAACTATAGTTGGATGTACTACAGCTCGCTTTGGTCAGGGTGGAAGCAATATTTTCAAGATAACCAAAGGACTTATTGCCAATAATATTCTGGTGCTTTCAGGTGGATGTACCTCTTCTGTAATGGAATATACCGGGTTAACAAACCCAAAAGCTGCCGATGAATGTGGAGAAGGTTTGAAGGCAGTCTGTAAACAGCTTGGAATCCCTCCTGTTCTTTCATATGGTGCTTGTGTGGATATCGGAAAAATGACTCATACTGCAAAAGAGCTTGCAGATGCCCTGAAAGTGGATACTAACAAATTGCCTTTGGTTATCGGAGCTCCTGAATACCTTGAACAGAAAGCTGTTGCAGATGCATGTACAGCAGTAGCTCTCGGCTGGCTAGTGCATATTGCCCCCGTACCTTCCATTACAGGTAGCGATGTAGTAGTTAAAACCCTTACCGAGACAACAGAGACTCTTGGTTTAGGTAAGGTAGTTGTAGAATTGGATGCCGATAAAACTGTTCAAATCTATGTTGACCACATTGAAAAGAAGCGTAAAGAACTGGGCTTGAACTAATACCATTTTCAAATCTTGAAAGGAGTGCCGGAATGGAATTGAAAAATATTCAGGATAGTATGGTTTTTAATGAAAAAAATCTCACCAAGCGAATACTATTCTCCAACCCAAAAGTACTAACCTTTGTATTGAATTTAAAGGTAGGGCAAACCCTCCCTGTACACAAACATGAAAGTTCAGAGTTGGTTTATTATGTTCTTACAGGCAGCGGTCAAATTAGAATAAACGATGACGTATCTGAAATTGCATTTGGTTCTGTAGGAACTGCCAGTGGTCAGGATGATTTTAGTATACCATTGGTTAAAGAGGATTTAAGTCTTTATGTTACAATCAGTCCTAATCCTTCAAATGAAATTTATTCAAAAGGCATTGACTGATGTAAATACCCATAAATAATAATAACCGTTCATCATTTCTAAGTGAACGGTTATTATTATTGTAACTTTCTATTATTTTGAAGCTATTCCTGTAAATCCCTCTCCCAATACCTCACGTACATCAGTAAGTATCATAAAAGCATTTTTATCAATTTCATGTACTATTTCTTTTAGCTGCTGAACCTGTGTCCTTGCTGCTACACAAAGCAGTACATTTTTATCTTTTCCTGAATAAACACCTCTGCCCTTTAATTCAGTTACACCTCTGTCCAGTTCCACAAGCAATCTGCGTGATATTTCATCCTGCTTCTCAGAGATTATAAAAATAGCTCTGGCGTAGTCTACCCCCTCAACAATAGCATCAATCACTTTAATAGTTATGAAAAGGCTTACAAGAGAATATAACCCTATAAGAATACTATTAAAGACAATAATCGCAAACATAATTATTATTGCATCTATGGCAAGCAGCATTTGTCCTATAGTCAGACTGTGGAACAACCTGTTTAAAAGCTTTGCAGCAAGTTCAGTTCCTCCTGTGGTAGCATCCATTTTAAGCACGATACCAAGTCCGATGCCGCTTAAAAAACCTCCGATTATGCTATATAGAAGTATGTCAGGAGTTGTTGAGCTTGATGTTCCGTCAAGAAGAAGTCTTTGTGCTATATTTCCGATATATTTTTCAGTTGCATCAATTATTACCGATAAAACAACTGTTCCGTACACTGTTCTTATAAAAAACTTTCTTCCTATAAACTTATAACCCATAACAAAAAGGGGTACGTTAATTGCAAGCATTGTTATTCCTATACTCAGTTTTCCGTTTGTCAGATAATACAGAACTGTTGCAAGTCCGCTGAGTCCTCCGGGTGCTATCTTGTAAGGAACAAGAAAAATGTTTATTGCTAAAGCTGTTATTCCTGCACCAAATGTTATCAGCAAATAACTTTTAAGCGTAGATAGAACTTTTCCCATATTTAACATAACTAACTCCCATCTAAATTAAAAGATAAAAAAACATATATACATAATATATGTTTTTTTACATTCTTTAAACAGTTATTTAATTTAGCGGTGTTAATGTTATAAAACTTTTTGAAGAAAAGCTCTTGTCCTTTCATTTTTAGGATTGCTGAAAATCTCCTCTGGAAGCCCCTCTTCGCTTATTTCACCCTTGTCCATAAATATTACTCTAGAGCCGACTTCACGTGCAAATCCCATTTCATGTGTAACCACAATCATGGTCATTCCGTCTTTAGCTAGTTTCTTCATAACTTCCAGAACCTCACCTACAAGTTCCGGGTCAAGTGCAGATGTAGGCTCATCAAACAACATGATTTTAGGCTTCATAGCCAATGCTCTCGCAATCGCCACTCTCTGCTGCTGACCCCCGGAAAGTCTTGCAGGGTATTCATCCTTCTTATCCTCAAGGCCAACCATTTTAAGCAGTTCCATTCCATATCTGACAGCTTCAGCCTTACCGACCTTTTTTACCTGTACAGGTGCCTCGATTATGTTTTGAAGTACTGTCATATGAGGAAAAAGGTTGAACCTCTGAAAAACCATTCCCAGTTCGGTGCATATCTCAGATATTGTTTTATGCGATATTTTAAAATTGTCCTTACCTTCTGCCTTCTCAGCCAGAAGCTTATTTTCTATTATTATTTTTCCACTTGTAATTACTTCCAAATGGTTCAGACACCTGAGGAGCGTACTCTTTCCTGAACCGCTTGGTCCGATAATACAAAGCACCTCTCCCTGTTGAACCTCAAGATTTATGTTTTTCAGTACCTCAAGGGTACCAAAGGATTTGCTTACATTTTCAACTGTTATCATTTTGCCCATATCGTCCCGCCCCCTATTCGTATACTGAATATTTCTTTTCAATTTTCTCAAAAATAAAAGTACATATAGTAGTAATTGCTAAATATATTATTGCAGAAGGCAGATAGATAGCAGCACTGGCATTTGAACTTTCAATTTCATGCGTAACTTGCATTAAATCCGGCATTGCAAGAATTGAAACTAAAGATGTATCCTTTATTAACATAATAAACTCATTTCCTACCGGAGGAATAAGTCTCCTATATGACTGTGGAACGATTACCCTTTTCATAGCTTGCCCATAGCTCATACCTAGCGCTTTAGCGGCCTCCATCTGTCCTTTGTCTATGGATTGTATTGCGGCCCTGATAATTTCAGCTAAATATGCTGCAGAATTTAAACTAAATGCTACATAAGCGGCAACCCATGAAGAATACTGTAATGGCGGCTTAAATAATAGAGGAAATCCATAGTAAATAAAATACAGTTGCATCAGTAGAGGAGTCCCTCTGAAAAACCATATATATAGCCATGATAACTTATTAATGATCTTATTTTTTGAAAGTCTTCCGAGGGCCAGTAACAGACCAAAAAGCGCGCCAAAAATTATTGCAACAAGTGTAATTTGAATTGTAACCCAGGTTCCATGTAATAGTCTGGGGAAAAATGAAAAAGCTTCTATCATAATATGCAACTCCCTGTTAATTAAACATACCAATAGGGCTATAAAAGCCCTATTGTCTGATTTTCATAATTATTTTATGTTTGAAGTCATATCTTCACCAAACCATTTTTCAGATATTTTCTTCAAAGTTCCATCATTCATTATTTCTTCCATAGCTTTATCAAGTTTCTGTGCCAGTTCCGTATTTTCTTTTCTTACTGCTGCTCCAATAGGCTCATTTGGTAATGTTGTATTGACAATCATATAGCTTTCTGGATCTTTGGCTACAAAATACTTTGCGACAACAACATCTGCTACAAGAGCATCTACTCTACCTATTTTCAGTTCGTTTAAAGCTTCTGTCATTTTTTCATATTGCTTATAGCCCTTGAAAGGTATTGTCTTTTGAAATTCCTTGCACGCATCATCAGATGTAGTACCCATCTGAACACATACTCTCTTATCTTTCAGATCTTTTTCCGATTTAATGCCCGTGGAATCCTTTTTTACTATAATAACCTGATTGTTGGCAATATACGGTCTTGTATATGCCAATGTTTTCTTTCTATCCTCAGTAATGCTTAAAGAAGATATTATAGTATCGTATTTTTCTGCCTTAAGCGCAGAGAAAATTGCTGTCCATGCCACTGGCACAAATTCAACTTTCATACCTAGTTTTTCACCTAATGCTTTAGCAACCTCAATATCATATCCAACGTTTTCTCCAGCATCATCCTTATATTCCATCGGCGGATAAGTCGGATCAATTCCTACCTTCAAAATTCCCTGTTTGGTAGATGGTGAACTACTTCCCGCTGCCGCAGAACTCCCACTGGCCGCACTCTGGCTTTCAGATGATGCACCGCAAGCTGTGAAAATAAAAGTCGCTGCCAAAATCAGCGAAATAAAAATTAAAAACTTTTTCATCTTAATCATCTCCCCATTTTCCCCTATTATTTTTGTATATTTATTCATTATATTAAATAATACCTTAAAACTGATCTTTTTACAAGAATTTTTGCAAGTTTGAGGGGTCAAACTTGCAAATCAAGGGGATTGTAATTTATTTCAATAAAATACTACGAATTCAACTTCTTAAATATATTATCCTTAACTTTCGAGTTTACTCTAAGGTTATTGACTCCCTCATTTATAAGAGCTTGTCTGATGTACTCAATCTCAGCTTCGGTAAGCAAAATAACCCTGCCCTTCCTTTCAGACTTAATATTCCTGACAATTTCGTCAATAGCAGCCTTTGCCTTATCTAGATCAGTAAAATAGTATACATCCAGTTCTTCAAAATACTCCGCACCGTATTTTGCATACTTTTCCTTGATAAAAGATACCTCAAGATGAACCAGTTTGGATATATCAACAACCTTGTAATATCCAAAGTAGTCAACATAATATCTATTGGCCTCTTTTCCGGACTTTCTTACAATAAAATTTGTTTCATTGATATAATCTGCTGCCATAATCGATTCCTCCATTATATACTTTAATGCTATTATTATATCAGAAAAGCTATGTCCAAAAACGTGAGTCATCGCAACATTGACAAATAAATATAGATAATCTAAACTTTAAAGTGTTTTTAACAAACAATGGAGGTTATTTATTTTTTATGAGAAAGCTGGTTAATATAGCAGGAATTAATATAGATAATATAACTATGGAACAGGCCATTAAAAGAGTTTACGAATTTATACAGTCAGGCCAAAACCATTCAATATATACTCCCAATGCAGAAATAATGATGGACGGAATTACTAACAAAGAACTTAAAGAGATTCTTAATAATGCGGACATGTTGGTTGCAGATGGTGCCGGAGTAGTTCTTGCCTCAAAAATATTAGGCAAAAGTGTTGCAGAAAAAGTGTCGGGCTTTGATCTTGCTAAAAATCTCCTAATAGCTTCATCAAAAAGACCTATCAAGTTTTTCTTATTCGGTGGAAAACCCGGTATTCCCGAAAGAGCTCATGCCAATGTCATATGTGATTATCCGGGAGCTGAGATCGTCGGCACCAGAAACGGCTACTTTTCACAAGAAGATGAAATCGAAATAATTAACCAGATTAACAATTCAGGAGCCGATGTTCTTTTTGTATGTCTGGGAGCCCCGAAACAGGAGCAGTGGATTCATCGACACAAGGAACAGCTTAAAGTTAAGGTATGCATGGGACTAGGCGGTACAATTGATATTCTTGCCGAAAATGTAAAGCTTGCACCAGATTTTTTTAGAGACCATGGTCTAGAATGGCTTTACAGGCTTTATAAAGAACCATGGCGTTTCAAAAGAATGTTAAGGCTTCCGAAATTTGTTCTTTATATTTTAGGTGTAAGATTGAGGTTTATTAATATAAAATAATTAAAACCCTCTGCCAAATCGGCAGAAGGTTTTTTAATGCCTTCACAGTTACTGCATGGTCTTTCCCGTTATCTTCTCTATAGCCTTTACAGCGGCATAATACATATCTGCATAATCCAACTCTGATTTATTCTTTAGTTTCTGTATGAGAGTTTCATCAACAAGCCCCTGTTTGCATGCCTCAGTATAATAGTTTTTCTCTGTAACCTTCTTCCCTGCTATATCCAAAAGTATCTGTGCCATCTTCTCCTTATTCAAAGGCTCATCCTTTAAATATTTTCTAAGGGTTACGTCAAAGTTATAATTGTATTTATCAGGTGAAGTCCTAACTACACCATTTAGTATTACATATGCAAAATCCTGATTTTTTGCTTTCTTGTTGTATTTTAAGTCATTGGTTATGCCTCCGCTGAGAAGACCTATATTTATAAGTTTTTCAGCATATGGATAGCTCCAATTTTCTGTTATACTAGTCAGATCTTCTTTTACATCCGACATAAAAATGCCCTTTTTCCTCAATACCTTTTCTATCTCTGTCTGAGTATCCAGATTGTAATTCTCGACTATACTAGGAATATCTATTTCCTTTGAAATACTGTAGGCGCAAATTATCCCTGCAGCATATCCAATACCCGACTTACTGGAATTTGAATTTATAGCACTTTGCACCAAAGATGAGCAGGAGATTTTATCGCCTGTCATAAGTACATTGGTCAAACCTTGTGGAATCACAGAGCGCAGTGGAATATAGAATATTTTGGGATTGCAGATGATATACCCGTTTCCGTCGTCCATAGTCATTGTTACAGGTCTTGAGGCCGTGCTGATTCTGTCGCTAAATCGCTTCCCTGTCAGAACATCTCCCAGTGTTAAATTATAAAGTCCTTTGAAATGATAGACCGAAGGCTTGACGAATTGAGAGGCAATACTTAATCCCCCGGCATTTTTAAACGGTTCCAGGTTTAGCTTTAAAAATTGGAACAAGTCCATACATTCTTTTGAAGCAATATTATAATATTCCTGAACCTTCTTTTCATTTTCTAAATCAACATTTTTGACGGTAATTCCCTCAATAAGTACTTTGTTGTCTCCTTGTTCAGATATATTAAACCCTGAAACGGATACTTTGGAATCACTTGTATTATATTGTTTCAATAAGCTGCTAACAAGCATTTTCTGCTCATTCATTAATTTTTCGACCTGTTTATAATCAACTCCCGATACCATGAAATTCAGATATACAGAGGGAAACAGATTTTTTATGCCAATATCGCTATATCCTACGCTATATGCCACCTTACCCCGCTTAAGCATTTCTCCGTCTTTTGTAGCATCTATGTACTGTTTTGCTGTTATTGTTCTTTTTCCCTTAGAACTATCAAAAACAATACTTTGCACCCGGCCGTTTTGGACTGCCATATCAGTGATTTGGGAATCGTACATTACATCAAGGTTTTTTTCCTCTGAAATCATTTCCTTGACTGTCTTTAAATAATTACCTATGTTTATACCTTCTCCGGACTTGTATCGGATTTCCTTAAATATATCAGAGCTTACGTTATTCCCTGTAGGAGTGACATCCGGCGACCAGCTTGTGTCAAAAGAGCCTCCCAGCTGACTTCCCAGTTCCTTATCAGAGCAAACCAGAAGGGTTTTTGCACCTACATCAGCTGCTCCCAGAGCTGCACTGATTCCATCAATACCATCGCCTATAACTGCTATATCATAATTATCCGAACCTTTGTCACTTCCCAAGTTTTCAAGAGTGACATCATTACCAGTTTCAAAATAATAGTCTTTTTTAAAAATCATTGGCCGGATAGCGAAGAAAAAGACTATTATGGCAATGGTCAGAACTAACACGACCCTGACAAGAATATCAATCCTTTTATCCAGTTTGGTTGATGGTTTGGTTTTCTTTTTCATTTCGTCATCCTTTTTACCTTTTTATTTTTATATATCCGATTTTCCGGTTTTTCAAACAAAAAAAAGAAGCTATTTATAATATCGACTATAAGCTTCTTTTTCTTAATAATTGTATTTTATATGTAAGTATAGCAGTTATTTTATAGTGTATGTGCCTTTTATCATAATATCTGCGGGTGCATTTGCCTTAATACCTCTTCCATCAGCTTTTGGTACAAGAAGCAACTGATTGTCCGGAATTATCTCACCGTTCTTAATATCTCTTCCTGATATCAGGTTTGAAACACCACCTGTTGCTGTGGAAGATACATAAGCAACAACCTTGTTTTTAGTCCTGACAATAATTTCACAACTTTCACTACCAATTAGGGTTTGACCTGTCTGAAGTTTAATGATCTTGAAAGTCATACTAGCTTTCAGATCAGCAAGTTCTTTTTCAAGTTCAACTACCTTTTTTTGTGCATCGCTTGTCTGTATAAGAGTTTTTAGTTCAGTCTCCAAAGCATCTATGTAGGTTTTGTCATACAGAACAGGGGAACTGCTTGTTGAAGTTGGCGTTGTAGAAGCCTTAACAGCAGGAGCAATATGTAGCAATGCAAATCCGCCGATTAATATCAGAGCTATAATTGCATACTCTTTTTTTATCCTCCTAAACAATCCACTCATAAAATACCTCTCTTTCGTATATTAATGTCTATATTTCAGAAAGTCCGAAGCTAACCTCCAGAGCATTGTTGACTTTTGTCATCAGCTCATCATCAAGGTGCCCTATTTTTTCTCTTAATCGCTTCTTGTCAATGGTTCTTATCTGTTCAAGAAGGATAACGGAATCTTTTGCAAGACCGTACTCCAGAGCACCGATTTCAATATGAGTCGGCAACTTAGCTTTATTGATTTGAGAAGTAATTGCAGCAGCAATTACTGTAGGGCTGTATTTATTGCCAACATCGTTCTGTACAATCAAAACTGGTCTTACGCCGCCCTGTTCTGAGCCAATAACCGGGCTCAGATCAGCGTAATAAATGTCTCCTCTTTTAATTACCACGTTTCCTCCATCTCCCCAAGCCGTTCCTCATACTTGCATTGCTGCTCGTTGTCGGCTGCAAGGCAAACCTCAGCCAGCTTAAGATTTATTTCAGCCATTTCTTCGTAGCCAAGCTTCATTTCTTCCCTCAAACGAATTTTGCGTCTTTCCCTCAAATAAAGTATCATCGCTTCTCTAACGAGTTCACTTCTATTGGTTTTTTCGACGGTAACCATGTTATCTATTTCCTCAAGTAAATTATCCGGAATACTAACCATTATCTTTTTATATTGAGACAATTTAAACCCCCACTCTCTACTTAAACCCTTTATTTTATATTATGCGGTTCAAAGAAGATAATTATAGTTTATGTTATCATATAGTAGTATTATAATATTCCGACATGTGTGAGGTCAAATTAAGTTTTTATTACCAAATCCTCCAAATCCGCTTATATCAAATAATTCAGGATTTTCGATATCTTACCATCTTTGACAAAAGCCCTTGGAATTCTTTTACCAACTATGCAAACCAATTCGTAATTTATCATGCCTATTGTCTGCGCTACATCTTCAACCATGATATTATTTTGCCCCTGAGAACCAATTAATACAACCTCATCTCCTACTTCAACACTGTTTCCAATATCAGTTACATCTACCATACATTGGTCCATACATATTCTTCCGACAACAGGTGCATATTCACCATGAATAAGTACCTTTCCCTTGTTGCTAAGCATACGGGTGAAGCCATCGGCATAACCTATAGGTATTGTAGCAATCTTCGATGTTCTGTTAGTTGTAAATATCCTGCCGTAGCTTATGGAGGTGTTTTTTTCAACTTCCTTTACCATAATTACGTTTGCTTTAAGTGTCATAGCAGGTTTTAGTTCAATTTTCGACTTGTCAACTTCCTCGGAAGGATACATGCCATAAAGTATAATACCCGGCCTGACCAAATCAAGATGCATCTCTGGGTATTCAATGATTCCCGCACTGTTTGCACAATGCTTAACCGGAATATGTATTCCTATTCTCTGAAGCTCACTGCAAATACTCATAAATCTTTCAAATTGAGTGTAAGTGTATTCCCTGTTTTTTTCATCGGCAGTAGCAAAATGTGTAAACAGCCCTTCAATGATAATATTGGGTAGCCGGCTTATTTCAACAACGTTTTTAACTGCGCTGTACCCAGGCAGAAAACCTATTCTGGACATTCCCGTGTCTATCTTTATGTGAATCTTTACCTTTCTACCCTGCCTAACTGCCTCATCGGACAAAGCTTGCGCCAATTCATGGCTAAATACCGACTGTGTTACATCATTTTCTATTATTTCACTGGCTCTTATTGGATCGGTATACCCAAGAATTAGTATAGGTACCTCTATACCCGCTCTCCTTAGCTGTATTGCCTCATCCAGCATTGATACTGCAAACCGTGATGCCCCGTTCTCAAGAAGGGTTTTTGCCACCTCCATTACTCCATGACCATAAGCGTCTGCCTTGACTACTCCCATTATCTCAGCATTTTTGCTGGTAATTCTTCTTATCTCCCTAATATTGTGCGCAATATTGTCAAGGCTTATTTCAGCCCATGCTCTATTAAGTTTATATTCCATTTTTCCTGCCCCCACAAAACTTTATCTTTATGTCTTTTATTATCTTTTAGTATATCCAAATAATGTTTTTTGAAAACATATAATCTTTTAAATTGTTGCAAGTATGGCAGCTGGTATATTTTCTACTATGTCCATTGCATTGAGTCCATATTCACCCTTTGATAGAGCTGCTATATCTCCCGCTAGTCCGTGGAGATACACCCCTGCGATTGCAGCATAAGGGGCATCGGCTCCCTGTCCAAGTAACGACGCTATTATGCCCGTTAAACAATCTCCGCTACCTGCTGTAGCCATACCCGCATTTCCCGTAGAATTAATATATACATGCCCATTTTTATCCGAAACAACTGTCCTCGCGCCCTTCAGCACAACCGTAACACCCCATAATGTTGCATATTTTTTTGCTACTTCGATTCTGTTACTCTGAATATACGAAACATCAAGGCCTGTGAGCCTAGCCATCTCGCCGGGATGTGGAGTTATAATCACCTTGTTTTTAAATTTTCCAAGCATATCAATATTTCCCGCAATTACATTTAGAGCATCGGCATCAAGAATAATAGGTAAGTCAACTGTTTCTGCCAATCCTCTAATTATATTATATATACTTTTTCTTGAGGAAAGACCCGGCCCTATAGCGGCAACATCACATTTTTTTAATAATTCGTTTATATCATCAAGACTCTTTTCGTTTAATGTGTCACCACTGTCAGGAAGAATAACCCCAACGGCTTCAGGGACCACCGTTTGGTAAATACTTATAAGATTTGATGGAACGGCCATATACACAAGACCTGAACCTGTACGAAGAGACGCCTTGGCAGTAAGACAACCGGAGCCAGCCATTCCTATTGAGCCTGAAACGACTGCAACCTTGCCGCAATTGCCTTTATTGTATTCTGCTTTCCTGGATGGAATCAAAGATTTGGCAAAATCCCGGTCAACCCACGTTGTTGTTTCAATTATACATTCAACAGCCTGGCAAGGCATGCCTATACTTTCCACTACCAGTTCTCCCGTATAGTCCACCCCGGGATATACAAGCTGTCCTATTTTCGGAAGCTGAAAAGTAACAGTTTTATCTGCCTTTATACATGCCTCTGAGGTTCTGCCTATGGCTGAATCAATACCTGATGCAATATCTATAGAAATAGTATGGCGGGAGTGGCTGTTTACGATTTCTACAACCTGCTTAATAGTTCCTTGAATTTCTCCTCTGAAGCCTGTTCCGAAGATACCGTCCAAAACCAACTCTGCTTTTTCAATATCGTTCAGAAGCTCTTCAATAGTTGAGTTAACCCCCAAATATTTAACGGATATACCCATGGCCTCCAATATATCAAAATTTACCTTTGCATCACCTGTTAAAGCTTCCTTTCCAAAAAGGCAATATAGCTCTATTTTTTTGCCCTGGATCCAAAGGTGCCTTGCTACTGCAAAAGCATCTCCGGCATTATTGCCTTTTCCTGCTATTATTACTGCATGTATTGGTAAAGGTTGCTCCTTTTCCAGATATAAATTTACATGCTTTACTACTTTTAATGCAGCGTTTTCCATAAGTACAATACCGGGTATACCAATTTTATCAATGCAGTACTTATCTACTGATCCCATTTCTTTTCCAGTAACAGCTTTCAAACTTAATCACCTGCTTTTTCCTATTTGCTAAAATAAATTTCATCCAGTTTTTGCAGTTCATCTTTTCCAAGTAAATCATGGAAGTATGAATATGTGTCTGAATAATCTTCGGCCAGAAGCTCTCTCTCCTCAATCATTTTCTTGAGACTTTCTTTTGCTTCTGCAATCTCCTTGTCAAGTTCACTAACTTTAACCTGATTTTCCCTTATTGAAAAGTACACCTGCTTTACAGTGTATTCCAATAGCTGCAAATTTTCTTCCCTGATTTCCTTTGGGATATCAAGAAGTCTTTCTTCATTTTCTTCCATTTTCTTATTTATAGCTACAATGGATTTTTCACATTCCTGCATTTTAGTATGTGCTTCCTTGTTATTTTTGTCAAAAACCTCTGTAGTAAGCTTAATAATGCTATCCATACATTCTTTCTTTTTTATTGCAATTTCCTTGGATTCTGTGATTAATCGGGATTGTTCTTTTAAAAGTTCCTTTATTCTATTCTCACATTCTATAATATCATTGGTTTTTTCCATATTTTTAAACAGTCCGTTCCACCTTTCATCAAGTGTAAGCAATGAAATGTCGTTTTTGAAAAGGACCTTTAAGTCAAAACCATGTACTTTATTCTTTTTATTAAAAAAATTCCACATTTAAGCCTCCGCATAACTATGCCTTATCCCTTAACTACAATGGCAAACATAATAATTTATACATCAATAGTTAATTGAACTGACTAATTTAGTATATTAATATATCGGTATAAACAGGAAAATGTTTCACTTTTTAATATATATTAATTTTATACCTGTAGAAGCCGATAAACGTCGCTTTAATTTGACATTGAAAAATGGAAATGATAAACTATTCTAGTGTCAAAATATTGTCAAGACTCGTTTTTGGAGTATTTTTACATTCAAGTTTGATATTTATTTTTTTAACAATAAGGGAAGTGATTGTCATTAACAATAAGAAAAAAATATGTATTATCGGTCTTGGTTATATCGGTCTGCCAACTGCCGCTATGTTCGCAACACACGGACACAGTATTGTAGGTGTTGACGTAAAAAAAGAAGTTGTTGATTCACTAAACCAGGGAAGGATAATCATTGAGGAACCTTATCTGGACATTATGGTACAGGCAGCTGTTACATCAGGGAATTTGAGAGCACAGCTTACTCCTGAGGAAGCTGATGTTTTTATTATATCGGTACCGACACCAATCAATGCTGACAAGACAGCAGATATGCGGTTTGTACGTTCGGCCACCGAATCTATTGTGCCTTATCTTCGCGAAGGCAACGTTGTAATATTGGAATCTACATCACCACCGGGAACTGTTGAAGGTCTTATGATTCCTGTTCTAAAGGAATCAGGTCTTGAAATAGGAACCCAGCTTTTGGTTGCACACTCTCCAGAGCGTGTATTACCGGGTAAAATTCTGGTTGAGCTTGTAGAAAACAATAGAATTGTCGGAGGTATTAATGCGGCATCCAGCGAAGCCGTGCGTGATCTTTACAGAACTTTTGTAAAGGGAGATATTTTCCTTACTGACGCTACAACCGCTGAAATGTGCAAGCTTATGGAAAATACCTTCAGAGATGTTAATATCGCTCTGGCTAATGAACTTGCAAAGCTTTGTGAAAAAATGGGGATCAATGCATGGGATGTTATTAAGTATTCAAATAAACACCCTAGGGTTAATCTTCACCAACCCGGCCCTGGCGTTGGCGGTCACTGCCTTGCAGTTGACCCTTGGTTTATTGTTGAAAAGGAACCTGAGCTTGCAAAGATAATCAAGCTTAGCAGAACAACCAACGACAGTATGCCTCATCACGTATTCAATCGCTCAAAGAGTATTCTTTCAGAGGTTGACGGTATTAAAAAGGTTATAATCCTTGGTGCTACCTATAAACCAAATATTGATGACATGCGTGAAAGCCCGGTTATGGAACTGGTTGAATTATTTGAACAGGACCCAGCTTTCGATGTTTGTATTTATGATCCTCATATTGCTTCACATAAGCTTATATGCAACGATCTTGAAGAAGCGGTAAGCGGAGGACATCTGATTATACTTGGTGTTAATCATGATGAATTTACTAAAATTAATTTTTCAAAGTTGCAGCCATTGATGGCACAAGCCAACATATTTGATACAAGAAACTTCTATGACAGATCGGCATTGATAGCAGCAGGCTTCAATTCTTATCTGCTTGGAGCATAAAAACAACAGACTGCCCTTCGGTTTTTAGGCTCCGGAGGGCTTTTCTTGATTTGAAAGGATTCCCATGAAAAAAGTACTTATGATCGCACACCAATTTCCTCCTATTGGAGGCTCAGGTGTTCAAAGAACTGTAAAATTTGTTAAATATTTGAGGAATTTCGATTACGAACCTGTTATATTAACCAGAGATGCCTCAAAAGCCGCTTTAAAGGACGAAACACTTTTAAAGGACATTCCTCAGGGTATAAAGGTTATCAGAACAAAGGCTTGTGATTTTGCTGCTCTTCCCGGAATATTCAAATACTTGGGTAAGGTTGTAAACAAGCTTCTGATACCCGATTCTGAAAGAGTGTGGCAGCATTTTGCCCGTAAACAGGCTTTGGCTGCAATAAAAGATAACAAAATTGATGTGATATATACCACGTCGGCCCCCTACAGCGATCATCTTCTTGGTGTATACCTGAAAAAACATCACCCTGAAATTCCTCTGGTTTGTGATTTTAGGGACGAGTGGACTAACAACCCTTACCATGTCAGAAATGGGCTAAGGGCAAAAATTGAACGTAATCAGGAAAAAATGGTTCTCAAATATGCTGACTGCCTTATTACCAATACTCCGGTAATGCTTTCTAACTTTTTGAGAGACAACCCTGAAACCAAAGGTAAATTTTATGTTATACCAAATGGCTATGACGATGAGGATTTTGCAGGTATGGAAGATATTGTACCTTCAAATGACAAGTTTACACTGACCTATACCGGACTTTTATATGGTAAGAGAAAGCCCGACAATTTCTTTGAAGCTCTCAAAAGAGCTATTGACGAAGGTAGTGTGGACAAGTCCAAAATAAATGTCAGGCTTATAGGAAATTATAAGGTTGAGCAGCTGCAAACAGTTATTGACAGCTATAAATTAAACGGAATTGTTTCACTTATGCCGTACATGAAGCACAGGGAATGTCTTTTTGAACTCATTAAATCTGACGCACTTCTGCTTATAGAACCGTCAGGCCCCGGTGCTGAAGCTTTTTATACCGGTAAGGTTTTTGAGTATATGAACACCAAGCGGCCCATACTAGCGTCAATTCCAGAGCATGGTGCTGCAGCACAGCTTATAACAGATACAAAAACTGGTCTGGTTTCAGACTTTAATGATATTCAAACTACCAAAAAGAACCTTATTGAGCTTTATAACTGCTGGACTAACGACACAAATCCGGTAAATCCGGTAATTGACGAAGTTAAGAAGTTTGAAAGAAAAGAGCTTACAAAAGCACTGGTAGAAGTATTAAATAAATCATTTAAAAAGTAACTTGGAGGATTATAACATGAAATTAATTGATGAAAAAGGCAGATTACTCGGAAAGGTTAACATTATAGATTTGGTAGTGGTTTTACTGGTTCTGTTATTGGTAGCAGCCGTTGGATACAAGGTTTTAAGCCCAAAAATATCTACTTCTCCTACTGCAAAGGGAGAAGTAACAGCGGTTGTAAAATGTACTTTCAAAACAGATACAGTTGTTAGTCAAATTAAGGCAGGACAACAGCTTGTTTTTGGTACTGACTACATTCCAAATGCAACCATTGCAGAAGTTAAAGCCGTACCCGCAGATTATTTAACAACAGATGCACAGGGTAAGGTTCATATAGAGAAACATCCTAATTTAAAGGATTTATATATAACTATAAAGGCAAAAGTAAATACAAATGCAGCGATATTAAAGGTTGGCACACAGGATCTTTGTCTTGGTAAGAAATTTACAGTGAAGACTCAAACTATTGAAATGGACGGTAACGTTGAAAGGGTCACTATCGCCAAATAATCAGTTAACTTAATTTGAACAGGTGGTGATATTTATGGAACAACTTACCAATACAAGTATTATTTTTAGAAGTGCTAACGGCTTAACCCGTTGGATTAAAGCATCAGCTTTATTTAGTGTAATGTGTGTAATACTGGGATGGTGCAGAAACAGCCAGATAAATCGCTTTATTTTGTGGTATCTTGGGAGAGATTCTTCTTTGAAGTATTCTGTAACCTACAGGGTTTGTTCACGGATTTTCGGATTATTTGACAGGCTTTGGGACAAGCTGTGTGACTTTTGTACAAATTGCGGAAGTTCCAGTGCTTTTATTTCCTTTATAATGAATACTTTTTCAGGTTCCGGTAGCTTTGCCTCCTTCTCCCTTTTGATAATGTTTTTCAGTTTTGGATTTGGGGTAACAACCTTGGCTTTAGGAACATTTAACACCATTAAGGCTGCCCTTATTATATTGGGAATAGTCGTGTCCCTGCTGCTTTTACCTGGCAGGAGAAAATGGAAAGCCTGCCTGGAAAACAGCATGTTCTGGCACTTTGTGCAATACATTTTTGATTAAAAGTCAGTAAGGATAAACAAATACTATGAATAAAAAAACTGCTGTAATATTATTGATATTGGGATTGCTGGCAGGGGTGTCCGGAGCTTTTGCACCTACCTTTCTGCTAGTTGCATTTATTGCAGGCGTAATATTTACTGCTGCAATGATGTTTGATTATTCAAAATTCCTATATGTTCTGGGGTTTTATGTTTTAATTGACTACGTATTAAGGTATGTCATTTCAAGTGCTTTGCTTGCTAGCTTCTGGGATGAACTGCTGTTTGTATTTGCACTGTGTCTGTGGCTGTACAAATGGGTGGTTTACCGTAAACAGGATGGCTATGTTTCAACACCTTTAGATATCCCCCTTGTATTTTTTGTGGTGATCTCTATATGTTTGGTTCTGGTTAATTCACCTATAATGCCTATAGGAATTGCCGGTTTCAGACAGGTTGTTCAACAGATGCTGTGGTATTTCGTTGTTGCACAGCTTGTAACCTCCAGTAAGAACATAAGATGGTTTCTGTACATTATGGTGTTTATCGGTGGAATTCTGGGACTCCATGGAATCTACCAATATGTAACACATGCAGAAATGCCCTCCTACTGGGTTGACAGACTTGAATCCGGGATAACAACAAGAGTTTTCTCAATAATAGGAAGTCCAAACATTCTGGGAAGCCTTATGGTGTTGCTAATACCCGTTGCAATCTCTTTTGTTTTTAGTGAACGAAAAATTTTCAAGAAAATTATATTTATCGGAATAACCCTTGCAATGTCTGCAACTCTTATATTCACTTCCTCAAGATCTGCGTGGATAGGTTTTGTGGTAGCAATGGGCGTGTATTTCTGGCTTAAAGATAAGAGACTTATTTTACTGCTGGCTCTGCTGGTTGTTGTCGCATACTTTGCAGTACCTACCATCGCTCACAGAGTAAACTATTTGTTAAGTCCTCAATACATGGTAAGCAGTGCAGCCGGAGGAAGAATTGCAAGATGGTCCATAGGAATTGCAGCACTAAAACAACATCCTTGGTTCGGCCTTGGACTTGGACAATTCGGTGGTGCAGTTGCTCAGAACTTTAAGATACCGGGCGCATTCTACGTCGACAGTTATTTCCTAAAAATTGCTGTTGAAATGGGTCTTGTAGGCTTTGCATCCTTCTGTATTCTGATATATAACGCTTTGGCGTGGGGAATTCGCGCGGTTAAGAGAACCGTAGACCGTCAAAGCCTCAGCATGGCACAGGGTGTTTTCGCGGGAATGGTTGGCGTTGTGGTTCCTAACTTTGTTGAAAATGTATTTGAGGTTCCAATGATGACAGCCTATTTCTGGATGTTTGCTGCCGTACTTATAGCTCTTGGTTTCACCATTCCTAATCAGGGGTTGAAACGCCTCAACGTGGGAAGTATAAGGTAGCTGAAGATGATATTAAAAAAGGGCTGGTGCAAAACAGAAAGTTTTCTGTTTTAACACCAGTCTCCCGTATAAAATTATATCAATGATTGCTTCCAAGATATTTGCAAGAGTTTCTAGCGGCTCATTATAGGATATTTTACCGTCGCTCACATTCATCGTCCATGATTCATAGTTTCGCTAAAACCTACCTCGTGATAGGTTTTCCGGTAAAATATCCATATTCGCCGAGAAACATATTCAAATATCTTTAACCAAGCTTCCATTGTTATAATTTATACTCCTAAGTACAGGTTTAAAAAGTAAAAATTAATTTGCAACAAGCCCTTTGGCTTTTAGTTAAGCGATTCCATTGACTTTTCTTCTTGCCTGAAGGAAATATCCTTTCTTCTATATATCCCCAAAAGCATCCCTATGAGCGCCATATTCAGCACACAATTCTGACCTCCGTAAGATATAAAAGGGAGAGATATACCAGTTAACGGAAATAAGTTAAGATTTGAAAGTATATGTATTATTACTTGTATTGAAAACACACAGCATATACCCACTCCCAGCAATTTTCCATAGTCATTTCTTACCCTGTTTGATGCCATAAATAATCTGACAATTATTAATCCCAACAACCCTAATAGGACTGCACCAAAGAGCCAGCCGAATTTTCCTACCACGAAGGTAAAAACAAAATTTGTGTCTGCACATGGAAGTGTCAATTTATTTGTGTCGCTACTCATCAAATCTTTGCTAATCCCGATAAACTGTGAACTGTTTTGAATTTTACGAAGCATGACATTAGTAAATCCCAAGCTCTGGGCATATTTCCATGGACTAATAAATATTGTAAGCAATATAAATCTGTATCGTATAAATATATAAGTGTAAAGTAAGGTTATTAATATAAATCCAAAAAGTCCTCCATAAAGAATAAAAAGAGTCTTTTTTCTGTTTCCTTTGAAGTTTGAGCTGACAACGCCGTATGTAACCATTACTACAAAACCTGAACCCAGTATACATGAAAACATCAGCGAAGGTTCCATTGATATTAGTATCAACGGAAGCAGCGAGCTTACTACCAGTTTTAATAAATTTCGTGGGGTTCCATCACACCACCTTCTTATAAGTCCTGAGTAGCTTATTAGAAGTATAGGGATAGCTACAAAGGACGGTGTTACACTAAATTTCGCCACTACTATAGCGGCTCTGCCATATGTGTCAGGCCCGAGCATAATTAAAGCTAAAAGTAACCCACATACCCCATAGTACACAGGTATAGAATATTTTTCAAATCGTATATAATCAACAAAATAAAGGGTTATAGCAAGAATAGCTCCCGTAGCTGCAAAGAGAATTTGTCTTTTAAAATAGAATGGTTGTGTAGCAATTTGTGAATACTGAAACATTATGTAGAGTCCAAATAAAACTATCGATCCCAAAAGTATAACAATTGACCATTCTGTTTTTGGTTTATGAGTATTATGCAGTCGTTTTCCTATTGCTATTGGATCTCCCATTTTTAGTACAGCTTTTTTGACTGCATCATCTTCCGTCATTCCTTCTGCAATATGTAATTCAGTCAACTCCTCAATATGACTTCTAAGTTCCTCCTGTATTATATTGTGGGCCTTTTTGTACTTGACCTGCCCCAGTACTCTATTGATAAAATCAGCGGCACATTGGTTCAACTTCCCCACCTCCCAATACTCTTTTTACGGCATCGGCATATTTGCCCCACTCTTTTTGTTTTTCTTCCAAAAGCTTTCTTCCTTTGACAGTAATCCTGTAGTACTTTCTCTTCCGGGCTGAATCAGTGTCTTCCCAGTAGGCCTCAATCATTCCGTCACTCTCCAGAGAATGAAGGATGGGATACAGAGTTCCTTCCTTGAGTGTAAAAGTATTTTCTGACCTTCGTTCCAATTCCCTTGTCATCTGATATCCGTACATATCCTCACTCTCTAGAAGTTTGAGAATAAGCATGGTTGTACTTCCCTTTAATAATTCCTTGTCTATTTTCATATATACCTCCGAATCATATGCATAGCATATCTATATATTAATTTACACTTATTTTACAGTTATGTCAATAATATTTAAAAGGTAGCAACTCCTTAAGTCCTGTTATTTACACAAACTGTAAAGTATTAAAAAATAGTATCCTTATAAAAAATGGTATAATTACCAATTTTTGTAGAATTTACATCTCTCCTATGTTATACTTTTTTGCGAATAGTTTTCCGTTCACTATTTGGGTATTAATTAAAAACTTTTAAAGGAGATTTTTTGAATGAAAAATGTAGCAAGAAAGTTATTGATCTTTGTGGTTGTGTTTGCAGTATTGTGCAGTTTTGTTACCTCTGCAGCAACATATCCGACACCGTCATCTACGTATGATATTTATAGCCTTGTAAGGAATGCATCTTTAAGCGGCGGATGCACTCAAATGGTTCCACAAGGAATCACTTTTGCAGGAGATTATCTGTTGATCTCCGCATGCTGTGAGGAAACTAGCCCGCATAATTCAGTCATATATGTTTTTAATGAAAGTGATAAATCATATTTTGGAACAATCAAATTACCCGGTACTGCACATGTAGGAGGAGTAGCTTATGACTGTGACAGAAGTGGTAATATATGGGTCTCCAATGGAAATGCAGTAGGATGTTTTAAATACTCTAAGCTGGCGGAGTGTAAAAATACAGTTTTAAGTGTTTCATATAATAGGGTAGCAAGTTTGAGTTATCAAGCTTCAACTATGTGTTATGACGCCGTGAACAATTATCTCTGGATTGCACAATTCGATGAAACTAATACCAGCAATTCGTTTGCACGCTGCTATGGGGTGGATGGTAAGACAACAACCAGTCCAACTCTGCCTTATCAGTTTCAGATTGACGTTCCTCTAAAAACACAGGGTATTTCAGTCAGAGGAGACAGAATGATGATTTCAACATCATATGGAAGAACAAATGATTCAAATTTGTATTCATATACATGGAATCAAAGCACAAGGACAAAGACACAGAAAAGCAAAACAACACTTCCTCCTATGGCAGAGGGTGTTGTAATGGGTACTACCTATGCATATATTGTCTATGAATCCGTATCACCAAAGTATTGTGAAAATCTTGATGGTAAAGGTTATTGTACATATCCTGTACGATATTTTGCTGCCTATAATATTTCTAACTTTGGAATATAAGTAAACCTAATGCCTGAGTTTTTTACATTTGAACGGGATGCAGTCAGATCAGGCATACTGTGTATCATGGTTACAGAATCATGTTAAAGATTTAATAAATAATGAGGAACTCAGAAATGAGTTCCTCATTATTATAGTTTATCCGGCGGCAGCCGCCGCCATTTAAATTCATATTTCTTATATCTCATATCTCTTTCCTGCTTCAAGAAATCCTGTTCCAAATACTATTAGCAGCGGTATAACCGGCATATGGTATCTGGACTGAACCTCCAGAAATGTATATGAAAGCAGCAGTCCTCCAAATATCATTAATATTATCAAGGAATCATACCGTTTCTCCTTCAAAGTGTAAAAGCAAGTACATATAGCCATAAGAATAACCAGGATGTAAAATAACTGAGATACGCCATAGAATATTCTCGGGTGAGTCTTTACCACATTCTCCGCTTTGGAATCCTGCGAGGATATAGTACTCCAATAGTACCCGTAATTTTCATTTCCCCATTGTATTTCAAATTTTCTAAGTGCAAGTTTTGCAAAACCAACAGGATCGTTTTTAATTCTGCTAAAGGCAATGTCCTTGGCTTCTTTTTGGACTTTTCCAAAATCAAAATTATTTTTCTCGATTAATGAAAAATCCTCATTGTTAAACATCCCATTAGCTTTGCTGTTTGTCCCAATCATCAGATTAAAGCCTGAATCAGATTTGGTAATATCAACACCTGTTACCGTCTGTATTGGCAAATTTATAAGGTTAACAACTGCAAAATATACTGCTACAAAAAGAACTATTGACTTAATATCCAATACTAAACTAGTAAACTTATCTGCCCTATAACGTTTGTACAGCAGTATGAAAACTGCAAAAACAGGCAGCATAATCATTGCCATCGGTCTGATAAGCTGAGCTAAAGCCGTAATAAAACCTGCTCCGAGAAGCATAAGGTTTCCATTCCAAAACCCATGATTTTTGTAAGTATATTTCTTAATAAAATAAAGTGTCAGCAGTACCGCTCCAGTAAATAACACCAGAAATACATGTTCTGAGGCAATAACAGAGGTATACATAATTTGTGCTGGCCACAAAGCACAGAGCAATGAAGCCACTCTTCCTGCCCTTTCACCGTAAAGCATTTTACCACCTGCATAGATGATAAATACAAGTGCCAAAGAAAGTAGAATATTAAAGATTTTAATTGTCCATAATCCTGAACCGAAAATAGAGAAAAGTCCACCCAATATCATTCCAAAACCGATTTTAAAAGGAAATACCGCATAGAAATCTGCAAATCCTTTGAAATCTCCCTGACTTACGTTAATCCCGTAGTTGCATAAATGCAAAAAGTCTGAAAATGGTTGAGTTTGAATATACCAATTCCATATCAAACGCGGCACTACAGCAGCCAAGACCAGCAGTATTACGAAAACTGTCTTGTTTATCTTTGTCAGAATATGCAGTCTGAAAATTGCGAACAAGCCCACACCCGCACCAATAAAGTATACAATGCCAGCGATAAAAGGCAGTTTCAGCGACGAAGGCCCTGATTTAAAGGCGGCAGTCAAAGCCACTGCTGCCAGGAGTGCAATAGCACCAAATACTATAATATAAAATATAATGTCCTTGATCTTTGTTTTCTTCAAAACACCACTCCTCTTATTAAAATATTCTAAATATTAAGAATACAATTTATTTTATCATAACCATGTAAATAATACCTATTAATTTGATTTTCATATATTCATATGGTAAGCTAAAGCTTATTATTTATTTTTGAGAGGTAAGCTTATGCGTACACAGAATATATACAAGAATTATGAACCTGCCGTAACTGATGAAAACAAAGATTTCAAATGCGGCTACTGGTTTGTTTTTTGTTCAAATAAACTGTTGATTGTAAATACAGAAAATGGAGGAAGCATTCCGGTTTACAGTGAATTAGCTGAACTTAGTGAGGTATTAACTGTTCCCTTGTATCTGGGAAAGTTTTATAATCAGCCTGCATATTGTATCGGGGTTTCCGACAACACACAAGCTCCATCTGGAATGTCTTTTGTAGATTTGAGGTCAACCTTCGGAGTACTCGATGAAGACTCTTTTTGGCTGGCAAGTAAGGCTGTACAGGTAGTTGCTTGGGAGCAAACCCACCGTTATTGCGGGAAATGTGGCTCTTTCACACAAGACCTCTCCGGCGAACGAGCAAAGGTTTGTCCTAAATGTGGTTTTATAAGCTATCCCAGAATATGTCCTGCAGTAATTACCGCGGTTTTTAAGGAAAATAAGATATTGCTGGCTCACGCACGTTCATTCAAGGGTGACATGCACAGTCTGATAGCGGGTTTTGTTGAGGCTGGTGAAACGTTGGAAGAAGCTGTTGAAAGAGAGATAATGGAGGAAATCGGTATAAAGGTTAAGAATGTAGAGTATTGGGGCAGCCAACCATGGCCATACCCGAACTCGCTAATGCTTGGATTTATAGCAGAATATGAAAGCGGAGAAATAAATGTGGATGGGATTGAAATATCCCACGCTGACTGGTATGACGTTGAAAACCTTCCAGAACTACCGCCCAAGGTCAGTATTGCCAGAAAGATAATTGACTGGTATTCACAAGGACGTCACTAAGTATAAATCTATATATACTGAAAAAATGGCTGCCAGCCCTGTATTTTCAAGGTTGACAACCATTTTTTATTTTTATTGAATCTCTATCCTATTATTAACCTTTTTGGTTTCACTCTTTGGAAGAACAATTGTGAGAATTCCGTTTTCATACTTTGCTGAAACATCTTCATTTTTAACGTTTTCAACATAAAAGCTTCTACTGAAAGAGCCGTATCTTCTTTCTTTTCTTATATAGTTGTCTCTCTCTTCCTTTGACTCCTGATTCTGTTCAACTGCTATTGTAAGTGTATCGTCTCTCAAATCCAACTTGATATCTTCTTTTGCAACACCGGGAATTTCAGCTTCAACGATGAATTCCTTTTCGTTTTCCTTGATATCTGCTCTTATGGGGTTTCCGCCTGTAAATCCTAATAAGGAATCATTGAAAAAACTATTGAACATATTTTCAAAATCCAACAGGCTTCCTCTCTCCTGCACTTTGTTGTTTCTGAATGGTACTATTCCAAACATACAAACACCTCCAAATGATAATTAATTATATTTATTAATTTGATTTTGACTTTCCTTGACCTTGTGATTTTATTTTACTATCTAAAATTTAATCTTTCAATACTTTGTTTTGACTTTCCCTGACCTTGTTGTATTACCAAATTCGATTACACTTAAATATATTCATACTGCTTATTCTTTCTTAAAATTTCTCACTTTTTTATTTTTAATCCCTAACAACTGCAATATTTCGCGCCAATCTATTGCACCAACTAAAGCCATTAGGAAAACAGCTATTACAATATATGCACATACTGCAAATAATGTTTGCCATGCTACTGAAAGGTTCATGAAATTGAAAAAACTGTAAATATATTTGCTGGATAAAACAAGAACTACAGTCACTCCAGCGGGGAGCACTACCCATTTTCTTAAATCAATTACCATTCCCGTATTTTTGGTTATTATAATAAAATTAAGGATACAGAATATGAAGTAGCTGATTATTATACCAAAAACATATGCGGGTATCCCATAAACAGGTATAAGATAATATACACAAAGAATTCTTATAACCGATCCTATTATTGAATTTGTAAGTAAAAGACCCTGCTTCCCCAACCCGTTCATGATTCCGGTCAGTATCTGTTGAAGATAGATGAATATACACGTAAAGGACAATAAAAACATTGTACTTCCAACGTTCTGCCCGGGGTACACCAAGTTTGATATTTTGCTTGGGTAACAGGCGAAAAGCGCCATAAAGACGAACCCAACCACCATAGTAATCTGAATTGATTTTGATATTCTGAAATTAACCCTACTGTAATTCTTTAGTGACATGGATTCAGAAATAGCAGGAACTAGTGTTGTTGCCAATGATGTTGTTACCAATGCAGGAAAAAAAATCAGCGGCATTGCCATCCCGGCCAACTTTCCATATTCCTCCATACACTGTATGTAATTCAGCCCTCCAACAAGAAGTCTTCTTGGAATAAGAATTACCTCTATGGCCTGCATAATAGACATTATAAACCTGTTGAAAGAAATGGGTACTGCGCAGTTTAAAATAGATTTAACCAGTACTCTTTTTCTTGTACGGCCATTATTATTTTTTATAACCGTATGAGGATATTTCTTATAACGGTAATAAATTGCCAGAACAAATAAATTTGACATCTCCCCCAATGCCATACCTACTGTAGCTAAAGCACATGCATATTCAAGTCCTGCTCTTAAAAACTGTGAGGCAAAAATCAACACTATTGCTATCTTAACAAGCTGTTCAACAATCTGTGATACAGCTGTAGGCGTAACTTCCTGAATTCCGTAAAAATAGCCCTTGTAGGCTGAAGCTGCTGCAATAAACGGTATACACGGTAGCAATATCCACACCGAGAAATATGTTCTGCTATCTTTCAATAAAACGTTTACTATAAAATCAATATTGAAGTACAGTACTATTGATACAAATATACTTGTAACAAATACTGCAAACAAGCCTACCTTGGATATTCTTTTTATGTTAACAGCATTACCCTTGGCAAGTTCCTCAGCAACCATCTTTGAAACTGCAATGGAAACACCTGAAGTTAGTGTCAGAATTACTAAAGTATATAGCGGTACAATAAGCTGATAAACTCCCATACCCTCTGCACCAATAAGGTTAGACAGATATATTCTGTAAACAAAACCTATAATTCTTGTTACCAAGCCAGCGGCCATTAAAATTATTGCACCTGTTATAAACGTTTTTTTGGTCATGTGTACCTCAGTTTTTTTTATCTTAAACTATAATATTGAGGTTGTTAACCTTTTATGACTCTAGGTTTCCAGCCGCATGGCATATATTACAGGTTGATACTCCACAGCAGGTCATTTATAATAACCACATCAGCTGCTAACACACCGTCTATTCGGTGCAAGCAGTGTACAGCTTATATAAGCAGACAGGCCTTTGGTCTTAAACTTAATCCAGTGAACACTTTGTTCGTCACAAAATAGATCAAGTTTTTTGAACATTTATTTAATTTCATTACAGTCATTTAGATATAGAGAAAGACGATGACAGGGATAAAAATATCCCCGGGTTTCATTTGCCTTATTTTTTTATGCTTTGAAACAGGGGTAAATGGAGGTCAATATGATTAATCTTAATAAAAGGTTTGTATCAGGCGTTATAGCTTTGTCTTTATGTGCGGCTACAGCAGTGCCTATTTACAATCTTGCAGCAGTTAAAAATGAGAAAATTGTTTTTCCGAAAAACCAATCATATATTTCTGATACGGAGAAGGCAATAAAATCAGAACGTCAATTATTATATAGTAATATAAACTATTCAGCGACAGAAGCTGCCAAAACAGAACCAACACAAGCAGTAACTATAGCTGCACCGGCAAAAGCCACAACTGTAAAGCCAGTAAAAAAAGAAACAGCAGTTAGTAAAGCAGTTACAACACCAACCAAAAGAAAAACTACGTCAAAGACTATAACAAGCAGAAGCTATACTAGGACGGCTCCTACAACAACGTCGAAAGTAGCTGGAATAATATCTACTGCAAAGAATTATATTGGTGTACCGTATGTATGGGGTGGTACAACTCCAAGTGGGTTTGACTGTTCGGGTTACACTAAATACGTTTTTGCAAAACATGGAATTAGTCTTCCCCGAACTGCCGCAGAGCAGTACAGAGTCGGAACATACGTTTCAAAGGCTAATCTGAGGGTAGGAGATTTGGTGTTCTTTACAACATATAAGCCTGGTCCGTCCCATTTGGGTATCTATCTTGGAAATGGTAACTTTATTCATGCAAGTTCTTCAAAGGGAGTTATCATCTCCAGCCTTAGCAACAGCTACTTTGCAGAAAGATATATAGGGGCAAGAAGGGTAATATAAACAAATGTGTGTTACACAAAATTTACAAAGAGGTTGCAGATAACTGCAGCCTTTTTTGTTGTTCTTATGGTAGAATGATAATATGTCGCTTTTAACGGAGGATGAGGATAGCGTATGAAACTGGATAATCTAATTGAAAAATTAAGCCGTAGACTTAGTCATAAATATCTCATAACCCTGATAGTTATCCTTTCAGTGGCCATTATTGCATTTTTAGGAGTTATTTTTAGAAATGATATTATGTTACCTCTCAACAATCTTACATCCCCCGGTGAAAATTCCAATGTCGCTTCTATGCCTCCTTTGGTGGTAATAGACCCCGGACATGGAGGAAGCGAACCCGGGGCTGGCAACGGTTCAATTCATGAAAGGGCAATTACTTTGGCTATTTCTCTGGAAGTAGAAAAAATACTCAATGAAAAGCAAATTGATAATATACTCACCAGAAGGGATGACACTGCTGTAAGTCTGGAAGACAGGGTGAAGTTTGCCAATGAGAAAAAAGGCTCACTGTTTATAAGTATACATAATAATTCATTTACTGATCCTGCTTCTCACGGGATACTTACAACGTATAACCCATATTCGCCAACAGGCGAGAGTAATGCAGAAATTATGCAGTCGAAGCTTAAAACACTAGGCATGTTTAACAGAAAGATCGTTCCACGCCCCAATTTGTACGTGCTTCGCCGAACAGAAATGCCGTCACTGCTTTTGGAAATAGGCTTTATTTCTAATAAGAACGATTTAAAGCTCCTAACCTCTTCCGATTTCCAGAAGAAATGTGCCGTACAAATTGTAAAAGGCATAGAAGAAATTCTGGAGGCAAATGCTACTGCCTCATCAGAAAGCTCTTCAAAAGACTGATAATTTCTTCTTTATCTGTCATTTGGAATATTTTTTGTTTTGTATACGCGGCATCCCTCATGCCTTTTATATACCAGGCTATGTGTGAACGCATTTCCAAAATACCCGTTCTTTCGCCTTTTAAGTCGATGAGCATGTTCATATGCCTTATAATTGTTTCTATTTTTTCTTCTAGGGATGGGTTAGGAATTAATGTTCCGTCTTCAAGAAACCTGACTATTTTTTTAAATATCCATGGGTTTCCCTGTGCGCCTCTTCCAACCATTATTGCATCGCATCGAGTTTCCTCGAAAAGCTTTTGAGCTTCTTTAGGGCCGGTAACATCACCGTTTCCTATTACAGGTATTGAAACAGCCTCTTTTACCTGTCTTATAATGTCCCAGTCTGCTTTTCCGCTATAGTACTGCTCTCTCGTTCTACCGTGAACAGCAACGGCACTGGCTCCATTTTCCTCGGCGATACGTGCTATTTCAACCGCATTAATACGGCTGTCATCCCAACCCTTTCTAATCTTTACGGTTACGGGTTTGTGTGAGACGGCTACAACCGCTCTAATTATTTCCGCAATCAGTTGGGGATTTTTCATCAATGCACTGCCCTCGCCATTTTTAGTTATTTTCGGAGCAGGACAGCCCATATTGATATCAATTATCGCTGCATCTGAAGCGTTCAGCTTCTCTGCGACCTCTGCCATGATTTTGGGATCAGAACCAAAAATCTGAACAGCCCCCGGCTTTTCTATCTCATGCATCAGAGTAAGCTTATTGCTCTTATCATCGTCATAGTGCATGCCTTTTGCACTTACCATCTCGGTATATACAAGTCCACATTCCTGTTCCTTGCATAGTACTCGGAAAGGCATGTCCGTTACTCCCGCCATTGGAGCTAAAAATATATTATTTTTTAATTCAACATTACCTATTTTCAAAAGTAGTAACCTCATTTAATTTATTATTTATATGAATATTATCTGTTGCAATCGCAATGATATTATAGCAATTTATGTGTTTCGGGTCAAAAGTGCGAGTTAATATTTATAGCAAAAGACCCCAGGTTCTACTTTTTAGTCCAATGGGTTTACAATAAATAATATAGTTGAATAAAAAGTAAGTAAATGATATACTTTGGCTAAAATCCTATTATCGGGGGCTAAAATGATTTTTAATTCGCTAAACTTTTTAGTTTATTTTTTTGTTGTTACTATTCTATACTTTACATTGCCAGTCCGTCCTCGACGTTATATGCTTCTAGCTGCCAGTTGTTTTTTCTATATGGCCTTTATTCCAAAGTATATTTTTATTCTAGGATTTACAATTACAATAGATTATTTTGCCGGCAGATTCTTAGAGAAAATACATAAAAATAGAAAAATATTTTTGATATTAAGTATATTATCTAACATAGGTCTTTTATTTATTTTTAAATACTTTAATTTTTTCAATGAAAATATAGTACATATTGCAAATTTCTTTAATTGGAATTATCCAATTGAAAGTCTTAAAATTATTCTTCCAATTGGATTATCATTTCACACATTTCAAAGTCTCAGCTATATAATTGAAGTATATAGAGGAAAACAAAAGGCTGAGAAGAATTTTGGAATATTTGCTCTGTATGTTATGTTTTACCCGCAGTTAGTTGCCGGACCAATAGAGAGACCACAAAATATGTTGCATCAATTTCATATAGATCATAAATTTGATTTATACAGAATTGCAGATGGGTTAAAATTAATGCTCTGGGGAATGTTTAAAAAAGTAGTAATCGCAGATCGCTTGGCTCTCTTTGTTAATCAAGTTTATAATAATCCAACAGAACACACAGGCCTTTCAATTTTAGTAGCAACAATCTTTTTTTCTATCCAGATTTATTGTGATTTTTCCGGATATTCAGAAATAGCTCTAGGGTCAGCTAAAGTAATGGGATTTAACTTGATGGTTAATTTCGACAAACCATACCTTTCCCGCAGCATTTCGGAATTTTGGAAAAGGTGGCATATTTCTCTTTCAACCTGGTTTAAAGATTATGTTTATATTCCTTTAGGGGGTAATAGAGTAAGTCAATTAAAAATATATAGAAATCTATTCATTACGTTTTTGTTGAGTGGATTGTGGCATGGTGCAAATTGGACATTTATTTTATGGGGTAGTATAAATGGGTTATATCTGATTGCCTCTAGAGTCACAGAAAAAATAAGAAAACGATTTATTTCCTTTTTAAAAATAAGTGATAACGGTCTTTTACATAATGTAATACAAGTGATTATTACCTTTAGTCTCACTTCTTTTGCATGGATATTTTTTAGAGCGAATAGTTTAAGTGATGCAATAGTAATAATTAGGCGTATTTTTACCGGCTGGACATCTGGACAGTATATATCCGTTATAAATAATGTACTTGCTAAAATACCGAGTTTAACTAAAGCTTCATTTATGCTTGCAATATTTTCTATTTTTTTCTTAATAATTATAGAACTCATTCAGACAAAAACAGTAATAAGGAATGTTATTGATAAAAAATTATCTTATTTCAGTTGGTTTATTTACATATTGGGCATTTTTGCAGTTATTGTTTTAGGTCAATTTACACAGGCGCAATTTATATATTTTCAATTTTAAAAAGGAGTAAATATAACATGAAACGAAAAGACTTTTTGTTAATTTTAATTTTTGTGATCTGCTGCCTTTTTGTAGACAATATTATTGGTTATAGTCTTGATAAATTGCCCAAAAAAGATAATAGAGATTTAGATGGCTATATGTGGAGAGATTTGTATAATTCAAAAGAAAATAGTATAGATATCATGTTTGTTGGGTCTTCGCATGCTAGATTCGCTTTTAACACAAGTTTATTTGATACAAAATTAGAGAAAAATACTTTTAACTTATCTACCCCCGATCAGACACCACTAGGCGGATACTATGCTTTGAAGCAAGCCCTAAAGTCCCAAAAACCTAAGATAGTTATTTATGAAGCATACTGGAATAAGATGTGTACAGCTGATAATACCACTGCTGCAAATTTTATTTATGATTATATGAAAGATGAATTCTTAAAACTTCAGCTCATGTTTTCCATAAAAGATGATAACAAATTTAAAGAATTTTTTCTAAATTCATATGTTAAGTCTTACAAACATAGACAAAAGTTACATAACTTTCTTAACCGTGCCATTAATGGGGATGTTTTATCATGCTATAGTTCTGTCACTGATATTAATGATTTCGGAAAAATTAAATATGCTGGGAAGGGATATTTAGAAACAGATGTAGTTGTAGCCCAAAATCAATTAAATAATAGTTCTTTTAAGCATACTAAAAATTATAATTTTAACAATAAGCAGTTGGAATATTTTCAGAAAACCATTGATTTATGCAAAGAAAATAATATCAAGATGCTGATAGTTACAGCACCAATGCCATTAAAGACCTTAAGTTTCGTAAAAGATTATAGCACTTACAGTAGTAAAATAAATAATATTGCTATAAAAAATAATGTGAAGTATATTGACTATAATATTATTAACATGAAGCAAAATTTATTCGACGATTCCTGTTTTATGGACAGCAATCACTTGAATTCAAAAGGAGCTCAAAAGCTTGATCTATTATTACTAGATTTAATAAAATATTTGCACTAAGCAAAAGTGCTTTAATCTTTTCATCTTGAACATAACAAACATCAGAAACCTTATTTTTCAGCAGTGACGTCAGACATGAAGCGAACCCGCATCAGCGTAACCGGTAATCCACTTCTTATCCTAAATATGTCCAAAAAATTAAACTGTTCTTTAAATTTTCTCACCAATATCAATTTCATATTGTAGGCTTCGTCAATAAAATTAGTAAAAGTATATGCTTCTACGCAAGGATAACTCAACAGATATGTTCCACCTCTTTCCCTCTCTTCCTTCCCGTATCATTTAAGTTGACTCTGGATTTTTTCATCAAGTACAATATTTTACAACTCAAGTGCAAAATATTACAAAAATATTTAACGTATATAGTCATTTTGTACAAATTTTCAATAAAATGTAAAAATATATTGTTTATTTTTGTGAAGTAAAATATAATAAAAATACAATATTTTACTATATTTGTACAATATTTTACAAAGGTGTTAATCATGAAACATTATTTATTTGAAACAATGCAGATATTATATTTAGAGTGTCTGCTTTTGTTAATAAAAAATTTAAAGGAGAGGAAAAAAAATGTTTAACAAAGCAAAAGGCAAGTTCAAAAAGCTCGCAATAGCTGCAGTGATGTTAGCATCACTAATGATTCCAACATCAGTTTTTGCGGGACAAACCATCACGTCAAACTCAACTGGGTATGACGGAAACTTCTACTGGTCATTCTGGACAGATGGTGGTGGATACGCTTCCATGACTTTAAACGGTGGTGGTAGCTATAGCACAAGTTGGAGCAATTGCGGTAATTTTACTGCAGGTAAAGGTTGGAAAACTGGTGCAAACAGAGTAATTAACTTCTCAGGTTCATTTAATGGCGGTAACAACGGATACTTAGCTATTTATGGATGGACGAAGGATCCTCTAGTAGAATACTACATAGTTGAAAACTATGGTTCTTGGACTCCTCCAGGAGGACAATCTGTTGGAACTATCAATTCTGATGGTGGCACATACAACTTATATCGTACACAAAGAGTTAACCAACCTTCAATTATTGGTACTGCAACTTTCTACCAATACTGGAGTGTACGTACTTCAAAGAGATCTAGCGGAAGCGTAACTACTGCAAACCATTTTAATGCTTGGAAGAGCAAAGGATGGAACATGGGTAACCACGATTACCAGATAGTTGAAACTGAAGGTTACCAGAGCAGCGGAAACTCTAACATAACAGTAAGCGAAGGCACCAGCACAGGCGGCGGAGACACAGGTGGCGGAGATACAGGTGGCGGAGATACAGGCGGAAATACTGGAAGTAACATTAACTTGAATTCATGGCAGTGCAACAACCGCACCAGCAGCCTAAACGTATGGACAGGTGCTGTAGGTGGTTGGAAAGTAGGCGATTGGAT
>JAEWCZ010000019.1 GCA_023390335.1 Bacillota bacterium | reverse complement strand
CTCCCTTATATGGTATCCCGGAGGAATCTGCCACTGGTACATCAAGCGGTGCACTTGCTTGTTATTTGTACCACTATGGAAAAATCAACGAGGAGCAAGCTTCACATATTATTTTTGAACAAGGTTATTCTATGAAAAGGCCATCTGAAATTCAAGTGTCTTTAGCTATAAAGGAAAATAAAATTTTTGAAGTCAAGGTCGGAGGGAGAGCGATGAATTTAACCTTAACGGAAGTTGAAATATAGAATAAGAGCTAAGCAATCTTTCTTCAAAGCCTCACCAGGCTCAAGCGGCATCTTTTTAACTCCTCAAGGCATACAGAATGTTGCTGCTTGCTTGAACGTACGTCAAGCGTTGAAAATAAAAGGGTTTAAGCACATTAGCTATAGCCATAAGTACTGAGACCTTTTAGGATATAAAAAAGATGACATCTAAGTGAAATGTGGATATTTTAAGGCTTCTTCGAATTCAATACATCTAATCGAATAAATAGTTGCATTATCCCACAACAAAACAGGACCTCCTGTCGTAATTACTATTCTACGATAGGAGGTCTTTTCGTCATTGTCCTTTTTTCTTGAATCTGTTCATTGTTGCGTAATTAAGCTTTCTACATCGTAAAGCCGTGGTGCCTTTATTCCGTACTTTCTGGCATCTGTAATAACTTCCTGTACGGCATAGCCAACTTTAAAGTGGTTATGTGCCACAAGCACATAGGACATGCTTTTCGGAGAAAAAACAACGTGACTCATAAGAAAACTAACTACTTTCGGCGGCAGGACGCTCAACACTTTTGTCAAAAAATCAAGTTTTGAGCCCTTTGCTTTCAAAACAGGGATAATTTCTTTCAAGTTTCGGCCTAATCCATCGAGCGCTTCGCGTGAAGAAATTACTTTTTTAAAACTGCCGCTTTTTAATACTTCGACTTCCATCGCAGCGTTGAACGCGAAGTGATTCCAGAGCCAACTTTTAACATCCTTTTGAACCATTATCTTAAAGCCTGCCTCAACAAAAAGCTTACGGACCTCTAAATCCCTTTTGGTAGGCTCGGATTCAAATGTTCCAAACTGAACCGTCTTGTAAAGCCCACCGTAAAGCGTGTTTCCTTCAAACCCGCCGCCGGCACCGGGGAAGCCATAAACAATTTGACTGCGCGGAATCGGCTGAACAGCCAATCGCGGGTCTTGCCAGAAGTTATTGAAAAAAAGGACTGTTGCATTTCCAACGCGCGGTGCCAGGTACTTAACCGCACTTGATACCTGTTCGGGGTTGACACTCATAAAAATGAGGTCATAGTCGTGATTGTCCTTTATCTCTTCGTGCATAACAATAGGCCATTTTTCTTTGGCTATCCGGTCTTTTTTGCTTTGCCTTGCATCCCATAGTTCCAAGTTTACATAGGAGCTGTATTGTGCCTTCCTGCCTTCACGAACATAGAACTCAACGGTGTGGCCCGCGTTTTCGAAAGCCCAGGCGTACTGTGTTCCTATCACACCGCGGCCCAAAATTAGTATTTTCATAATGCATCCTCCTGAATGATCACGTGTTGACTTTTCAACACGTGTTTGATATTCTAAATATACTGTTTGTGGAGAGAATTTCAATAGTTACAATTGCTCCAACTGTTGATAACTCAACACATTGCGCTAATTTGTTGAATATCTGGAGGAGAACGCTGTGGATAGAAGAATAAAAAAAACAAGGCAGTTGATTATGGATACCTTCATTGACCTGTTGGCCGAAAAAGGATTTGAGAAAATTACCATTAATGACATTGCTGAACGCGCAGACATAAACCGTGGGACTGTTTATCTGCATTATGTGGATAAATTCGACTTACTTGACAAGTGTATTGAAAAATATGTTGAGCTGCTGCTAAATCACTGTGCCAATAGTGCTGATACCACTCTAAACGCAAGCGCATTTCAAAGTATATTTGAATATTTGGAGGAAAATTTCACAATTTACAAGTTGCTTCTTAACAATGAGGGATTTGGATTTTTCCGTAGCCGTTTATATACCATTATTGCGCAAACAGTAACCGAGGTTATCGGTGTAAAGTCAGAAAACAACGCGTTTTCAAATGGTGTCACCACTCATTTTTTGACTTCCGGGTTTATTGGCGTATTGGAATGGTGGATCAATAATTCTATGCCCTGTAATGTTCAGGAAATTACGGAGCAGCTTATGTTTTTGCTAGAACCATACACCAAGCACCTTGTATCACGCTAACCTAATTTGCAAATGCGCTGTGTAAGCAGTGGCGCAAATGGTACTTTCAAAAACAGCTATATGTTCGATAAGTAATCCTACAATTTACTTGAATTGTAATGCAAAATTAGACTCTAAATCGACTAAAAAAGGCCTATCTAGGCGACTTTATCTGAAATATGGGCTTCCGCCAAGGGGATGCCAGAGGGGTACGGCTTCTTTTTTGACTGTTCAAGTCATGTGGAAACCATAATCCTGTTGCAAAATAAAAACAGTTAATTATGGGATATAAGTAATAGAAATCCACTAGAAATGAGGATATGAGAGTGAAAACTTTCACGTCCTTTTTTTATATACGGGATTACCCATTTTACTTAGATGGTGGAGAATTATTTTATGAAAAAGATTATAGTCATCTCAACTTGATCAACCTATACAACAACCAAGTCAGTATCTTTAATAGTACAGATATCAGTAGGGGCTTAACAATTTACAAATGATAATTGAAAGAAATATGAAAGAATAATGTAGAAAAAATATCGGTTTTTCTTGTTAAGCTATTAATGGTAAGAAGCGAAAGCTTGAAAAACTCTACTACACAAGAAAAAAAGAAAAGAAAGGGAAGTATATTCGTATGAAAAG
>JAEWCZ010000011.1 GCA_023390335.1 Bacillota bacterium | reverse complement strand
AAGAACAGATTGTCTTAAGACCATAAAGTAAGAGGATAAGAATGATGAAACGACTGACAAGTCTTCCGGCAGAGGACGGATTTTATATGCCAGGAGAATTTGAGCCCCATGACGGCTGTATCATGATCTGGCCGAAAAGGCCGGGATCCTGGCCCTTTGATGCCAGGGAGGCCAGAAAGGCATTTGTAAAGATTGCAGAGGCCATTGCAGACAGTGAGCATGTGATCATGCTGGCAGAAGCAGAGACAATAGATTCTGCCAGAGAGATGCTTTCTGACCGGATCGAGGTGGTTCTTATGGAGTCTGACGATGCCTGGGCAAGGGATACAGGCCCTACCTTTGTAAGAAACCATAATGGGCAGGTCAGGGGCGTTGACTGGCAGTTTAACGCCTGGGGCGGAGAGTATGACGGTCTTTATGCGGACTGGAAAAAGGATGAGCTTTTAGCAGCCAGATTTCTGGAGGCCTACGGGTATGAGACATACGATGCCAGACATTTTGTTCTGGAAGGTGGCTCCATTCATTCCGATGGGCAGGGAACCATACTGGTAACAGAGCGTTGCCTTTTAAGCCTGGGACGAAACCCTTCCTTAACAAAGAAGGAGATTGAAGAGCAGCTGAAACATTATCTGGGAGGGAAAAAGGTTATCTGGCTTCCCTATGGAATTTATCAGGATGAAACCAATGAGCACGTGGACAATGTCTGTGCCTTTGTCCGCCCGGGAGAAGTTGTCTTAGCCTGGACCGATGATGAGAGGGATCCTCAGTATGAGATGTCTCTTGCTGATTTAAAGGTATTGGAAGAGGAGACAGATGCGAGGGGAAAGCATTTTATCGTCCATAAGCTTCCTATTCCCAAGATGCCGGTATGTATCAAACCGGAGGAGCTTTGTGGCTTCACCTTTGAGCCGGGAGAGGATACCAGAGAGCCAGGAGAGCGTCTGGCCGCCAGCTATGTAAACTTCTATCTTTCAAACGGAGGGGTCATTGTTCCTCAGTTTGGAGATGAGAATGATTCCATGGCTCTTAAGATTTTAGGAGATTGTTTTCCGGAACGAACGGTTTATCCCATATTTGCAAGAGATATTATAGTAGGGGGAGGCAACATTCACTGCATCACCCAGCAGATTCCAAAAGGAGACGTGCATGAGAAAGGTAACAGTTGCAGCGGTTCAGATGAAATGCTGCCAGGACATCAATAAGAATATAGCCAGGGCAGAGGAACTGGTCAGGCAGGCAGCAGGAGAAGGTGCCAATGTAATTCTTCTTCCAGAGCTGTTTGAGCGCCTTTATTTCTGTCAGGAGCGGCGGTATGAATATTACGACTATGCCACCACCGTAGAAGAAAATCCTGCCATCGCTCATTTTGCATCCATTGCAAAGGAGCTTTCTGTGGTGCTTCCCATCAGCTTTTATGAGCGCTCCGGCAATACCATGTATAACTCAGTGGCAGTTCTTGATGGGGACGGAAGAAATCTTGGGGTTTACAGAAAGACCCACATTCCCGATGACCATTATTATCAGGAGAAATTTTACTTTACTCCGGGAGATACCGGCTTTAAAGTCTTTGATACCTTATATGGCACCATTGGAATCGGCATTTGCTGGGATCAGTGGTTCCCGGAGACAGCCAGATGTCTGGCTCTTTTAGGGGCAGAGATCATCTTATATCCCACAGCCATTGGAAGTGAGCCCATTCTGGAATGCGACAGCATGGAGCATTGGAGACGGTGTATGCAGGGCCATGCAGCCTCTAACATTGTGCCTGTAGTTGCGGCTAACCGGATCGGAGAGGAAATAGTCACTCCTTGTGAAGAAAATGGAAACCAAAGCTCTTCTCTTAAATTTTATGGTTCCTCCTTTCTAACAGACAGCACAGGTGCGTTATTAAAGTCGTTTGGCAGGGATGAAGAAGGGGTTTTATTGGAAACCTATGATTTTGACCAGATCAAACAGGACAGAAGAAACTGGGGCTTATTCCGTGATCGGAGACCGGAGCAGTATAAATCCATTGCTGGTAAATAAAAAACATAAGGGCACTTTTTTGTGCATAAAAAGTCGGGAGAATTCTCCCGGCTTCTGCTATTCTTAGGTCATATCAAATGAGGGGGAAGGGATTTGATGAACTGGCTTGGTAAGATGAATGAAGCGCTTCAATATATTGAAGACAATTTAACCGGAGAGATCAAGGTGGAAGAAGCGGCGAAAATAGCCTTGTGCTCCAGCTTTAACTTTCAACGCATGTTTTCCTATATGGCAGACGTATCACTTGGGGATTACATTCGCAGAAGGCGGATGACCATGGCTGCCATTGAGCTTCTTACGGAAGATACCAGAGTCATTGACGTGGCAGTTAAGTATGGATATGAATCTCCGGTTTCCTTTGCCAGGGCGTTTCATGCCATGCATGGAATGAATCCCAGTGAGGTGAAAAAGCCCGGGGCAAAGATAAAATCCTATTCCCGCATTTCATTTGAAATAACCATTAAAGGAGTAGAAGCTATGAATTATTATGTGAAGGAACTGGAAGGATTTCGTGTCATCGGTTACAAGGAGCGGGTCCCTCTTACGGGAGGAGAGAATTTCAAACGAGTACTGGATATGTGGGACCGGTTATCGGAAGACGGCCG
>JAEWCZ010000034.1 GCA_023390335.1 Bacillota bacterium | reverse complement strand
TTAAATCCTGCTTCAAGGAATTGCTTTCTTTCTTGTTAAATTTATCTAAAATGCCCATGAAACTTCCTCCGCTTATTTTTCATACCTATTTTAACATCATACCATCCGGTACAATGCGCTTGCTGCGCCAATTATAATATTATTATATCGTCATAATCTGGGATAAAATTAAGCTGGCACCGGTCCAGCTTGGTCCGATGCCTATTCAAAAACTATTACTTATTCTATTTTATTTTGTTAAGAAAATCAAAAATTGTTTGTGAATATGCTTCAATAGTATTCTTTTCGATTATCTTGATATTTTCCAAATCCACATCCGCAGGATTTCCACAATAGCCCAATGGTGTTATTTTTTTAGCACCTTCACCACCTTGAGTCCATTGCCTAAGATCTTTTTGGGTTGTATGAGATGGTCCTAATGTATGTAATAGTGGAATATTTACTAGTTCCTTAAAACGATGAAGCATCCAGCTTGTCTCAATAGCACCTGCATGGATATCAATATATTTTGAGTCAATCGTTTTTGTATCTGTTTTCATCATTACTTTTATAAGATAGGGTTGGTTTTCTATAAAGCCCAGCTGTGTAAAAAGGTTAGTATCATTAATAAAATATACTCCAATTTTTTGTTCTGTATATGCTTTACATACAGCTTCTATAATGGTTTTAATATGAACAAAATCTCCGTGGAAATTAAATAAAACTATCTTTTTAAATCCCCATTTTTTTAAATTTCCTAATATCTCCAGAAGTAATGTTATCATTGTTTCCGGCTTAATTTCAAATGAGCCGGTAAAACCATTTGTTATACTATTTACTCCCCAATAAAAAGGCGGCGCTATGACCGTTTCCAGTCCCAATTCTTTTAACCGCAAACTAACTTTTTTACAAATTGTCTGTGTAAGATAAATGTCTGTTCCTGTACACAAATGAGGTCCATGTTCTTCCACAACAGAAACAGGTAATAAAACGCATCCTTCTTTTGCAATTACTTCCTCAATTTCAGAATAAGTCATATCCACCATTGTTTGTTCAAAAATAGAATAGCTCATACATATCACTCCTTGGTTTTTATTTTCATCATAAAGGCTGCCCTAAGGAGAGTGTCAATTCAATTTTTATTTTTTATTTATTGGAAATTGTATTTCCGTTATAAAATTATCCCTAATGGGAGTTACAGCTTCGTTAATATAATAATTTACTACACTTGGTCCGATTACTTTATACCCGATTTTTTCAATATTGCTACGTATTATTCCATATAAATCCCGCATTAAGCTGTCATAATTCCCCTCATGTATATAACAAGCGTACTCGCCCCCAATAATGTTCTCTTGGCTATATTTATTTAGTGTAAAGTCTGATTTTAATTCATAGCCTATTTTTAACTCAATACTGCTTGATGTGTTATCAGTTTTCAATATAGCTAAAGGAGAAGAATTTATACTTGAAATGTCAACACCATCCTGAATGAAACTATCTAAAATTGATTTATAAAATTCTCTGAAAACATCAGCCTTATACTCACCTCGGTATAGCTTAAAAACAATCCGCCTTGTTTGCAATTTTCTTATAATTATTTGTGAGTGTGTATCAAATATTACTTTAGCTTTAATACTTCCGCACTGATCTTGTAATAATTTAACTTTTCTAAGACTGCCTTGTAATTGCTGTATTTGTTCTTCAAGCTCATTTTCTTGCTCAGTGAGAATATTTTGCAAACTTTCAATTACATTTGCACTGCCATCCTTTTGCAAAAAGCTTTTGATTTCTGTCAAAGAAACACCTATATCCTGTAATTGTTTTATAGTCATAATTCTTGCTACATGCCATTTTGAATAAAACCGATAACCATTTTCCTGATTTACCATTGTTGGCTTTAAAAGGTCTAAATTATCATAATATCTCAATGTTTTATGTGAAACATTACATATTTTTGCTAACTGACCAATACTTAATAAAATACTATTGTCCATTTTTCACAATCTCTCTTCTCTACTGTTTTAAATCTATATCCCAAAGCGAGATAATATGTAAGGAACCTGATAAATTTACTTTTTATACTCTCATGGGCTATCTGTCGGTTATTGGCTTATCATAAGTATCAGCTTACTTCATTTCGCAGAAAATTTCAAATTTTTCGATGCATTATTTTGGATTTTATCCAATTTTATATTTGTAATTTTATTTTCCTTAATTGTTACACTCCCCTTTACCTCTTTTGCCGCTTCAATACCATACGTTCCGCAGCCATTAATTATGTTGTCTTCAATGACCATATTTTCCAAAGTCCCGCTGTTAAAATGTGTCTAGAATTTTTAGGGTGCAGAGGGTGATGAGCCCTCTGATTTTTGTCCATCGGGAAAGGAACTGACGCTGCGGTGCCTTGAGAGGGAGCATTGCAGCATCTTTGATTTTCCATGAAGGTGTCAAATCTTCCAACTACGCAAACAGCTTTCATATGAAATGATTGAAATCATTCGCAAAAAGTGTTATGCTACCAATGGTAAATTCATATGAATGCCTCTGCTAAATCAAATTCATCGTAAGGCATCGATTGGGAAAATAATATGGCAAGGAGCTTATTTTGATAGGCTCTTTTTTACTGATAAAGAAAGGTATTGAAAAATAAAAATATTTTTCAACTACTATTCACGAATATCAAATCAAAGAGCTGATATTCACGAA
>JAEWCZ010000016.1 GCA_023390335.1 Bacillota bacterium | reverse complement strand
CCATATTTACATCTGTTTTCCTATCTGCTAAACTCTAAATGATTTCTATAATTAGTGAGGTATTATGAAAGATAAAAGAGTGAGAGCAGATGGAGTATTTAGTGTAATATGTGGATTAATTTTATTTCCATTTTGGATTATTGCTATAATTTATTCAGACCAATCTACGTTTACTGACATTTTAATGAAGGTACTTGGTATATCTTTCTTGGGCGGTATAGTTCTCCTATTTTTCGTTATAGGAGCCAAAAACATTAAATTGAGTAAAAGAAATATCAGAAAGTAGTTCCCCACTTCTTTTTGTTGGCTATTTACTAACATTGTCTGCTCCCGGATCACCGGCAGAATATATTCATTTTGCGCCCTAAAATGGGCAGTAAAAAACCGCAAATTCTGTTAATTGAATGTGCGGTGTGTATAATTACTATAAATATTTTTGAAAGAAACAATAGTTGGACCATAATTCGATTTTGTCTATAATCACTGCCGTATTTCTTGTTGATACAACTTCTAATGGCTCCTCCCAATTATAGTTTTTAACCAAAAATAATTTATATGTTCCATTTATATCTCCATACCACCCTAAATCAATTAATAAATTAAACCTACTATTAGTCAGTTGCAGCAAATCTTCAGTAAAGTAAGTATCAAAAATAGAACAGTTATTTGGGTCACATTGATAAAATCCATTGAATTCTACAGTCCATCCAGCTAATAATCTCAATGGTTGAATTTGGAATTGTTCATACATAGTTAAATGCCTCTCAATAATTGAAGTAATTAAAATATATCTCGAAATCAGAAAAGTTTCAATCCTTACCGCACTATTCAATTATCAATGTACAAGTCTGGTTCGTGATAGACTTACATTATTCGCTCCCGGATCACCGGCAGAATATATTCAAATTGCGACGGAAATGCGGGTATAAAAAAACCGCAATTCATGTTTAACTGAATGTGCGGTTGTGTTTCTTAATGATTTATTATGATTATGTACCATACGGAAAATTGAAGTGATACCAGTTACCTTTAAGATGTTTTGTAAAAGAGTCATCTTCATTTGTTATATCGTTTTCAGAGTAAATAAGAGCATCACTCGAAATAAAATACCAAATACTATCGTCTGTTATATCAATTCTAAGAACTTCATAGTCTTTATTTAGCATGTCTATTATTTTAAGTATAGATTCATCTTTGGGTTTAAAACTTATTCTTTGATAGTCATCTTTGTAATACTGCCAATTCCCTTTTTCATCTTTTTCTATTGTACAGTTCTTACTTTTCGAGATACTATTAACTTCTTGTCTCCATAAAAATAATTTGCTAGAATTATCACTCAAATATTGGGATTTTTCTTTGTATAGTATCTGTATCTTATTTGCAATATCTTTTCCATACTTTACAGAATTTCCAGAAAAAAGTGAACATCCAATAAGTAAGAGAACCGTTATAAGAATTAACAAAAACAAATAAATCTTTTTCACAATTTATCTAGTCCTTTCAATCTTTGCAAAAATACTCCTATAACATATACTATATCTGTAAACCTTATAAGTTTCAATCACTACCGCACTATTCAGTTTTCAAAGACCAACTTTCCGTCGCAATAGACTTATTTTGCGCAATAAAAAACCACACATTTTAAACAACTGAATGTGCGGTATATTTGTATTTGAATAACTTTGGAAGTTTTGACCTGATGTTAGAAATTAGTATAAAATTTAAGTGCTAACCCCATTGGCAATGAGAACATTTTTCACATACTTTATGAAAATCTTTTAAATTTTTAAACTTTTTACTCTGTTTAATCCATTGTATAAGTTCTTCTGTTGTATCAATAGGCCCAATACTACCTGCGAAACAAAACTCCCAGCATAAACCCCAATCAACTTCTTCTTCTCTTCCAGGGCAATACCAATAATAATTTTCATTACTCATTAGATGTCTCCCTTTGATTAATATTTCTTCAATTAATACTATATCTGGAGTTATGTTAAAATGCAATCCTTACCGCACTATCCAGTTGTCAACGAATCATGATCGGCTATCGCAGCCGCTAATGAAAATATATCTGTGTCCTTTTCTAGTATTCTCACTACACCTGTTCTATAATATACTTGCAGGAACTAAGTTTGATTGAACATTGGAGGATTTGCACCCCGCTTGTCAACGTAAGCATATTGCCCATAAGTCTAGCTACAAGTTTTTATTTTCGTAGCAAAGATCATTTATTTCGCAATAGACTTATTTTGTGCAACAAAAAAACCGCACTTCATACTGAATAATGCGGTACTGATCTCTTAACTTCTATTCAATTGCTCATTACATCTGAGAATATCATCTCTGCAATTTCTTCTAAACTTAATTCAGTGGTTATACTTTTTTCTGGAATAATACCGATATAATCTTTTTCTCTCCACCAGCATTTCATTTCATTTTCACCAAATTGAATGCAACTAGGTTTTGTTTGGTGCCTAATTAAAGTTTCTTCAAAAGGTATGTCATAGTAATATGCATAAATATTCTTAAACTCCAGCTTTAGCACCTCGAATAGTTCCATATAAAGATCAGAATATAGAATGCCCTCAACAATAACAATCTTACAATTTTGTTTCCCGTATTTCGCAAGTTCAATCAATAATGAAACAGCTATTGTACCAGTCTCATCTTTTACCCAAAGCATTTCTCGCCTTACCGTATCTTGAGGGATTACAAGAGTGCCCCTACCAAATTTTCTTTGTAACATTTTTGCTGTAGTAGATTTTCCGCATCCGGAATTCCCTCTAAGTATGATCAATTTTACTTCATTATGCATTGTTTTGTCCTCTTAAAGTATTTAATAACGGTAAGATAACATACTAATCATTAACTTACTGTTTTTTATAATTCTACTCAAATAAAACCCATTATACCTATACTACATTTGGAATTAATTGGAGTCAATCCATTTTTGATAAAGCAAGTACCGCACTATTCAGTTGTCAATGTTCAGCTTTCTTACGCGTATTCCCGCTATAGAACTAAACCAATAAAAAAGTACCGCACTTTCATTTACTGAATAATGCGATACTGATTTTTAGAATTCTATTCACTTTTTATTTTAGTTCCTTAATCCTATGTATTTAAATCATAAAATATAAATATGATAAAATAACCATAGCTTAATTTAATTTTTCGAATTAACATTTCATTGATTTTGATTATTATAATAATTGTAATTATATTTATCTAAAAAGAACTCAATTTTATCTTTAATTTCATTAATGTTCCTCGACCTGAATTCATCTATTGTTTGTTCCCAATCATTATCCGTAATAACTCTCAAGCAATATTCGCCTTCAGAATTAAATCCAGGATACCAGCCCAAGTCAAGTCCATATAGTTCATCTTCATAAACCATATATAGTATGTCCTCATTAAATTCCCACTTATATTCATAATCGTCATTCAAAAATTCGTTTGGATTAACTTCAGTGAATATATTCCATACTACCTTCCATCCACTAGGTACTCTTAAAGGTACTAATTTCAATTCATCTACCATACTTTCACCCTTCTTAAACATATTTTATTGACTATTTTTATAATGAAATACCCTTAGAAGTTAAATATTCTATTTAGTTCACATTTATATATAATTCAGACTTACCATAAACTATAACATCATACTATACATGGAATAATCTGGAGTCAATGTGTTTTTATTTATACAAGTACCGCACTATTCAGTTTTTAAGATCAACTTACTTTGTTAGCATTATTTTGCTTTTGGGAACTAAATTCGGATATAAATAAAACGCATTTCAATATAACGGAATGTGCGGTTATGTGTTTTATTATACATTTAGTTTCTTACTAACATAGATTACTGAATATATAAGCATAATTTTTTCGTAGAATTAATTTACCAATCAACTATTATAGTTTGAGGCCATTTTTGGTGCCATTTTTTTGATTTCTGTTCGTAAATTTCTTTACTAATTAGAGATTTATTGGGCCTGATAATTCCCATATACATATCACTTAAACCATAAGGAGCAAAAATTGATAAATTTCCGTCATTCCCCTGTACCCCTATTGATGTCGCTGTTGAAGGCCACGTACTAATAGCATGCTCTGTACTTGTATACGGAGTGATTTCAATCCCAAATTTATATTTGTACCACGAATGAACTCTTGCCTCATTTTTAACATCAAATTTATAATTTATATTACTAAAATGCTTTTTTACGTTACTCATCACGATGTTTTCTGATTCTTCAGACAATTCATTATTGTCAAAATAAACAATATCAATATCTTCAATTCCGTAATCGATTGCATATCCATACTGATAGTTCCATACGGTTTGGGCGATACTCCCTCCTCCAATATAACAATTAGTAATCTGCAACCACTTAATCTCATTTATAATATAGTACAACTTGCTGTTCTTACTTAATATCGTTTTTAAATCATCGCATTGTTGTTCGATTGGTTTGTTTATTCCAAGTTTCATTTATTTTCCCTTTATATAGACATCCTCGTCCGCTTCATCAAACAACAACTATATCTTAAAATTTCTTAGGTTTCAATCCTTACCGCACTATTCATTTATCAAAGTACAACTTTTTAGGACGTAATAGACTAATTTTGTGCAATAAAATAGCACATCCGTTTAACTGAATGTGCGGTAAATAAGTTCTATCACTGACTTTTCAATCCTTAAATACTTTTCCCATAATTTCATCAAAAAATTTAATTGGAAGTATTACAAATAGTGAATATGTAATAAGAAAAAAGAGTAAATATTCTATAATAAATTCAGGCAATGGAAGTAACTGAAATAGGTACGCTAAAGCAAAATTAATGCAAATCATTATTAGTAATATTATGAAATCAATAAAATACTTAGTAAACTTACTTGAAAATTTCTGGTATTTAGATCTAAGACTCAATTTGTGCTCCACAAGTAAAACAAACAAAATTATAAAAGCAATTATTATTAACCCCATTCATTCATTACTCCCTTTGGTATATGCATTATGTTAAACTTATACTATGTTGGAAATAAACATATGTCAATAGAATTAATCTACTACCGCACTATTCAGTTTCCAATGTTCAATTTCTTGCTCGTATTCCCGCTATATTGCGAACTAAAACATGGCACAAAAAACCGCATTTTCATTTACGAATAATGCGGTATTGATTCTAGTTTTATTCACTTTTTGTTAAAAGCTCTAAATTTCTGATAGTACTTTAATTTACAAAATACAAAGATAGTGTCAACTTTACTTTGTATTTTGCTTCTTTTCCAGCTGAGACTTTGTACTTATTCTGATATAAGAATTTTAGTATATTACCAAATTAATTTCCCTATGTTAGTTAACCGTTGCTTTAAGTAGTTAACCATAGACTGTGGAAACTCACACAAGTGTGATATATGTCCTTTATATAAAAAATTAATCAGAAGAAGATTTTGCTTTCCAGATTGTGTACAGTTTATTATCTGAATCTACTACAAAAAATAAATCAATATTGTCCTCGCCAGAGTAATCGAGTCCAACAAATCGGTTATCAGATATCTTATAGTAATAATAGGATTGTGAAACAGTTACCCTGTCAACGTTTGGCTGTCCGATCTCTTTTGTTAGTTGCTTAAAACTATGACTACGTGATGCGAATGATTTAAAGAAGTCTTCGGACAGTTTCTTGTTTGATGGTTTAAAGTAACGATACTCACCATATACTTTAACAATATCGTCAGCCATCCAGATGGTTTCGAGAGCATCTTTTTCGTCTGCAACATAAATAGCTACTATAGAGTTAGGTTTTACAGCATAACCTGAAGAATCTCTGGGACGAACATCTTGATTCAGCTTGCACACGGCAAACAATCCGTTTTCAAGTTCGTAATAATAATATTCATAAACTGTCCATGAACAGTTCGGTTCGCCTATAACAGCAACGAAATTGTTGAAGTCATCGTCCTTCTCAGCAACTGACCTAAGCTCATCAGCCGTCAGTTTTCTGTCATAATATTTATACTTCCAAGACCTGCCTTGAATCCATTTAATATCGTCACGTTTTTTGGCAGATTCCTGATAATACAACCCTGGTCCGTCATCTTTTTCATTATAGTAAGCAAAGTATTGGCTGTTATGTGCTTTCTCTGTGTCGAATTCCAATGTATGGATGCCTTCGTTCTTCTTATTGAAGTCGTCATGCGAGTACATCATCATACTGACATAATATTTGACTCCATCTGCTTTGATGATAATATCTTTTCCCCCGCCACTTAGCTCAGTCTTTCTCTTACCATGTTCAATTGATTCACTATTAGATAGTAAAAGATGAATATGCTCAATTTTTGATGGACCTTTATATTTTTTAAAAAACGAATCGATTTGGCTATCAATATCGGAGTTCTTTTTAATGGCAGAGAGGGCAAAGAGTTCTTTGAGCCCTTCTCTATCTTTGCTATCCAGTGCCACAAGCACCTTATCTAACATTTCACGAAACGCTTTATCGTCACGACTTGTTGTGATGTCTAACATATTCACTCTTGAGCAACTTGATAATATCCCCAAAGTAATGATACACAAAAAAATAAAAATAGAGCTTTTTTTAAAGATGCCGTTTCTCATTTTATCCCTCTCGTTGAAAATATAGGTTTTTGAAAACCATTATATCTATACTATATTGAGAATTAACTGGAGTCAACAGTGTTTCGGTTATAAAATATACCGCATTATTCAGTTCCAATGTCCAACTTTCTTTCCGTCGCAATATTTTGCTATTGCCACCTATAATTTGTTTTTACGACTGATGCCTCTTTCATTAAATTATTCACATCTCCATTTCCTGTTTAAATCAAGCTCTATGTTAAGCTCGGCCTGACGTGCTAATTTTGT
>JAEWCZ010000001.1 GCA_023390335.1 Bacillota bacterium | reverse complement strand
ACAAATGTTTTTGATATTTTGGAGCCTTAATTTTTTACTAAATCTTTATCCTTCCAATATATCACTAAAGTAGTACTTTAATGCCTGTGATTCCCAATACATTTCTGGTTCTATTCTTTTTTCAATTAAATATTTTAATCCCTCTTTATAATCTGTATATTATGCATCTAATTTTAACTAATTACGCGGTATTCACTACTGATTTCATATTATTATTTAATTTATATGCATACTTTTATTAAACTTTTTCCCTATTGAATTGCTCCATTGCATATTCTTTTATTTCTTCGTCTTCAGATTCTGAAAGCAGCTTCAACTTTGCTATTGCCTCATCAGTATTTATATCACCTAACGCCCACATGCACTTTCTTGCCAATGAATAACTATTATCATAATCTAAATATTCAAACTTAGTAAGTGCAGTTTTATATAACACATCTACGGCCTTTTCAGATTTCAATTTTTGAAGACTCCTTACAATATCTTCATGTTTATAATGCCAGTCACTATCTAAAAGCTTACAGAATATGTCAACATACTTTTCCGTAATTAAGTTAAACTTATAAGCAACTGTTAGTGCATAATCAACATCATCAGAACTTTTTTCATTATATGCACAATTTAGTAACTCCTCTACATAATCAGGATTACTTTTGATATTTACAGTGAACTCTTCTAAAAATTCTTGTTCTGTTATCCTCTCAATCCCTAGTTCTAAAATTAGCTTTCTTTCATTGTCATTCATTACTTCTTTACCTCAAAATGAATTATATTATTATTAAATATATCTAATGCCTTTCCTTTTTGTCCTAGACCAATATTAAGTACTCCGCCTTCTCGTTTAAAGTAAGCATTATTTGCTCTCCAGTTGCTAACATTCTTTATTTCAGGCATATCTGGATAAAGGTTTCTTAAAAACGGATTATTAGTTTCCCTTGTACCTATTCCTTCTAAAGAGTTCATTGTGCCTTGCTTTAATTTAAATTCTACTAAAACCCCATCATATTGTGCCGCATAAGTTTGTGATGTTGATGTAAAAGTTTCTCTTGTATAACGTAAATTACCTGTTTTTTCCAAAACCTTGTAATCGCTTTTACTCATTGTTCTATATAAGGTTTCTGTACCCTCCCACGTAACATTTTCTGCACCATAAGCTTCTTTAAGATAATTGTTCCATTCAGAGCCACTTAGTAATTGTCTTTCAGGATTACTTACCCCCTTATTGTCAATATCGATGTTAAGTTTATTAGCAACTTCTTGCTCTGCCGGATTCAATCCTCCTTTATTTATCTTATTCCGCAGGTATGATTCCAACTGCCGTTTGTTTTTGCCTTTAATCCGCCCTTCATCCATAAGAGACATGATTCTATTCGCAGCTTTTTCACATATATTACCGTTGGGGTCTACATAATAAACCGGATTGTTGGCACAGTATGCATAAAGATTCAGCCCATCTCCCCGGTAGGTATCCTCCTGGGTAAAGCGCCCAATGACCGGATTATAGTATCTGACTCTCAGGTAATACTGCTGGCTGATAGGATCGAACTGCTGTCCATTGAATTGAAAACGGTTTTCTGCCTTTTCCTGGCTTCCCGTCACATTTCCCCATGCGTTACTTTATGTTTTTTAACTTTCTACGGCTTCTTTAATAATGCTCAAATCTATTTTATTTTTATAAATACCAATCCATCCATCTGGTACAAAGTCCTCATATGAGCCCGGTTCAGAAAAATATGAAAAAATATCTTCTTATCAAAATCAATAAAGAAGCTGGGAAAGACCTCAATATATTTGTCTTCCATATATACTTCTGAATAAATTTGATAATACTCTTTTAATTCTTTATATGATACCACATACTCCTTCATTCTCACCTGAAAAAGGTCTATATTATGAGAGTCCAGTATTTCAAATCCTTTGCGCTCACCTTCCTCATGGGTCTCATTTACCAAGAAAAGTCCCATTTTTCTCCTAAATGCATTATCTAATTTTAGTAAATCCAGAATCCATAGTTCTTTTTCATTTACATACCAAGTATATATATTTTTATTTTTAACCAATATAACAACATCATCTGGAAAGTTTGACTCTATTTTTAATTTACATTTCCTTTTTATTATTTCGGCATTTGTCGCATATTCCTCAATCCATGAATTCCAGAAGCTTGGTAATTCCATAGACAAACCTGGCTGATTCGGATCCTTAACACCAGCACCCGAACCCTCAGGTGGAGTACTGAGATATCCGGAAAGGGATGCAATGGTAAAATACCGCAGAAGCATTAAAATAGCAGTTCTGCGGTATTGATCATTGGATGATTTACAATAATAATTCATACCAAGCAGAGAAGATTTCCATATTCTCGCAATGATATGCTCCTCTATATAGCAAGCAGTTCTTATTATTTAAACTGTCCAGAGAGGTATATCATTTTGTATACTTATAACTATCTTCTTCTGAAAGCTATACACCCATCGGAATGAATCGCTGGAATAGAAATTTCTTTAATTTCTTCACCAATATTAATAAACCAATTAGTTTCCTCCAAGAAATCTACATTCACTTCTGCTATATCTGCATCTTCTTCAGATACCATTATTTCAAAAAAATCTTTGTACTTATAATAACTATCATATGCTGTGAATTTACCATAAATCCAAAAGCTTTCTTCTGATATATCTTCTATTTTTCCCAGTATCTCATCTTTAAATAATAATTTCATTAATTCGTTCCACCTTTTATTGTTATATATTCTTTGGGAATTACACCCTTTACTAAAAATTCAGAATCTCTAGCCGCCCATTTAGAAGCCAAGTTTTTCCAATAATCTCCTGACGTTGTATCTGCTTTTATTGCTTTTTGCACCTGGTCTGGTGTTAATATCTCAACATCTGTCAGCTTTCCAGAATTAATGTCATTGGTCAACCTATTAACATCTATCTCGATTACATTATTACCATAATTAGTTGTAGTTGCTTCGATGTCTGTAAAACTAGTGTATGGACTATTACTTTTAGCTGTTTTTCTGAATCCTCCTAAAATATGTTCTGTAACTGTAACTTCTCTATCCTTATATGCTCCAGTTGGACTTGCTGGACTAAGATCTCCCTCTGGTGTGATATAAGACTTATTGATTCCATTTTGGGGACTTGTTGGTGATGTCAGATCTTGATCTTCACGCCACAATTTACCTGAACCCTCAGGTGGAGTACTGAGATATCCGACAAACGGTAGAAATATTTATTCAAAAAAATTATAGCACGTCTTTGTGCTGTTTTTAAATAGAAAAATTACTGTTCTTTTTCTGGCAGTGGTTCCCTGTATTCCGTCTTATTTTTCATCATTCCGTACACTATGTTCACCAATCGACGCATGATGCAGACCAATGCCTGAGACTTTGTCTTACCTTCACCGATTTTTCGCATATAATAGTCATAAAATACCGGATGATTGGGTGCTCCGTTCTTGGGTCTGGACACCATGGTTACCGCAAGAAAATAAAATAGTCCATGCAACTGGCGGTTTCCCTGTCTGGAGCTTTGCTCCTTCCCTTTTCCGGCAGAACTGAACTTTACAGGAGCCAATCCTGCGAATTTCGCCAGCTTATCAGCATTGGAAAATCTTCGAATATCTTCGATTTCTGCAATCAGCTTACTGGCTATGGATGTTCCAATCCCGGGCATACTGGTCAGTTTATAATCAAAACTAAGCAGGATTTTCTCGATTTCTTTATCAAGCCCAGCCAATTCTTCTTTCTGATGTTCCAAGTCTCTTACCAGACTTGTTGTGATAAAATCTCTGGATTCCTGATATTCACGAAAGGTATCTCCATCATTATGAACGCAATCCAGAATAAACTCTGCTTTATCTCTTCTCGCAATGCGGGATATTTCCTTAAATTCAATGGTTAGGTCTTCTGCCGTCTTTCCCAGCAAATGGACAGGGGACGGATAGGTCTTCCAGAAATACATAGCACATTTCCCGTCTATCTCGCTGAAAAACTTACTGTAGCTGGGATATGCCATGGATATCTGTTCATGGAGTCCGTTTTTAAACCGTATTCCATCTTTCACAAGTAAATCTCTCCGATTCACCAGTTGTGTCAGCGTCCATTCGTTATCTTTTGGCTTTGCATCCGGCAAGGTATGTAACTGATTAATCATAACCGTTGCCACACAATATGCATCATGCTCATCATTTTTTCGGTACATGGGTGCGCTTTTTCTCTGGTCATACGCCAGAGCAGGATTGATATCCTTCACGATGTAACCATTTTCAATCAGCCAGACAGCTAAGCTTCTGCCGTAGCCATAAGCATTCTCCAATCCATAAATGGGTTCAAGTCCAAGAATACTGGACTTCCTGTTCACCT
>JAEWCZ010000096.1 GCA_023390335.1 Bacillota bacterium | reverse complement strand
ATATATACGGGTGAAACTGTGACGGTGGATTATACAGGTGGCACAACTGCCATAAGAACCACGGAGGGTGTGGAACTTGCAAATTTTACAGGTTATTCCGTAATCAATAACAGTACAGTGACGGGAGGCGGAGGAGGAACCGAAATGCCGTCCTCACCTGTGATTGCTTTTGCGGCGGTCAATGCAGACGGAAACACGATTCGGCTAAACTTTGACCATCCTATAGCAGACTCTGGAGACACGGAAACTAATTTTACAGTAAATACGCCGGAAGGTAAGGTCAATGTGATAAATGTGCTGTATTATCCTAACGTAACGACAAATGACGTGTTGCTGATATTAGAACGCCCGATATATACTGGTGAAACTGTGACGTTGGACTATACAGGTGGCACAACTGCCATAAGAACCATGGAGGGTGTGGAACTTGCTAATTTTACAGGTTATTCCGTAATCAATAACAGTACAGTGACGGGAGGCGGAGGAGGAATCGAAATGCCCTCCTCACCTGTGCTTGCTTTTGCGGCGGTTAACGCAGACGGAAACACGATTCGGCTAAACTTTGACCATCCTATGGCAGACTCGGGAGATACGGAAGCTAATTTTACAGTCAATACGCCGGAAGGTAAGGTCAATGTGATAAATGTGCTGTATTACCCTAACGTAACGACAAATGACGTGTTGCTGATATTAGAACACCCGATATATACGGGTGAAACGGTAACGTTGGATTATACAGGTGGCACAACTGCCATAAGAACCACGGAGGGTGAGGAACTTGCAAATTTTACAGGTTATTCCGTAATCAATAACAGTACAGTGACGGGAGGTGGAGGCGGAATCGAAATGCCGTCCGCACCTATGCTTGCTTTTGGGGCGGTTAACACAGACGGAAACACGATCCGGCTAAACTTTGACCATCCTATAGCAGACTCTGGAGATACGGAAGCTAATTTTACAGTCAATACGCCGGAAGGCAAGGTCAATGTGATAAATGTGCTGTATTACCCCAACGTAACGACAAATGACGTGTTGCTGATATTAGAACGCCCGATATATACTGGTGAAACTGTAACGTTGGATTATACAGGTGGCACAACTGCTATAAGAACCATGGAGGGTGTGGAACTTGCAAATTTTACAGGTTATTCCGTAATCAATAACAGTACAGTGACGGGAGGTGGCGGAGGAATCGAAATGCCGTCCGCACCTGAGCTTGCTTTTGCGGCGGTTAACACAGATGTGAGGTGTTACTAATGGATGTTGAATTAAAAAAATTATCCCTAGATGATGGACTAGAAATTTATGATATGTTGCAGGAAATTCCTAGAGACGAAAATGGATTTGTAAATGGTTGTAATGGAAGAACATTTGAAGAGTATAAAAAATGGCTTGTTAAATCTGATAATATTTCAAAAAGCGTTGGTCTTGAAAACTGGATGGTTCCACAAAGTACATATTGGATTTATGTCGATGGTGCTCCTGTTGGCTTTGGGAAACTGAGACACTATTTGACTGAAAAACTAAAACAAGAAGGGGGGCATATCGGTTATGCTATAAGACCAACATGTAGAAATAGAGGATATGGAAAAGTCTTGTTAAAATTATTACTAGAAAAGGCAAAGGATATGGGGATTGAAAAAGTACTTATTACAGTTCATAACGATAACACTTCTTCAATAAAAGTTGCTTTGGCAAATGGGGGAAAAGTGGAAAAAGTCACTAGTGAAAGGCACTTGATATGGATTGACTGTAACTAGCGAAATAAATAGTTGATATGAGGTAATGCCACTGAATGGGGAAAACAATGCTTCAATAAGGTTATCGGAGTCGGCATGTTGAAAAAGGTTAATAACATTCACTTATGTGAATTCATATTATATAAATGAATTCATCATTTGTGGAGGCATTATATATGAATAATAAATATTCTTATAATAGAGATAAGCTTGATAATAGAGATTTACTTTTTTCTACTTCAGTATCACCACATCCTGATATAATACTACCAAAATTAGTAGACTTAAGAGAGAAATGTCCACCTGTTTATAACCAGGGGAACTTAGGTTCGTGTACTTCAAATGCTGGTTGCACTTGTAGAGCTATGCTATTGCAGGATAAGCAAATTCAATTATCAAGAATGTTTTTATATTATGAAGAAAGAAAGTTAGAAGGAAAAACCAACAAAGATGATGGGGCAAGTCTTAGAGATACGTGCAAATCAATTTATATGAAAGGTGTTTGTGAAGAAAAATATATGCCCTATAATCCAGAAAATTATATGTTACCACCATCAAAACTTGCAAAAATGAATGCACGACAATACAAGATTATTGCATATAAATCCTTAAGTTCTTTAGATGAAATTAAGCAAAACTTGGCTTTTAGACAGCAACCGGTTTTATTAGGAATGAATGTATATGAAAGTTTTGAATCGGATGCGGTAACTAAATCGGGAATTATGCCTATGCCACGCAAGAACGAAAAGAAACTGGGAGCTCATGCTGTTTTAATAGTTGGTTATAAGGACATAGTGAAGAATCATCGCATGTCTGATAGAAACAAACATAAACAAGGTTATCTTATTGTAAGAAATTCGTGGGGTGATAAATGGGGCGATAAAGGATATTTTTATATGCCATTTGATTATGTCATACCTGATTATACTTTTGATTATTGGATTATGGAATAAGATTTAACTTTATTTTGAGTCTATTAAGTGCATGATATTGAACAATAAGATTGGTCAGCATAAATAGTGATTCTGTGAATATGGGCAAAGAAAAATTCTAATGTTTGAAGTTGACAATTTTATGAGCAATCACGTAGATCAAGTTGAGAAAATTTAAACATGGTCTGATTATGCTGAGTTTTTATTCGATGTAACCTGAGGGCAAGTATTACAGTATCTGAAATTTTTGGCTGTTCGGCAGATCAATACTTATAAAAAACAGTACCTATTAACATAGGTGGATAAAGCATTAAAAACTTATGTCTCTACTAAAGGGGAAATATGAAGAAGAAATATAAAAAGGCTTTTTGGGGAGATAATGATATACAAAGTAATTGCTATATGCTTGTATTTTTTATTTTGTTGGCTATATTCACAATCTTTATAGTTACTTGTATAGTTCTCTGGCAAATAAAAAAGGATAAACGGAAATAAATTGTACGTTACATATAAAAACTCAAACACAGTAACTTTCGAAAAATCTATTGACTAAGAGTTTTCAAACAAATCCGACTACCTGAGTGGAATTCAGGCAAGTAAAACAGATTTGGCTGGTAAAGTAGAAAAGCAGGAAGCAATGCAAGAAGCAAGTCCGTACACAGATACCTTCAAATATTATTATGTCGGAAATATAATGATCAATGGGTATGCGTCATTTTCAACCGTACAACGAAATTAACAACAACGTTTAGATAGAAAGGTATAATTAATTATGAATTCAAATTCATCAATCTTACAAATAATGATTATGTATATATTTGCTGCTTGTATTGCTGTTGTTTTTGCAGTCAGATTTTGGACAGGTAAGGAAAAAGGATTTAGTAAACTTAAAGGAATAAGTAGAATTATTCTGAGAAGGATTGTGCCTACACTAATGGTATTAGCTTCAATATACATGATATACCTGCCTATACATGACTATATAAATAATGACTACATACAAGAAGAAGGCATTTTGCAAAAAGTAAACTTTGATTCAAGAAAACCATATAAATACAGTATCATTATTGATGATGAGCTATATACTGTTTCTTCAGATGTTAAAGATTCATCACAATTACTTAAGGGTGCACAATATAGATTTGTATATGCAAATAAAAGTAAAATTATTGTGGATATCGATGAAGTGGAAGGTAAAGTACAATAAACACCTATAAGAAACAGAAACGCTGTAAATAATTTTGTGTATGTAACATAGGAAATACTCTTTTATGGATTGCGAATATATAAAGAAAGGAGTGGTAGATATGCCACAAGGAGTAATGATATTTCCACTTATTATTATTGGATTGATTTTTACTATCGCATTATTAAATATTATATGTCCTAAATTAGTGTGGAAGACTTTTGAAAGCTGGAAGGCTACAAAAGAGCCAAGTAATGCTTATTTTATTTCAAGAAGAATTGCAGGTATCGTTATAATAGTCATATTAGTAGCAATGTGTTTATTTCCATATTTAATGAGTAAACAATGGTAGTATTAAATATAGTCTTTGTAACGTTTTTCAATATTTGGAGAATTTTATGACAAAACAAATGAACATTATCCTTAGAGAATTAGAAATTAAAGATTTAGAGGATTACTTATATTGGAATCATCCTTCACGAGAATTCCATAAGTTTAATGGCCCATATTACGTCAAAAGTAGTGAAGAAGAGCTAAAGAAATATGTTGAAGAACTCAAAGAACGATTGTTAATAGGGGAGAAGAATGTTTTCAAAAATAAAAAAATAATAGCTAATAAAGATACTGACGAGATTATCGGTCAAGTTAATTGGTATTGGAAATCCCAAGAAACCCTCTGGATGGAAGTTGGAATTGTTATATTTAATGAAAATTATTGGGGAAAGGGTATAGGTTATAAAGCTTTAAAGATATGGATAGATGAAATATTTACTGAAAACCCAAAACTAATAAGACTTGGATTGACAACATGGTCTGGAAACTTAAGAATGATGCGATTGGCAGAAAAATTAGGTTTTAAAAATGAAGCTGTTTACCGAAAAGCAAGAATTGTTGATAATCAGTATTTTGATTCTGTAAGCTATGGTATATTAAGAGAAGAATGGCAGATGTAAATTTAAAAAAGACGAGGTTTGCTTTTGGATGAGTCAAATAAAGCTTGTTTGTTTTGATTTGGATGATACTTTAATAAGAGATATCCATTCAGTTATGTTACCATGCATTTTAAACAATAAAGAAATAGAACACTCAATAATTCAAGAACAGGAAGAAAAAGGACTAATAGATTACGAATCAGCAGATTATCTTAGAGCACAATTACTTACAGGACTCCAAGAAGTTAAAATTGCTCAATCAATTATGGAAATTATAAAGCCATTAAAAAATATCAAAAATGTAGTTAGGGCATTGCATGAAAAAAATATAAAATGTATTGTTATTACAGTGGGCCCAAGGCAAGTAGCTAAGGTTGTGTGTGATATTTGGGGTTTTGATGCTTATTATGGAAGTGATTATGAAGTAGCAGAAGGAGTATTTACAGGAAGGATTCTTAAGTATATTGGGGCTGAACAAAAAATTGAGTATCTAATAGATTATTGTAAAAATAACAATATAAAATCTCATGAATGTATTGCTGTGGGAGATGGGTCTACAGACATTCCAATTTTTCAGTATAGTGGAAAATCTATAGCAATAAACAGTTCTCCCAAAGTGCGGCAGAGTGCAACATATTCTGTTGATACAGACGATTTAACAGATATTCTAGAATACATACTCATAACATAACTCAAAATAGAGATATTCCTTTAGCACATTCAGTAAACGAAATTACTGTTTTTTACCGCCCATTATAGGGTGCAGTTTGAATAAAGGTTGATTATAGTCTATTATCGTTCGAGGTTTAATTTATCTTAGTTTGAGAGGTACATCATGAATAAACAGACAGCTTTACATATTTCAGAAAGGGCTTGCCCCTCTATTTCTTATCGTATTAGAAAAGAAATATTTCATGAAGATATTACAAAGCCTGATATGCAGGCATTACAATCTAAAATCCTTAACGAGTCAGAAATTTTGCGTATATTTTCACTTAAAAAGCAAGATGGTTGGCTTGGAGGCTTGTTTCACGGCGTTGATGAACCTGAATGTAGTATAAGATACCTTGTAGAAAAGGGAGTGGAACCAAATCACCCTATTATTCAAAATGCTTTAAATGCGATTATTGCCAGAGGTGATAAATTTGATGAAGGTAGCATGTATAGAGTTGGAAAACCATTGGACAACTTACATATCGGTGGTTCTAAATTAATAAAGGCATGTGTTTTTGCTTACACAGGAAACGAGAATTATGATTTTGTAAAAGAACAGATTAATGAATCACTTGATGTGTTTAGATATGTATGTGGTGTTGAGAGTATTGCAGATATATATGATGAATACAAAGAAAAATTGGTATTTAAAAGTGGCGTAATGTGGCCATGTATATATCATTTGAGATTGCTTGCAAATACGAATAACTGGAAAAACGCTAAAAACCAAGAAATGATGGAGAAAGCTATTTCAAGGCTTACTGATTTATCACCAATTCCCGATGTTAAATTACGTTATAGACACCAAATTATTTCACCTGCTTCTGCATTTATGAATAATTTTAATGATAATATGAACAGTCTTAAAGCAAAAGAATGGATGATTTGGTTTCATCGGACAGAGCTAATTGCAAAGCTTGGTATAGCAACGAAAATAAGATCCATAAAAAGACAGATTGATTATGTCAATAATTTATTGAAAGAAAACAATGGTCTATTTATTAAGAAGTTAAATCATTACTATTTTACAAAGTGGACCCAATATATAGGTTTAGCACTTGAAGATAATTGGAAGTCTTCGGATAAAATAGCAAATGATTTAACATTTAGATATTTACTTATTAATTCAAATCTTTAGTCGCAAAATGAATCGGGCTGTGAGTAGAAAGAGGTGTTAAATTTGAATATAGATGATGAAGTCTTTGGAACATCAGGTAGAGCTAATGTTTCAAATGAAATTGAAATTAACCATGAAAAATATACCGTTTCTAATGATTTAAAATGTTTACCGTCTGTAAATGACTTAAAGGAATTATTTGATTCCGTTGGTTGGGTATCTGGTAAACACCCAGTGAAATTACTAAAAGCTATCGAAGGTAGTACATTTGTTATAACTGTTTGGAAGGGACAAATATTGGTAGGCCTATTGACAGCTATAGATGATTCGAGTATTAACGTATTTCTATCTTATTTGCTTGTAAATTCGTAATATCAGAATAAAGGATTAGGAAAATACATGATGTCTGTATTCTCAAAAAAGTACAAGCATTTTAGGAAAATATTAACCACAGAAAATGAAACTAGAACTTTTTATGAACGGTTTGGATTTATAAAAAATGGGATAGCGATGTTTAATACACAAGGATTTGATTCCTTAGGTTGAAGGAGATTTAGATGAAATTATATCATTATTTTGAAAAAGAAAAAGGGCTTTTTTGTAACCTTTCGGATTTAAGTTTAGAGGCTGCAGAAAATGCTCTTAAACAAATAAAAAGAGAAAATCAAATCTACGCAGCAAAGCGGGATGATACTTACATAAAAAGACGTTTTGAATACGAAGAATTAACACGTAAAATGTTTTTACAAAAAGGGGGAAAAGCTAATCGAAACAGACCCCACTACATGACAGTTGAAGAATGTAATTGGTTAAAAAAGTGGTATAAAGATGGAGTTTCTATCTTTGTTAACATAACAAATCTGGATACAGATACTATATCTTTTACATATGGAGATATGTTTCCAACCTTCGGTCCAAGAGGGGACGAAGGGAAAGAGTATAGAAAACAAGTATATACATATATGGAAATACTCCAGATAATTCAAAAATACGGACTTCCACAACAATGGAATCCCAATGGGGAAAAGGGACCTATCAGGTATATAGAAGCACAGATTTGGAGTAATGAAACAGTAGATAAAATTGTAAAGTGCTGTCAACAACAATATTAAAACAAAGTAGAGTGAACACTGAAATTCAGATAGGGAGGTAAATATGTACAAGATACGCTATGCTGAAGTAAATGATGCAAAAGTATTGGGAGAAATTCATTCCGCATCTTGGAAATCAGCATATAAAGGTATAGTCCCTGATTCAGTATTGGATAACATAACCGCAGCTAAAAGGGAGCGATATTTCGAAAAGGTGTTATCAGAAAACTTAGAGGAAGATACTCTTATATTTGTAAACGATAAAGCAGTTGGATTAATGACTATTGGAAAATGTAGAGACACCGATAGAGATAATACTTACGGAGAAATATGGGGTATATATTTGTTGCCGAAGTATTGGAATAGGGGAATAGGCTCCTATTATATTAATTGGGGAATTAATGAACTGAAAAATAGACATTATAAAAAGATTACATTATGGGTACTTGAAGATAATCTGAATTCAAGAAAATTTTATGAAAGAATGGGATTTAGTCATGATGGCACAGTAAAAGAAATTGATTTTGGTAAAAAATTAAATGAACTCCGTTATGAAAAGGTTATTACCTAAAATGAATAGTAATTGAACTACATATTTTTATGGTTAGCACAGTAACAAACTCAATAATTGGGACAGGCTCTATAATAATTAACCCTTTTGCACTTCTTACAAAAACGTAATGAAAGCCGTTTGGCTCTGAACACAAGTGTAGAAACCAGATTTATACACCAAAGATGTTTTTTCTCGGAATTATCAAACAGCCAGCAGAGAATCGGAATCCTGCCTCCGGCTCCTTAAAAATTCTTTTTCTGTTTTCAAAATTCATTAAAGACAAATGTCTACTACAAACTATTTACAGTTACTGTGTAATTACAAATATTTACGTATTTGTAATTTTCTTCAAGTTACGCTATAATTAGAATTACTGTTATACACAGTATACTTATAGCTAGATAATTATAAAAATAAGGAGGGATAACCTATGTCAAATATCAGATCTCCAAGCGAAGATTGGTGACTGACCCTTTCTTTTGACGAAAGCCTTGGTAATTTAGCGGCTGTAGACTTCATAAAAAAATAAATACATTATTATGAAAAGAGGAAACTTATAATGAAAAAACTCTGTGCTATTTTAATTACATTCTTAATGATTTTTGCAAATACTGCAATATACGCAGCGGATTTTTCTTCACAAAACGATAATAAATCGATATCAGAAGCAGTAACATTTACAAATAAAAGTTCGGTTAACACTGCAGCTTACAATGAAAAAATAAATGAAAGTAAAGTTAAGATAGTAAAATCAGAAAAAATAAAAATCGCAAAAGATGCTATTGTTTTAGGGACTAAAACAACTGCAACAACATTAGCTACCGCCAGTGATATTGTAGTATATGATCTGAAACCTGCAGAAAATCAACCATCAACCTTCACAGCCTTAGCAGACACATATTTTAAGGTAACTGTCGCAAACATAGGTGGTACTACCTCAGCGAGTAGCACACTCGGTGTAGTAATGGATAATACCCTAATGACATCAGCAACAGTCAGCAGCATGGCACCTAATACCGGATTTATCTTTACGATAACATTGAGCGGAGTAACTGAGGGTTTACATACTGTTAAAATAGTCGGAGACTATAATAACACTATTGCTGAAAGTAATGAAAATAACAATTCAGCAAGTGGAACTTATAATTGGGTAGGCACTCCGAACTTGACTGCTGATTCTATAGCACCCAGTGTCAATTCACCGTATATAGCAGGACAGACTGTAAACTTTACGTTCAAGGCCACTAATAACGGAAGTGGAAGTATTCTCGGTGATTGTCCGGTACAGTTGCTTGTTAACGGTAGTGTACTGGGTACATGGACGGTAACTAATTGGACAAAGCAAACTACCCTTACGGGCACAGTTGATATTACTTTTAATATTCCAGGAACCTATACTGTACAAATAAAAGCCGATCCAAATAATACGGTCAATGAATCCAATGAAAATGATAATACTATTTCCGCTATTTATCAGGTTAACTAAAAAGCACAAATATATAAAACTTGTACTAACAAAGTAAACTGTACCCTTTGTCAAGGATATATTAAAATAGGGCGTTGATTCGTTTTTTAGTGGATCAGCGCCTTTAATATGATGCTTCTCCAGTCATGAAATATATTTACTCATCGGGTGACATTTGTTTGAGTTCCCATTGATAACGATAGATATTGTAATATTCCATATACCCATCAATTTCATCTTGTAAATCCAGAAAATCCGGCACTGCTCTATATTTAGTTCATCTTTCATGTGCCTATATTATGATTCCTGCGGAGCATTATCCCGACAATTACCTCGTCTGGAGATGTTTAAACAAAGATAAGGTTACGTGTTCGAATACACACTTATTTATACTGCAAAGGCGGACTTACACATATAATTATACGGTCATTTAAAAAGTCAGACAGCCCCTCACATCCCCGTGATTTGTAGTTACCGGTATCCCTACAGGCACAATTATAAAATAAATAACGTTTGAAGGCACATTAAATTTTGTGCCTTGAGCGAAGCGAAAGGAATGGATATATCTATGAAGATTAATAAAAAAGGGTTTGTTTTATTCAGCAGTCTTATTCTGGCTTTAATGTTCATACTTTCAAGTATACCTGCATTTGCAGCTGGGGTTAATACTTGGACGACAAAGGCATCTATGTCGACTGCAAGAGGTGATCATCAAGTAGCCGTGGTAGATGGAAAAATATATGCAATAGGTGGATCTAGTGGTTCTAGCTACCTTAACTCGGTGGAAGAATACGACCCTGCGACAAATAAATGGATCACTAAAGCACCGATGCCAACTGCGAGAGATTTTTATCAAGTAGCGGTAGTAGGAGGAAAAATATATGCCATTGGAGGAAATGGTAATGGTTATAGCATTCTTAACTCGGTAGAGGAATATAATCCTGCAACAAATACGTGGACTAAAAAGGCGTCAATGTCCACTGAAAGATGGCAGCATCAAGTAGCCGTTGTAGGTGATAAAATCTATGCCATAGGAGGATTTAATAATACTAGTGATTACCTCAACTCAGTAGAAGAATACAATCCTGCAACAAATACCTGGACGAGAAAGGCCTCAATGGCTAATGCAAGAGGTAGTCATGAAGTAGCGGTATTAGATGGCAAAATCTATGCCATAGGAGGGTATAATTATGATAATAAATCCCTTAATTCGGTAGAGGAATACGATCCTGCGACAAATAAATGGATCACCAAAGCACCAATGACTACTGCAAGATATGTGCATAAATTGGCTGTAATTAATAAGAAAATTTATGCAATAGGTGGATATAATAGTAGTGGTTATCTTAATTCAGTGGAAGAATACGATCCTGCTACGGACAAATGGATCGCCAAGGCAGCAATGCCAACTGCAAGATATTATCACGAAGTAATCCCAGTAGGAGAAAAAATCTATGCCATAGGCGGATATAATGGTGCTACTCTTAATTCAGTAGAAGAATACAATCCTGCAACAAATACCTGGACTCAAAAGGCGTCAATGTCCTCTGGGAGATGGCAGCATCAAGTAGCCGTAGTAGGAGATAAAATCTATGCCATAGGTGGATATAATGGTACTAGTTTAATTAACTCAGTAGAAGAGTACAACACAGGCTATAATGTTCCTGAATTACCAATGAATCTTACAGCTGCAGCCGGCAATGCAAAAGTTGATTTATCATGGGCAGCTGCAGAAGGTGTAACCAGTTACAATATAAAGCGTTCAACAACAACTGGTGGCCCATATACGACAATAAAAAATAATGTATCAGGAGCGACGTATACTGATGCTAATGTAACAAATGGAATTACATATTATTATGTCGTTAGTGCAGTAAATCAAGCTGGTGAAAGTGGAAACTCAAATGAAGTATCGGCAACCCCCGCAAGTCCTGCCGTAACCACTCCGGCAACAACAGTGGGCAACCCAACAACCACAACTGTAGATGTGACAGTAACAGACGGCAATCCTGAGACAACTCAATACCAGATAGTCAGTGGCACCCAGTATGTAACAGCTGCTGGAACGTTGACTACTACACCGACATGGATAACATTGACGAGTAAGACGGTAACAGTAACAGGGTTGGTGCCAAATACAGCATACAGTTTCCAGGCGAAGGCGAGGGACTCAGCTAATATAGAGACAGAATGGAGTGAACCTGTCACAGTAACGACACTATCCGAAGCACTTGGCACAATAAAAATAAACTTCCAGCCTGTTGACTCGGAGATACCACAGGGGTACATACCTGACTATGGAGAAATCTATGGGGTGCGTAACGGTTACAATTATGGTTGGAATGTAGGGTATGCCGGAGCAACAAGGGACAGAAATATAAATGCCGATCAGAAGTTGGATACACTGATAATGCTCTACAAAACAGGGAAATGGGAAATGGCGGTAGATAATGGACTCTATGATATTACAGTATGTGTAGGAGATGCAGGGTTCGGTTCTACACCAACAGTGAATGTGGAAGGAGTCAACTACTGGTCAGGTGTGAACCTTGGAGCAAATCAGTATTTGCAGGCAACAAAGACCGTGATGGTGACCGATGGAAGGCTAACAATAGACAATGGTGGGACAGCAGACCAAATAACAAAACTGAACTACGTTGAGATATCAAATCACAGCATACAATTGCAAAAACCTATAAATCTCAAGGCATCAGCAACGCAAGACAATGTAACATTAACATGGGACAAGTCGTATGAGATGGCCCTATATGAAGTGGAAGCAGACGGCAACTTATACGCTGTAACAGGAGAAGTATTTACTCACACCTTCCTCGAAGGCGGCACAACCCATAGCTACAGGGTAAGAATGGTAAACGGCACAGAAAAAAGCGAATGGAGCGATATGTTGACGATATCTACACAGCCCGAAGCACCTGGCACAATAAAGATAAACTTCCAGCCCGCTGGCTCGGAGATACCGCAGGGATACATACCTGACTATGGAGAAGTCTATGGGGTGCGTAACGGTTACAATTACGGTTGGAATGTAGGGTATGCCGGAGCAACAAGGGACAGAAATATAAATGTCGACCAGAAACTGGACACATTGATAATGCTAAACTTATCAGGGAAGTGGGAGATGGAGTTAGAAGACGGGCTCTATGATGTTACAGT
>JAEWCZ010000029.1 GCA_023390335.1 Bacillota bacterium | reverse complement strand
GTTCTACACCAACGGTGAATGTGGAAGGAGTCAACTACTGGACGGGTATAAATCTTGGTGTAAATCAGTATTTGCAGGCAACAAAGACCGTGATGGTGACCGATGGAAGGCTAACAATAGACAATGGGTGGACAGCAGACCAAATAACAAAGATAAACTATGTGAAAATAGTCAAAAGCAGTGTTGCGTTCCCGGCTCCTACAACGGTAGCAGAGGATAGTGTGGAAATATCGGGGGACGTGGTAGACAATACTGCAGACAACAAATAAGGAAACAATTCTAATTAAAAACTCAAATACGTGGATAAAAATGTGTGCCTTGGGAGAAATCCCAAGGCACACATTTTTATGGTAAGTATCGGAACAAACACCATTATGTTCAGAACAAATATCCAGCTAATTATATCAAATCTTCTGCAATACTAAATTCCGGTGCACAATTTAAAATGGCTAAAAAATAGTATTTTACTTATATTTACACAAATGTATAATATAAACATAGTATTTGATCAGGTGCCAAAATATTTTGAAACAAAGGAGACCAACTATGAAGTTTAATAAAAAAGGATTTGTTTTATTCAGTAGTCTTACTCTGGCTTTGATGTTCATACTTTCAAAAATACCTGCATTTGCAGCTAGTGTTGATACATGGACGACTAAGGCACCTATGTCGACTGCAAGAGCTTATCATCATGTAGCCGTTGTAGATGAAAAAATATATGCCATAGGTGGATATAATAGTAGTGGTTACCTTAATTCAGTAGAAGAATACGACCCTGCGACAAATAAATGGATAACCAAGGTATCAATGCTTACTGCAAGAGCTGAAAATCAAGTAGCCTTAGTAGATGGAAAAATATATGCCACTGGTGGATATACTACTACTGGTAGTCCTCTTAAATCGGTGGAAGAATACGATCCGGTAACAAATACCTGGACGAGTAAGCTATCAATGACTACTGCGAGAGGATATCATCAAGCAGCCGTTGTAGGTAATAAAATATATGCTATGGGAGGGTGCAATGTTACTGGTTTCATTAAATCAGTAGAAGAATATGACATAGGCTATATTGTTCCTGAATCACCAACAAACCTTGCAGCTGCAGCCGGCAATTCAAAAGTTGACTTGTTATGGACAGCTGCAGAAGGTGCAACTGGATACAATATAAAACGTTCTATTACAGCTGGTGGACCATATACGACAATAAAAAATAATGCATCAAAAACGACGTATACTGATGCTAATGTAACCAATGGAACTACATATTATTATGTCGTTAGTGCAGTAAACCTAGCTGGTGAAAGTGGAAACTCCAACGAAGTTTCGGCAAAACCTATTAGTCCTGCTGAAGCACCAACTGCTCTGATAGCTAGAACAAGTGATTTTAAAGTTGATTTATCCTGGGCAACTTCGGAAGGTGCAACTGACTACAACATAAAACGTTCTACTACTGCTGGTGGCCCATATACGACAATAAAAAATAATGCATCAGGAACGACGTATACTGATGCTAATGTAATATATGGAACTACATATTATTATGTCGTTAGTGCAGTAAATCAAGTTGGTGAGAGTGGAAACTCCAATGAAGTATCAGCAACTACTCTACCCGATGCACTTGGTATAATAAAAATAAACTTCCAGCCTGCTGGCTCGGAGACACCGCAGGGATACCTACCTGACTATGGAGAAGTCTATGGGGTACGTAACGGTTACAATTACGGTTGGAATGTAGGATATGCCGGAGCAACAAGGGACAGAAATATAAATTTCGACCAGAAACTGGACACGCTAATAATGATGTTTAAGAGCGGAAGGTGGGAAATGGCGGTAGATAATGGGCTCTATGATGTTACAGTATGTGTAGGAGATGCAGGGTTTACTTCTACACCAACGGTGAATGTGGAAGGAGTCAACTACTGGGCGGGTATAAATCTTGGTGTAAATCAGTATTTGCAGGCAACAAAGACCGTGATGGTGAACGATGGAAGGCTAACAATAGACAATGGGGGGACAGCAGACCAAATAACAAAACTGAACTACGTTGAGATAGCAAAGCATGTCATACAATTGCAGAAACCCATAAATCTACAGGCATCAGTAGCGCAAGGCACCGCAATATTAACATGGGATAAATCGTATGAGATGCCTCTATATGAAATGGAAGGTGCAACTGGCTACAACATAAAACGTTCTATTACAGCTGGCGGACCATATACGACAATAGCCAACTGTTCAGCAATTACATATTCGGATAACACTGTAACAAATGGAACTACATATTATTATGTCGTTAGTGCAGTAAATCAAGCTGTTGAAAGTGAAAACTCAAATGAAGTATCGGCAACCCCCACAAGTTCTGCCGTAATCACTCCGACAGCAACAGTGGGCAATGCAACAACTACAACTGTAGACTTGACAGTAACAGACAGCAATCCTTGGACAACGCAATATCAGATAGTCAGTGGAACCCAGTATGTAACAGCTGCTGGAACGCTGACTACTAAACCATCATGGATAACATTGACGAGTAAGACGGTAACAGTAACAGGGTTGGTGCCAAATACAGCATACAGCTTCCAGGCTAAGGCGAGGGACTCAGCTAGTATAGAGACATCATTAAGTGAAGTCGCAAGTGTAACAACATTAGCACAAGCCCCGACAGCGGCAGTGAGCAATGCAACATTGACAACAGTAGATGTGACGGCAACTGATAGCAATCCAACTAGGACTGAGTATCAGATAATAAGTGGAAGTCAGTATGTGAAATCAGATGGAACATTAACAACTACAGTAACATGGATAACATTGACGGGTAAGAAGGTAACAGTAACAGGGTTGATACCCAATACAGCATACCGCTTTCAGGTGAAGGCGAGGAACTCAGCTAATATAGAAACAGCATTGAGCGCAGCTGCAAACGGCACAACATTGGCTCCGACAGCAATAGAACCGCCAAGGAATATAAGTGTCACTACAACAGACACTGTCATAACTGTTAGCTGGAGTTCGGTAACCGGTGCAACAGGTTATGACATAGAATTGGATAATAAAATAACAGAAAATGTTACAAGTCCGTATATATATAGAAATCTGGCACCGGGTTCACAGCATACCTATAGGGTAAGGTCATTAAACTACGGAATCAAAGGAGAATGGAGTGAACCTGTTACAGTAACGACAGCCAGGACTTTTACCTGGCCGGTTAAGGCATCTATGTCGACTGCAAGAGCTTATCATCAAGTAGCGGTAATAGATGGAAAAATCTATGCCATAGGCGGATATAATTGTAGCAGTGCTCTTAATTCAGTAGAGGAATACGATCCTACAACAGATACATGGATAACCAAGGAATCAATGCTTACTGCACGGGATAGTTTTCAGGTAGCAGTAGTTGGAGGGAAAATATATGCCATAGGTGGACATAATGGTAAAAATGCTCTTAATTCGGTGGAAGAATACGATCCTGCAACAAATACCTGGACGACAAAGGCATCTATGTTGATTGCAAGATATTATCATCAAGTAGCCGTAGTTGGAGACAAAATATATGCCATAGGAGGATATGCTGGCATTTACGGGTACAACCTCAGCTCAGTGGAAGAATACGATCCTGCAACAAATACCTGGATGAGCAAGTCACCAATGACTAATGGGAGGAATTTTCATCAAGTAGCGGTAGTAAGAGGGAAAATCTATGCCATAGGCGGAGTTAGTAGTAGGTATCTTAATTCAGTGGAAGAATACGACCCTGCAACAAATAAATGGACGACTAAGGCATCTATGTCGACTGCAAGAGCTTATCATCAATTAGCGGTTATAGGTGATAAGATCTATGTCATAGGTGGATCAAGCGATGGTGGTGTTCTTAATTCAGTGGAAGAATATGATCCTGCAACAAATGCAAGGACAAGCATTGCCTCAATGAACACTGGTAGACTAAATCATCAAGTAGCCGTTGTAGGTGATAAAATCTATGTTATAGGAGGAGAAACTGGAATTGCTTACTTTAACTCAGTGGAAGAGTATGACACAAGTTATAATGTTCCTGAATCACCAACAAACCTTACAGCTACAGCCCGTGAAGCAAAAGTTGACTTGTCATGGACAGAGGTGAATGGTACAGCAGACTATATAATAAAGCGTTCAACAACAGCTGGCGGACCATATACGACAATAAAAAATTATGCATCAGGAACGACGTATACTGATGCTAATGTAACAAATGGAACTACATATTATTATGTCGTTAGCGCAGTAAATCAAGCTGGTGAAAGTGGAAACTCAAATGAAATAACGGCAACCCCCACAAGTCCTGCCGTAACCACTCCGGCAGCAACAGTGAGTAACGAAACAACTACAACTGTAGACGTGACAGTAACAGACAGCAATCCTGGGACAACGCAATATCAGATAGTCAGCGGAAACCAGTACGTAACAGCTGCTGGAACGCTGACTACCACACCGTCATGGATAACATTGACTCATAAGAAGATAACAGTAACAGGGTTGGTGCCAAATACAGCATACAGTTTCCAAGCGAAGGCGAGGGACTCAGCTAATATAGAGACGGCGTTAAGTGCAGTGGCAAGCGGAACAACATTAGCACAAGCCTCGACAGCGGCAGTGAGTAATGCAACTGCGACAACGATTGATGTAACTGCAACGGATAGTAATCCTGCTACGACTGAGTATCAGATAATAAGTGGAAGTCAGTATGTGAAATCAGATGGAACATTAACAACAACAGCAACATGGATAACGTTGACGGGTAAGAAGGTAACAGTATCAGGGTTGACACCTAATACGGCATATAGCTTCCAGGTGAAGGCGAGGAACTTAGCTAATATAGAGACAGCATTGAGTGCAGCGGCAAGCGGTACAACATTGGTTCAGGCTCCGGCAGCAACAGAAGCGCCAAGGGATATAAAGGTCACTGCAACAGACACTGTCATAACCGTTAGCTGGAGTTCGGTAACCGGTGCAACAGGTTATGACATAGAGGCGGATAATATAATCACAGAAAATGTTACAAGTCCGTATATATATAGAAATCTGGCACCGGGTTCACAGCATACCTATAGGGTAAGGTCATTAAACTATGGAATCAACTACGGAATCAAAGGAGAATGGAGTCAACCCGTTATAGTAACGACACTGTCTGAATTGCCAGGGACGATAAAGATAAACTTCCAGCCCGCTGACTCGGAGATACCACAGGGATACATACCTGACTATGGAGAAGTCTACGGGGGGCGTAACGGCTACAGTTACGGTTGGAACGTAGGGTATGCCGGAGCAACAAGAGACAGAAATATAAATGCAGATCAGAAGCTGGATACACTGATAATGCTCTACAAAACAGGGAAGTGGGAGATGGAGGTAGAAAACGGGTTCTACGATGTTACCGTATGCGCAGGAGATGCAGGGTTTACTTCTACACCAACGGTGAATGTGGAAGGAGTCAACTACTGGGCGGGTATAAATCTTGGTGTAAATCAGTATTTGCAGGCAACAAAGACCGTGATGGTGACCGATGGAAGACTAACAATAGACAATGGGGGGACAGCAGACCAAGTAACAAAGATTGACTATGTGAAAATAGTCAAAAGCAGTGTTACGTTCCAGGCTCCTTTAAACATACATACAACAGCAGCAGAGGATAATGTGGCAATATCGTGGGATGAGGTAGACAATGCTGCAGGCTATGAGGTGGAAGCGGATGGGCAGAGCTATACGGTAACAGAACAGTTTTTTATTCATCAGTGCTTGGAAGCAAATACCTCACATACATATAGGGTAAGGTCATTAAAGTACGGAATCAAAGGAGAATGGAGTGAACCTGTTACAGTAACGACACTGTCTGAAACACTTGGCACAATAAAAATAAACTTTCAACCCTCTGGCTCGGAGATACCACCTGGATACATACCTGACTATGGAGAAGTCTATGGGGTGCGTAACGGTTTAAGATACGGTTGGAATAGATGGTACGCCGGAGCAACAAGAGACAGAGATATAAATTCCGATCAGAAGCTGGATACACTGATAATGCTCTACGAAACAGGAACGTGGGAGATGGAGGTGGAAGACGGGTCCTATGATGTTACCGTATGTGTAGGAGATGCAGGGTTCAATTCCACGCCAACTGTGAATGTGGAAGGAGTCAATTACTTGGAGGGTATAAATCTTGGTGCAAATCAGTATTTGCAGGCAACAAAGACCGTGATGGTGACTGATGGAAGGCTAACAATAGACAATGGGGATACAGCAGATCAAATAACAAAGATAGACTATGTGAAAATAGTCAAAAACAGTGTTACGTCCCAGGCTCCTACAACGGTAGCAGAGGATAGTGTGCAATACCTTGGGACGTGGTAGACAATACTGCAGACAAAAAATAAGGAAACGTTTCTAATTATTAAAAACTCAATTACGTGGATAAATATGTATGCCTTGGGGTAAACCCAAGGCATACATATTTATGGTAAGCACCGTTACAAATTTCTTATAGACAAACTACTCCCAAATTAACTTTTATTTGAATTAATAGGGATAATTAACAAATTTGTGATATAATTTGTTCCGAAACCTTGTCCCTTTCAGCGGTAGTGCTTAATATCATGTACATTATCTCTAAGAGACTGTATAAGGTTTCATTTTATGTAAATATATAATTGACTACAATTTTATTTAGGAGGATTACTATGGAATATTTACAACCGCTTGATGAAATTTTATTTTCATGGAAAAGATGTATCGATTCAGGTATATCAACTAAAGCTACACCAACTGTGATAGACATGAACTCCAATGACCTACAGCAGATATTGCAAGACAGTAAGGAGTATATATTAATTTTTGAAAGATGTATTAAAAACATTAGCGATATGATTAATGATGACTTTCTTTTTTTATATTAACTAATGGAGAAGGTATTTTATTAAGCCTGAAAATGAATAAAGGGATGAAAAAGGATGCTGACAAATTTCCAATACAGACTGGAATGTCATTTCAAGAAGGTATAATCGGCACAAATGCGGTTAACCTAGCTATAAGTCTGGGGAAGCCAGTTTATACCTTACCACACCACCATTATTGTGATTTTTTGAGAAAATGGTATTGCTATTCTACTCCTATAAACTATAAAGGAAAACTAGCGGGGTGTCTGGCACTTTTTGCTGGTGGACATTCAATAAAAACTGAACTTATAGCCATTACCGAATTAATTGCGTATCAGATTACAAATGAACTTAAAAATATTACGGAAGAATCCGCATGTTGCCAACCCAATATTAAATTGAACGGCCGCCAGATTACTTTATTAAAGCTGCTTGCCATGGGCCTGACCGACAAAGCTATAGCCATGGAGATGAATCTCAATATTGGTACCATAAGCTATCACAAAACCAACATGTATAAAATACTGGAAGCAGATTGCAGCACACAAGCTGTGGTTAAAGCTCTTAAACTTAATATACTATCTATAGACCAAATCGAACTCTGAATACTTAGAATGTCTAGAAATAGTGCATTACATCAATTCAGTCACTTCATCCGATTTTTTGGTGTATAATCCGTTTCTTCCTCACTTATTTTTCTATAAAACTCTTTACCTACTGTGCCTATCCACTGTTGTTTTTTATAGTATATTGGAACAGTACGGGATACTGTTTAAATTCACAGTATCTTTAAGTACACAAAAACGATATAAACATATATAAACGCGATAAGTACTACAAAGGAAGACACGCAGCTTTGCCCCTGCAAAAGTTCAATCGTAGGGGCAGATCTGTGTGTCTTCCCCTAATGGAAATCAATAAGGTGAGTAAAGTTATGATGAATCCTAAAAACCTGAATCTTCAAGTGATAGCTGAAAAAGTTATCATATTCCTTATATACTTTGTAATTTTTGAGACACTAATCACAAAATATGTATTTGATAATATGATATTCAAATATATCGCGGAAGCAGTCATATACGTTTTGGCTGTATATTGTATTGTACTCCGGATAAAGGAAAACAAGAAGTTTAAGATATTAAAGCATGAAGTCTTACTGGTGGTGCTTTCAATTTACCTTATTCTGACCACGGTAATCATTAACAGAATCGATATGCTAATATTTATTTTAAGTATCAGAACCTTATATAGATATATTGTTTTGTATTTCATAGTGACTAACATTGAATTTACAGAAGAAAGTACTAAAAGAATTATAAAACACATAAAATTAAGCGGCATAATAGTATTAGCCTTTGGTACATTGCAGATACTGCTGCCCCGATTGATGAACCCATTTTTGACGCCCAAAGCTTACCAACTGGGAGATATGGTCAGGGAGGACAGTATTACGGTTATTGACGGTAAGGCTATTTTTTCACTTCTCGAGAGGTATGACAGGTACGGAATATTCTTAATAATTATTATGTCAGTACTGCTGGCCGGAGGCTATAAAAAGAAAAGCAATATAGTGGTAATGATATTGGCTGTAATCAATATGATATATACCTATTCCAGGCAAGCATGGGTGGGTTTAGCAGTTGCAGTGCTTGTCGGGCTTATCCTTAAAAAAAGATTTTTCCCAATTTTCTTTACTTCAGGTGCTGCAGCATTAGGCATGGCAGCAGTGTTGACAACAGGAAATATGGTACAGGATGTCTATTTCGGGTCACCCATGCAAAGGGTTTTGCAGGTTTTTAGCAGTTCTTATATAAAAACGAGCGTTGAGACTGCTAGGCTCAGGATATTTGTAGATATCTTGCCGAAGTTTTTATATGAGTTTAAATTATATACAATTTTTGGTCTTGGAATTGGAAATTTCGCAGCTTTGGCAAACAGTATGACCAATTATGAGCTTTATATGAGGTACTTTTTGCTTTTTAATGTAGAGTATTCAGGAATTTATCACATAAGTGACGTATATTGGATTGAACTGGTAATGGAGTTGGGACTTCTTGGTATAACTATTTTTTTCATTTACTTTATTAGTGCTTTTAAGTATTACTATAGCTACTATAAGCAGAAAATAAGCAGCTTTTCAAAAGAATTAAATCTAATAGCATTGAGATTGATTGCTGCGACTGTTGTCATTAATTTTTTTGGCCCCAATATGTTGATTACGGGTTATTCATTTTTCCTATGGCTGCTGCTGGGGCTTGTTGTAAATATGAATAATTTGGAGAGACGGCGGGGAAATGTGCAATGAATGGTATGACATCAAGGAAAATATTAAAGGTGTTTTATATTACAGCCTTAATGTTTGTTCTAACAATGATATTTATATTGTCTAATCAGGATGGTATAAAATCGAATGGTATAACATCAAATATAAGCGGAAAATTCAGCAGTCTCATAATGCAACCCTTTAAAGGTAAGTACATTAAATTGACTAGAAAAGGTGGTCGGATTACTGCATTCTATTCTCCATATGGCCTGCTGTGGTGGAAAATAGGGGATACCGTTGATTTGAGTCTGAAAAGAAAAATATACATCGGACTGGCAGTGACTTCTCATGATTCGGAGGCTTTATGTGGTGCCGTTTTTACAGATGTAAAAATAACTAACAGCAGAAATAGTATTCAGTTTTTAAATTATGAAAGCAAGGATATTGGAAAGGTTAAGCTGAAAGGCTCAACGAATTTTTTGCACGGCAAATATACAGTGAATGGTTCCGGAAAGGACATATGGAGAGGTGGGGATGAATTCCAATTCGCTTATATTCCCGTGGAAAAAGATTGTACAATAACCACAAGGGTGATTTCGATGGATAATACGCATGAGTGGGCGAAAGCGGGCATTGTCATGAGAGATAGCTTACAGCCGGAAAGCAGCTATGCGGGCGTCCTGATGACTCCGGGCGGGTATACTTCCTTTCAATGGAGAGATGAAAATGCACTCGGACAGGAATTGGGAGACAGTAACCGTTTATTTTTGAACTATATGTTTAGAAAAGTCTTACACTTCACAGAATATTTAATTTTGACCTTGCTTGTGTACGGCACAATAATAATATTATTTAAACGCTCAAGTAAGAAGGTTTTTTTGACAGGAATTTTTTGTATTTTATATGCTGTTTCAGATGAAACACATCAGATTTTTATCCCCAATAGAAGCTCCTCTTTTTATGATGTTTTAATTGACAGCTCGGGCGTACTTTTAGGAATCGCGATTGTTTACCTTTATAGCAAAAGAAGGAAAACCAAATGCCAAAACAGTAAATCGGTAAAAGACACTGTGTGATATCACGGTGTCTTTTATCTTTTAGATAAACTATAGAATTCAACAGTGTAAGTTCAACTTGATTTATATTAAAGTAAATATTGTTACAAAATTTTACATCATATTCAAATATTGTCTATGGGGGGTACAAACGAGAATGAGAATATTAATGGTAAATAAATTTCTGTATCCCAGAGGTGGAAGCGAAACCTATATGTTTGAGCTTGCCGATAATCTTGTCAAAAGGGGAAACAATATCTGCTACTTTGGCATGTATGATCAACAGAACATAGTCAATATGCCGAAAGAAATGCTTGTAGGTAACATGGACTTCAGGGGAAAATCAATAAAAAATCTGAGTTATCCTTTTAGGATTATATATTCAATTGAGGCAAGAAAAAAGATAGGTATACTCATAGAAGAATTTAAGCCCCAGGTTGTGCATTTAAATAATTATAATTTTCAAATTACTCCGTCCATTATCTACGAAATAAAGAAACACGGAATACCCATAGTACAGACTTTGCATGACTATGCCATTTTATGTCCTGCACACACCCTTTACAATTCTCGAAAAGGAGAGGTTTGTGAGAAATGCAAAGGGCATAAATATATCAATTGTATTAGCTCAAAATGTATACACAATTCATTTATGAAAAGTATTCTGGGTGCAATTGAAGGGTACCTGTACCACTGGAAAAATACATATGATTATATCAGCACTTTTATTTGCCCTAGCAGTTTTATTGCTACAAAAGCTGCTCAATTTGGGGTTGAACCACGTAAGCTCAAGGTTCTGCACAATTTTGTTACCTTAAATGAGTGTGACGGTGAGCACGAAAAGCAGGATTATGTATTATACTTCGGAAGAATCTCGGAGGAAAAGGGTATTAGAAGCTTATTGAAGGCAGTAGCTGAGCTGAAACATATCAGGTTTGTTTTTGCAGGAAGCGGTCCTTTGGAGATGGAGATTAAGGGGCATGAAAATATTGTACATGTAGGCTTTAAAACCGGTCAGGAACTAAAAATGCTCATAAAGGAGAGCCTTTTTACAGTTTATCCTTCCGAGTATTATGATAATTGTCCCATGTCGATATTGGAGTCACAAACACTCGGTACACCGGTTATTGCTTCTAATATTGGGGGTATACCTGAGCTTGTAAAGGATAATTATTCCGGGCTTTTGTTTGAGGCTGGGCATACAAAAGATTTAGCAGTAAAGATAAATACTTTATATGAAAACAGAGAGTTGCTAAATTTATTTTCTGAAAGATGCATAAAAGAAGTGAACATGTATTCAAAGGAAGCTTATTGTGATGAAATCGCAAATATCTATAATGAGAGCTTGGCAGGCTACGGCGCCAGGTAAAGGAGAGTATTATGGAAGCATTGATTGCGGTAACTTACAGGTGCAATGCAAAGTGTTATATGTGTAATACATGGAAATATCCAAGTTGTAATGAGGAAGAAATTACTCCGAAAGATATAGATAAACTGCCCTCGGGACTAAAGTTTGTAAATATAACGGGTGGAGAACCTTTTACGCATGAAAACATTGAAGAAATAATATCGGTAGCTTCAAGGAAAGCCAAGAGGCTGGTAATCAGCACAAACGGATATTTTACAGAAAAAATAGTGGATATAGCTAAAAAATATCCATGTATTGGGGTAAGGGTGAGTATTGAAGGACTGCCTGCTTCCAATGATAGGTTGCGGGGGATACAGGACGGTTTCGACCATGGGTTAAGGACCCTCTTGCGGCTTCATGAATTGGGACTTAAGGACATAGGTTTTGGGATAACAGTATCTGACAAAAATGCAAAAGACTTGAATGAGCTTTATACTCTTTCGGAGATGTTGGGGATGGAATTTGCAACTGCTACGGTGCACAACAACTTTTATTTTCACAAATACGATAACAGAATTGAGAACAAGGATGAAGTGATAAGTGAGTTAAGAAAATTGGAGAAAAGAATGTTAGTCGGTAAAAAACCGAAAAGCTGGTTCAGGGCCTTTTTTAATGAGGGATTGATCAATTATATCCGGGGAAATGAAAGGCTTTTGCCTTGCAGCATGGGGAAGGATGTATTTTTTGTGGACCCTTTCGGCAATATTATGCCGTGCAATGGGATGAATATGGCTATGGGAAATATAAAGGAACAATCTTTTGAAGAAATATGGTTTAGTGAAAAGGCAAAAGAGGTTAGGTTAGCTGTTAAAGAATGTGACAGGAACTGCTGGATGGTTGGAAGTGCATCTCCTGCTATGAAAAAATCTATATTTGTTCCGATAAAATGGATATTGAAGAACAAATGGAGAAAGGAAATTGGTAACTAACATGAAGATCGCGATGATTGGACTTAAAGGAGTTCCGTCAAGAGCAGGAGGTATTGAGATACATGTAGAGGAGATAGGAAAGCGCCTTGTAAAAATGGGTCATGAGGTGTATGTCTATACACGGACTCACTATATCGACAAAGGTGTGCAGGAGTTCGGGGGTATGGTTCTTAAAAGCATTCCTACCTTTCACACCAAACACTTAGATGCAATAGTGCATACGTTCTTGTCTTCAATTGATAGTTTGACTAGGGGTTTTGACATAATCCATTTTCACGCCGCAGGTCCTTCAACAATGTGCTTTATACCCAAACTGGCAGGAAGAAAAGTGGTGTGTACAATTCATGGACTAGATTGGAAAAGAAACAAATGGGGACGCTTTGCAAGTGCATATTTAAGACTTGGCGAAAGAATGGCAGCTCAAGTGTCCGACAACACCATAGTTGTATCAAAAACAATGAAATGCTACATAAAGAATAAGTATACAAGGGACTGCCATTATATACCTAATGGAGTAAATATTGCACAGAAGGTCAAAGCCGGAATTATTAAAGAAAGATACTCCCTTGAAAAGGATGATTTTTTTCTTTATCTGTCCAGGCTGGTTCCGGAAAAAGGAGCCCACTATCTGATACAAGCATATAATAGGCTTGATACAGATAAAAAACTGGTAATCGCAGGGGGAGCAAGCCATTCTGAAGAGTATGAAAAATTTTTGAAGGCTTTGGCGGGAGATAATAAGGGCATAATTTTTACCGGGCATGTGGCTGACAGGGAGCTTAGTGAATTATTCAGCAATGCATATACTTATGTTTTGCCATCGGAAGTTGAGGGAATGCCTATAGCCCTATTGGAGGCCATGAGTTACGGGCAGTGTGTAATTGCGAGTGATATTGATGAAAACGTAGAAGTTATGGAAGACAAAGGTTTGAGCTTTACAAGCGGAGATATAGATAGTCTGTACGAGATGCTGGCTTACGCAGATGCCCATCCCCGGGAAGTATCAGCGCGAAAGATGATGGCTGAGCAGTATATTTTACGCAAATATGATTGGGATAGGATAAGCTATGAAACCGAGGAGGTTTACAGGAGTGTATTGAGGCATAAAGTATGAACATTTATATTAGAATGCACTTTATAAATTTTATAAAGGGCATATGCATAATATTGCTGTTAGGTTTAATAGGGGGTGGGATTTCAGCATACATTTCCCTTACAACATATATTCCGCAGTACAAGGCAAGTGTGACCATGATCGTTATTAACGAGGGATATAGTTTTGCCGCACAACAGACATATGCTGATATTTTGGCCGGGCAGCAGTTGGTAAAAGAATTTAAGGAAATTATTAAAAGTAGGTCGGTGACAGAAAAGGTTATTAAACAGCTTAAATTAAACAATATGAGCATTGAGGAAATGGCCAAGAACGTAAGTGTTAGTCTAGTAAGTGATACGAGGATAATTGAAATTGGGGTATTGGGCGTTTCTCCAAAAGCATCAGCCAAGCTTGCAAATTGTTTTGCCGATGTTTTTAAAGAAAAGGTAAAGGAGATAATGAAAGACCAGAGTATTGTTGTTATAGATAAGGCTGAAGAAGTGACCAAGCCGGTTGAACCCCAGCATAAAAAGAACACTGCTATCGGAGGGTGTGCTGGATTACTAATAGGTTTTCTCATCGTTTATTTTATACAGGAATTAGATGAAACAATAAAGGCAGCTGAGGATATCGAAAGATTGCTGGAAGTAAAAGTTCTGGGAGTGATACCAAAGTCTAAAAAGAAAACGGTGAGCGGAAGTAGATGGAATAGTTATGATAGGCTATACAATATAAAAAGTCCCCCTATAGAGGAGGCATATAAAGCATTAAGGGTAAATGTGCATTTCAATACATTTAACAGTAAAATAAAAACCATCGCCATAGTCGGCTTTGCCCCGAAGCAAGGGAAAACATTTGTTGCGATAAACCTTGCAATCTCTTTTGCAAAAGACAATAGAAGAGTATTATTGGTGGACGCGGATTTCAGAAAGCCGATAGAACTAAAACGGTTAGCGGGACATGCTTCAGCAGGGCTTGCCAGATATATAAGTGGTGAGCAAACATCTTTCAAGGATATAATACTTAAAACCAATATTGAGAATCTGTCATATGTACCTGTGGGCAAAAAGCCACACAACCCGACAGAGTTACTTGATTCTTTTAAATTTAACGAGTTCATGATGAAGGTAAAGGAATGTTATGACATCGTAATCGTTGACACTCCCTGCCTAGGAAATGTAATAGATGGAGCTATAATTGCTTCACAAACAGACGGAAGCATCATAGTAGTTGCCCCAGATTCGGTTGATGCCCGCAGGGCTCAGGTATTGAAACGGCAGTTGGATGATGCGAATTCAACCGTTATCGGAGCGGTTTTCAATAAGACTTCAGACTATTTTGACAAGAATAATGATTATTATAATAAATTTTTGTACTTTGATACCGTTAAAGATATACGAAAATATACAAGGCAAAAATTTGTGAGGGCCAATAAGGGTAGGTGGAAAACAAATGATTGACTTACATTGTCATTTATTGCATGGCCTTGACGATGGTCCGGCTGCAATCGGAGAATCGATTAGGATGATGCATGAAGCGAAAAAAATCGGTATAAAGAGGATAATTACAACGCTGCACTTACACGGTAATATTTTTAAATATAATGAGGAGGACATGTATCAAAAGTTTTATGACCTCGCAAATAAAGCAAATGACTTTAATATTGCTGTCAAGATAGGATTTGAGGTGTTTATAACATCAGTAAGTAAAGAAAACATGAGCCTACTCGTGAATTACACTCTGAATAATACGAGATTTATGCTTGTTGAAATTCCATATAGTAATTTCTCATACCAGACATTTGAAAATATACACCTGCTAAGAAATTATAAAATTACTCCAATCATAGCCCACCCTGAAAGATGCTGTGCTTTTTTTAGGGATTATAACCTGATAGATAGCTTGATTGACAGCGGATGCCTTATTCAAATTGATGCTCCGAGTATATTGGGCGTGTATGGGGCTAGAGCGAGGTATCTGGCCAAGAAGCTTATAAAGAACGGTGATGCACATTTTATTGCTTCAAATGCACATTTTGCTTCGGATTATTCACAATGGTATGAAAGAGCCTATTACACTGTAAAAAAATGGATCGGAAATGAGTACGTGAAAAGACTGTTTTGCGATAATGCTGAGTCTATAGTTCAATGTAATAGCAATAAAACGTCAAAAGCTATTTAATACACAAAGGTGTTGAAGATGATTGAATTACAAAAAAAAATTAAAGAAGTTGTTGATGAAGGAGCTTTAAACACAAATAAAAATTACTTCTATGAGATTGGAAAAAGAGCTTTCGATATTGTATTATCGGCAATAGCTTTGATAGTGCTGCTTCCTATGTTAATTACAGTCTTAATTGCGATTAAAGTGGATTCACGCGGACCTGCTATTTTTAAACAAGAGAGGATGGGATATAGGGGCAAAATATTTAATATGTATAAATTCCGTACAATGGTTACCAATGCAGAGCAGCTTTTAAAAGAGGTTCAGCAAAGGAATCAGGCGTCAGGACATATGTTTAAAATCAAGGATGACCCCAGAATTACAAACCTGGGAAGATTTCTCAGAAAAACCAGCATTGATGAACTTCCTCAACTTATAAACGTGATTAAGGGAGAAATGAGTCTTGTAGGGCCCAGACCGCCGCTCATACGGGAAGTGGAAAATTATGATATATGGCACCATCTGAGGATGTCCATCAAACCTGGGTTGACAGGGATATGGCAGATCAGCGGAAGAAATAAGTTGGGTTTTGATGAGATGATAAGGTTAGATCTCAAATATATAAGAGAGCGAAACTTTTGGTATGACTTGAAAATCATTATTAAGACAATGCCGGTGCTTCTTGGAGATAGGAATGCATTTTAATTTACATAACTGAAGGGGAGTGGCTAGTGATGAAAATTTCAATTATAGGGACAGGGTATGTTGGGCTGGTGACGGGAGCTTGCCTATCGGAATGTGGTATGGATGTTACATGTATGGATACGGAAGAGGAGAAGATTGCAAATTTGAGAGAAGGAATACTGCCAATTCATGAGCCGGGACTTCAAGAGATAGTTACAAGAAATTTTCAGTCTGCCAGGCTAAAGTTTACTACAAATATCCAAGAAACGGTAGAGGGCGCAGAGGTCATATTTATAACTGTAGGAACACCTCCACGTGAGGATGGTTCGGCTGATTTGAAGCATGTAAAAACAGTTGCAAGAGAAATTGCACAATATATTAACGGGTATAAGGTTATCGTGAGTAAAAGTACCGTACCAGTAGGAACAGCGAAGATGCTCTCTTCTTTGATACGCGAGAAGATGAACAGGCTTAAGAAGGGGTTTGACTTTGATGTGGTAGCCAATCCGGAATTTCTGGGTGAGGGTACATCTGTAAGGGATTTTATGCATCCAAGCCGTATTGTAATAGGAACCGGAAGCTTAAAGGCACAGAAGATAATTAAAGGGATTTATGAATCATGCATTAAGGAGGAAGTTCCATTTATACTGACCAATTTTGAAACGGCCGAGTTGATCAAATACGCATCAAATGCATTCCTTGCCACAAAGATTAGCTTTATTAACGAAATATCTAATTTGTGTGACAAAATGGGAGTAGATATATGCGGTGTGGCGCGGGCTATGGGAATGGACAAGAGAATTGGAGGACGTTTCCTGCGTCCCGGTCTGGGCTATGGTGGAAGTTGCTTGCCCAAGGATACGCGTGCATTGATAAAAATGGGCGAGGAATCAAGAGTGGACATGAGAATTATCAAATCGGTCTGTGAAGTGAATTATTACCAGAAGAAGATAATGGCAGATAAGATAGAGAGTAAGCTAAAAGGTGTAAACAATAAGGTGATAGGCGTGCTTGGCCTTTCATTCAAGCCTGGGACTGATGACATCAGAGAATCGCCTTCAATTGGAATTATTAGGGAATTGCTTGGCAGGGGTGCAAGCGTGAAAGTATATGATCCTATTGCCATGGAAAGTGTTAGTAGGCAGTTAACAGTACATAAAACAATAAAGTATTGCAGTGATGAATATGAGTGTGCCCGGGACGCAGATGCAATTGTACTGGCTACCGAGTGGGATTGCTTCAGTAATTTGGATCTCATGCGTATGGGGGCAGATATGCACGGTACATATTTCTTTGATTTCAGGAATGTATATGACCCCCAAAAGGTGATTGCTGCAGGTTTTTACTACGAAGGGGTAGGAAGGAGCAATATAGGTGAAGAAATAGAGTCTATAAGGAGAGACGCAGTTAATGATAGTAAGTAAGAAAAAGGTTATAACCCGTGCTACATTCGTTTATACCGGAGAGATAGTAAGTAAAGCTGTGTTGTTTCTATTAAATGCGATAGTAGCTAGAAAACTGGGTGTTACTGGTTATGGGATATATATATACGGTATAAATCTGGGTCTGCTGCTGATTAACTTTGTAGACTTTGGCACTAATAATTTTATAATGAAAAAACTTTCAGAAGAGAGAGAAAAAAATGCGGAGTATATATGGAAGGTTATTGAATTTGAAGCTATAGTATCAATTATTTCTTTTGTGGGACTTTATTTTTTTATAAACAATTTTGAAAATTCTCCGTGCATCAGAAATGTTGTGCTCATACTTTTCATTTCAATTATCTTTGAAAACCTGACAAACGTGTTTAGAAATGTGCTGAGGGCTATCGGCAGGTTTGCACTGGATGCACTTTTAAGTATACTTGGCAGCTTCCTGCGATTAGGTTTAGGCCTGGCACTTTATTATCTCACATACAATATATACGGATTCAGTGCCGGAATCACGATCAGCACCCTGCTAATACTGTTCGCATGGACATATATCATTTGGAGCATTTTTGGCGGGCCAAAAGTAGTGTTGAAGCATCATTCCATAAGTCTTCTGGTAATATTAAAAAGTTGTATTGTTTTTGCCATACCTATAATTATCAGAGGCGTATACTTCCGGATTGATTCAGTACTGGTAAAGAGCTTCGTGAACAGTGTTGAAATGGGATTGTACAACAGCGTGACAAAGCTTTTGTTTATACAACAATTCCTTCCTAACGGCTTGATACAGGTGGTTTTCCCAATTTTAGCAAACCTTTATTATAATGACGATTATGATGGTGCGAATAATCTATTTAACAGGGTATATATAATTTTTATTGTGTTCTTTAATTTTATTCAAATGGTCCAGTATATTTCTGCAGGGTTTATAATTAAGGTGGTATATGGTGCGGAGTTCTTAGATGCAGTGTCAATATACAAAACAATGGTACCATCCTTCGTTTTTACATCACTATCATTTCTTCTGGCCTTTTTGTTTATATCAAATAACAAAGTGAGCATGTTGTATAAGTATTATTTGATCTGTCTTATTGAGAAAATAATATTGGTTATAGCTTTGACTTTAAAATACGGTGCGATAGGGAGTGCCGCAGCGTTTCTTATCAGCGAAATTATACAGTTTTGGGTGCTTCTTTTCACTTCCTTTAAAAACAATATAAAATTTAAATTGAATTACCTGACGGCATTGATGGCATTTCTTACTGTTGATGTGGGAATTGCTCTGTGCGGGAGAAATGTCTTATTGGGAACAGTTATATTGATATCAGGACACGTAATAATTTGCTATTTATTTGGAGTGAATTTGTCGGGATACTTTAAAGAACTATTTATGAAAGAAAGTGATAAGAAGGTTTCGCTTGATACTAATTGAGTTGTAGATTTGAGGAGAGACTATGAAAATTCTTGATTCCCATGAATTTATTGAATTGTACAGGGGTAGTAAAGATTTGAAGCTTGGTTTTCTGCTATGCGAGAGGTATGGTGACAAATACACATTTCTATGTCCCAGAGTCAATAGCTATGCAGACGAGAAATTATTTGGACAAAAATATTTTGATATAGGAAACATCAAAAACATTATGGGTGGTATTCCCAAAGATGTGAAGTTTTGCTTTTACAAATGCATAAGACTGTATAAGAAAATATTCCATTTTAAGAAAGTTGAGTCGACGAATTTTTTTCATCTGCCCATGGGCTACTTACTAAAACTTATACGTTTAAAACCAGATGTAATCATCGAATCAAATTATACAACATTGACTCCGAGGAGTTATTTGAACTATATCGCAAGCAGGATTTTTAAAATTCCTGTTTTATGGATAGATTGCGGGGATGGTGGAAGAATGATGTTCTTTAGAGGACTCGAGAAGATAATAGCTGGAAATGTAGCGGGAATAATAACATATAGCCATGGTGGAAAGCGTCGTCTGATAGATAAGTACAATATTTCACCCCAAAAGATCATTGTTAAGCCTAAGCCTGTTGATCTGGAAAGATATAAATTTTCCTTACCAAAGGAAAAAAGGAGAGAATGCTTCTCTATAGGATATATTGGTAGACTGGCTGAGAATAAAGGCTTTGGTTCTTTTGTAGAACTAGCAGCACACTGTTTACATAATAATACATTGAAGTTTATTGCTGTGGGGGATTTTACCAGTCCGTACGAACGGGAGAAATATTTGCCCCTTATTCCTGGTAATATGCTACTTTGCGGTTATGTAGAAAACAAAAGAATCCCTGAATATATGGCGAAAATTGATTTGCTTGTGATTCCAAATATGACCAACCCTCCTGCCTTTACCACTGTACTCGCAGAGGCTCTTGCAAGCGGCGTACCAAGCATTGTAGGTATTAAAGGCCATGAAGAATTCATACCTGTAAACAGACAAAATGCATGTTTTATTGTTGAACCTGACAGCGTTGATGATATTGCAGGTACAGTCGAATCTTTATTTAATAAGCCGGTGGATGAATATAACGAGTTGAAAAAGCAGGCGAGAGCCTATGCTGAAAAAGAACTGTCATGGGATGCACAGTTGAGTTTTTACAGATCCATCCTGGAGGAATTGACACGCAAATAATAAATCTGGATGAGGTAGAGTATGATAAAAACAACAACCTGCCCGTTGTGCGGGAATGATGATTTGCAATTTTTGTCCGGGGAGAACGAATTCAGTTTGCTTAAGTGTTTAAAATGCAGCCTGGTTTTTAAGAGCCTCGATAAATCTTTAGCAGAGCATATCGGGAATATGCCCGACAGGCTATATAATGACGTTAAAATCCGGAGAAGGGATAAATCAAATATACAGAGGGCTAGAGACAGGCTAAATATCCTGAGTAGATACAAAAAGCAGGGAAAGCTCCTTGAAATCGGATGCGCGACGGGTGAATTTTTGGAGGCTGCCCGACAGCGGGGATTTGATGTTTCGGGATTGGATGCATCCCAGGTATATGCAGAATATGCTTTTCGAAAAGGCTTGAATGTAAGGTGCGGACGACTTGAAGATTTGGACTATGCTCAGGAAGAATTTGACGTGGTTTGTATGTTTCATCTGATTGAGCACATACAATACCCGAAGGAATTTCTCAAACAGGTCCATGGGTATTTGAAACCTGGGGGACTGCTATATATAATCACCCCTAATCTTGAATCTCGTACCGATAAATTATTTAAATACAAGCACCCAAATTTTGCTCAGGCCGACCACCTGTTCTTTTACTCGAAAGACGTATTGGGCAAACTTCTCTCGGTATCAGGATTTGAAATGGGTGGGGTGTATTCCAAGGAGTATGTTCATCATATTATTACTTCATTTATACAGCTTCTCGCTTCAAGACTGAAAAGATCTTCTTTAAAATCCCGATCCCATTTATGTGACAAAGGAAATTCAGAGCCTTTAAAGGGACATGCCAAGGTGAATCCCTTTATAAAAGGAATAGTTTATAAAATTTCTGTTTTTGTTGCTTACCTGTTTTATATTGTTCTGAAGCCATACGGGCTTATCCTTGACAGGTATGGCAAAGGACATGAGTTGATTGTTATCGCTGAAAAACGCCTCTGGTGAGGGGCATAATTATTGTAGAGGAGATTTAGAGTATGTACAGACTGATCAAAGAGTTGGATTTTAAGTCACCAAAATCCATATCCTACAAACTAAGAAGTAAAAGAATGCAACTGTTCGAAAGTCTGCTAGAGGGTATTTGTTATAGCCCAAAAGAGTTGAAAATTATAGACATTGGCGGGACACAGGCCTTCTGGGACTGTTTGGCCCCTGATTTTATCAGCAGGTGCAGAGTAACATTATTAAATCTCAAGATAACTGCGGCAAATAGAGATAATTTTACAAGCATTACGGGAGATGCAACCGATATGTCGGAGTTTGAGGATAAGGCCTTTGATTTGGCATTTTCAAATTCTGTTATCGAGCATGTAGGTGATTTTGAAGCACAGAAGAGAATGGCGATGGAAGTGCAAAGGGTAGGTAAAATGTATTTTTTACAGACGCCCAATAAACACTTCCCGATAGAACCACATTTCTTATTCCCATTCTTTCAGTACTTGCCTTATTTCATAAAAGGTTTTCTCATTTCGCACTTCAATTTGGGACCTTATAAAAGGATAACAGATAAGGATAAGGCGAAAGCTCTAGGGCAGTCCATTCGGTTGCTCACAAAAAAGGAGTTGAAAAAGCTTTTTCCCGGCGCAAATATTTATGAGGAGAAGGTTTTGGGACTGACAAAGTCTTTTATCGTTTATGATTTAGGTTTTTAAAATATTGTTCTTTCTTTAGCATTCGCTAAACTGAAAGCTTTGTAATCCATGTCCGTAAATAATATTAGTTTGGGTCTTTTCAATGTAATCCAAGTTCTAATCTTTCCTTCAGCTTGTACACATGCTCTGCAGCTTTCTTTGTCCTCCATATTATAAGTGTGTCAAGCCGTTGATTTGTATTTATACGTTTATGTTAAAAAGTAAAAAAGCCAATCTTTCTTTTTTAAATATAAAAGTAAATAAATACTAGTCTTTTGTTTATATGTAAATAATTGTATAATTTAGGAAAAAGATTCAGGAGGTTATTTATGAAATTATTTAAAAGTTCTTTCTTCTGTGTTGTTACAATGGTATTTTTGTTTGTGCTGGGAGGTATTGCAAGTGCTTCATCACCTACTATCGCACAACAATTAAGAGTTGATAGTACTAATGTTGCTGAATACTCTATTGACGGCAATTATGACACATATGCTAATCTGGGTATGGACGGGCGTGTTATATACAATCTGCCGCAAAATGCATCAACTGTTGTTGTTAGAGTGTCTGCCCAGAAAGGTAATGCTATATTTGGGGCTTATTTTGAAGGAGACAATAACGAAGAGTATGTTAGTATAGGATCTGTATCGGACCGGACGTATCGTGTACGAGAGGGGGCAACTCAATTTATTATAGATTGCGGAAGTTCTTTGTTTACATCGGGTAGTTTTACACCTTGCCTTGTATGGGAAGTAACTGTGAATGCAAAACCAGCTTCTGTTAGGGACCTTACAGCCACATCTGATAATGCTGAAGTAAATCTATCCTGGACAGCATCCCGAGATGCAACAAGCTATATCATAAAACGTTCTACTACTACTGGTGGTCCATATGAAACAATAGCAAATAATATAACAGGAACGATGTTTACTGATGCTAATGTAACAAATGGTACTATATATTATTATGTCGTTAGTGCAGTAAATCAAGCTGGTGAAAGTGAAAACTCCAATGAAGTATCGGCACTATCTGAAGCACCAGGCACAATAAAAATAAACTTCCAACCCGCCGGATTGGAGATACCGGAGGAATATATACCTGACTATGGAGAAATCTATGGGGTGCGTAATGGTTACAGTTATGGTTGGAATGTAGGGTATACCGGAGCAACAAGGGACAGAAATATAAATGCCGATCAGAAGCTGGATACACTGATAATGCTCTACAAAACAGGAAAGTGGGAGATGGAAGTAGAAGACGGGTTCTACGATGTTACCGTATGTGCAGGAGATGCAGGGTTTACTTCTACACCAACTGTGAATGTGGAAGGAGTCAACTATTGGGCGGGTATAAATCTTGGTGCAAATCTGTTTTCTCAGATAACAAAGACCGTGATGGTGACCGATGGAAGGCTAACAATAGACAATGGGGGTACAACAGACCAAATAACTAAGATAAACTATGTGAAAATAGTCAAAAGCAGTGTTACGTTGCAGGCTCCTATAAACATACATACAACAGCAGCAGAGGATAGTGTGGCAATGTCCTGGGACGTGTTAGACAATGCTTCCGGCTATGAGGTGGAAGCGGATGGGCAGAGCTATACGGTAACAGAACCTATATTCAATCATCAGTGGTTAGAAGCAAACTCATTACATACATATAGGGTAAGGGCAGTAAATGATGGAATCAAGGGGACATGGAGTGAGCCTGTCACAGTGACTACACTGTCCGAAGCACCTGGCACAATAAAAATAAATTTCCAACCCGCTGGTGTGGAGATACCGCAGGGATACATACCTGATTATGGAGATGTCTATGGAGTGCGTAACGGTTACAATTATGGTTGGAATGTAGGGTATGTCGGAGCAACAAGGGACAGAAATATAAGCGCGGATCAAAAGTTGGATACACTGATAATGCTCTACAAAACAGCAAAGTGGGAGATGGAGTTAGAAGATGGGTTCTACGATGTTACTGTATGTGCAGGAGATGCAGGGTTTACTTCTAAACCAACGGTGAATGTCGAAGGAGTCAACTACTGGGCAGGAATAAATCTTGGTGCAAATCAGTTTTCGAAGGCAACAAAGACCGTGATGGTGACCGATGGGAGATTGACCATTGATAATGCTGGGACTGCAGATACAGTAACAAAGATAGACTATGTGAAAATAGTCAAAAGCAGTGTTACGTTACAAGCTCCTATAAACATACATACAACAGCAGCAGAGGATAGTGTGGCAATATCTTGGGACAAGTTAAACAATGCTGCAGTCTATGAGGTGGAAGAGGATGGTCAGAGCTATACGGTTACAGAACCTATATTCAATCATCAGTGGTTAGAAGCAAACTCAACACATACATATAGGATAAGGGCAGTAAATGATGGAATCAAGGGGACATGGAGTGAACCTGTCACAGTGACTACACTGTCCGAAGCACCTGGCACAATAAAAATAAATTTCCAACCCGCTGGTGTGGAGATACCGCAGGGATACATACCTGATTATGGAGAAATCTATGGAGTGCGTAACGGTTACAATTATGGTTGGAATGTAGGGTATGTCGGAGCAACAAGGGACAGAAATATAAGCACTAATCAGAAGCTGGATACACTGATAATGCTCTACAAAACAGGAAAGTGGGAGATGGGGGTAGAAGATGGTTTCTATGATGTTACCGTATGTGCAGGTGATGCAGGGTTTACTTCTACACCAACAGTGAATGTGGAAGGTGTCAACTACTGGGCGGGAATAAATCTTGGTGCAAATCAGTTTTCGCAGGTAACAAAGACCGTAATGGTGATCGATGGAAGGCTAACAATAGACAATGGGGGAACAGCAGACCAAATTACCAAGATAAACTATGTGAAAATAGCCAAAAGCAATGTTACATTACAGGCTCCTTTAAACATAAATACAACAGCAGCAGAGGATAATGTGGCAATATCGTGGGACGTGGTAGACAATGCTGCAGGCTATGAGGTGGAAGCGGATGGTCAGAGCTATATTGTAACAAAACCATTATTTAGTCATCAGTTGTTGGAAGCAAACACCTCACATACATACAGAGTAAGGGCAGTAAATGATGGAATCAAGGGGACATGGAGTGAGCCTATCACAGTGACTACACTGTCCGAAGCACTAGATATTTCAATAGGCGACACAACGGTTAATGAGGCTGACGGAACAGCTAATTTCACAGTTTCTCTTTCAGGAACATGCAACAGAGATGTAGCAGTCAGCTACACTACTCCTGAAAATACTGCGGCAGCGGAAGATGATTATACAAGTAACTCTGGTACTATAGTTATTCCTGCAGGTAATACAGCTGTAACAATTGCAGTTCCAATAAGTGACGACACGAATTATGAAGAAAGTGAAAGCTTTTATTTGAAATTAACAAGAACTAGTGCAGGTAGAATCACAAACAGTCAAGGAGAATGTATAATTAACGATAATGACAGCCCTCCATCTGTTAACTTAAACATATCTGGCAGTAATCTTTCAGAAAATGGTGGTACGAGCACAATCACAGCCGTATTATCAAATAAGTCATACCAGGATGTAACAATAATTCTTAATTATTCAGGAACTGCAATCAACGGAACAGACTATATAGCCCCAGGCACAATAGTAATACCGGCAGGGAGTCTGTCAAATTCAATTACTTTGACGGGAATAGATAATAAGGCTTATGAAGCTGACAAGACAGTAATTGCAGACATATTAGACGTTAAGAACGGAACAGAAAACGGGATGCAGCAGGTGACAGCAACGATTGCTGAAGATGATACGTTTTCAAGCCAGTATCTGTCAGATATTAAAATAAGCAGTGGATCACTTAGTCCGACATTTAACAAGAATGTTTATCGTTATACTGCGACTGTAAGTAGTGATGTTGCCAGCATTAACGTCATACCTACTGCTGAAATAGCAGAATATCTGGGTCAGAATGCAAAGATAGTAGTAAATGGAACTTTAGTGACAAGCAGTTCGGGTATAAAGGTGGACTTGAATTTAGGAGAAAATATTATAAATGTTGACGTTACTTCTGCGGTGGGTGGTGTGACGCAGAGATATACACTTGTTGTTACCAGGGTAGATACTTACCTTTCAACTATGACAATTAAGGCTTCTAAAAAACAGATTGTTAATGATTTTAATATGTATACTACCAATTATACTGAAATAAGCCCTAGTATTACCGCATTAACTATAACCCCAACCGCAAATGATCCCAATAATGTAACAATATTTGTTAATGGGACAGTAGTAAAAAGTGGTAGTAGTATAAATGTTCCTGTAACCAGTGGTGAGACTAATAATATAAGTATCATAGTTAAATCAAACATCAATTCTGACTATTTACTTACTTATAATTTTGAAATTAAGGTGGGTAGCTAAGAAAATAATGAAAAATATATAATTTAATAATCACATTTGGTTTACTCAATATCACATAGCTTAAAAGAATATTTTCGGTTATGTGATATTTATATATCCAATTTATTTAGAAAAGTTACATATATATTTTATAAATTCAGGGGGAATGTATTTTGAATAAAAAGGTATTAAAAGCAGTAGTAATGCTATATATTATCAGTATTTTGGGAGTATTTAATTTGCAGTCAAATTCTGTTTTAGCGGCTTTACCTACAGATCAGTTATTTGAGGGAAAGAGCTTAAGTGGAGTAAATTCATTGTTATTAGATGGAATACGGTATACAACAAATAATAATACTGATTCACTTTATAACGGTATATGTGTTGGTGGGTACGACGCATTTTGTTTAAACTATGAAAGTGCCAATAGTACATATTATTCGGGTCATGCATTGACCAATGATTTTAGCTTTTCTAAAGCTCCGACCTTTTTCCAGATAAGCTCAGAGAATCTCGTTAATAATTTTAAGATAAATTCAATGTATTATATAGCCACTGATGATGGTACCGGACATAAAATTAATATTGAGGGCTATGACGGAGATACTTTAGTTGCTGGTGTTTACGGTGTAGATATGGCAATATCAGGAATCTATGGAGCCGGAACACAAACAATTACTTTGGCAAATGATATTAACAGTCAGTCAGATGCAGAATACGGTGGACTTCTGACATTTGGTTCCGGTTGGACAAATTTGGATATTGTACAGCGCTGATCGGAAATGTATATATTCCGGATTCAGTAACTAATTTAGAATATATTTTTGAGTACACTTCAAAGCCCATAAATATGGTTTATTCATCAACAAACACAGCTGCAGGGGCATACTCTGCTCCGGAAAATGTGACAAAGACTATAAATTAAAATACCCGGTAATCTTCACTATAAAGTTACAATCATTGATTTACGGATATACTGTTCTAATTATATTATGTCGTCAGGATGATATGTATAAAATATCATTCTGGCGTTTTCTTTATATACAAATTCCCAAATATGTTTAATTATGTTATATTTAAAATGGGTATATAAACCAAAAATGTTTGTTTCTACATTAATTTTTATTAGAAATAAATTTACTATAGATATTACTATTTGGGGGAATGTATTTTGAATAAAAAATTGTTAAAAGTAGCAGCAATGCTATATATTGTCAGTGTTTTAGGGATATTTAATTTGCAGCCTAATTTCGTTTTAGCAGCTACACCTTCAGATCAGTTTTTTGACGGAAAGAGCTTAAGCGGAGTAAATTCACTGGTATTGGATGGAATTGAGTATACCACAAATAACAATACAGATTCACTTTATAACGGTATATGTGTTGGTGGGTACGACGCATTTTGTTTAAACTATGCAAGTGCGGACAGTACATATTATTCGGGCCATGCATTGACAAATGATTTTAGCTTTTCTAAAGCTCCGACCTTTTTCCAGATAAGCTCAGAGGAGCAGGTTAATAATTTTAAGATAAATTCAATGTACTATATAGCCACTGATGATGGTACCGGACATAAAATTAATATTGAGGGCTACGACGGAGATACTTTAGTTGCATGTGTTTACGGAGTAGATATGGGTACTTCGGGTACTTATGGAACCGGAACACAAACAATTACCTTGGCAAATGATATTAACAGTCAGTCAGATGCAGAGTACGGCGGGCTTCTGACGTTTGGTTCCAGTTGGACAAGTATTGATACAATACATATAACTAACAATAATGATGGAGGTTCGGTGTATGCTGTAATTGATTCACTGGACTTCTTAGAGAATGTAGGTACCGATGGAAGGACAGTTGACTTAAGTTTATGGAATTATAGCAGTAATGGTTATTACTATACACTAACAGGTTATAAGGGCGGTATTGAGGACGGTAAAATTGTGGGAAGTGTACCGGCTGTAATAAATGGACTGCCGGTTAAAGCAATGGATTCTACATTTAAAAACTGTACAGGATTAACTCAAGCCCCGGAAATACCGAAGGGTGTAACGAACATGGGAGATACATTTTATGGTTGTACAGGATTAACTCAAGCCCCGGATATACCGGAGGGTGTAACGAATATGAGTTATACATTTGCACGTTGTACAGGATTAACACAGGCCCCGGAAATACCGAAGGGTGTAACAGATATGAGTTATATATTTGCAAATTGTAAACGATTAACACAGGCCCCGAAAATACCAGATAGTGTAACGAACATGAATAACACATTCCGCTATTGTACAGGATTAACACAGGCATCAGAGATACCGGATAGTGTAACGGACATGGTTGGTACATTTTATGGTTGTACAGGATTGACTCAGGCTCCAGAAATACCGGTCGGTGTAACGGACATAAGTGATACATTTTATGGTTGTGCAGGATTGACTCATGCCCCGAAAATACCGGACAATGTAATAAATATGAGGTATACATTTGCCTATTGTGGATTAACACAGGCACCAGAAATACCTGATAGTGTAAAAAATATGAGTGGCATATTTACCAACTGCTGGAATTTAACACAAGCACCGAAAATACCGGAGGGTGTAACAGATATGAGTGCTACATTTTTCAATTGTACAGGATTAACACAGGTACCAGAAATACCGGATAGTGTAACGGACATAAGTTATACATTCTACAATTGTCGAGGATTAACACAGGCTCCGGAAATACCGGATAGTGTAACAGACATGAGTTATACATTCTACGATTGTACAGGCTTAACAGAGACGCCGAAAATACCTGAAGGTGTAACGAACATGAGTTATACATTCTACAATTGTACGGGCTTAACTGAGACCCCGAATATACCGGACAATGTAACGGACATAAGTTATACATTCTACAATTGTAACGGCTTAACTGAGACCCCAAAAATATCAAAAAATTTAATAAATATGAGTGGTACATTTGGATATTGTACGGGATTAACACAGGCACCAGAAATACCGGATAATGTAACGGATATGAGTTATACATTCTACAATTGCCCGGGATTAACGCAGGCCCCGGAAATACCGGATAGTGTAACAGATATGAGGTATACATTCTACAATTGTACTGGATTAACACAGGCACCAGAAATACCGGATGGTGTAACGGATATGAGGTATACATTCTACAATTGGACAGAATTAACACAAGCACCAGAAATACCGGATAGTGTAACGGATATGAGTTATACATTCTACTATTGCCAGCGATTAAGGCAGGCACCGGAAATACCGGATAGTGTAACGAACATGAATGGTACATTTTTTGGTTGTGAAGGATTAACACAGGCTCCGAGAATACCGGACAGTGTAACGAACATGGATCATACATTTTATGGTTGTACAGGATTAACACAGGCTCCGGAAATACCCAGCGGTGTAACGAATATGGGAGGTACTTTTAGCGAGTGTATAGGATTGACACAGGCCCCGGAAATACCGGACAGTGTGACGGATATTAGTTTTACATTCTACAATTGCTTAGGATTAACGCAGGCCCCGGAAATACCCGGCGGTGTAACAAATATGGGAGGTACTTTTGGCGGTTGTTCAAGATTAACACAGGCCCCGAAAATACCAGTCAGTGTAACGGATATGAGATATACATTCTACAATTGCCCAGGATTAACGCAGGCACCGGAAATACCGGACAGTGTAACAGATATGAGTTATACATTTGGATATTGTACAGCGCTGACAGGAAATGTATATATTCCGGATTCAGTAACTAATTTAGATAATATTTTTGAGTCCACTTCAAAGCCCATAAATATGGTTTATTCATCAACAAACAAAGCTGCAGGGGCATACTTTGCTCCAGATAATGTAACAAAGATTGTACATTGAATAATTGTTTCTACATTACATTTACAGTAGAAAAAAATTAATAATATATTACTATTTGGGGGAATGTGTTTTGAATAAAAAATTGCTAAAAGTAGCAGTAATGCTATATATTATCAGCGTTTTGGGGATATTTAATTTGCAGCCGAATTCCGTTTTAGCGGCCGCACCTTCAGATCAGTTATTTGACGGAAAGAGCATAAGCGGAGTAAATTCACTGGTATTGGATGGAATTAGGTATACCACAAATAACAGCACTGATTCACTTTATAACGGTATATGTGTTGGTGGATACGACGCATTTTGTTTAAATTATGCAAGCGCGGACAGTACATATTACTCAGGTCATGCATTGACCAATGATTTTAGCTTTTCTAAAGCTCCGACCTTTTTCCAGATAAGCTCAGAGGATCTGGTTAATAATTTTAAGTTAAATTCAATGTATTATATAGCCACTGATGATGGTAACG
>JAEWCZ010000081.1 GCA_023390335.1 Bacillota bacterium | reverse complement strand
TCCCATAAGCTTGTAAAAATGCGTCAATTACTAAAGTATCTTTCATTTTGTTACTCATTGACCATCCAACAACTTTTCTAGAGAATAGGTCTACAAATACAGCAAGGTATAGGGTGCCTTTCTTAGTGGGAATATATGTAATATCTCCAACCCAAAACTTGTTTTTCATATCTGTTAGGAACAGCTGATTTAATAAGCTAGGTCTTTCTTCGCCTCTATTTTTCATATTGTATTTTTTGTAGTTGTACCTTGTACCTTTTGGGCATAAATTCATTTTACGCATTAGCCTAGATATCCGTTTTCTATTAGCATGAATTCCACGCTCACTAAGTACTTTTCCAATTCGAATAGAACCGTATCGTCCTTTATTATCATCAAAGATTTCTTTAATGATTTCCTTCAAAGCTGCATTCTCAATATCACGTTGGGAAGGCTTATGGTCTAGGTATTTATAGTAACCTGCTCTGGAGACTCCTAATGTTTTGCAGGCCTTCTTGATGTTTATATGATCTTGATTGTCTTTTATGTATTGGAATCTTATTTGCTCTTTCGCTTCAAGAAGGCCTGGTATTTTTTTAACATATCTAGTTCCTTTTTAAGTTCGTCATTCTCTTGTCTAAGCTTTTTTATCTCATACTGACAAGAATAGAGTGCAGTCCCATGACCTGGGAATGCACTCTATCTATATTCCTCGTACTCACTGATCCAACGGTATAGAGAATTGTAGTGGATATTTAAAGCCTTTGTTGCCTCAGCGACAGGCATGTCATTATCCATAACTAATTTAACCGCTGCTATTTTAAATTGTTTATCATATGAATGTCTCATAAAGCAGCCACCTTTTCACTACTAACTTTGTGTCTACTTTATTGTACCATGCCCAACAGTTTTATTATTAAACTGTCTACCACAAGAGGAGCATATCAAAATCCCTGGGGCAAAATAATATCGAAAGCATCCGCTTGTCACTTAATTTTTTATACTAACTAGGTTCTGCGATAAGTAAGCGTATAATTGTATGTAGAAGAATAGGATGAGTCATGGGAGTGCACTCTTATATATGCCTTTTCACCCGGATTAAGTATGAAATATGTTGAATCCCTTTGACTTATTCCGTTGTCTTCAACGTTCTTATTAAGATACGAAATTTGTTTAGTCTCGTTATAAATTACAACCTGCATATCAACATTTGCACTAACAGGGGATTGCAAAGAAAAAGTATAAACGTAAGGTTCGATAGAGGGATTGTATACCATATAAAAATCAGAATCATTTGGACCATCTAGCGGGACGGAATTTGTAAAGTAATTATCATTAATATCTGTTAGATTGAAAGCAGTAGCTTCTGTATTAAATTGAAGTGCATCTGCATTTACTAGATTTACACCTGACAATAAAATTGAGACAATTGTCGCTAAAAGTAAAAGTTTTGTTGGTTTTTTCATTAGAATTCTCCTTTTTGTAATTATATTTTGGTTCTTCATAAACTACCTCCATTTTTTGTATTTATATACTACCATTTATTTGAAATTATAGTATACAAATACAAATATTGTCAACATAAAAAGTAAATTAAAGCTGTTGTACACAAACAAAAAATAAGAGCTTTCGCCCTCATTTAATAAACGTAAAAGCTCATTTTTTGTTATTTCTATATATCCTTATATTTCATTACGCCTCCAAAAAGTGACGGCTGTAGCAGCAAGCTATTATAACATTGTTATATCAAGACTTGTAATTTTCTATAATGTTTTAAAACCATTAATTAATAATCATTAAATGATAGTTTCCATGGACACCCATACCGTCACCGACATAAAAAAGATTAACGGGTTAAGGTTTAAATGAAACCAACCCATTAGGATACTTCAAGACTTATGAATATAATACCCTTGGGAGCATGGTGAAAGCCACTGACGAAAACGGGAATTTCACCCTATATGACTACAATGGTGACGGAACACTTGCAAAGAAGACCTTTTCTAATTCAGGCAGTTAAACCTAATGATCTTATAAAGAAAATTGACTTTTATTATCCTCTTTACTATAATGTATATAAGAACCATACTTACCATAAAATGTAATATCTTATATCACTTTTCTATAAAAACTCTTAATACACTATATAAAACAAAAAGGTTTGAAAATAGCTTATTAAAGGAGGAAATAATAATGAAAAAAGATTGTAAATGGGTGTCAAGTAGAGTCAAAAAGTGCATTGCCGTTGTTATGTCTGTAGTTATGTTTTCAATCCTTATTGCTCCAGCAAAAGTAAGTGCGGCGATATCAAGTACTGATGACGGTGTGGTGAGTAGTTATACACTTTTCGGTGATCTCAATAGTGATAATAAGGTCGATTCTCTTGATTATGCAGAAATGAAAATAATGTTATTGGGAACAACCGATCCTGATACAGTCAATATGAAAGCGGCAGATTTGAATGGTGATGGGGATGCTAATTCATTAGATTTAGCATTAATGAAAAAATTGCTCATTGGAGATATAAGAACTTTCCCTGTTGAGACAAGATATCCAAGTACCTATAATAACAGCAGTACATATCTTATGCTTATTGATTCCTTAGATACATTTCAAATTTCATTACAGGAAAACGGGTCAACAGGATATCAGTGGGATTATGTAATAACGGATGCTGATGCAGCTAATTTGGTTTCTGTAGACAGCTATTGTTTTACCCCTAATCTTGTAGGTACTCCTGTTCAAAAGGTATGGACATTTAAAGCAGTAAAATCGGGAAAGCATACACTTCAATTTACATACAGGCGTCCCTGGGAAACAGACGTGGAACCGCTGGAAACCTTCAAATACGATATATATGTAAGTGATGTTGGTCGTACGATAAACGTAAAACAAGGTGATTCATTTAATATAGCGCTTATTGGTGGGGGAATATTTGGGGGTAGTTGGAGTTATTCCAATCCTGATGAAACAGCAATTTGTTTACTCAAAAAAGAATTATTTGAGGATCACCCGGGAATGGCAGATGCTCTAAATTTGACACAATGGACATTTACTGCAGTGAAACCCGGAAGCTATAAGCTTCTATTTAAAGGAGGCTCATATTTTTCTAATGGTGCGCAATTCGATATAAATGTAGTTTAATGAAGTACAACAATTAAGAAATTTAATTTATGAAGCTGTACAGTTTTCCTGAGGTTCAGGTACTGTACAGCTTTTTTAAAAGTTTCTCTTGTTTTGTTTCTTACAAAAATATTATAATAAAATAGCTTGTTACAGTAGGAATATCAGAAATTATCCGAGTGAAGGGGTTACATATGAATTTAAAAGATAGATATATTGAATTATATAATACATATATTAAACGTGACGGAGCCGATAAACTATTGGAATATATGCTGTCTAAATCAAGCGATTTCTTTACAGCCCCGGCAAGTACGAGGTTTCACGGTTCTTACGAAGGTGGTTTGGTTGAACATAGTATAAATGTATATGAATGTTTGGTTGATTACTTATCAAGGACAAGGGTAAAGGACATATATGGTTTAAACTACGATTCCGAAACCATTGCAATATCAGCACTTTTACATGATTTATGTAAAATAAACTGTTACAGACCGGGAACACGGAATGTGAAGGACGAACGTGGTGTTTGGCAGACTGTTCCAACTTATGAATATGATGACAGGCTGCCTTACGGACATGGTGAAAAATCTGTATACATAATAACAGGGTTTATGAAGCTGACCAGAGAAGAAGCATTTGCTATACGATATCACATGGGTTTTTCGGGCTGTGAAGATAAGAGGTGCATAGGAGATGCATTTGAGCAATTTCCGCTTGCATTTGCATTGTGTACGGCAGACATGGAAGCAACATATTTTGTAGAAGGAAAATAAAAGGCGTAAAAAAGGCATAACAACCCATAAGTTCCAGTAAAAAAGTGTAGCTGACATATCATATTGTTGGCGGATTTACTGATAATAAATGTACAGATATTATTACAAAATTATTAGAGAGCAGGAATGTATGTGGATAATAAAATAGCCCGTTTACAACATTATGGCTCAATACTATTTTTCCCTATATCTATAATATATCTTGAGTCAGTATTTAAAATAGCTGTATTTAAAGAACTATTCAACATCGGTTTAGTCTATATGGTGCTATTTTCGATTCCTGCAGGCATACTTTTGTATTTAGTATGCAGCTTGTTCAACAGCAGAGTTAATAGAATTATATCCATAGTACTTACTTTATTTCTAACGTTTGTATATATAGTTCAAATTGTTTATTATCAGATATTTAATACTTTTCTGGCTGTATATTCATTAAACGGAACGGGTCAGGTTCTTCAGTTTTGGCAGGAGGGTCTTGCTGCTATAAAAGGTAAAGTAGCAGCTATACTCTGTATGCTGGTGCCTTTATTATTGATTGTATTGGCAAAAAAAGTATTTATTATGGGGAAGACATCAAATAAAACCAAGGGATGTTTGGCCGTTATAATGGTTTGTTTCCAGATAACATCAACCATAATGGTTTCTGTATCTGGTCACGGGGAACTAAGTACCGGTTTTCTTTATTCAAAGGCAATAATACCTGACTTATCTGTAAACAGATTCGGTATGCTTACAACTTCACGTTTGGATGTGAAGCATCTTATATTTGGGTTTAAAAACTCCGATAACACCGATATTTCCGATAATTCCGACAATGATGTGGTAAAAGAGGGACAGAATTTACAAATAGCAGATGCCAAAGTTGATAAGGACCCGCAGCCAATATCTGAAATAAATAATGACTATAACATAATCGATATTGATTTTAACAAACTTATTGCAAATGAAAATGACCCAAATATCACTTCAATGCACAAGTACTTTAATTCTGTCATACCAACCAAGAAGAATAAATATACCGGAATGTTCAAAGGTAAAAATCTCATAATGATAACCGCTGAGGGATTTTCGCCATATGCGGTGAACAAGGATTTAACACCGACATTGTATAAAATGTCTGAAGAAGGCTTTCGATTTACCAACTTTTATACGCCAATATGGGGAGTAAGTACATCAGACGGAGAATATGTAGCTTGCAACTCATTGATACCAAAACCCGGAATATGGAGTTTCTATGTTTCTGGGAAAAATTATATGCCTTTCTGTATGGGAAACCAGCTGAAAAAGCTTGGATATGGTACACGAGCATACCATGACCATTCTTACACCTACTATCACCGAGATGTATCCCACCCAAATATGGGGTATGATTTTAAAGCTGTCGGTAATGGACTTAAAATGACCAAATCCTGGCCGGAATCAGACCTTGAAATGATCCAGAAGACCACAGACGACTATATTGGTAAAACACCATTTCACACATATTATATGACTGTAAGCGGGCACTTGATGTATACCTTTAACGGAAATGCCATGTCCGAAAAAAATAGGGAGCTTGTAAAAGATCTGCCATATTCAAGTGCAGTAAAAGCTTATCTTGCATGTAATATAGAATTTGATAGGGCTATGGGAGAATTAATAGCCAGACTTGAAAAATCTGGGCTTGCAGAAGATACACTTATTGCTATAAGTCCTGACCACTATCCATATGGACTTAAAAATAGTGAGATAAGCGAACTTGCAGGGCATCAGGTAGAAACAAACTTTGAACTGTATAAAGGGATATTTATACTATGGTCAAAGGGAATCAAATCTGAAGAAATAAACAAGCCCTGTTCCAGTCTAGATATTTTGCCTACAATTTCTAACCTAATGGGCGTGGAATATGACTCTAGGTTACTCATGGGAAGAGATATACTGTCTGATTCACCACCACTCGTTGTGTTCTCAAACTGGAGTTGGCTGACGGACAAAGCCCGCTACAATTCAAAAAGCGGTAAATTTATTTTGCCAGAGGGAGAAACAATCGAATCTGTTAACAAACAATACAGGGATGATATTTCACAACGTGTAAACACCATGTTTACATACTCCGCAAAAATATTAGAAACTGACTATTACAATAAAGTCCTAAAATGTATAAAAAAGTAAATTGAGGTAATTTAATTATAAATTGTAATATTTATTGTCTTATATTGACAAGGCTTGCCGACAAATGTTATATTCTTTACAAGTAGAGATGAGAAGAGACGAGCTTAGACGAGATGAGATGAGAACAGAAAAGAATGAATACGCCTGTTGACTTAATAGGTTGTATTTAGCTTTGCTGATAAAATTATATATATCAATTCGAAACCTCTACTCATAAAAATATTGATGGAGGTTTTTTTATGGAAAAAAGAGTAGTTCTTAAAGAGAAAAAAGCAGGACTCACAATTTCCGATGTAATTCTAGTAGGTGTGTTACTTGCAACGGGGGCTGTATTGAAGTTCTTTGTAGGCTCAATGTTCAATGCTGGTATGAAGCCAAATTTTATTATTGCAATGTATTGTCTGGCAATTCTTATAATAAAGCCAAAGTTATCTGAAGCTATAGTCATAGGTATTATAGCAGGAGCCATCTGTCAGGTTTTTCCGGGGACACCGTACATAAATTTAATAAGTGAGCCCTTAGGTGCTTTTGTAATGGCTGTTCTTATTAGCCTACCTCTTAAGTTTAAAATGTATTCATTACTAAAACCCGTATTAGGTACTTTTTTGAGTACTCTGGCAAGTGGTCTTTCTTATCTGGGAATATTGTATATTGCATTTTATGCAGGTGCGGATGTAGAGGCAATACCCTTCAGTGCGTTTTCAATAATGATACTGTTAACTGCTATAGTAAATGCAATAATAGTTCAAATACTTTATGTACCTGTAAAACTGGCATTGGGACGTGGAAAAGATGATTGAATTTAAGGATTTTTCATTTAAATATAAAACAGGTGAAAAGCCTGCATTAACAATAAAAAACCTCTCAATCCAAAAAGGTGATTTCGTGGGTATCATAGGAAATAGTGGAGCAGGCAAGTCAACCTTTACCTATGCAGTTAACGGAGTTATTCCACATCACTATCAAGGTGACTTTTATGGTGAGGTCAAAGTGAATGGGCATGATACTGTTGACGCGTCACCGACGCAACTGGCATTGAGTGTAGGAAGTGTATTTCAGGATATCGACGGACAGATGGTATCCTCAGTTGTTGAAGATGAGATATTATTTGGACTGGAAAATTTCGGAGTCCCAAAAGAAGAAATCGAGAAAAGAATAACAGATATCCTTAAAATGGTGGGTATAGAAGATTTACGTTATAGAAACATCAATACACTTAGTGGTGGTCAAAAGCAAAAGGTTGCCATATCGGCTGTAGTTGCAATGATGCCTGACATACTGGTGCTTGACGAGCCAACTGCAGAACTCGACCCACAGAGCAGCTTACAGATATATAACATGTTGAAAATGTTGAATGAAACCTTGAACATAACAATTATAGTCGTAGAACAAAAAATAATGTTGCTCAGCGAGTATTCCAAGAGAATCATAATTTTGGACAAAGGTAAAATCTATCTGGAGGGGACACCAAAAGAGGTGCTGAGTGATACGTCCAGATTGACTGAAATTGGTGTTAACTGCCCAAGGGTAGCAACTCTTGCAAACAATCTTAATCAGCTTAAAATATACAATGGGCCGGTTCCAGTTAACATAAAGGAAGCCGAAACCATGGTGAGGGGTGTACTCGGGTGATAAATTTCGACAACGTATGTTTTGCATATGACAAAAAGAATATTCTTAACAATATAAATTTTTCTGTCAAAAAAGGAGAATTTGTTGCTATAGTAGGCAGAAATGGTGCGGGAAAAACTACTCTCATGAAGCTGCTAAACGGCTTACTTAAACCCACTTCGGGTGTAGTCACCATTGCCAACCTTAATACCTCTGTAACAAGGACAAGTGAGCTGGCAAAGCATGTAGGATTCCTGTTTCAAAACCCCGACAGACAGATTTGTCGCAACACAGTTAAGGCGGAGATAGAATTCGGCCTAAAATGTATTCTGACAGACAATGCTGATATAGAAAAAAGGTGCAGGAACACAATAGATAGATTTGATTTATCTGCTGATAAGGATCCCTTTTCTCTGAGTAGGGGGGAGAGGCAGAAAGTCGCACTTGCATCAGTACTGGCGTTGTCTCCTGAAATATTGGTATTGGACGAACCTACTACCGGGTTAGACTACAAGGAATGTATGCATATAATGGAGATAATTAATGAGCTTAATATCAAAGGAACCACCGTTATCATGGTGTGCCATGATATGGAGCTGGTAGCTGATTTTGCACAAAGGATAATTGTGGTGGGTGAAGGTCGTATACTTGCTGATGATATTTGCCGCAGGGTAATGTCACGGACTGAGATATTAAAAGAGGCGTCTCTGACACCGCCCCAGATAGCTGACCTAGCTATGCGGCTTGGGAATGGCTTTGAGAATGTATTTACATTGGATGAAATGACAGGAATGATAAGGCAAAGAGCCAAGAAAGAGGGTGCTTAATGTGAAGGGTATTTTAGAATACAGTCAGGGTGAGACTATCATACACAAGTTAAACCCTCTATCAAAAATGGTAATTGCTTTTTTTCTTTGCTTGAGCAGTTTTGCCAGCAGCAATATTTATTGTACAATCGGAATTATAGCTGTAAACCTTTTTATTGCATATCTTGCCGGAATTATTGACAGGGCATTTTCTTTGCTTATTACGCTATTTAAGATAGGAATTGTTCTTTTCTTGCTACAGATCTTTTTCATTAGAACAGGGAATACCCTTTTAACTCTTCCGTTGAATTTGTATATTACCGATACAGGTTTGAAATTTAGTATACTGCTGGTTTTGAGACTTGTAGGGGCTACCATGCCTTTGGTCATAATTTTGACAGTTACCAGAATGAGCGATCTAACAAATGTTATGGTACAAAAACTTCATATACCGTATAAGTACACCTTTGCATTTATAACAGCCCTGAGATTTATACCCATTTTCGAAAATGAAATGACGGGTATAATCGAAGCCCAGACTGCAAGAGGTGTTGAATTCGATACAAAAAACCCTGTAAAGAAGCTTAAACTATTACTTCCACTTTGTGTTCCCCTTCTTATATCCTCCGTAAAACGTATTGAGGGCAGTGCAATTTCTGCTGAATTGAGAGGATTTAATTTAAGGAAGAAGGACAGCGGATATAAGGCATATCGTTTTATTAGTCAGGATTATATAGCGATGCTGTTTTCAATATTGATATTATTGACAAGTATTGTTATTTTATAAAAATCACCAAGGTTTGTCAGTAGGAAATCCAAATGTTTGAACAACTTCAAAAAGATCGCTTTTTGCTAAATCAGAAGGTGTCACCAACAAGCCTTTATTACCGTCTATATCATAGCCAAAGTGATAGTACGCCTGCCATATCATTTGTGAGCAGTTCTCAACCTTTGGCTTGGTATCATCATAGCGTTTTGGAGAGCAGATACCGTATTTTATCCCTGCAAGATTTTTAGCAGCGAAGGAGGCGATAGCATCAAGTTTTTTCTGATCTGCGTTTTTAAGCCTTAAAATCTTAAAAGTGGGGAAATACTGCCATTTGGATATATCCTGTGTTATGCTGTGACTGCCCGGTGTAAGTGATTCAAGAGTTATTCCTTTCTTGGCATCAATGACTATGCCGCAGTGACCATGCCTCCAGTAAAGGGTGTAACAGGATTTAGTCAAAAGAATATCACCGTTTTTTACCGGTGCCATTTGAATAAACCTGTTTAAAGAGCCGTTTACAAGAATTGATTCCTGAACTGTAAAAGGGTTCAACTGTTCTCTGAATATCTTATTCCTTTTAAAATAGTTATTTTGAATAGAAAGTATTTTTTCATTACCGTCAGAGTTTAAACGAAACTCATCAAGAGCTGTTTTCGAAAGACCTGTTTGTTTACATAAGAAAGAATAATCTTCGCTACTAAGCCTATTTTTCTTTAAAATACCCGAAATATTCGCCTGAGGACCTTCAGGAGTATAGCTGGCATCATAAACATTTTTCCAAATAAAAATACAGTATAGACTAATAAGGACACTTATAATAAGTAATAATAACCTGCCTCTCTTCTTAATGGTACTCACTCCTGTTTTTGAATAATAGGTATATTATTTCCAGATGAAAAAATAAAATTCATACTTAAAAGAGTCAGACAAAAAATAACAAAATTATGTATAATCAATGTAATTAATAAATGACTACCAATAAAAAAAGAGAGGGTATATTATGAAAAAAAATTATTCTTTAATAGGTACATTGCTCATAGCAGTTGGTGCTTTGTTGCTGGTTTTAAAAACGCTGTTTGGTATAGAATTTCTGGATTTAAACACTGGCGACTTCTGGGTGTTTTTAGTACTTCTGTTTGGATTAACTTTTGAATTCAGTTATTTTATAACAGGAAGGAACCCAGGATTACTCATACCCGGAGGAATCATTACGACTGTCGGACTGCTTTTTATGTTCGAGGTTGCAACAAATTGGTATTTTGCCGCCTTTACATGGCCCGTATATATATTATCTATAGCTGTTGGATTATTTCAGATGTATCTGTTTTCAAACAGAGAAAAGGGTTTGTTGATAGCGAGTTTGATAATTGCAGGTGTTTCTGCATTCTTCTTTGCATGCATGTTCTTTAACACAGTGTTGACATTTGTAAAACCAAGCCTTTTCATTCCGGTTGCACTAATTGCAGCAGGTATTGCTATATTTGTAAGTGGTAGGAAAACAAGGAAACAGTGGTAACTAGCTTAAAAATGTAATGCATACTTTCCTGCAAGAATATGGTATATTAGAGTTAAAGGCCGGAGGTGTGTTTATATGGTATGGAGGCAGTTAAGAGAGCAGCAGGAGGATTTGTTGAGTTCTTATGCAGCTAAAAGTGTTAATTCTTTTGGCAGGATAATCGATGAAGAGAAATGTCCTATAAGGACAGATTATGAGCGGGATGGAAACAGAATCCTGTACTCCATGGAGTTTAGAAGACTTAGGCACAAAACACAGGTGTTTTTTAATGCAAAGAACGACCACATATGTACACGGATGGAACACGTACTAAACGTAGGCTCAATAGCTGTAACTATAGCCAGAACCCTCAATCTTAATCAGGACCTTACTTATGCAATAGCTTTAGGACATGATCTGGGGCATGCACCATTCGGTCACAGTGGAGAACGTGTATTAGATAAATGCATGAAGAAAGTAAATAAAGAAAGCGGTTTTAAGCATGAACTTCACAGCCTCAGAGTTGTCGAAAAGCTTGCAACACGTATATCAAAAGAGAAAATTCATGAAAGATGCGGTCTAAATCTTACTTTCGAGGTTAAGGACGGAATAGTCTCACACTGCGGCGAAAAATATAATGAATACTCTTTACGAAGAGATTTAGAGAAAACACCTCAATCTCTGCATGACGTGAAAGACAGAGGTCATCTTCCGTATACTCTTGAAGCCTGCGTTGTAAGACTGGTGGATAAAATAGCATATGTCGGAAGGGATATTGAGGATGCTGTACGTGTCAAACTTATGAATATGCACGATATACCCATGGATATAAGAAATGAGTTGGGAAACACAAATGGGGAAATAATAAATACTCTGGTTTGCGATTTGGTTGAGAATAGCTATGGCAAGGATTGTATTCAACTTAGCCCGGCAAAAGGCCAGGCACTTGAAAAACTTATAAATGAGAATGTAAGACTGATTTACAAGGCCGATAAGATTACACGATATGAAAAAATTGCTGAAAACACTTTGGAAGGCTTGTTTGATAGTCTTCTCAACAGTCTGGCAGATTTTGAAAGGCTACAGTTAAATGAAAATAAGGTTTACAGAATGTTTTATAACTTTATAGCAGACAAGGCATACGATAAGTCTGAAAGTGATGCACAGAAAGTGATTGACTTTATAGCAGGCATGACAGACCAGTTTGCACAAAGCTGCTTTGAAGAAATATATTGGATGTAGGTGAAAATATGGATGATAAAAACTTTCATTTTTTTGCATTTCTCTCTAGAATGAAGTATATAAATAGATGGGGACTTATGCGCAACACGTATACTGAAAATATACAGGAGCACAGTCTGCAGGTTGCTATAATTGCACACGGTCTGGCAGTTATCAAAAACACATATTTCGACGGAGAAGTAAATCCGGAGAGAGTAGCAATACTTGCTATGTTTCATGACTGCAATGAAATAATAACTGGGGATATGCCTACTCCAATAAAATATTATAACCCACAAATAAGTAAAATTTACAAAGATATCGAAGATATATCAAAGGAGAAAATCATATCAATGCTGCCAGAAGAAATGGCAGATGAATATTATTCTTTATTCTTTAAAAATCCGGACGATATGAATTGTTGGAAACTTGTAAAGGCAGCTGATAGAATTTCTGCCTATATAAAATGTATAGAAGAAGTAAAGGCAGGGAACAACGAATTCAAAAAAGCCCGTGAAACCATTCTTCAAACAATAGAAGAGATTAATCTGCCTGAGGTCAGGTATTTTATGGAGAAATTCATTCCAAGCTTCAATTTGTCCCTTGATGAGATTGATTAATTTGTTAAGGCTGTTATATAATTAAGAATGTATTGGAAAAATATATAAGCACTACATTCTATAATTCATTAGCAAAAGGGGCAAAAAAATGACATTTGAAGATAACATAAGTACAAAGTGTATTATAAACGGAGAAGTTTTTCCTTCTGAAGCACTGAATAAATATTCAGATGAAAAGTATACGGCTTGTTATGAAGTTATACGCATAATAAAGGGTATCCCGCTGTTTTATGATGACCACTTTACACGTCTTAAAAGTTCCGTACTAAAGACTAAAAATGAATTGGAAATCACAAAAAAGGATTTGAAAGCTCAAATTACTGAAATATGTGAGCTCAATAATTTATCGGATTGCAATGTAAAAGTGTTGGTACTTCTCTATGAAAAAGAGCAGTTTACAATATTGCATATAAACAAATTCTACTACCCTCCACAAGAGGAATATGATAGAGGTGTAAAATGCTGTACCATAAAGCTCAAGAGAAGCAACCCCAACATAAAAATGATAAATACTTCATACAAGGCTGAGATCAAGCGTGTTGTAGAAGAAAATAATGCTTTTGAAGTGCTATTGGTAGATGACAACGATAAAATAACAGAGGGTGGAAAATCTAATGTGTTTTTTGTAAAAGGTGACAAGATTTATACATCTCCTGAAGAATATATATTGAAGGGTATTACTAGACAATATATAATTGACGTTTGTGTTAAACTAGGTTACGAAGTTATAGAAACATTGATTGGTATTGAACAGCTATGTAATTTTGATGCAGCTTTTATAACTGGTACATCAATTAATGCAATGCCATTAAATACTATAGACGAATGTATATTGAATTCATCACAGAACACTGTAACAAGAAATGTGATGAAAGGCTATAACAGCCTTATATCTGCATACATTGAAAGCAATAGTAAGAAATAATTAGGAATAGTAAATTAAATTATTTTGTCAAGAAAATTGGGAGGTCAGGTATGAGATACCTTGAGAACGCTTTTAAGTTTACTTTTAAGAACTTTATAATCACGCTTCCGTTGCTAATTGCTATGGCAATACCGAGTATGATTATGGGTGTGGGGGCCTTAGGATTTTTATTTAATATTAAGAATTTTGAACAGATATTTGATCAGATGATGGACTATAGTGGACAATTTATTCCAACGTACAATATGTTCCTCAGTTTGTATGGGCCTGCAATGATTATAAGTATGGTAATTTCAACAGTTTTGACTCTGGTTTTATCTATACTGGTTTATCCTGCAACATATGGAATGATAAATAAAAAGTATGAGACAGGAAAATCAACTCTTAGTGATATGACACCTTCCATTACAAAGTATATAGGAAGATATATACTCTACGGTTTATTAAAAATTGCTCTTTGGATAGGATTGGCAATTGCTTATTGTATACTCGTTGCAATAGCAATAGTTGTAGTAACAGCGGTTTCCAACGTTGCAGGAGCCATATTATTGGTTCTGTTTACTCTGGCTTTGATAGCTGCTTGTATAGCACTTAGTGTATACACTTCACTGTGGTTTACGGCAGTTTGTGTAGAAGATACTGATGTATTGACTGGACTGAAAAATTCCTTCCGTTATGTGTCAGGTAGTTTTTGGAAGATTATGGGCATGAGTATTCTTATATCTATTTTTGGAATGATAGCAGGGTCAATAATAGGGATGGTGGTCGGATGGATTCCTATTATTGGAGGAGCTGTATCATCCATAGTATCAAATCTTGCTCAATTTATAACAATTGTATTTTTCTTTGAAATATACCGTGAAAAATCAGGCAAGTATGCTTGTCCGGAGTACTATAGAGAAATGAACGGCGGAATTTAAAATACTATCTTACCTAAATAAAAAGGCCTTGTATCGGAATAATATTTTCTGTGCAGGGTCTTTTAGTATTTAATAATTTTATTACCGAATATTACAAGAAAAATACTTGACAAACAAATTTGCTAATGTTATTTTTAGTATATAATTAGCACTCAACATTAAAGAGTGCTAACAAGAGGGGTGATTATAATGCTACTTGACGATAGAAAATTGAAAATATTACAAGCAATTATAGATGATTATATTTACTCGGCTGAACCTGTAGGATCGAGAACTATTGCCAAGAAGCATGAACTTGGTTTAAGTTCGGCTACAATCAGAAATGAAATGGCTGACCTCGAGGAAATGGGATTGTTGGAACAGCCATACACATCGGCGGGCAGAGTTCCTTCTGATAAAGGGTACAGGCTTTATGTTGATCAGCTGATGAAAATAAATGAATTAACTGAAAGTGAAATAGAGAAAATTCGAAATGATATGAACATTCGTATAAACGAACTTAGTCAGCTCATAAGGAATGCATCGGCGGTTATGTCCAAGTTCACAAAATATACTTCTATAGCGGTAACCCCTCATATGAAACAGAGTGTACTAAAAGCTGTTCAGGTGGTGCCTATAGAGCCAGGAAAAGCATTGGTGATTATTGTAACTGATTCTAATATTGTCAGAAATAATCTTATTAGGATACCCGAAAGTGTTACACCAGATTTCTTGATTCAGATTTCTAATATGCTAAACGAGCAGTTAAAAGGATTTACTCTGGAAATGCTCAAATCGGATATATTAAATGAAAAGTTTGAAAAACTTACTGCATTGCCTTATGGCTTAATTAAACCCCTCTTGGACGGAATAGAGGATTTAATTAAGACAATTGATAAGCCGGAAGTATATTTAGAAGGTGCAACAAATATTCTGAACTTCCCGGAGTTTAAGGAAGTTGATAAGGCAAAAGAGTTTTTAAATATACTTGATGAAAAGAAACTTGTATCTGACCTCCTAATAAATAACACAAATAAAAATAATGAAATAATTATTCACATAGGAAATGAGAATGATATAGAAGGCATTAAAGATTGTAGTTTGGTTACCGCTTCCTATAGCGTAGGTAATCATGTAATAGGAACAATAGGCATTATCGGACCAACCAGGATGGAGTATTCAAAGGTTGTGTCATCTATGAATTATATAAGAAATAAAATCAATCAGGAGATTCTTAAACTCCTAGATAATGGATAGTATAAATAAGGAGGTAGTATTCAGCTAATGAAAAAAGAAAAACATCCTAAAAATGAGAACGAAAACACCAAGGAAATGAATATGGAAGAAAGCAACAAAGGAACAGAAAGTCCGGATACATCAGGGACTGCTGAGGTACAAGGTGAAGAACCCGTAAACGCGGAAATCCAAGAACTAAAAACAATGCTTGATGAAAAGTCAAAGCAATGTGAAGATTTTAAGAACATGGTTCAGCGTACAGCAGCCGAGTTTGACAACTATAAAAAAAGAACAATAAAGGAAAAGGAAGCCCTTAGCCTTGATATAGCAATAGACACGGTGAATACGTTCCTTCCGGTAGTAGATAACCTTGAAAGAGCAATAGCAGCGGCAGAGAGTATGGAAAACAATCCATTGAAGGAAGGCGTAGAAATGGTTATGAGACAGTTAAAGGATTGTCTCGATAAATTAGGAGTTGAAGCAATAGAGGCTATTAATAATCCATTTGACCCTGAACTCCATAATGCCGTAATGCACGTAACAGATGATGAAAACGGTGAAAATATTGTAGTTGAAGAATTTCAAAAGGGTTATACAATGAAGGGTAAAGTAATCAGACATAGTATGGTAAAGGTTGTAAACTAACAGTAGTTTAAAATAAAACAAAAACGATTAACAAATATATTAAGGAGGGCATTATTTTATGGCAAAAGTAATTGGTATAGATTTAGGTACCACAAATTCATGTGTGGCAGTTATGGAAGGCGGTGAGCCTGTAGTTATTGCAAATCCGGAAGGAAATAGAACTACCCCTTCTGTTGTAGCATTTTCAAAAACAGGTGAACGTATGATAGGGCAAGTAGCAAAAAGACAATCTATCACAAATCCTGAAAGAACAATTATTTCAATAAAGAGAGAGATGGGAACCGACCATAAGGTTGATATAGATGGTAAGAAATATTCACCACAGGAAATATCTTCAATGGTTCTTCAAAAGCTGAAGGCTGATGCAGAAGCGTATCTTGGTGAGACAATAACTCAGGCGGTAATTACTGTTCCTGCATACTTTAGTGATGCTCAAAGACAGGCAACAAAAGATGCCGGCAAAATTGCAGGGCTGGAAGTTCTCAGAATAATAAATGAGCCTACAGCAGCAGCGTTGGCATATGGCCTTGATAAAGAACACGATCAGAAAATAATGGTATATGACTTAGGTGGAGGAACCTTTGACGTATCCATACTTGAAATTGGTGACGGTGTATTTGAGGTTCTTGCAACTCACGGTAATAACAGGCTTGGTGGAGATGACTTTGACCAGAGAGTAATAGATTTCCTTGTTGATACATTTAAAAAGGAAAGTGGAATAGACCTAAAAAATGATAAGATGGCAATGCAGAGATTAAAGGAAGCAGCTGAAAAGGCTAAAATAGAACTTTCAGGTGTAACTTCATCAAACATAAACCTGCCGTTTATAACTGCTGATGCAACAGGACCAAAGCATTTGGATGTAACACTTACTAGAGCTAAATTTGATGAAATAACAGCCGATTTAGTTGAAAATACAATGGGACCAACAAGACAGGCAATGCAGGATGCAGGACTTACACCAGACAAGATAGACAAAATATTATTAGTCGGTGGTTCCACAAGAATCCCTGCAGTTCAGGAAGCAGTAAAAAAATACTTAGGAAAAGAACCTTTCAAGGGAATTAATCCTGACGAATGTGTTGCAGTTGGTGCAGCTATTCAGGCGGGTGTATTGACCGGAGATGTAACAGGTCTTCTTTTGCTAGACGTTACACCATTGTCACTAGGACTTGAAACTCTTGGTGGAGTATTTACAAAGTTGATTGAGAGAAATACAACTATTCCTACAAAGAAGAGTCAGGTATTCTCAACAGCGGCAGATGGACAGACAAGTGTTGAGATACATGTATTGCAGGGTGAAAGAGAAATGGCCCAATACAATAAGTCTCTTGGAAGATTCCAGCTCACAGGTATTCCATCAGCACCAAGAGGTGTACCTCAAATTGAAGTTACTTTTGATATAGATGCAAATGGTATCGTTCATGTATCTGCAAAAGACTTGGGAACTGGTAATGAGCAGAAGATTACAATAACTGCCTCAACTAATCTGTCTGACGCTGATATTGACAAGGCTGTAAAAGAAGCAGAGAAATTTGCTGCGGAAGACAAACAGCGTAAAGAAGAAATTGACGTTAGAAATAACGCAGATTCTTTGGTTTACCAATCAGAGAAATCATTAAAAGACCTTGGTGATAAAGTGTCAGCTGATGACAAGTCAAAGATCGAAAGCGGAGTAAATAAGGTAAAGGATGCCCTTAAGGGTACTGATATAGAAGCAATAAAGAAAGCAACTGAAGAATTACAGCAATCCTTCTATGATATATCATCAAAAATATATCAACAGACTCAAGGCGCTCAAGCAGACCCTGGAGCAGCAGGTTTTGGAGGACAACAGGGAGCAGCGGGAGCAGGACAGGATGACAATGTTGTTGATGCAGACTATAAAGTAGTTGACGATGATAAATAATTATATAATAATGTATAGGGGCTTCAAAAGCCCCTATAGCATTAACAGCATAACAGCATAAGGTTATAACAACGCCAAAGCTTACATAAGACAGCTCTGGCTTATTTTAGGTTGCTGGTTGCTGTGTAATGAGACGGGAGTTGAATTGGATGGCAGAAAAAAGAGATTATTACGAAGTATTGGGCGTTGACAGAAACGTATCTGATGCTGAACTAAAAAAAGCATATAGAAATCTTGCAAAAAAGTACCACCCGGACGTCAATCCAGGAGATAAGACTGCAGAAGCAAAGTTCAAAGAGGTAAGTGAAGCCTATGAGATTCTTAGTGATTCTCAGAAGAGGAGCAGATACGATCAGTTCGGTCACGCAGGAACAGATCCTAATGGATTTGGCGGTGCAGGAGGATTCTCTTCTGATTTTGACTTTGGTGGAATAGGGGACATATTCGAAACCTTCTTTGGAGGCTCAGGCTTTGGTGGAAGAAGTAAAACAAGAAGAGGCCCTCAAAAGGGTGCTGATATCAAATACTCTATGGAGATTAGCTTTGAAGAGGCTGCTTTTGGTATTGAACGAGAAATAAATGTAAACAAAATGGAAGTATGTTCGAAATGTACTGGTTCTGGAGCTAAGCCAGGAAGTAATGTAACAACCTGTAGCCATTGTAACGGAACAGGTCAGGTTCAGATAAAACAAAATACACCATTTGGGCAGTTTATAAACAGTAAAACCTGTGATGCATGTAAAGGTGAAGGAAAGATTATTACAGAACCTTGTCCTGCATGTAACGGAAAAGGCAGACTGAGGAGTACAAAGAAAATAAAAATTGATATCCCTGCCGGAATTGATGACGGTCAGACCATTTCGTTAAGAGGTGGTGGAGACCCGGGATTAAAAGGTGGCCCAAACGGAGACTTGTATGTAAATATTCGTGTAAAGCCTCATCCGCTATTTACAAGACAGGGAAATAATGTTGTATGCGATGTTCCTGTTACATTCACACAGGCTGCATTAGGTGCTGAATTAGAAGTTCCGACTCTTGACGGTAAAGTAAAATATACTGTTCCGGAGGGAACTCAAACAGGTTCTGTCTTCAGGTTAAAGGGAAAAGGAATACCTTATCTGAGAGGAAATGGCCGCGGAGACCAGTATGTTAAGGTAAATATTGAGGTTCCGAAAAAACTCAATGATAAACAAAAAGCGTTGCTGAGGGAGTTCGCTGAAATTAGCGGTGACGAAACCCACGAGCAGAGAAAAGGTTTTTTCGACAAAATGAAGGATGCATTTAAGTAATTACGAAATTTACTGCTCATGGAGGCAAACGGATAAATATGAAATGGTATGAAATACGAGTAAACACTACAGACGAAGCGAGTGACGCTGTATCAGAGATGCTTACAACAATGGGTGCCGGGGGCGTGGCTATTAAGGACCCTTTTGATATTAAAAAAGAAATATTAAAACCAAATACTCTAGACTATGCGGATGACGAATTCCTTGAATCATTAGGTGAGGACGTTATTATACAGGCATATTTCCAGAGTGGAAATAATATAGACGAGCTGTTAAAGAAAATAAACGACGGTTTGGGAAATATTTCCCAATTTTTAGATATTGGAAAAGGGCTTGAGGGGTACGGAGAAGTAGATGATGAGGACTGGTCTACAGCTTGGAAAAAGTACTATAAGCCACTGCAGCTTACAGACAGAATAGTCATTAAACCTACTTGGGAAAATTATAGTCCAAAAGGTAACGAAATAATTATACAAATGGACCCTGGAATGGCCTTTGGAACAGGGACTCACGAAACAACGCAGATGTGTTCTATACTGCTCGATAAGTACATGAAGGATGATACAGAGGTTCTTGATATTGGCTGCGGCACAGGTATTCTTTCAATAATAGCAGCGAAACTAGGTGCAAAAAAAGTTGAAGCCATTGATATAGACGAAGTTGCAGTAAAAGTTGCGAGGGAAAATATCGAACTGAATCAGGAAATATCAAAAGTATCGGCGTACAAGGCAATATTATCTGATTTAAAGCAGGAAGAACATAAATGCGATATAATAGTAGCTAATATAATAGCAAATGTAATTATTGACTTGTCCTCCCATATACCTTATTATTTAAAAAAGGAATCTTTGTTTATTACTTCAGGTATTATCAAAGAAAGAAAGCAGGAAGTAATAGACGCTTGTGAAAAAAGCGGGATGTCACGGATAGAAACTCTTGAAATGGGAGAATGGGTGGCAATGGTGTTTAAATGTCCAGATACTTTGTAGAAGAATCTCAAATAGGGAATGGCAGAGTTAGTATAATTGGAGAGGATTTTCAGCACTTAAAGAAAGTACTTCGTGCTAAGATAAAGGATCAAGTACTTGTATGCTGTGGTGGATTTGATTATACAGCGGAAATAGAAAATATCAATGATAGTTCAATTATATGCTCAATAATTGATATAAATAAAAACTATACTGAATCGGCATTAAAAGTTACCTTGTTTCAAGGCTTGCCTAAGTCGGACAAGATGGAGTTAATTATTCAGAAATGTGTTGAACTTGGGGTATGTGGGATAGTTCCTGTAATAACAGAACGCTGTGTTACAAGGATAAATACTGATAAGGATGCTCAAAGTAAGCTTGTAAGATGGCAAAAGATAGCAAGAGAGGCTGCAAAGCAGTGCAATAGGGGAATAATCCCCAATATTCATTATCCTATAACTTTTAAAGAAGCTGTTGTAATGGCATCCGAAGCCCAACTGGCGGTCATTCCTTATGAGAAGGAAAGTGCGGTTGGATTTAAAAATATTGTGGCCCGACATCAAGGAGTTACCAGTGGAAGTATTATGATTGGTCCTGAAGGCGGGTTTGAAGACAAAGAAATTCAACTGGCACAAGACAGCGGGATACAGAAAATATCTCTGGGACCAAGGATCCTACGCACGGAAACTGCAGGCATGGTAGCTTTATCACTTATGATGTATGAATTAGGAGATGTGTCTAATGGGAGAACTTAAATTTGTTGTTGTTGATGATGCAGTATTTATGAGAACTTTAATAAAGAGAATGATCGAAGAAAATACAATCTATCACGTTGTAGGTGAAGGTGCCAATGGTCGTGAAGCTATAGAGCAGGCAAAGCGTAATCAACCTGACATTATGACTCTTGATATTACAATGCCTGAGATGGATGGAATCATGGCAATAAAGGAAATATTGGAAGTAAGTCCTGCTACCAAGATAATAATGGTATCTGCAATGGGTCAGCAGGCTATGGTAATAGATGCAATAAAAATGGGAGCTAAAGATTTTATTGTTAAACCTTTTGATAAAACCAGAGTCCAACAAGCAATCGAAAATGTTATAAATCTCTGATAATATGTCTATTATATAAATGGGGGATAATGTCCTCCATTTTATTTTTTATAAAATTGCAGTAAAATCACGTTTTATTAGAAAATAACGTAGAAAAGTAAAAACATTAGTAAATTGAAGTAAATTGATAAAAATATATGAAAAGTAGTAATTTATCCTTTAAATTCTGCAAATTTGTGTTATAATACTAAGCGGGATTAATAGTTATTTTTTGGGTTAAATTTTATCGCAGTTACCGGAGGCAAATATGGTTAGAAGTATGACAGGTTTCGGTAGAGGAACCTTTAGTGATAATGGCAAGGAATTTACTGTAGAAATAAAAACTGTAAACCATCGTTATATAGATTTTTATATAAAATTACCGAGACAGATTGGTTACCTTGAGGAAAGAGTTAGAGAAGTTGCATCTCAAAGCCTTTTTCGTGGTAAAGTAGATATTTATATATCATTTGAAGACCGTTCAGATAATTCCAGAAGTGTCACACTTGATGAGCCACTGGCAAGTGCTTACATACAGGCAGTTGAAAAGCTTAAGGAAAAGTACAGCCTGAAGGATGACTTGAGTGTATCGCTTATTTCCCGTTTTCCCGATGTTTTAAGAATAGAAAAAAATGAAGATGATGAAGAACACTTATGGTCTGTTCTTAAAAATGCATTGGATTTAGCAATTGCTTCGCTTCTGCAAATGAGAGAAAAAGAGGGAAATGAATTAAGAAACAGCCTACTTCAGAAAGCTGATTATATGGAAACCATTATTTCAGACATTTCTCAAAGAAGTCCTCAGGTTGTTACTGAATATAAGCAAAAACTGGAATATAGAATAAAGGAATTATTAAATCAGCAAACGGTTGATGAAAATAGGATTGCTATGGAAGTGGCAATATTTGCTGATAGATGCGGTATAGATGAGGAATTGGTAAGACTTGGAAGTCACTTAACACAGTTAAGAGATATATTAAACATAAAGAAACAACCTATTGGAAGAAAACTTGACTTTTTGGTTCAGGAAATAAATAGGGAAATAAACACAATCGGTTCGAAATCAAACGACATAATTATTACAAAGAATGTTCTGGAACTAAAAAGTGAAGCTGAAAAAATAAGAGAACAAATTCAGAATATGGAATAGATATCAGGAGGATTGTATGAAGCTTATAAATATTGGCTTTGGAAATATTGTTTCCGCTAACAGGCTTGTGGCGATTGTAAGCCCGGAATCGGCACCAATAAAAAGAATAATTCAGGAAGCAAGAGACAGGGGTATGTTGATTGACGCAACATACGGAAGAAGGACAAGAGCAGTAATAATTACTGACAGCGACCATATAATTTTATCAGCGGTACAGCCTGAGACTGTGGCCCACAGATTAAATGCCAAGGACACCGATGACAGTGATAACGATGAAGATTCAGTTACCGAGTAGGAGGAAATCATGCAACAAAAAGGCCTTTTAGTTGTTGTATCCGGACCTTCAGGAACAGGGAAGGGTACGGTATGCAAAAAATTGTTATCTCAAAGGGATAACGTAAGGTATTCTGTCTCAGCTACTACAAGGAAACCGCGAGAAGGTGAAATCGAGGGTCAGAGCTATTTCTTTGTTTCAGAAAGCAAATTTTTGGATATGATAAAGAATGATGCGCTTATTGAGTGGGATAAGTATTGCGACAATTACTATGGGACACCAAAGTCATATGTTGACTCCTGCATGGAAAATGGTGTGGACATAATATTGGAAATAACCGTTGAAGGGGCTCTTGAAATAAAGCAAAAGTACCCGGATTCCGTACTTATATTTATTCTTCCGCCATCCTTTGAAGAATTAAGAAGACGTATAGAATGTAGAGCTACAGAGTGCAGCGATGTTATTGAAAAGAGAATGCAAAAGGCTGTCAGTGAAATTAAATATGTTTCAAAGTATGATTATTTAATATTAAATGACAGTGTTGATCAAGCAGTTCTAAATATAGAAAAAGTTTTAGATAGTGAGCGGTTAAAACCATCAAGAAATGCTGAAATGATAGAGATTTTATTCAAGTAATACAGGAGGTATTATATAATGATTTATCCTTCAATTAATGAATTGATGAAAAAAGTAGACAGTAGGTACACATTAGCAGTTGAAGCTGCAAAAAGAGCAAGACAGTTAGTGGACGGAGCAAACAAAATGACTAAGTTTAACTCCGATAAAGAAGTTACTATTGCTATACATGAGATAGCAGAGGATAAAATAACTTATGTTAGAACAAAGAGCGGGATAAAATAGGGGGCGTTGTAAAGTGGCAGCTGAAAAGACAATGGAAAAAATAGTTGCATTAGCTAAAAACAGAGGGTTTGTTTACCCTGGTTCCGATATATACGGAGGATTAGCAAATGCATGGGACTACGGTCCTCTTGGAGTAGAGCTTAAAAATAACGTAAAAAAAGCCTGGTGGCGTAAGTTTATACAGGAAAGTCCATATAATGTGGGAGTTGACTGTGCGATACTTATGAACCCTCAGGTTTGGGTAGCATCAGGTCACGTAGGCGGTTTCAGTGATCCTTTAATTGACTGTAAGGATTGCAAAACACGTCATAGAGCAGATAAGCTTATTGAAGATTGGAATGCAGAAAATAATATTGAATTCAGAGTTGATGGTCTGAAAAATGAAGAGTTGATGCAATACATAAAGGATAAAGGTGTAAAATGTCCTGGCTGTGGTTCTGCAAACTTCACTGAAATCAGAAAGTTCAACCTTATGTTCAAAACTTTTCAAGGTGTTACTGAAGACTCAAAAGCTGAAATATTTTTGAGACCAGAGACTGCACAAGGTATTTTTGTTAATTTCAAAAATGTACAGCGTACAACCAGAAAAAAGATACCATTTGGTATCGGACAGATAGGTAAGTCTTTTAGAAATGAAATAACACCCGGTAATTTTACATTCAGAACTAGAGAGTTTGAACAGATGGAGCTTGAATTCTTCTGTGAACCCGGAAAAGACCTAGAGTGGTTTAAATACTGGAAGGATTTCTGTTATAACTGGCTCCTAAGCCTGAATATGACTAAGGATAGCCTCAAACTCCGTGATCATGAAAAGGAAGAACTTTCACACTATAGTAATGCAACTACTGATATTGAGTTCCTTTTCCCATTTGGTTGGGGAGAACTTTGGGGAATTGCAGACAGAACTGACTTTGACTTGAAACAGCACATGACACATGCGAAAGATGACTTGTCATACTTTGATCCTACTACCAATGAGAAGTATGTTCCATATTGTATAGAGCCATCTTTAGGTGCTGACAGAGTTACACTTGCTTTCCTGTGTGACGCTTATAACGAAGAGGAAGTTACAGAGGGTGACGTAAGAACTGTTCTGAAATTCCATCCTGCTTTAGCACCTGTCAAGATAGCCGTTCTTCCCCTTTCAAAGAAATTGGGTGAAGAAGCAGAGAAAGTTTACCATATGTTGACCAAGAAATATTATTGTGAATATGATGAAACTGGAAGCATAGGTAAGAGATACAGAAGACAGGATGAAATAGGAACACCATATTGTATTACATTTGACTTTGATTCACTTGAAGACAAGAGTGTTACTATAAGAGAAAGAGATACCATGCAGCAGGTTAGAATTAAGATTGAAGATCTTGCGGCATATTTTGAAAATAAGTTTGAATTCTAATTAGTTATATATATTAAAGCAGGCATTTTATTGTGCCTGCTTTAAATTTAGTATTCCATACAAGACTGTAAATTGCAGCCTTGTATTTTTATATACATATATGTAAAAGGTTGACAAGCATACCTCTAAAAAGTATATTATATATAATAAAGTTAGGTATTCAACAAAAAGACTAGTTGAGGGTACTTGTAATGAACGTAGGATTTATTGGAGCAGGAAAAATCGGCAATACTCTGGGAAAGTACTTTGAACAAAATAATATTGAACTGACAGGGTATTATGATACTGATATAAATGCGGCACTGGAAGCAGCAGATTTTACAAGGTCTGGATTATATACATCAGTAATGGAGCTTGTTAAACGTAGTGATATGATATTTATTACAACTACTGATAATATTATTGAAAACGTATGGGGAGATGTAAAAGAACTAACTATAGAAGGTAAAATATTCTGTCACTGTTCAGGAGCTTTATCATCTGATATATTTAAGGGAATTGGCGAAAAAGGGGCATTTGGTTATTCAATCCATCCTCTTTTTTCATGTAGCAGCAAAACAAGCTCATATAAAAAACTATATGACGCATTGATAACAATTGAAGGAAGCCGGGAGCGATTACAGGAAGTTGAGGAATTGTTCAAAAGGCTTGGAAACAATACCAGAATAATTGATTCTTCTCAAAAAATTAAATATCATGCTGCGGCTGTTTTCGCCAGCAATCAGACTATTGCTCTTGCCGGACAGGGAGCGGATATTTTTGAGCAATGCGGGTTTACACGGGATGAAGCTATAAAATCGGTTCTTTTTCTAATGAGTCATTCTATTGAAAATATTGAAAAACAGGGATTGGCAGAGGCCTTGACGGGACCCATCGAGCGTAATGATATAATGACAGTAAGAAAGCATCTTGAGGTTTTATCAGAGGAAGAAAAAAACATATATATTTCGTTATCCAGAAAATTAGTAGAAATAGCTAAAGTAAAAAACCCTGAAAAAAATTACATTGAATTGGGACACCTTTTAGGGCAAAATTAAGTAGATAAGATAGGGGCGTTGATGGAATGACAGTAGAAGCGAATAGATATAAAAATACAGCTGCGACTATTCAAAATCAGAAAAGAAGCGGCGATAAAATCAGTATGCTGACAGCTTACGATTATTCTACAGCAAAATTGATGGATGAAGCAGGAGTTAATTGTATTCTAGTGGGTGACTCACTGGGAATGGTTATACTTGGCTATGAGAATACTTTATCGGTTACCATGGAGGACATGATCCACCATACAGCAGCAGTTGCAAGAGGAGCTAGATATGCTTTTATTGTTGCAGATATGCCTTTCATGTCATATCAGACTTCTGTTTATGATGCTGTTGTAAATGCAGGAAGATTGATAAAGGAAGGGAACGCTCACGCTGTAAAGCTTGAAGGGGGCAAGGAAGTGTGTCCTCAGATAAAAGCAATTGTAGATGCAAAAATACCTTTGGTAGCACATTTGGGTATGACACCCCAATCCATAAATTCTTTCGGAGGATTTAAGGTACAGGGTAAAGATGAAGTAGCTGCCATTAAATTAGTTGATGATGCCAAAGCTGTTGAAGCAGCCGGTGCAACCGCTGTTGTATTGGAATGTGTTCCTGCAGAGCTTTCAAAAATTATAACAAATACACTTTCCATACCTACAATTGGAATAGGTGCAGGAAAATACTGTGATGGTCAGGTACTTGTGTATCAGGATATGCTGGGTATTTATTCAAATATAGCTCCTAAATTCGTAAAGAAATATGCCGATTTAGGGTCAGAAATGAAATCAGCATTTAAAAAATATATTAGTGAAATAAAGGACTCAACTTTTCCGGAACTTGAACATTCCTATAAGATAGATAAGGTGGTTATTGAGAAGTTGATTTCGGAGGGTAGGTTATGAAAGTAGTAAAGACGATAAATGAAGTTAAAAATATAGTTAGAGATTGGAAAAAGCAAGGATTATCAATAGGTTTTGTTCCTACTATGGGATACTTACATGAAGGTCACGGAAGCCTTATTACAAAAGCCAGGGAAAATTCAAAAGTAGTTGTTAGTATTTTTGTAAATCCCATACAATTTGGGCCTACAGAAGATTTGGAAAAGTATCCAAGAGATTTGGAAAAGGACACCAAGTATTGCGAAGAATTGGGCGTGGATTTAATATTCAACCCCGAACCTAAAGAGATGTATCCCGAGGGTTTCTGTACTTCCGTAGATATGTCGGTGCTTACTGAGGAGCTATGCGGACTTAGTCGCCCGGTGCATTTCAAAGGAGTGTGCACGGTTGTAAATAAATTACTGAATATTGTCAATCCCGACAAAGCTTATTTTGGAGAGAAGGATGCACAGCAGCTTGCAGTTATAAAAAGAATGGTAAGGGATTTAAGCATGGATGTTGAAATCGTTGGCTGTCCTATTATTCGTGAAGAAGACGGACTTGCAAAAAGTTCCCGAAATACTTACCTTAACAGAGAAGAAAGAAGAGCGGCGTTGTCACTCAGTAAATCTATCTTTGCTGGTAAAGGTATGGTAAAAGAAGGATGTAGGGAAGTAGATGTTCTTTTAAAGAAAATGAAAGATATCATAGATCAGGAGCCGTTAGCAAAAATAGATTACTTAAAAGCTGTAGACGCACTGACAATGCAACAGGTTGACACTATAGACAGACCTGTTCTGATAGCAATGGCGGTTAATATAGGAAAGGTCAGGTTAATTGACAATTTTTCTTTTATACCCGAATAAACAATCCGATTTATTTTATAAGAGGTGCAGGTATGAATATCACATTATTAAGTGGAAAAATCCATAGAGCTACAGTGACGCAAGCAGAATTAAATTATGTGGGAAGTATTACGGTAGATGTAGAACTTTTGGAAGCAGCTGGGATTATGGAGTATGAAAAAGTTTGTGTAGTAAATATTAATAACGGCAACAGGCTGGAAACATATACAATTGCAGGTGAAAAAGGTTCAGGTACGATTTGTCTCAATGGAGCAGCTGCCAGATATGCACAGGTAGGCGATAAAGTTATTATCATGGCGTATGCACAGATGAGCAGGGAAGAAGCTCAGAATCATAAACCCAATGTAGTATTTGTTGACGATAAAAATCATATTAAGTGTAAGACAAATTACGAGAAGCACGGTCAAATAGTAGAGTAAACTATAAAAAAGGAACTATTTATACAATAGTTCCTTTTTATTGTCCTTAAAATACTATTCAAATTCCGAATAACCCATTGCATTATAATCTGACGTGGTAATTGTAATTTTTAGTTTAAGATTATGATCTTTTTGAAATCGAAAGAGAGCCTCTTTCAAATCATCCTCATATATACCTGATTCATATCCATTAAAATACCCAAGTTGCTTTAGTCTTTCCTGTACGGCTAAAACATCTGACCCCCTGTCACCGGGTTTTAGATTTCTGAACCCCGTTCCAAAAGGCCCAAATGGACCGTTACGAATAACAACAGCTGTTCCTAGAGGAACTATATTGTACAGCTCCTTTATGTCCCTGTTATACATACGTATGCACCCATGGCTTGCTGATCTTCCAATAGAAGATTCATTCTTTGTACCATGAATTCCATAATTACCCCATCTGACATTCAAGCCTAGCCATCTGCCACCGAAGCCTTTTCCCCATTGGCTTTTTTCGACTATTTTCCATTCTCCTATGGGGGAGGGCCAACCGGGTTTTCCGGATGCAACAGGGTATTTTTTTATACATTTTTCATTTTCAAATAAATAAAGTGTTTTTTCATCTATATGTATCAATATCAGAAATTGTTGTTGATTATTAGCTGCATGCTTTGAAAAACTGCCTTTGATAACACAATTATTAACTACAAAAAACAAAACAATTGATGTAATAAAAATTGTAAAGATACTGAACATTCTGTTTTTATTTATTAAGATAAACATGCTAAACCTCCCTCTAAAAATATATGCGGGATTGTCTAATGTAAGAATGAGAGTCTTAAATATAGTAAATACATCTCCGTATACACATGTATGCAATTGCACATAATATGAAATACAAAATTATGAATGAGTGGTTGAACATGGAGAAAATAAGCAGGAACCAACTATTTTGTCTTATAATGATGGGGCAGATAGGCAGTACCAACTTATGGGCTTTAGGTATAGAAGCTAAAAGAGATGCCTGGATTGTAGACATTATATCTACAATTGCCGGAATGGGCTTGGTCTGGTTGTATACATCCATATACAGCAAATATCCCGAAAAGAATATTGTGGGCATAACACAATCTATTCTTGGTAAAACTTTGGGATGGCCATTGGGATTTATTTATTTCATGATATATACTTTTAATGCTACCCGTACCACTAGTGAATTTGCAGATTTAATAAATGTAACATTCCTTCAGGATACACCCAATCTGGTAATACAGATTATTTTTTATGTAGCAATTATTTATGTACTTTTTTTAGGGATAGAGACTCTTGGGCGTATAGCTGAAATAATATTTCCAATAGTAATTTTCTTGATTATATCAATCTATATTATGATAATTGCATCAGGGCAGATAAATCTTAAAGAGCTGTTCCCGGTATTTGAAGAAGGTTATAAGCCAATTTTAAAAGCTTTTTATCCAATTGGGATTAACTTTCCCTTCGGTCTGGTTTTGGTATTTTTTCAATTCTGGAAGTATAACGGTTCGGTAAAAATAGTGAAAAAAACAACTTACTGGGCTCTTGCATTAACAGGAGTTAATTTAACCATTTCACTTATTATAATGGTTTCATCGTTGGGACCTAACTATACTTCCACAGCAACCATACCTTTCCTTGAAGTTATAAAATTGATAACTATTGGAGATATAATTACTAATCTGGATGCTATTGGAGTTATTCTTGTATTTATGGGCGGATTCTATTTAACAATTTTATTTTACTATTCAGCTGTGCTGATTTTTGCTGAGCTTTTTCATATTAAAGACTACAGATGGGTTCTTGTGCCATTAGCTGTGTTCATAATGTGGTATACACAAGTTTATGAGCCCAATTACCCATTCCATGTGAAATATCTCGTACCGCAATACTGGCAGCAATGGGTTCCGGTCAGCAATATTGTACCATTATTGCTTTTGTTAATATTTTATCTAAAAAAATATTGCAATAAGGAATTAAATATTCAAAATAAATAAAGGCGGGTAGTGGAGAAGAAATATGATGAAGTTTATCACTAATATAATAAATGACACAATAGAAACGGGGATAGGGCAAAGTATAATAGCATTTTCGGCATGGGGTTATTCCTTTCTTCTAGTAGCTGTTTTTCTGTTTTATGCGGTGTTAGCACTAATAAAAATGATTTCAAATAATAAACGTTAACAGCTACTTGTCAAGTTTTTTAGCATTGATAGGTTTTAAAGTTAATCCGGTTCTGTTAAGACAGGTATCTGCTGTAACTGTATACGAAACATATGGAAATATCTCATCACTCCATCGAGTTTTTACTTTGCTCCAGTTTTTTGGGTATTTGAGCTCAAAAGCTCTTCCGAAGCCTATTACATCAGTCCCCATATTCTTCTGAATAATCCTGATAGAGTTATCTGTAGTATATCTTAAAAATTCAGAGAAACTACTATTAATCTCATCGAATATCTGTAAGTTAGTTACGTCAAAATTATCCCTAACTTCGGTTAGGTTTCCTTCCGCTTTTATTGCAATGTTAAATTGTATTTTACCATTATTGATAGATGGTTTTATGGAACATTTTGTTTTAATTATCTCTACTACAACATCAGTATTAGGTTTATTAGTAATAGATTTTAGACTGACTGATATTTTTTTTAATTTATTAGATAGAATATTAAGCCCAAGGGTATCGTTACTATCCAGAAAACCTACAAGCTTGTCCTTTTTAAATACCGCTGACCCCGAAAGTTTTAATCCTTTACGTTCTTCGGGCTCTGTTCCTTCAGAAGGAACACTTTTAACATTAATCAATGAAAAAACACCGGTAACAGGATTGCTTCCTTCGCCGGGCATTGTCTTTACAAAATCAATAACCCTCGTAACTGTAGAATCTGAATCTATCTTCTGAGATTTGATTATTCCTTCCATATAATTTGCCTGTATTTTTTCAAGTCCATGTTTTACACCTAGTATTTCAGATGCTTTGGTGTCTGAAGCAACAATCAACCAAGTGTTTTTTCTCAATTCATGGCTGCGGGTTATAAAGTCAATAGTATCTCCAAGACCTTCCCGGGCAAAGTCTTCACCAACCACTATTACTTTAATATGAGAGAAAAAGCTTCTCCTGTCAAATTCCTTAACCGTATGTCTGATTGCCTCAAAAATGGAATTTCCTGAAGAAATAACAAGTTCATAAGGAGGCTCATTTCCACCACCCTGTTTTTCCATGGCTCCGGGACGAACTATTTGACTTGTCAACTGAATTTTACCGTCGTCACCTTTATCTAAACCGATAGCCATGGCAATTCCCAACTGGTTTAATTCTTTCCGATCCCAGCAGCCTGTTAAAAGCAGGGAAGAAAATGTAATAGTTAGTATAACTGCAACGATTTTTTTATTCAATAATTTTTCCCTCCTTTTTTCTTGTCAGGCTTATTGGGCATTTGTTTGGATGCCTGTCGGTTAGACTTTTTCCAAGTAATTGCTTTAGGTCTGTTTTTCATAACCCAAAGTGGAAATCTAAGAATGGCGTCTTTCATATCGCTCCAGTTTACTGGTGCCAAAGGAGACATATATGGTGTTCCAAACGTTCTTAGGGAACACATATGAGCCAACATGCAGAACATTCCTACTATTACGCCAAAAAGCCCGAAAGCACTACTTAAAAAAATAAGTATAAATTTAAAAACTATAACTGCATCATATATGGATGGAAGAATGAAACTGGTAATTGCCGACAAAGCTGTTATGATTACCATTGGTGCACCAATAATTCCGGCTTCAACTGCAGCCTGTCCAATTACAAGTGTACCGACAATACTCACTGCCGTGCCTACAGCTTTGGGCATTCTGATACCGGATTCCCTCAAAAGCTGAAATATAACCTCACTTATTAGTGTTTCAATTAAAACAGGGAAAGGGATACCCTCCCTTGCTGCGGCAAAGGTAACAAGCAGCACTGTAGGGATCATTTCCTGGTGGAAGGTGGTAAGAGAAATATATAAAGCAGGCAGAGTAAGTGTAATAAACAGTGCCAGAACTCTAAGAATTCTGACAAGGTTGGTAAGAAAAGGTCTGGAATAATAGTCCTCCGGTACCTGAAGTGCTTCAACAAAAGTATAGGGAACAGTCAATACAATTGGCGTGCCCCCGCAAAAAATGGCAACTCTTCCTTCCAAAAGCTTTGCAGATACCTTGTCGGGTCTTTCGCTATTACCGATTGTCGCAAAAGGAGACAAAGGATTATCCTCAATGAACTGCTCTATATAACCTGATTCCAGTATAACATCACTGTCAATGCGGTTTATTCTGTCCCGTACTTCCTGCACCACCTTATCGTTGGCAATTCCCTGAATATACCCGATACATACATCGGTTCGGGTTTGTTTTCCAACAACAAGTGTTTCAAATACTAGGTTGGGATTTTTGATTATTTTACGTATCAAAGAAGTATTAACCCTTAGTGTTTCCACAAAAGCCTCACGTGAACCTCTGATTACGACTTCTGTCTCCGGCTGCTGTATACTTCTGCTTTCGCCACCTTTAGCGCTTATGGAAAATCCCCGGTCACACCCGTCTATAAGTAAAAGTGTATTACCTGATAAAATTGCATCAATTGCTTCATCCATATTGCTTACTTCAGTCGCTTCGACGATACTTAGAATATATTTTTTAATATCATCGAAAATATTCCGTTTATTGACTAATTTTCCGTGTGGGTCTGTAATATGAATATTAACCATAAGCGATTTTACAACATACTCGAGTATTAGGTTCTTATCTCCCAACCCGTCAATAAAGCTGATAAGTGCTTTGGTCTGGTGCTTTACACCAAAATAGAACTCCCTGAATATGATATCATCGCTTTTACCAATTACTTTTTTTAAGAACTTAGCATTTTCATCCAAAGAATCATGTAAACTTTGAAGATTGCCTACATAGGATACATTATCAGGTGAAGGCTTTTGATTTTCCCTTTGCTGACTTCTTACATTATTAACAAAATTTATAAATCTTGATAGTTTTTCAAACAAAGTATTTACCTTCCCAATAATAAAAATTTATCAATCATTAAAATATTATTGGTTTTATTTGATATTCTATGTAATACAAAAAACGTGAGAAAATTTAACCTTTACCATGTTTGTGTGATTCATTCTTTCCTTTTTCCTTAATATATGTAAATTGCTCATTTTCATATTTTTTCAGAACCTGTGTTAGGTGTTCGGCGTGTTCTTTTTCGTCATCTATAATTAATTGTATTGCAATTTTTATATCTTTGTAAGAAGAATAAGCATCAATTTGTTCTTCATAGAGTATAACAGCTTCCAGTTCTCCCTTAATGTCTTCTCTTATATTATTTAAGATTATTTGTTTGTCGTAAGATGGACTGTACAATTGCATTGGTGATTTAGGTATCAGATAATCCTCATGTTGTTCTAAAGAAGCTTTATACTGGACAGGATCATATTTTCTTAGCAAACTAAGTGTTGCTTCATAGTGCCTTTTTTCGTCAAGCATTATATGATACCAGACTTCGTTTACGTTTATCATGTTGGAATTAGCAATGTGGCTTTGGTATCCGTTTACAGCCATTAATTCTGCTATCATGATTTCTCTTAGTTTATTGGTAATTTTCCTTGCAGTACCCTGGGGTTGGCCAGATGGATATGTATAGCTCATCATTATTACCTCCACAAATATGTAAAAAGGGAATACTGTTTATATTGTATGTTTTTAATTAATATATGGTGAGTAATTTTTTAATTAATGTTGACATTTACATAAAGCAGTGATTTAATCTATTTTAAGACTACTAATTATAAATTTGGCAGTGTTGGTTTTAGTTTGGCATGAATCTATTTGGATGGTGATAAATCTAATGGTGCACATTAATTTCAAGCTTCGTACAAGACTGCTATTATCATATTTGTTTGTAATTCTACTTCCCGTAGTTTTTGTAGGATACTTTCTCGTAAGTAGAACTACTGAAACAGTACTGGACAGAACAGACTATATCAATAAAGCTAACTTTCAGCAAATAAGCCAAAATATATACAATCAAATAAATACATATTTAGACCTGTCCGATACTATGCTATTGGAAAAGCAACTAAATGATTATTTAAATACTGAATATTCAACCGACACCACATTCTTTGATATGTATAATGAATATTTAAAGATTAAATCAACCTACTCGGGTGTACTGAAAGTCCGGGTAAGTGAAAATGCAAAAGTAGTTGTATATACCTCAAACGACTTTATTATTCCCGATAATGATTTCATATGTAAAGTTGATAGTAAATTTATAAATAAGACACAGTGGTGTCAAGATGCAATACGTGCTAACGGTGCAAATGTCATATCCGGTTCATATGTAAATGATAAAGGGAAAATGGTATTTATGATAAGCAGGCTTTTATACGGAACAACTAAATATACAAATATTCTTACTATAGAAGTTCGTGAGAGTGAAGTATATAAGCTTATCGAACGTGAAATTGCTAATAAAAAGATATTTTTAATAAATAGTAATAATAAGGTTATTTCATCCAGTGAAAGGCACCTTATAGGAGAAAGTGCTGATGAAATTAGTTATCTGCAAGGAATTAAATTGGATGAATACAACGGATTTAATGAAATTAAAGAGGATAATAGAGGCAATGTAATTTTTATGGATACTTTTAAAGGCAGGAAGGTTTTAAAAGATTGGAAGGTTATTTCTGTTATTTCTTCTGAGAGTATGCTTAATGATATAAAAGGGATAGTCAGGTATAGCTTGTTCATATGTTCTATAAGTGTTCTTGTCGCAGTTATTTTTGTAGTGCTTTTTTCAAATACGCTGACAAAAAAGATTAGGATGTTGGTACGTAATATGAGAAAGGTGAGAGATGGAGAATTTAATGTAGTCGCTGATGACGATGGGAATGATGAAATATCGGAATTGTCAAAAAGCTTTAATAGCATGACTGACAGGATAAATTATTTAGTAAATGAAGTTCATCAATCTGAGTTGCAGGTTAAGGATCTCGAAATAGAAAAAAAAGAAGCAGAAATATGGGCACTTCAGAGTCAGATAAATCCTCATTTCTTATTTAATACAATGGAGTCTATAAGGATGGACTTATGGCTGAAGCAGGAGTTTGAAATTTCTGAGGTAATAGAGCGGTTTTCTATGCTCCTTAGAAAAAGTATTGAATGGTCTGGTTTCGGTAATACCATTATGCAGGAAAAACAGCTGATAGAGGACTATCTTCAAATACAAAAATATCGATATGTGGATAAGCTGGATTATAAAATAGATATCTCTCCAGATTTGGAAGACTGCTGTATACCTAAATTTTCACTTCAGCCCATTGTTGAAAATGCTATTGGACATGGGATAGAACTCAAAAAAGGAAAGGGTTGTGTGACAATTACATCGCAGGTTTGCGGGGATGATATTAAATTAATAGTAAATGATGATGGAATAGGTATACCGGAGGATAAATTAGTTTTTATAAGTGAGTTATTGGACAAGCCGCAGAATAAAGGCGGAAAGGAACGTATAGGAATAAGAAATGTCCATCAGAGGTTAAGACTCCAGTTTGGCGATAAATATGGTTTAAATATAAAGAGTTGTCAGGGAAAAGGAACAGAGGTCGAACTATTAATCCCAAGGATTAAAACAAAAAGGGGTAATGAAAATGTATAATGTGCTTATTGTTGATGACGAGCCAAGAATATGTGCCGGGTTAAAGGTATTTATTGATTGGGAAACTTATGGTTTCAAGGTAATTGAAACTGCCCAGGATGGTGAAGATGCAATTGATAAGCTTAAAAAAAACAGATACAATCTTGTCATTACAGATATAAGGATGCCTGAGGTAGACGGTTTAGAGCTTATAAAGGAAGTATATAATCATAATTCCTCAGTTAAACTATTAATAATAAGCGGTTACAATAATTTTGAATATGCCAGAGAAGCAATGAAATACGGAGTTAGAGGCTACCTGTTAAAACCACTGAATAGGGACGATCTCCTTCAGCATGTACTTAATATAAAAGACGAGCTGGATAAAGAAGTTGAAAATATGATTAAGGATAGGGGAAATAACAGTATCAGGTTAAATAAGTTCTTGTTTGACGTTGCAAATGGTAATCTTGCTCAGAAGGAAATCTCTGCAAAGATGCAGGAATATTGTATGGATATGAGTAAAGGCGGCTTTTTACTGGCGCTGATTGAGATAGAGGATTATTACCATACTTTTGAGTCGAATCTAGAAGAAGCAAACCTGGTGAAATTCGGCCTGAGGAATATTGTAGAAGAAATCATATCTCAGAAAAAAATTGGATATGTGTATGAAGATATCAACAATACGTTTGGAATAATTTTTTTCAGTTATTCGTCCAGATTAAGTGAAGAAACCGTAAAAAGTTGCTTGAAAAATATATGTAACTGTATAAAACAATACTTAAAAATCAATATAAACATCGGATATGGAAATTGTGTTGAAAAGATTGAAGTACTTAAAGAAAGTAGAAAACAAGCACAGATAGCATTAGAGCGAAGGATAATACTTGGTAAAGAAAATGTTATTCCTTATAGTAGCGTTATGGTTAATGAAAAAAGCATTTTAGACCTGAAATGGAGAAGTGAAAACCTTTTAGCTGCAATCGAAGTTGCTGACAGAAATAAGATAGAAGCTGAGGTTGACCTAGTTATAAGTGAAATATGCAGGAAATGCTTCTCAAATGAGGTTATAAATGCAATTGCATATAATATTATTTTGGAAATCTGTACTATGATTAAAAGTTATAATGGCGAAGCAGTACAAGTTATAAAAAAAGAGGACGTTAACATAATAAATAGCAGCTTTAGGAGTATTGAACAATTAAAGGATTGGCTTATGTCAATCTGCATAAAAACCTGCGAATACAAGCTTGAACTTCAAGAGTGTAAGTCATCAAGCGTGTTTACCCAGATTAAAAAATACATAGATGATAATTACTATAATGATTTAAGTCTCAAATCATTATCAGAAATTTTTTACATGAGTCCTGCGTATCTTGGACGTCTCTTCAAAAATAATATGGGTGAGAGCTTTAATGATTATTTGAACAAGGTAAGAATATCAGAAGTAAAGAAGAAATTCATGCAGGAGAACTCAAAGATATACGATATACTTGCCAAAGTAGGATATAGTAATCATGAGCATTTTTACAGACAGTTTAAACGATATGAAGAAAAATCTTTTGCGGAATACAAGGAAAGTATCCGAGCCAAGAAACCACAAAAGCTTTGAGTACATTCAATATCTAAAAAATATTGATAATAATAATACAGGGTTAGAGAATTATCTATATTTCTCACTAACCCTATATTATTTTCATTTCTTGAAAATTTACATAAAATCAAAAGAATAATTAAGTACTAACAAGGTATAATTTATCACTTAATTTGGTAAATGAAATGGGCTAATATATGTTCATACACTAAATTTGAACTTATATTAGAAAGGTGATAACTATGAACAATGCTTCATCTTCAGCAGATCTTAATAAAAAAGGGTTTCTATCTAATATTAAAAGGAATGCTCCTTACTTATTAATGATTTTACCGGGAGTTGTGCTTTTATCTGTTTTCAGCTACTTGCCTATGATGGGGGTGCTGATTGCTTTTAAAAACATGAAGTTCTTCAGCAGTAATATTTTTATTAATTTTGTAAATAGTGATTGGGTTGGCTTTGATAATTTTAAGTTTTTCTTTAACACGCCCGATGCATTTAACATTACAAAACATACAATACTCTACAATCTTGTGTTTATAGTACTTGGAATAGTTATTCCAATAAGTTGTGCAATTGGTTTAAATGAGTTGCTTAATACCAGAATGTCAAAGCTATACCAAAGCTCAATGCTCTTACCTTATTTCTTGTCATGGGTTGTAGTAAGTTATTTGGTATATGCTTTTCTGAATCCTGACTATGGGGTTGTAAATAATGCATTACAGGATATCTTTAAAATGAGCGGTATTGACTGGTACTCGAATTTAAAGGCTTGGCCGTTTTTCTTCTGCTTTTTAAATGTATGGAAATATTCAGGGTATGGAACGGTCATATATTTATCGGCAATAACAGGAATATCACATGAATACTATGAGGCAGCAGCTATTGACGGGGCAACGAAATGGCAGCAAATTAAAAACATAACAATACCCTCTCTAAAGCAAATTATATGCGTACTTACAATATTAGCTCTGGGTAGAGTATTTACAGGAGATTTCGGTCTGTTCTACCAGTCATCCATGAACTTGGGGGGAGGACTTCTAAAACCTGTTGGGGATGTAATTGATACATATGTATATAATTCATTGCTGGGACTGGGAGACATAGGAATGGCATCAGCTGCAAGTTTATACCAATCAGTTGTTGGATGTGTTCTAATTATTCTTTCAAACCTTGTAGTAAGAAAAATTGATAAGGAAAGTGCGTTATTTTAGGAGGTGATAATATGGCTAAAGACTTTAATTCAATATCAAAAATTACAAATGTAATTCTAAATGTAATATTTATTTTAGCAACTGCTACTTGTTTAATTCCCCTTTTACTCGTTATTGGAATTTCAATAACTGATGAAAACTCCATAATGCAGTTCGGCTACAGTATTTTCCCAAAAGTAGTCAGCTTCAAGGCATATGAGTATATTTACAAAGTTAAGGAATTAGTATTCAATGCATATGGTCTGACAATATTAGTTACAGTTGTAGGGACAGTTGTAAGCACCTTGATCACAACATTGTATGCTTATGCCATTTCAAGAAAAGAATTTACGTATAGAAAGTTCTTTACATATTTTCTTCTTATAACTATGATTTTCAGCGGCGGAATGGTTCCTTGGTATGTGGTATGTGTCAAATTCCTTCATATTAATAATACTATTTTTGCTCTACTTCTCCCATATCTGATAAATGGTTTCTATGTAATTATAATGAGGACATTCATATCTACAAATGTCCCTGACTCAGTAATAGAGTCAGCGAGAATAGACGGCTCTGGGGAACTGAGAACATTCTTTCAGATAGTAATTCCGTTAGCAATACCGGGTATAGCAACTGTAGCACTCTTTACAACCTTAGTTTACTGGAATGACTGGTGGCTACCACTAATGTTGATAGTTGATTCAAAACTGTATAATCTTCAGTACCTGCTTTACAAGCTTATGAGTAATATAGAAGCACTTGCACGTTTGTCTTCAAGTATTTCGAGTACTTCCTCAGAAATTTCCAGCCTGCCGAGTCAGGGAGCCAGAATGGCAATGTGTATTATATCCATTGGACCTATTATACTTGCATATCCATTCTTCCAGAAATATTTCATTAAGGGCTTAACTATTGGAGCTGTTAAGGGGTAGTATCCTAGTGAACGGGAGTTATATTAAATTTTTATATATAACTATAGAAAAATACATATATCAAGGAGGAAATATTAAATGATTAAAATTAAGAAAAAAGGATTATCGCTATTTCTTGCAGCAAGCTTTGTCATAACAATGGCACTATCAGGTTGTGGAAGCTCCAATACTACAACCTCAACAGGGTCATCAGATCAAGCCACAACAACAACTACTTCTGAACAAAGTAAGCTTGACCCTGTAACACTGACTTGGTACTTTGTAGGACCTGGTGAGCAGAAGGATACTTCTCTAGTTGAAGAAGAAGTAAACAAATATCTTAAAGACAAAATTAATGCGAGTCTTAAGCTGTACTGTATTGACTGGGGAACATATGCGCAGAAAATGAATGCAATGATAGCTTCAGGAGAAGCCTTTGACATGTGCTTCACTGCATCTTGGTTAAATGATTATAATAAGAACTCTAGAAATGGAGCTTTTGTAGCAATTAATGATCTTATGGACAAGTACGCTCCAAATACAAAACAATTATTGGGCGAAGATTTCCTAAAGGCTTCACAAATTGATGGTAAGAATTATGCCATACCAACTAATAAAGAGAAGGGTCGTACCCATGGTATTCTGTACAATAAAACATTGGCAGAAAAGTATGGCTTTGATATGACTAAGGTTAAAACACTTCAGGATCTTGAGCCAATGTTAAAGACTATAAAGGAAAAACAACCTGAGTTCTTCCCATTCATAGGCGGTAACGGCTGGTTGGGCTTTAATGATTGGAATGCATTCAATACCAGTGATACACCTGAATTAGGAGATATTACAGCTGAGGGTAAAGTTATTAACCAGTTTGAAACTCCAGAATTTAAACAAACCTTTGAAACATTACGTAAGTATTATCTTGCTGGCTATGAAAGAAAGGATATCCTTACTCAGAATGGCGCACAGGAAAATTCAATCGACAAGGGACAGTTCTTTGTATGGGCTGTAAACTTAAAGCCTGGTTATGCAGCAGAGAGAACAGCTAACAACCAGACTAAGGAAAAGTACGGCTTTGAGCTTGGACAGATTGATTTGACTGAGCCTGTAATGTGTACAGCGGATGTTATGGGTTCATTAACTGCTATATCAAAGACTTCAGAGAATCCGGAAAGAGCTATGATGTTCCTTGAGCTTATGAATACTGATAAGTATTTGAATAACCTTATTAATTATGGTGTAGAAAATAAACATTACAAAAAGGTATCTGACAATGTAATAGAAACTATACCTGAGTCAGGCTACTCACTTGGTATGCAGTGGGCACTTGGAAACCAGTTTATAAATTATTTGCAAAAATCTGAAGATCAAAATAAGTGGCAGCAGTACGAAGAATTCAATAAAAAAGCAAAACCATCACCAGAGCTAGGATTTATATTTAATTCAGAACCTGTAAAATCAGAAAAAGCAGCTTGTGATAACGTAACTTCACAATATTACAGAGCTCTTACCTTTGGTTTACTTGATACAGATAAATATCTTCCTGAATTTTTAAACAAGCTAAAGGCAGCAGGTGGGGATAAGATTATTGCAGAAAAGCAAAAGCAGTTTGATGCATTAAAGAAATAAATAAAGTCAATTACCTAAAAGGGATAGGAGAGACTGAAATTGTCAGTATATTCCTATCCCTTTTATTTTAGGAGGATTTGAGAAATGAATCAGCAAAAAGATAGATTTGGCTGGTATTTTACAGAGAATGACGGAACATTCGTGCTGGAAAATTCCGATATTTCAAGCTATCTATATTTTCCACTAGCAAATGATGCAGGAATGATGTCTTCCATAACTCCGATGCTGGGTGGAGATATCAAGTCAAGTCAGAATACCTTCCTGATGACACCTGTATCACCGGAGGACTTGCATAATTCAAAAAATACAAGAAATTTCTGGTTATGGACACAGCAGTATGGTGCTTGGTCAGCGACGGGTAATTCGGCAGCACAAGCAGCTGAAAAATTCAGGTGTAACAGAGATGAAACAGTTAAAATGGAAGCTGGCTTTCTATGGCATAAAGTAACAAGAACGAATTGTACGCTGAATATTGAGTCAGAAGTTATAAATTTTGTTCCGGTAAGTGAAGATAAAACTGAACTGATGATGGTCAAAATAACAAATAACGGCAACGAAACAATAGAATTTAATCCTACAGCGGCTATTCCCATATATGGACGTTCAGCAGATAACCTGAGGGATCACAGGCATGTTACTTCGTTACTACATAGGATTTATACACAACCCAATGGTGTACAGGTTTGTCCTGTTTTAACTTTTGACGAGAGAGGTCATAAACCGAATAGTATAAGCTACTATGTTTTAGGAACAGAATCAAATGGAGAAAAGCCTTTAGGAGTTTTTCCGACTGTTGAAGAATTCATAGGTGAAGGCGGATCTCTGGATTGGCCTAAAGCAGTAGTCGAAAATCTTGAAGGCTATGTAAAAGAAAATAGTGTGGTTGAAGGGTATGAAGCAATAGGTGCAATACGCTTTAGCAAAAGGATTCTTAACCCCGGAGAGTCAGCAGTCTATATTATTATGATGGCAATATGTGATCATAAAGAAGATGCCCAAAGGTTAATCAGTGAATACGGCACAGAAGAAAGTTTTCGGAAACACATGAAAAGCAATGTGAATTTTTGGAAAAGCAAACTGGACAAGCTTAGTTTTTCCTTGGGGGATACAAACTATAATCAATGGCTTAAGTGGGTTACTATTCAGCCGATACTAAGACGAATTTACGGCTGCTCCTTTTTACCTCATCATGATTATGGAAGAGGAGGCAGAGGGTGGAGAGATTTATGGCAGGATTGTCTTGCACTGCTGCTGATGGAGCCTGTTAATGTAAGAAACCTTCTTCTTGGAAATTTTGCGGGTGTCCGTATTGATGGCAGCAACGCTACTATTATAGGCTCAGGACAAGGGGAATTCGTAGCAGATAGAAATAATATCACAAGAGTGTGGATGGATCATGGTGCTTGGCCATTAATTACAACAATGCTTTACATAAACCAGACAGGAGACCTTAAGTTCCTTCTGGAACAGCAGACCTACTTTAAGGATAAGCATATCTCACGTTCTTGTAGCATTGATACAGACTGGAAGTCTTCAGATGGAAGCAAACTTAGGCAGAAAGACGGAGAAATATATTACGGAACAATTCTTGAACATATTTTACTGCAAAATATTATTCCGTTTTTTAATGTGGGTGAGCATAATAACATCCGAATTGAGGGCGCTGACTGGAATGATGCATTAGATATGGCTAATGACAGGGGAGAGAGTGTAGCATTTTCGGCACTATATGCAAACAATCTATCAGAGATTTCAAGACTGGTACTAAAACTAAAAGACGAACTGGGAATTGAAAAGCTTGAGCTGGCAAAGGAAGTCTTAATACTACTGGATTCAATAACCGAACCAATTGAGTATAAATCAATTGAAGCCAAAAAAGCATTGCTGGAAAGCTACTACAATGCCAGCAGTACAGGAATCTCTGGTGAAAAGGTATTGATCGAGACTGTAAATATAGCCAATGATCTTGAAAAGAAAGCTACCTGGCTTACAATGCAAATCAGAAATAATGAGTGGATAAACAATCTGGAAGGCTATTCATGGTTTAATGGATATTATGATAACAACGGACAAAGAGTAGAAGGTGATTTTCCTTCAGGTGTAAGAATGACATTGACAGGTCAAGTATTTACAGTAATGGGGCAGGTAGCAACACAAGAACAGGTGAAAGAAGTAATTCGTGCAGTAAATAGATATTTAAAAGATCCCGAGATTGGATACAGGCTAAACAGTGATTTTTCAGAAATCCAGCCAAGCTTGGGAAGAGCCTTTGGTTTTGCGTACGGACATAAAGAAAATGGTGCAATGTTCAGTCATATGGCGGTAATGTATGCAAATGCATTGTACAAAAGAGGATTTGCAAGAGAAGGCTTTAAAGTAATGGATTTTATATATAAGCTTAGCACTGATTTCAGTAAAAGCAGGATATACCCGGGCATACCTGAGTACATAAATCAGAAAGGCAGAGGGATGTATCACTATCTTACTGGAGCTGCCAGTTGGTTTTTGTTAACCATGCTTCAAGAGGTATATGGAGTTAAGGGAAGCTATGGGGCGCTTATTCTTGAGCCAAAACTTGTTAAGGAACAGTTCTGCTCCCAAGGAGAGGTTGCTGTTGAAACAATATTTGCAGACAGAGAGTTTAGAGTTGTATATAGGAATTTAGGGTTTAAGGATTACGGGCAGTATAGTCTTGGTAGAGTTTGTATAGACGGCACTTGTAGGGACTTTATCTCTAACGATAAGTATGTATTAATTGAGAAAAAAGATTTGATTGAAATGGATTCGGGTTGCAAACATTTGATTGAGGTTGATTTGGTGTAAAAAGTAAGTATTAACAAGGGGGCTATTAAAATGAAAAAAAGAGTATTAGCAATCCTATTAGCTATAAGTATCTTAACTACATTTATACCTGCTCAACATTTTGCAAATACAGCAAATGCTGAAAGCAGAAGCTTAACAGACATATCAAACCACTGGGCAGAAGGCAAAGTAAATGAACTATTAAGCAAGGGTATTATAACGGGTTACTCAGATAATACATTTAGACCTAACAAAACAATAACAAGGGCAGAATTCTGTGCAATAATCAATAAGGTATTCGGATATACGCAAACCAGCAATGAAGCTTTCAATGATGTAAAAAGTGGAGATTGGTTTTACTCAGATGTTCTAAAGGCAAAAGAAGCCGGTATAATCACTGGCTACAATAACAGCTTCTTTCCTAGTAAGCCAATAACTAGACAGGATGCAGCGGTTATACTATACAAGGCATTTGAACTTGAAAAAATTAATGATTCAAAAGCTGGTAGTTACGAGGATTTTGGCAATGTTTCGCAGTATGCCCAAAATGCAATTGCAGTTCTTGTAGACAAAAGCTATATGAGTGGTTTCCCGGATAAAACAATAAGACCTAAAAATAATATTACACGTGCTGAGGCAGCAATACTGGTCAATAAATTAAGCGGCACTATTCTAAATACAATCGGTGAGCTTTCAACGAATAATGTAGAGGGTAATGTTGTTATAAATGTCCCCGGAGTTACACTTAAAAATACCAAAGTTAATGGTGATTTATACCTGACAGAGGGAATTTCTGAGGGTGAGGTTGTTATTGACCACGTTATAGTAACAGGCAAAACTTTTATTAAGGGTGGCGGAATGAATTCTGTCATTATCAGTGATTCACAACTGGGCAAGGTTATTATAAATAAGAAAAACAAACCGGTCAGAGTTGCTTTTGAAAATAATTCTAGTGCAGACGAGGTTAATATTAACTGTAAGTCTCATATCGAACTGTCCGAGGGAACAGAAATTAATAAGATGATATTAAATAAAGCAGCAGAAGGAACAGAACTAAAGGCTAAAGGAAGCGTAAAGGATTTAGAAATTATGGTAGAAAATATTAAAATAAATGATAAGTCTCAGGAAATGGGTTCTAATCTAAGTATTGAAAACGGAGAGATAAAGAAAGAAACCTCCGGAACAAATGGAAGCACACAGGAATCTCCATGGACGTTAGTTATGAATGATGAGTTCAGCGGGGATCAAATTGATACAAGTATATGGACTGCCGTAAATACAAGAGAAGTTTATAATAATGAAGATGAATACTACACAGATGCAAATACATATATTGAAAATGGAAAATTAGTATTGGAAGCTAAAAAAGAAGCAAATGGGGAATATTCGTCTGCAAAACTTGTAACAAAGAATAAAAAATATTGGACCTATGGAAAATTTGAAATAAAAGCTAAGCTTCCGGATGGACAGGGAATTTGGCCAGCTATATGGATGCTGCCCGAAGATGACAACATATTCGGTGGATGGCCTTCAGGAGGAGAAATCGATATAACTGAGCTATTAGGAAACCAGCCTAATAAAATATATGGTACTCTACATTATGGAAATCCGCATAGCTCAGGACAGGGAAACTATGTCCTTAAAAATGGTAAATTTACTGATGACTATCATGTATATGGTATAGAATGGGAGCCCGGTGAAATCCGTTGGTATATTGATGGTCAACTATATCATACAGAAAATAGCTGGTACTCCAGAAATTTAAATAATGCAGAATCTTATACATACCCTGCACCTTTTAATAGAGACTTCTATCTCATATTAAATCTTGCTGTTGGTGGAGATTGGCCGGGACATCCTGACGATACAACTGTTTTCCCGTCAAAAATGTATGTAGATTATGTAAAGGCTTATGAGCTGACAGGCAGGGCATACCGTGAAGCAGGAGAGCGTCCTGTAAATAATTCAAATACTGCAAGATTACCACTTGAAGATGGAAACTATATATACAATGGAGGCTTTGACCAGCAGGTAACTGATGTCAAAGGAATTGACAACAATGATGGAAGTGCAGAGGTTACGAATTCATCTTATTGGACTTTCTCACATGTTTCAGCCAATACTGGTGAGGCAAAGGCTTCAAACGATAACGGTGCACTAAAGGTTGATATTACAAAAGCCAGTGATGTAAGCTACGGAGTTCAGTTCTATCAAAAGCCTATTAATCTTGAAAAAGGTGAAAGCTACAAGGTAACCTTTGATGCATGGGCTTCTGAAAACAGAACTATGTTAACTAAATTAGGTTCTGAGGAAGATAGAGGATGGGCTAATTATTCAGGAGATCAGACAATAGCTCTTACAACATCTAAACAAACCTTTAGTTATCAGTTTAAAATGTCAGGAGATACAAATACAGCTGCACGTATTGAGTTTAATCTTGGAAATAATGGCGTAAATACTGTATGGTTAGATAATGTAAGAATTGAAAAGCTGCCAAAAGATCTCAACAGTTCAAGAGATGCTTTAGCCAGTGGTAATTTGGTATATAACGGAGGCTTTGAAGAAGGTTCAAAGAGCATGGAATTCTGGAAATTTACCACACAGGGAAGCGCAGTAGCTACAGGCAGTGTATCTTCCAATATATTCAAGCGCGAATTTATGGCAGATATAGCAAGTGCGGGAACAAATGCAAGTTCTGTAATGCTTTCTCAAGATCCTATTAATCTGGAAAAGAGTAAGTCCTACAAGGTAACTTTCAACGCAAGAGCAAGTAAAAATAGGAGCATTAAAATTAATCTTGCCGGACTAAAGGATGCCATCAGTTACTCAACAGAGAAGACCTATGATTTGACAACCAACATGAAGACATATTCTTTCCTGTTTGAGATGACAAATGACACAGACATAAAGGCACAGCTTCAATTTAACCTTGGAAATGATACAGGAAAGGTTTATATTGATGATGTTTCAGTAAAAAGCTTTGTTCCTTCAAATACTGTATTCGTAAAGGCACAGGAGGCTAGTAGAACTGAAGGCGCAGATATTATGTCTGATGGATCGGTTGGCTTTAGCAGTGAAACAGCTTCTATTAGTAAAAATGTTACCGTACCACAGGATGGAACCTATGTTATTTCCTACAGAGTGGCAACAGAAAAGAATACCGGATGGCTTAGTGCAATAGATATTAAGAATAAAGAAACTATTCCAAATACAAATAAAGGTTGGACAATGGTAACCAATCATTTATATCTGAAGGCTGGAACACAAAATATAACTATCTACGGTAATGATGTATATCTTGACTCCTTTGAAATTGCAAAGGAAATTATTAAAGATGGAACAATGAACTCCGCATCTTCGGAATGGAACTACTGGTCAAATGCTCCGGCTACATCTACCAAGAGTTATAAAGATGGTATGGAAAGGATATCAATAACCAATCCAGGTTCAAACCCATGGGATATAGGAATACAGCAGCTAAATATTAGCCTTGAGAAGAGCAAGCTATATAGACTGTCTTTCGATGCAAAATCAACAGTAAACAGGAGCATTGCCGTGGCTCTTGATAATTTTGATGATACAGTAACTTATGAAAAGTATATGTCACGAAATGTAGCTCTTACAAATGAAATGAAGAATTACATTATCGATTTCTCAATGGATTCAGCAAGTGATCCTAATGCAGCACTGACAATTCAACTTGGAAATGTATCACAAAGTGCCGCATCAGATGTTTATCTTGACAATATAAGGCTTGTAGAAATCAGTAATGTTGAAAGCGTCAGTACTCAAGTAATTATAGCCCCTATAATAACGGAGCCTGAAGAAGTCGAAGAACCGAGTACTGATAGCTCAAAATATGGTTTTGAAGACGGTACAACAATGGGGTTCTATGTAAAGCAAATTATCAGTAATGCAGAAGAAACAACAGCAGCAACTATGGTGAATGATGGCAGTAAAGCATTCCAAGGAAGCAAGGCATTGAAGGTGTATATACCCAATAATGAGTCAGAGATTCAAGTTGCCGTTAATAACCCTGAGGGATTAAGCGCAGGACAGATTGTTACATTTAATGTGTACTGTCCCACAGGAACAGATATAACTAAAATAATGCCATTCATTCTATATAATAATGGTGTAGCTGACTGGTCATGGGCTTCAGGGGATGAGGTACTATATACCGACTTAGCAAACCAATGGAAAGCAGTTTCGTTTACTATTCCTGAGGATCATAGCGGGACTACTCAGAAGTTGGGCTTGCGCATTTATCCTGATAGCGGAAAAACACCAGGAGAGGTTTGGATAGATAGTATACAGGTACAAGACCCTGTAGGAAATCTCATAACAGACGGTGACTTTAAGTCCGGAGTCGGTGCATGGACTTTGTCTGAGAATGGCGGCGCAGCTGATCCTATTTATATTACATCAGAAGAGGAGCTTGCTGTTAACGTAACTGCTGTAGGAGATGAAAACTATAAGCCACAAGTTACCAGAGGAAATATAAGCTTAGAAAATAAAGCAAGCTACACATTAACTTTTACAGCAAAGGCTGATGACGCCAGAGATATCGAGGTTGCATTATTGGATCCGGCTAATAATTATCATTACTTTGCAGGAAATGTATATGGTCTTACAAATGCAGAGCAGGTCTTTACATTGACCTTTACAGCAGATACTTCCACAGATACTGCCGCACTCCAGTTCAATTTCGGTAAAGTTTCAGGAGTAAGTCTGCCAACGACAATATACATTGATGATATTACTCTAGTAAAAAATTAACAACAGTAATAAGATGACTGAAAAATAGGCAGCGGGAGGAACTCAGCCAGAGCCTCCCGCTTGCTGATTTTAAAGGTATAAGGTTAGAAAAACAAAAAAGGGATAAATATGGAGGGGTTTAGTTTGGTAGAGGAATTGACAGCAAGAAGTTATAAAATGACACCTGAGATGCTAATCAGAAACATCTTTAGTAATCAAATTGAATGCTTGGATATTGTAGATGCAGTTTTTGCGGATAGCAGTTATAAGCAAACTATTGGTATTTCAGGTTTGCAAATGAAGGTACCGGCAGTACTTGAAATGTTAAAAGATATTGAAATAGCATGTCATATTTCGGAACAGTTAGGAACTGATAGTTCAGTATTAATTTGTATAGAAGATAAAGATATAAAAATATATAAGAGCACGCAATCTGCAGTAGCCGAGATTTCAATACCTGAACAGGTCCACGAAAAGCTTACTATGCTGCTGGCAGACGTGAAAAGTTGGGCTGGCAGGCTAAATACAGACGGTGAGCATGAAATAGATCTTTTTATGCCTTCACCCGGACCGCATTTTAGTGTAAATCTCCTAATGGGCAATAGAATAGGATATCCTTATGCTTTGCAAACAACTCCGAAAAGTGTTGTTGACAGATTTGGCGGAGGGAGTTTTCGTTCACATGCGGCTACACAGGTTTTGGCAAGTCGATGGGACATGCGTCAGGAAGAAAATGGTTTCCCTGCTAACAGACAGTTTTATCTGGTGGAAAACAATAAGAAAATATTTTATTCTGCTGAAATAAATAGGTCAAATATTGTTTCTGCAACCTGCAGACATTCACAAAACTATACTACAATAAAATATAAGACTTCCTGTGGACTAGATATAAGCAGACTTATTTTTATACTTCCACAAGCAGAGGGTATGCCTATCGCAACAGAGGTTCAGAGGATTGGAATAACTAATAACACCGCTGAGACAAGAAGGCTACGAATAGTATATACAGGCATGTTTGGCTCTTCTGTGCCCAATGCTCTGTTTGAGGATGTTCTGTATAGTAATATAGTAATGCAATCAAAACTATTAAGAAATAATGATGGAGAGGCTATCGCGGTAGCTACCGATTACTATGCCGAAAAATGCAAAAAAGATCTGCAATTTCATACCATGCTAACACATAATAATGGAGAGGTACGATTCATAAAGGAATTTTGTATGAACTATAACGACTTTGTGGGAAATGGTACGCTTCAAAACCCTGACGGTATTCTTAAATTAAGTAACAGACTTAACAGAAAAGGGCCGGGCTTTTTTGCAGTAGCAAATGAGGTTATAGTTGAGCCTGGCGAAACATGTTATGTTGACCAGCTTACAGGAATTGTATCGGAGAAGACAAACCCTCATTTTAATGAGGCTTCATTACAGAAAGAACTTTTGAAGCTTATATCTGAATACTCAAAACCTGAAGCTGTAAACAAGGCTTTCGAGCAAAACAAGAGTTTTCTTAGGGATTACAGTGAATTTTTACAGGTACAGACACAGAATGAAGATTTTAATACATATGTAAATAAGAATTTACCATTTCAGGTACTTTATCAGACTTTTGTATCACGATCCTTCTGCCAAACGCAAAAGGGCTATAGAGAAATTGGTTTTCGTGAAATTCAGGATATTTATGCGTCAATGTACTATTTTATAAATATGGGTATGGGTAATTTTGTAAAACAGCTTTTACTGGAATGGTGCAGTATGATATTTGAGTTTGGGTATGCATATCACAACTTCTTCTGGGAAGGAAAGGAAGCCGGTAAATGGTCGGATGACCAACTATGGTTTGTGCAGGCTGTTGATAAGTATATTAATCTGACAGGCGATGTAGGGCTGCTTGACCAGGAATGTACAATAGCAGGAACATTTCCTCAAAAGACGAGAACTGTATATGAAACCATAAAGGCACTAATACAATACTCGGCTAAAATTTCAATAGGAAAGCATGGTTTGCCACTTCTTGATTATGCAGACTGGAATGACTGCCTCAAGTTGGATTGTGATTATATCGATGGAATTACAAAAGAAAAGAAATATAGGCAGCAGATTAGCGAGCAGGGTAATTTTGGAGACGCATTAAAGAGTGATTATTCCGAAAGTGTTATGAATGCCTTCCTGCTAAAACTTGCCATAGTTGAGACAATGAGTATGGCTAAGGAAAAGCAGGATATAAATTATTTACAAGAACTTGAAGTTTTGAGAGACAATCTGCAGGAAAATATCCAAAAGCATGCCTGGAAAGGAGACTTTTTTGCAAGAGTGCTCTTTAACAGGTATAAAGCTAATGAGTATGAATATCTTGGAGCCGGAGGAGACAAACTTTCTGCTGACCCCAATATAGATGGTTCGTATTTTCTGAACTCCTTTAGTTGGAGTATATTATCAGATTGTGCCAGCGAGAATCAGATAAGAACAATGCTAGACGTTATGGAATTGAGGCTCAAGACGAATTTCGGACTAAAGCTGGTTACACCTACAGATCTTGGAAAGGTATCCACAAATACAGCAACTGCTGAATATTTTCCAGGTGACCGCGAAAACGGTGGTGTATTCAAGCATGCATGTATGATGGCTGTACAGGCTATGTTTAAGGCGGCGAAACAGGTACAGGACTCTGAGCTTGCAACTAAGCTTAGTTCAATGGGATACTGGCTCATAGATATTGTTGAACCATACAGAACAATGGAAAATCCATTTGTAATCTGTGGTAATCCCAGATTCTGTACTCAATACAACAATAGCGAGACAGGCGAAAATATAGGACCGATGCTCAGTGGAACTTCTTCATGGCTAACATTGGCATTAGTATCAGCTTTAGGTATCGAATACAGCAGGAAGGGCCTCACCATCGATCCCGTTATGAGAGAAAATGAAAGGTTGGTATCTTATACCCTTAGGATGCCTGAAACAGTTTATAAAGTTAGAATAGAAAAGCCTGAAGGTTTTTACAGAGTCAGATACAACGATGTAAAAATATTGTTTGATGGTGTTCAATTGAACAGCAATACAATGCAAATACTTAAGGATAACAAAGAACATAATGTGGTAATAATAATGGAATAACTCCCTTACTATTAGAACATTTCAAATTTAATTATAATATTAAAAAGAAAAGCGTGGGAAAATATAAAGTTTCCCACGTTTTTCTTAATTAAAAAAATATAGTTGACATTCACGTTACGTAAAGGTGTATATTAATCCTGTCAGGAGGTTTGGAGCAATGGAATACACAATAAAAAAGCTGGCTCAAATAGCTGGTGTAAGTACAAGGACACTCAGGTACTATGATGAAATAGGTATTCTCAAGCCGGCGAGAATAAACTCATCAGGATACCGTATTTATGGTCAGAAGGAAATAGACAGACTTCAGCACATTTTGTTTTATCGTGAACTGGGTGTGGAACTCGATAAAATAGGAGAATTTGTGAACGATCCGGCTTACGACTGTATTTCAGCTTTACAAGACCACCGAGGAAAGCTTATAGAAAAGAAAAACCAGTTAGAACAGTTAATTAGGACTATTGATAAAACAATAGCTGCCAATGAAGGGAGAATTGAAATGACAGATAAAGAAAAATTTGAGGGATTTAAACAAAATATGCTTAATGAAAATGACAGAAAATATGGAGAGGAAATCCGTGAAAAATACGGAGAAGAGACTGTGAATAAATCATACGATAAATTTAGGGGTATGCCAGAGGAACAATATAAGGAACTTGAAAAACTTACAGTCCTTGTTCAGGAGACCTTAAAGCAGGCATTTGAAACTGGAGATCCGGCAGGAGAGCTGGCACAGAAAGCAGCTGACTTGCATCGTCAATGGCTTAGCTTTTCATGGCCGAGTTACAGCAGTGAGGCCCATGCAGGTCTTGCACAAATGTATGTAGATGATGAAAGATTCAAGGCATATTATGATAATGAACAACCGGGTACAGCAGAATTTTTGAGAGATGCAATTCTCATTTACACCGGTAAGAAAGGCTAGAAAACAGGTGTGTCAGGTGAACCTAGCTCAGAATTATAGGCATTATTGCTAGGAAAAGTTAACTTCCAATAAAAATTGATTTTGAATTTTTATTTGGGATAATAGGAATGCATTTAACATTTCTATTATCCCGTTTTATTTTTCCATATTAATTATAAACAGTTCAGGAATAACGATCATATTTTAATTAACTACAAAGCGTACCATAGAACATTGAAACAGCAGTGAAATTTAATAGCTTAGCTTTATTGTTACCAAATGTGTAGTTTTATGGTAAAATATTGCTGAAATATTTGTAACATAACAAAGTTGATTAATAATAAGGATGTTTTATGGATAACAAATTTATTGATTTATTAAGGTATTACAGGAGCTGTCTTGCTGACAGCGAAAGAAACAATATAGATTCCAGCAGTCTAAGATTTGATTTTTCAACGGATATAAACTCCCTGAGGTCAGGAACTATCAATTTTGATTTAACAAGTAAAATATTTGAAGAAGTCAATAAAAAATCTCCGATAGATGTTTTATTAATTCCTTTAGTATTCAATAGAAATACCAGTCATGAACAGGATATTACGAGTATTCAATCAAAAATAATACCGTTTATAATTTCTGCTAAGTTAATGACCGACGGAAAGCTTTCTGTACCCGATGAAAGCAACCCGTGGATTCCCAGAATATATCTTGAGCCAACGTTAAGCGAAATAGCTTTAGGCAATCTGGATGACTTGGATGCCTACCTTTCAAAGCATAAAAAACCTCCTGCGGATAGCAAATGGGCGGATTATTGGAGCTACTGCGACAAAATGCTGTACTCTGTAACTGGAAGCTCTTTTGAAAATGTGAGTATAGAGAACTTCACAAAAACAGGGGCTTCATTTATTATGCCTGACAATGAGATTAAAGGGACTAAGTACCACATTCTTAAACTATATGACCATTTGTTGACTAATAAAGATATTGAACCGAATCCACTATTTAAATCCTTTGTCTCTTTTAATAATAACAATAAACAAAAAATAGAAGCAGGAATTGGTACAATTAATATCTCATCCAATCATTACGGACAAGTTAATAACCGTTTCCCTCTGTCCAACTCTCAAAGAGAAGCAGTAAATTATTTCAATATGATTCAGCCGGGTGAAATATTTGCTATAAATGGTCCGCCGGGTACAGGAAAAACAACACTGCTTCATTCTGTAATTGCTCAAATGGTTGTTGAGGCAGCCATCAGCAGACAAGACTCCCCACCAATTATTGTTGCAACATCGAATAATAATCAAGCTGTTACAAACATTATTGACAGTCTTGAAAAAGTGAGCGGAAAAGATGATTTGTCAAAGAGATGGCTGCCGGAAATTGTGAGTTACGGCCTTTATATGTTGTCTGCTTCGAAGTTGGATAAGCTTTCCGAAGAAGAATTAAAGCGCTATCACACATTGAATCCTGATAATCTTGGATTCCCGCAGAAGGTTGAAAATGAAAAATATGTATCCAGTGCGAAGGAATATTTCATAAAATGTTATAAAGATTACTATAACAAGCAGAACTTTTCCAATGATATAAATATAGGAGAATGTATTGAAGGAATATATGGAGATTTAAACAATAAAATACAGAGAATTAAGAAAACTCTGCAATATGCTTACCATTTTTACAAATTTAGGGAGGAAATAACAAACAAATATGGCAGTATGGACAGTCTCTTAAAGCTTATAAATCAAAGCTCTCAGGACATGAGTCAAAAGGAAAAGGAAATCGAAAGTGTTCAGAAGATTTTCAACGACTTCAATAATTTCAGATCTTCTATAGGTATTAGCAAAAAGGCCTTTGAATTTGTTCCTTGGATTGGTAATGCATCTAAAGCTGATAATAAAGAATTTTTTGAAATGAATGATAATTTAAAATTGGACATTAAGGATTTTTCTACAACAGCTGTAAAATCATTTCTTTATCAAATAAAGCAAGAAAAGCAAGATATCTTACAGAAAATAAAAAGGCAAATAGGATTGCTTGATAATGATAAAATGCAATACGATAGGCTTAAGGAACAACTAGTTAAAGCAATAAAGGACTGTAATCTGGAGTTTGACTGTGAAAAGAGCTCGTATGAACATATAATGGAACACATGGATATAACATATAGATACGAAGCTTTCCATTTATCGATTCATTATTTCGAAGCAAAATGGATACAGGAAGAAGAAAGTAATTTAAAAAATTCCTATGAAGATAGAAAATCTGTAGCTAAGCAGAAAGCGAAATTAAGAAGATATGCTAAGCTCACGCCTTGTTTTGTTTCAACCTTTTATATGTTGCCTAGGTTCTTTTCTGCTTGGGAAGGGAAGGACAAATATCTGCATGATTTTATCGATTTACTTGTTATTGATGAGGCTGGGCAGGTTTCTCCTGAGGTAGCAGCAGCTTGTTTTACACTTGCAAAGAGTGCCCTTGTCGTAGGAGATGTTTTACAGATAGAACCGGTGTGGGGTATTACGGAAACTATTGACCGTTCAAATATGAAGCGAACAAAAATTACAGGACAAGATATAAGCGAAGAAGATTTTATTGACCTTGGAATGGCGGCATCTTCAGGAAATGTAATGAAAATAGCACAGCGTGCCTGTAATTATGAAAAATATGATAATACCCCGGGAATGTATCTTATTGAGCACAGAAGATGCGTTCCTGAAATTATTGAATACTGTAATGAACTGGCTTACAAAGGGAAGTTAACAGCGGAGCGTAAAAATGACCTCATTAATTATGAATTTCCTCACTTGGGTCATATAAATATTGCCGGAAAAGCTGAAAAAGTTAATACAAGCTGGCGAAATGTAATTGAGGCGGAGTCCATAGTGACATGGATCCTTACAAATAAGGACAAAATCATTGAATACTACCAAAAAATTAGTGAAAAACCAATTACACTTTCAGACTGTATTGGTGTTGTTACACCATTTACATCCCAGGCAAATGTAATTGAACAACTGCTTAAAAAAAGCTCATTACAGGATATTACTGTAGGGACAGTACATAAGTTTCAAGGTGCTGAAAGAAACATTATCCTTTTTTCAACGGTCTACACAACTACTAATAAAGGAAGTTTTTTCTTTGATAAAAAGGTAAATATGCTTAATGTTGCAGTATCAAGGGCTAAGGACAGCTTTATTGTCTTTGGAGACAAAAATATATTAAAGAAAGATGTAAGACATTTGCCGTCTGGACTGCTTGCGGCACATATAAAGGATTGGTACCTATAAAGTACACTTTAGGTGGCCTGACATTATTTTATAAAAACCCCATTACTGATGTTAATTTTAACATTAGTAATGAGGTTTTTTTATTGTTTTAAACTACCTCAATATTTTTTACTGAGGCTTTGAAGGTCTGGATATTTCAGTAAGAGTATCAGCAACCTCAGTGTCAAATTTAGCATCAGTAGCCACATCACCAAGAGCAACAATTCCCACAAGGTTGTTCTGGTCAACTACAGGTACTCTTCTTATCTGGCTGTCTGCCATCATTTTAGTAACCTGTGACATTTCCATGTCAGGGCTGACAGAGGTAATGCCGGTTGTCATAATGTCGCTAACTGGTGTTTGCTGAGGGTTTTTTCCTATAGCAATATTCCTGACAACGATATCTCTGTCAGTTACCATACCTACAACGCTTCCCTTGTCACAAACAGGAATTGATCCTACATTGTGCTGCTGCATTAACTTTGCAGTATCGAGAATAGACGCATTTGGTTCAACATAAGTTACATTTGTAGTCATTATATCTTTTACCTTCATCGCAATCATCCTTTCATAATGAATTCAAAATTATTGTTTCCGAAAGGAATGATTAAAGTCGTGGTAAATTTTTTATTTTAAAAATTTTTTAAATTTTCATTTATATACTGTTCTGCAGAGTAAGCTGCAGAAGCTCCGTCAGCAGCAGCTGTAATAACCTGACGAAGGTACTTCTCACGTAAATCTCCGGCTGCAAATACACCAGGAATATTAGTCCTCATTCTTTCATCAGTTATAACATAACCATCTTTGTTAAGTTTTACTTTATCCTTTACAACAGAATTATTAGGATTTAAACCTATTGCTACAAACAAGCCGTCTACTTTAATAGAACTTTGTTCTCCTGTTTTTACATTCTTAATTTTCAAGCCTTCAACGCCAAATTGCCCTTCGATTTCTTCTACTACAGAGTCCCATAAAAATTCAATTTTTTTGTTGCAGCACAATTCGTTTTGAAGTAGTTTTGTAGCTCTCATTGTATCCCTTCTGTGAATAATATATATTTTGGGACAAAATCTTGCCAAGTACAGCGCATCCTCGGCGGCTGTATCACCGCCCCCAACAACTGCAACCGTTTTCCCACGGAAAAAAGCACCATCACATACTGCGCAATAGGAGACGCCTGATCCCCTTAATTTTTCTTCTTTTGGCAAGCCCAGCATTTTGGGTGATGCTCCCATGCTAAGGATTATTGTTTTGCTTTCAAAAGTATTATTTTTAGTTTTAACCTTTTTTATATCTGAATCCAGGTCAAGCTCAAGTACTTCATCATTTAACACTACCGTACCGAATTTTCTTGCCTGTTTTTCCATTCTCAATGCAAGGTCGGAGCCTCCGATAGGTTCTTCAAATCCTGGGTAGTTTTCCATTACGTCTGTTGTAGCCATTTGTCCACCAGAAAACATTTTTTCAATAACCAAGGTATCAAGTTGTGCCCGAGAACTGTACAAAGCAGCAGTATAGCCGGCCGGACCTCCTCCTATTATTATAACGTCATTCATAAATATTGCCTCCAATAATAAAAAGTATTATTATATGAATTCCCAAATTAAAGTAAAATAAAACACAAAAAATAGCCACTTTTCATATAATTGATTAGAAGTACTGTAGATAGAGAGTTAGCATATGATTTGTCCAAATATTCTTTATTCTAAAGAACCGAGACCCCCACAACCTGACAATCCATCGTTCGAGGAACGTCAGACCATGGCAAAATATGCATTATACAGAACCTGCCATACAGAGGACTATTACAATATTTTGAATGCTTTCTCACCATCAGAAAATATTACATCAATAGCCAAACCCGGTCAGTTCAAAGGTAAAAGCGTCGGCATAATAGGAGGAGGCCTTGCAGGAATGGCTGCTGCCTTTGAACTTCGTAAACTGGGTTTTGATATAACAATATTAGAGGCTTCCGAGGACCGTATAGGCGGCAGGGTTTATACATATTACTTTGATAGAGAAAAAAAACTTTATGGCGAATTTGGACCTATGAGAATACCGGTCAACCATGAGACTGTTTGGCATTATATTAATTTATTCAAGCTGAATACAAGGCCTTTTATACAGAGCGACCCGGGGACTTTCATATATCTTCACCAAAGAAGAGCAAGAAATGATCCTTTCGGTAAAAATGTAATGAGGTATATTTATCCTACTTACGACCTCGCCTCATGGGAAGCGAAAACATCATGGCAGGAATTAGGTTATTACGGTATAGAAGCACCAGTGCTTGAGGCCCCACCGTCTGCCAGAATAGAAGTTATTCAGGTAAAACCGCGGTACAGCAGGCAGTTGCTCTTCTGGGACAGCCTTAATACTCGTCAGATGTTTGAATATAAAAAACTTAGTCAGGGTGCGATAAACCTCCTTTCAAACCTATTTCCAATAGCAGGAGAGTTTCTATATCACAATTATGTTGATATGGTGCAGGAGTATTTCCCTGTAAATTTTTGGTTTATGTATGAAATAACAGGAGGAATGGTAAATTTACCTTTGGCATTCCACAGATCTTTTTTAAGTAATGCACCATGGGAATATTATCCTGACTTGCCGGCGGAGCTTCTGGGTAAAGTTACATGGAAACAGGGAATAAAGGTAAAAGGCATCTATAAATGCCTTGAAAACGGCAGAGTAACCCTTGCATATGACAATACAAAGAAGATGGAAACCGGGTATGAAAATTTTGACTATATACTGTGTGCAGTTCCTTTCTCTGTTTTAAGAACCTTTGAGATAGCACCTATGTTCAGCAGTTTAAAAATGCAAGCTATAAAGGAAGTAACCTATGGAAATGCCCAAAAGACTCTGCTTAATTGCAACAGGAGATTCTGGGAGGAACAGGGTGTATATGGAGGAGGTTCATATACTGATCTGCCAATTACTACCATATGGTATACTTCCAGTCGAGGGCAGGTTCCTCAGGGAGTTAATCAAAGAAATTCAGAAACCGAACCCGGCGTAATTGTGGGTTCCTATAATTTTAATCTGGATGCTGTAAGGCTGGGTAATATGACCGACGAGGATCGATCTGACAAAGTAAAAAGAAATGTTGAGGAAGTCCACGGTCTTTCTAAAGGATATCTGAATAACATTGTTACAGACATTAAAACACATGTTTGGGATAACGATCCTCTGTTCAGAGGTGCATTCTGTTATTTTACACCTCAGCAGAAAAAATTATTTTCATGGATAATGACACTGCCGGAATATGGGGACAGAGTATACTTTGCAGGAGAACACGTATCAGCACTACACCGATGGCAGCAAGGAGCTCTCAAAAGCGGCATGGAAGCCGCAAATGCAATAGCACGTACAAATCTGTATACACGTTGAATATAAAAACAGTTTTATAATAGAAACAGGTTGGTATACTATAAGCATAAATAGATTTTACTAATAAAATACAGATAGGAAGGTTGAGGAATATGAACGAAGAACAAATGCTTGGGAAAAAGGTATGGGCTGTAATAGGTGCAAATCAAGACCCCGAAAAGTATGGCAATAGAATTTATAAAAAATTGAAAAACGCTGGATATGAGGTTTATCCTGTCAACCCGGGATACGAGACTGTAGAAGGGGATAAATGCTATAAGGATTTGTCCTCGCTTCCTCAAAAACCTGAAGTAATTGATATGGTTGTTTCCCCGAAAAGAGGGAGAATTGTAATAGAAGAAGCTGCGAAATTGGGCATCAAAAACATTTGGCTTCAGCCGGGAACCTATGATGATGAATTGTTAAAGAGAATTAACGAGCTTGAACTTAATGCAGTTATGGCTTGTGTCCTTGTAGCCTTGAGGTAGACATAAAACTATAAAAAGTAGCAGTCCTATTGATTGTTGCTTTTTTACATATTGGAATAAAGCATTTTAATGAAAATAAAAAAATAGTATAATTAAATAGCAGCTTTACTATAAAATGTTGGAGGTCTGATATGCCAATTAAATATCAGGATATGGCGACGACAGGTAATACCAAAGCATCTAGATTCGTAGCATCTGTTTCAGTTATATTATATTTTTATTTTGTTATCGGAAGCTTTATAGGTTCAATACCGATAGTATACGCTTTATTCAAAAATAGAGACGCCCTTGTTGATTTAACATTTTCAACGGACGTTTTAGCATTTATGGACAAATACGTAAACCCTTTTGCCAATTACATATTTACAAATTTTACAATATACCTGATGCTGGCAGGTTTGGTTATTTCAATAAAGTTCATCCATTACAGAACGTTTACTTCGGTTATAACTACAAAAAGAAAAATGCAGTGGAGTAGATTCTGGATAGGCTTTTTAGTCTATGGGGGACTTATTGCCGTCGGATGTGTAATTGATTATTTTATATCACCTGAAACCTATTCCTTTAGTTTTGATGCCTCAAAATTCTGGATTGCATTGCCTTTCATTCTTATAATGACACCTATACAGGCGGCTACGGAAGAATTTATTTTTAGGGGGTACGTAATCCAGAGCTTCGGACTTAAAATAAAAAATGGTATGCTACTTTCGGCTATATCGGGTTTTATGTTCACGCTTCCGCATCTTATGAACCCAGAAGTAACTGCTTCAAGCAAAGAGGGTATTATAAGTACATTGTGCATGATTTTGAATTATTTTGTTGTTGGAATGATTTTAGCCATGATTACAATAAAGACAAACTCTTTGGAGGCTGCTGTGGGGGCACATGCAGTAAACAACCTGATAGGGTTTTTAATTGTGGGCTATCCTGATAATGTACTTTCAACAAATACCATATTTTACACATCTACTTTTAACTCTGCAGGAAGTCTTATTTCAGTAATAATTACAGGTGTTTTATTTTACTTTATTACAGGATTTATTATAAAAGAGCCGTTACAAGCCGGAAAAGATATAAAAATAACTTATTAAATAATACATAAGAAAAGGAAGAAGCTATGAGTCTTCAATTTATATATGGAAGGTCAGGTTCTGGAAAGTCCTTCCATTGCTTAAATTCAATAAAAATTAAACAAAATAACGATAGTAATAAAAAACTTGTCCTACTTGTACCGGAGCAGTATACATTACAGGCAGAACGTGACTTGATAAAGGTTCTTGGAACAGGCGGAATTTTGAAGACCGAAGTGTTGAGCTTCAGAAGAATGGCCTACAGAGTTCTGAATGAGGTTGGGGGAATTACTTACCCACATATTCATCCGGCCGGAAAGAACATGATTATATATAGGATTCTGGACAGATTGAAGGATGGATTTGCCATATTCCACAAATCTGCCAATTGCAAAGGTTTTGTAAATACACTATCAACACTTATAACCGAGCTCAAAAGATATAATGTAAGGGCTGATAGCTTGAATGGAGTTTTAGAGGAACTTACCGATGATAACTATCTTTCACATAAGCTAAAGGAAATAAAGCTTATATACAGTGAGTTTGACAATATGTTGGAAAGTCGGTATAGGGATACTGATGATGAATTGACTTTACTGGCTTCCAAGCTTGATTGCACAGAAATGTATAGTAAGTCTGAGATATGGATTGACGGCTTTGCGGGATTTACTCCTCAGGAGGTTGATGTAATATCGAAGCTAATACAACAGGCTGAGAATGTTTACATAACTATGTGTACTGATATACTTTTTGACGAAAGAAAGTCAGATTCAACAGATGTTTTTGCAGCAGTAAAGAAATCCTGCAAAAAATTTGTAAGTATTGCAGAAACTTGTGGAGTTGAAATACTTCCGCCTGTGGGTCTGAACAAGATCAACCTTCCCAGGTTTAAAGACAGCACTGAACTTCAGAGCCTTGAAGCCAATTACTTTTCCTATCCTTATAGGGCTTATCAGCAGCCGACAACAGATATAGAGCTTTTTGAATCGGTTAATATTTATGCTGAAATCGAAGAATGTGCAAGAGATATAATCAGGCAATGCCGTGATAATGGTATGCAATTTAAGGACATAACTGTTGCTACAAGAAATCTTACAGGATATGAAAATCTAATAGAAGTAATTTTTGAACAATACAACATACCGTGCTTTATAGATTCTAAAACCGAAATTACAAATCATCCGTTGGTGAGGATGGTTCTTTCAATGTTGGAGATATTTACAGAAAATTGGTCCTATGAAGCGGTGTTTAGATATCTCAAATCAGGGCTTACAGGAATTGATGAAACCAAGATAGACCTACTGGAGAACTACGTTCTGGCCTGCGGTATCAGGGGTAGTCGTTGGACTCAGGAGGCTGACTGGAATACAAGTATTGAATTCAGGACTGATGATAAACAGACTTCTGAAAATGATGGAATACTTCTGCAGGTAAATACCACCAGAAACGAAATACGGGAACCGCTTTTGCGTTTCCGAAGCAGGACAAAGGGAAAAAGAACTGCAGCAGAGTTTTGTACAGGAATTTATGAATACCTAATTGAAATTGGTGTTGAAGAAAGAATCCGAAATTTTATTGACAGTTTTACTCAAAGTGGACAGTTAAGACTTGCAGGGGAATATCAGCAGGTTTGGAACATACTTATGGATGTTTTTGATCAGGCTGTGGAAGTAATGGGAGATGAAACTTTTGGGCTTGAAAGATTTGCAAATGTATTTAAGGTGGGTCTGTCGGAATATAAGATTTCATCTATTCCGGCATCTCTTGATCAGGTCTTGGTAGGAAGTATTGAACATATTAGAAGCCATGAAATAAAAGCTCTGTATGTTCTGGGAACAAATGACGGAGTATTTCCTTCCGCGGGAATAAGCGAGGGGGTTTTGTCTGATGCCGATAGAGAAGTACTTAACAAAAGCGGTATTGAACTTGCCAGCGATACAAAATCCAGAGCTTTTGACGAACAATATCTTATATATAGAATACTGACCACACCAAAAAACTTTTTGAGAATAAGCTGGCCTATTGCCGACCATGAGGGAAGAACAATGCGCCCTTCCACAATCATATCAAGAATGCGAAAGATATTTCCAAAGGTAACTGAAAAAAGCAATCTTGTAAAAACTGCCCCGGACAAGCAGCACATTGATATGATAGTATCACCTATACCTGCTTTTAATCAGTTGGTTTCTGCACTAAGACAGAAAAACGAGGGGATAGAACCGGGAGACATGTGGAGGGAATTATTTGCATGGTTTTCAGGTCAGACTGAATGGAAGCAAAAGTGTGATGCAATGATAAATGCATTGAAATACAGAAATATAGCTGTTCCGGTGGATAAGTCAAAAATACGCGAGCTCTACGGGAAAAGTCCGTATTTTACAGTTTCAAGACTGGAAAAGTATACATCCTGTCCTTTTGCATTTTATGTTCAATACGGTCTGGGGGCAAGAGAAAGAAAGATATACCGGTTGAGTCCGCCCGATGTTGGAACCTTTATGCATGCTGTAATTGAAAGATTTTCAAAAATGGTGGATGAAAACAATTATTCATGGAGACAGTTTGACAGACAGTGGTGCAGCGAACAGGTTTCAGATATAGTAGATGAGCTTTTGGAAAGTATGAAAAATACCATTCTTGGAGGCTCAAAAAGGTTCAAAGCCTTGGCCATAAGACTTAAAAGAGTTGTTACAAGGGCTGTATGGCTTATTGCTGAGCACATACGTCGAAGCAGCTTTGAACCGGTGGGATATGAGGTGGAATTTGGAGAAGGTGGAGAATACCCACCCATAGTCATTGAACTGGATTCAGGCGAAAAGATAAAGCTTGTTGGGAGAATTGACAGAATAGATGCTTTGAAGACAGATAACGGAACATATCTAAGAATAGTTGATTATAAATCGGGAGAAAAGGATTTTAAACTCAGCGATGTTTATTATGGACTTCAGATGCAGCTTATTACCTATTTAGATGCACTATGGGAATACAACGATAATAGTAACAACGAAAAGGCCATACCCGGAGGAATTTTGTATTTCAGAGTTGACGACCCGATGATAAGAGGTAACGGTAGCAGTTCACCGGAAGAAATAGAAACAGCCATAATGAAAAAGCTTAAAATGAAGGGGTTGCTCCTTGCCGATGTTCAGTTAATTAAGTATATGGACAATTCAATTGAAGGGAACTCCATTATTATTCCTGCAAGAATAAATAAGGGAGATGTTTTAGGAAAATCCTCTGCGGCTACCATTGAGCAATTTACAGTTTTGAGAAGCTTTGTAAAGCAGCTTTTGAAAGACATGTGCAGTGAACTTATGAAGGGTAATGTTCCGATAAATCCATATAAAAAGAAGAAATTAACCTCCTGCAGCTACTGTAATTATTCGTCAGTATGCCAGTTTGACCAATCCCAAAAAGAAAACAATTTCAGGATGCTGCATGACAGAGAAGATGATGATATATGGAAACTAATGAATGAAATAAACGTAAAAGGGGACCAATAAATGTCTGAAACCAAGTGGACAAAAGAACAATACGCCGCTATAACCCAAAAGGACTGCAACCTGCTTGTAGCAGCGGCAGCCGGTGCAGGCAAGACCGCCGTACTTGTTGAAAGGATAATACGAAAAATAACTGATGAAGAAAACCCTGTGGATATAGATTCATTGTTGGTAGTAACCTTTACAAATGCTGCTGCTACTGAAATGAGAGAGAGAATAGGTGCGGCCATATCCGATGCAATAGAAAAAAATCAAGAGTCAAAAAATATTTCAAGACAGCTTGTACTTCTGAACAAGGCTTCAATTACAACCATTCACTCGTTTTGTCTGGAGGTTATAAGAAGCAATTTTCAGAGTATAGAAATAGACCCGGCTTTCAAGATACTTGACGAGACAGAAGCTACACTTTTAAAATCCGAAACCTTGAATGAGTTATTTGAAGAAATTTACGAGAATGTTGAGGAAAACGAAGATTTCTTTGACCTGTTGGAGTCCTATGGCAGCAACAGAGATGATGAAAAAATTCAAGATATGGTTTTGAGTATTTACAGCTTTGTTCAAAGCTATCCATGGCCTGAAAAATGGCTTGAACAACAGGTGGAAAGTTACAATTTCGAGAGTAACAACGACTTTGGAGAAACACCCTGGGGCAAAATTCTTCTAGAAACCAGTCTTATTAGGCTTGAAGGGCTCCGGGATATAATGAATGAAGCATGTGAAAAAATCAAATATGCACCGGGCTTGGAAAAATATCTGCCTGTTTTTATTGAAGATAACGATAACCTGAATAAGCTCGTAGAAGTTTGTAAAAATGGGACGGAATGGGACAGGTTGTACAATTATATCAACAGTTTTGAATTTCAGACCTTGCCCAGATGCGGAAAAGATGCTGAAAAATCTGTTCAGGAAAGTGTAAAGAAAACAAGGGACGAGTTAAAAGCCGTAATTACAGGTCTGAAGAATGAAGTATTTTTCATGGAGTCTGCGGAAATAGTTGCTGACCTTAAAACCATGTATCCTATACTGAGATGTGTTTCAAAGTTGGTTATGGATTTTGGAAGAAGATATTCACAGAAAAAAAGTCAAAGGGCTTCTGTTGATTTTAACGACCTTGAGCATTTTTGCCTAAATATACTGGCTGAAACTGCTGAAAATGGAAACATACGTCCCACAAAAATTGCTCAGTATTACAAGGATAAATTCACTGAAATATTGGTGGACGAGTATCAGGATAGCAATTTGGTACAGGAAATAATAATTAACATGATTTCAAAAGAGGACATAGGCAGTCCCAATGTATTTATGGTAGGAGATGTAAAACAGAGCATTTACAGGTTCAGACAAGCCAAGCCTGAACTTTTTCTTGAAAAATATAATAATTACTCAATTGACGAGGGCAGTAGCTACAGAAAAATATTGTTGTTCAAGAATTTCCGAAGCAGGAAAGATGTCGTTGACGGAATCAACTATGTATTCAAGCAGATAATGTCCCAAAAGGTGGGAGAACTTGACTACAATGAGATAGAAGAACTAAACCCGGGAGCAGATTTTCCTCCATGCCAAAATGAAAAAAAAGTAGCGGGAGGGGCTATCGAGTTGCATTTGATAGAAACCTCGCTTTCGGATAACAGTGTGCAATCAGAAGGCAGTGAACCTATTGATGAGCAAGATTCCACCGAAGAAGATGAAATACTTGATAATATCCAACAGGAAGCCAGAATGGTAGCAAACAGGATTATTGAGCTTTTACAACCCGACGCAGACGGAAAAAAATATGCCGTATACGATAAAAAACTTGGGGATTACAGGGATGTAAGGTTCAATGACATAGTCATACTGTTGAGAACCACTAGGAATTGGACAGAGGTGTTTTCAGAAGAGCTTGCCAAGGCAGATATTCCGGTTTTCGCAGATACGGGAAGCGGTTTTTTTAAGACACCGGAAGTGCAGGTAGTACTGTCCCTACTTCAAATAATTGATAATCCTTATCAGGATATTCCGCTTTTGTCAGTATTAAGATCACCAATAGTAAATTTCAGTACAGGTGACTTAACAGAAGTACGTCTTATGAACCGTAATGCCTCCATATTTGAAGCACTCAAAGAAATAGCAGTGCAGGACACAGAGATTTCAAAGAAATCATCCGATTTCCTCCAAAAGCTTGAAAATTGGAGAGAAATGTCACTCTATATGTCAACACACAAGCTTATATGGCAGCTTTATGATGAGACAGGCTATTTCAGTATAGTTGGAGCAATGCAGGACGGTGAAAGGAAACAGGCCAACCTGAAAATACTTTTTGAACGTGCTTTACAATATGAAAACACAAGCTACAGTGGGCTCTTCAATTTTATAAGTTTCATAGACAAGCTGAAAACAAACAAGGGCGATATGGGAAGTGCAAAAGTTCTTGGAGAAAATGACAACGTTGTCAGGCTAATGAGTATTCATAAGAGCAAGGGATTGGAATTCCCTGTTGTATTTTTGTGCGGCTGCGGGAAAAAGTTTAATATGCAGGACATGTATAAAAGTGTTTTACTGCATCAGGAATTGGGTTTTGGGCCTGATTTTGTTGATTATAAAAGGCGAATAAAGTATCCTTCAATTCCAAAACAAGCAATTGCGCAAAAAATAAGAGTTGAAACCTTGTCGGAGGAAATGAGAATACTTTATGTTGCTATGACAAGAGCCAGAGAGAAGTTGATTATTACCGGGTCGGTAAATAATATAGAAAAATCATCATTAAAATGGTTGGGTACAGCCCATAGTAACGGTGATAAATTCCCGTCTCATAGCATGCTCAAGGCACAGAATTATTTGGATTGGATATGCCCATCTATTATAAGACATAAGGATTCTATGGTTTTAAGAAAAGCAGCTGGTCTTGGAGTTGATTACAACGGGCCCACTATTTCGGATGACTCTTCATGGAAGATAAATCTTGCAAATCAGTCAGATATAGCTGATGTTAAAAGATTTGAAACAGATACCCAGGACAGGGAAGACATATTAAGTTGGCTTCAAAGCCTTACTGATAACGGAAACAGCCAAGAACTTCATCGGCGTTTAGACTGGAAATACCCTTACAGGACTTTTGCACAGATTCCTTCAAAAATATCTGTAACTGAGCTTAAAAGATATTTTAATCTTAATAATGATGAAGAAAATAGTCAGCCGGAATACAGAACTATTACCATAAAAAAACCTGCCTTTATGGAAGAAAAGAAAGGGCTTAGTCCCGCAGAAAAGGGAACTGCTATGCATTTTGCCATGCAACATCTGGACTTCCGTAATAAGGATATTGCCGGACAGATTGAACTGATGATCAAAAAAGAACTTATAACAGAAATTCAGGCAAAAAGTATAGACATAAGTAAAATATCTGCTTTTATTAATTCAACTGTGGGAAAGAGAATGCTGAAAGCGGTTGAGATATACAGAGAGGTTCCCTTTAACATCGAATTACCTTATAAGGAAATCTATCCACAATTGCCTGATGTTAGCGATTATGAAGACAAAATACTTGTTCAGGGTGTTGTTGACTGCTACTTTGAAGAGGAGGGTAATATTGTTCTAATTGATTATAAAACGGATTATGTTTCTCATGGTGATAAAGAAGCCATAAAGGACAAGTACAAACTTCAAATTTCTTTTTATTCAAGAGCTTTGGAAATGCTGACCTTAAAACCAGTCAAAGAAAGATACATTTATTTGTTCTCAACAGGGGAAATTGTTAGAATGTAACAAAAAAGGCCTAATAATTCTCAGGCCTTAAAATAGGAAATTTATAAATGCATAATATTATTATATGACCAGAGTTTTAAAATATGATTATGCCAATGTTAAAATATAGTAAAATCAGGAGAACACAGAACACGCAATCAAAAATAATAAATTAAATTAAATAAGAAAAGTAGTAAAAATGTATTGACATAAATATTCGGGATGTGCTACAATACCTCTTGTCGATGAGCGATGCGGGTTTGTGTAATGGTAGCACGACTGATTCTGGTTCAGTTTGTCAGGGTTCGAGCCCTTGACCCGCAGCCAAAAGTATTTTAGTTTGGTATTAAAATCAAACTAAAATACTTTTTTCATGTGTATAAATAACTTTTTTCTATATAAATAAAAAACAGAAGTTATTAAACTTCTGTTTTTTTAAGTAATCTGCTTTGTTAACCGTCCGGGGAAAACAAAAGAGACTGTATATATTGGTAATAACATTATAGTTTTATTCTAATATAGTGTCAATTACTTTTTAGGAATAAATTAAAAAAATAACATAAAATGTTTATTTTGAAAAAAAGGTATCATTATGATAAAATAGTATAGGCTATTTGTAATTTTATGTATATACATTATATATCTTCATTGAAAATGAGGAATATTTATGAGAATATTAATGCTTTCATGGGAATACCCACCAAGGATAATAGGGGGTATTTCAAGAGTAGTGTATGATTTGGCACATGAGTTAGGTCGTTTCGGTAATCAAGTTCATGTTATTACATGCTGGGAAGAAGAAACACCTGATTTTGAGATTGAAGGAAATGTGACTGTACATAGAGTCCATGTCAGCGAGGTTGCTGCAACAAACTTTATAGAGTGGGTTTCACAGCTGAACTTTGCAATGCTTGAATCAGCAATCAAGCTGTTACGAGAAATAAAATTTGACATTATTCATGCACATGACTGGCTTGTTGCTTATGCCGCAAAAGTTTTGAAAAACTCATTTTCAATTCCGTTGGTTTCAACCATACATGCAACAGAATTTGGTAGAAACAACGGAATTTACTCTGATATGCAAAAAGCGATTAACAGTGTGGAAGTATTGCTTTGTGACGAATCGGAAAAAATAATAGTAAATAGTAAATATATGAAAGAAGAAATTAAATCTATATTTAACGTAACTGGGGACAAAATAAGTGTAATAAGTAATGGAATAGAACTTGGCAAATTCGATGAGATAAAATTTGATAGTGAGTTCAGAAATAATTATGCTGCTCCTAATGAAAAAATAGTATTTTTTGTGGGAAGACTTGTAAGTGAAAAAGGCGTGCATGTGCTATTAAATGCAATACCTAAAATTATAAGAAGTTATAATGATGTTAAGTTTGTAATTGCGGGCAAAGGACCGTGTTTAAATAGTTTAATTGAACAAAGCCGTAACCTTGAGATTGAGAATAGGGTTTATTTTACCGGTTTTGTAGGTGAGGAGGTTTTACTAAAGCTATACAAATGTTCGGATATTGCAGTTTTTCCAAGTACCTATGAACCTTTTGGTATTGTAGCACTTGAAGGAATGGTTGCAGGCATTCCGGTAGTGGTATCGGATATCGGAGGACTAGGGGAAATAGTGGATCACAGGGTGAATGGAATGAAATTTTACAGCGGAAATTCCAATTCTCTGGCAGACTGTATCCTTGAACTGCTTTGTGATAAAAGTTTATCAAAACAGATTAGTATTAATGCATTGGAAAATGTACATAGGCTTTATAATTGGAATAGAATAACGGAACAAATTTTACAGGAATATAACAATGTTATTTCTCAATATAACAGCTCAAATAGGGATTGATTTTATTATTTAGTTAAATTGGAGGTTTAATTGTGTCAAAGAGTAAAAAGAAATTAAAGGTAATACCACTTGGTGGATTGCAAGAAATAGGGAAAAATATAACTGCTTTTGAATATGGGGACGACATTGTGGTTGTTGACTGTGGCCTTTCGTTTCCTGAGGATGAAATGCTGGGTATAGATCTGGTAATACCTGATGTTACGTATCTAATTAAAAATAAAGACAAAGTAAGAGGAATTGTTCTGACACATGGTCATGAGGATCATATAGGTGCGCTACCATATGTATTAAGAGAACTAAATGTACCTATATATGGAACAAAACTTACTCTCGGTTTGATAAAATGCAAACTAGAAGAACATGGCCTTCTAGATACAGTTCAGATGGAAACGGTTCATCAAGGACAAACAGTGGAGTTGGGAGCCTTTAAGGTAGAATTTATAAGGTCTACTCACAGTATTGCCGATGCCGTAGCTTTGGCTATTTTTACACCTATCGGTACTGTAATTCATACCGGAGATTTTAAAATAGACTACACCCCAATCGAGGGACAGCCAATGGACTTGGCAAGACTTGCCGAAATAGGCAAGAAGGGTGTACTTTTGCTTATGTGTGACAGTACAAATGTAGAGAATGAAGGATACACGCTATCTGAACGTACTGTAGGAGAGACCTTTGACGAGATATTTATGAACTGTAAAAGCAGGATTCTGGTAGCAACTTTTGCTTCAAATGTTCACAGAGTTCAGCAGATATTCAATGCGGCTGTTAAATTCGGACGAAAAGTAACAGTTCTTGGAAGAAGTATGATAAATGTTGTTAACGTAGCAATGGAGTTGGGATATCTAAATGTGCCTGAGGGAGTTCTGATCGATCTTGATAACATGGATAAGGTACCAAAAGACAAGCTTGTAATAATAACTACAGGCAGTCAAGGCGAGCCTATGTCAGCCCTTACAAGGATTACCTTTAATGAGCATAAAAAAGTTGAGATAGTTCCGGATGATTTAGTTATCATATCTGCATCCCCAATACCGGGAAATGAGAAACTGATTTCAAAGGTTATAAATGAACTGTTCAAGAAAGGTGCAAAGGTTATATATGAAGCACTGGCAGATGTCCACGTATCAGGACACGCCTGCCAGGAAGAAATCAAGCTTATCCATAACTTAGTTAAACCAAAGTTCTTTATGCCTGTACATGGTGAACACAGACATTTGAGGCAGCATGCTGAGCTTGCAGTAAAAATGGGTACTCCAAGGGAAAATATATTTATAATGGAAACAGGAAAAGTTTTGGAGCTTACTAATGATTCTGCAAAAATTAATGGTGCGGTTACAGCAGGAAAAGTTCTTGTAGACGGATTGGGTGTCGGAGATGTAGGAAATGTAGTGTTAAGGGACAGAAAACACCTATCACAGGATGGATTAATAGTTGTTGTTATAACAATAGAGGGTGATACCGGAAATGTAGTAGCAGGCCCTGACATAATCTCAAGAGGCTTTGTATATGTCCGTGAATCAGAGGATTTGATGGAACAGCTTAAAGAAATAGCAAAACAGGCAATATTCAAAAGTACATCTAAAAATCAGGGGGATTGGTCCATTAGAAAATCAGCTATCAGAGAGGCTCTCAAGGACTGTATTTACGAACGTACAAAGCGTAAGCCAATGATATTGCCTATAATAATGGAAATATAAGTCCATTTACCTGCAAATAATAATATTTTGAGTAAATTCTTGCCCGGCTTTCCTAAAAGCCGGGTTTTTATATGCCAGAACGAATGTATCTGTTGCCTGCGCCTCGATTTCTAGCATTCTAGAAATTAAACTATCGGAGGAACATTTGTAGTTTGATGCCTTGGTTATGACGGGGATTGTTGATTTCTTTTTCATTGAGGACAGAAGCTCACGCCCTTTTTCGTTAAATCCTAGAATTCTCGCGTATTGAGGACCACCGCTTTCCATGAATTTCTCAATATCCACCCTTTTCATTCCGGCAAGAAGAGAAATGAGTATTCTTTGGATACGTGTTTTAGGATAACGCTTAGTGCATATATTTGCTAGAAGTTCGTCAATACTGCCTGAATTTTCGGCCGCATTTTTAATCCTATACTCAAGACCCTCTGATACGTCCTGTATATTTTCCAAATCTTGTGTCGTAGCGTGACGAAGAAAGGCCAGTATTATATTCTCAAAAGAATACAAGCTATTTGGCCCTCTGCCTTGGAAAAATTCTCTTTCAAGTATTTGTTGTGCTAGGGGAGAGACAGCCTGACTGCTGGCATAGATTTCATTCCCATAAATACTGTTTCTGATAGCAGTTGCGCTGGAAATACTACCTGTAAGCTCCGGTGTATTATAGCTGTTGGATATTCTTTTTACTGTAAACGGCTGTATGGGACTATTAAGTTTTATAAGAGCCTTTAAATACTCTAAAGCAAGTATATTGTTGGAGGTTTCAAGTATATGGGAAAGGTCCTCGGTGGAATCATACTGTGATTGGAGATATTTTTGTAGAGCTTTTTGTCTGCAAACAGGGAAGGATAGTCCAGTGGACAACTGCTTTTTCAATTCCTCCTTATAGCTTTCAGGCTCAGAAGCAAGGATTTCAGCCAATCTTTGAAGAGCATGAATGTCTCCTGACTCACTTCCAAAAGAAATACAATCAACTATACCTATACTGTTCAGTATGTTCACTGCGCCATATGAAAAAAACTCTGCACTTGATACTGCAAAGGCGAAAGGTAGCTCTATTATTAGGTCCACGCCGTTACCAAGAGCAATTTCGGTTCGTGCAAATTTATTAATGATAGCGGGTTCACCTCTTTGTATAAAGTTACCGCTCATTACACAAACCACTGCATCGCTGCCTGTGAGTTTTTTTGATTCTTCTATATGATACATATGCCCGTTATGAAAAGGGTTGTATTCAGCAACTATTCCAAGTACCTTCATTTGTTCACTCCATGTCATTTGATATGGGTATTATAACAATTATTAATTAAATTTATCAATGGGTGGAAGACAAAATAATTCGGCTCACAGCTCACCTTTTTTACAGTTGCAACGACTAGCACATCGTGGGCTCGGCGTGTTGCGTAAGTGACATCCTGTCACTTTACTTAAAAAAGGATTACTGTGAGCCTACAATTTCAGCAAAAGCTATGAACTGTGCTTCACACTTATAAGTTAATTTATGCATTATTAAGAACAGCTGTACCCGTTTCTTCCTCAAACTGCTTTTTGTACAGGGAATAATAGTACCCTTTTTGTTTTAGCAGTTCGCTGTGATTTCCTCGTTCAATGATTTTACCGTTTTTAACAACCAGTATAATATCTGCTTTCTTAATGGTAGAAAGTCTGTGAGCAATTAAAAACGACGTCCTGTTTTTCAGTATATGCATTATTGCTTCCTGAATCATTTGCTCAGTTTGCGTGTCAATAGAGGAGGTTGCTTCGTCAAGGACAAAAATTCTTGGGTCTGAGATAACCGCACGGGCAAATGATATCAGCTGTTTTTCTCCTGTGGACAGTCGGTCGCCGCCTTCGCCTATATTGGTGTCAAGACCATTTTCCAGACTATTTATTACACTGTCGGCAGCCACTATTTTTATGGCGGCGTCAATTTCTTCATCGGTGGCGTCAAATTTACCGTAACGAATATTTTCCTTGACAGTTCCCGAAAACAGGTGGGGGCTTTGAAGCACATAGCCTATGTTATTGTGCAGCCACAATTGTGAACGCTCCCTATAATTTCTTCCGTCAATGAGTATCTGGCCGGAGGTTGGTTCAAAAAACCTGCACGCAAGATTGACAAGAGTGCTTTTGCCCGCGCCGGTTTCACCTACAATCGCAACTGTTGTTCCTGCCGGTATTTTAAGATTGAAATCCGTCAATATATATTCGTCACCGTCAGGGTATTTAAAGGTAACATTTTTAAACTCAATATCACCTACAAGTGGTTCCCAGTTTTCTTTCTTTGGACTAAAATTATCCCCATATTTTTCAATGACTTCAGGAGTATCCGTTATATCAGGCTCAGTCTCCAACAGACCCGTAACACGTTCAATATTTGCCTGAGTAGATACAAAGTCAGCAAATACACGAGCAATTTGCTGTATTGGTTCAAAAATGCTAACAGCGTAAGTTATAAATACAGACAGAGTACCTAATTCGCTTGGATTTTTCATTACTATGTAGCCGCCATAGGTCAATACCATTGTGAGGGATGTAGCACTGAAACACAGAATGATTGGTATAAATACTGCATTCAATACAGTTGCATGCATAGTAGAGGAGTAGAACTTATCTGTAACCTGTGAAAAATCCTTGAGGTTGTTATCCTCAATAACCAAAGTTTTAGATGTTCTCGCCCCGGTTATTCCTTCATTAAAAGCCCCTGTCATGGTTGAATTAATCTTCCTGATTTTTCTGTTAATGTTTAGTATCTTTTTCTGAAAGTACATTGTTATAACAGAAATAAACGGAATAATAGTCATTACCAACAAGGCAAGCTTGACATTAAGGAACAGCATTGCTATAAAAACGCCGATAACATATATAATAGCCCAGAGCAAATCAATAAGACCCCAGGAAACCATCTGACCTATCCTTCCTGTATCACTCATAACCCTTGCCATCATGTAGCCAACAGGTGTCTTATTGTAATAAGTGAAGGAAAGCTTCTGCAAGTGCACAAAAAGAGACCTTCTAATAGACTTTGAAACATTTAATTCAACAGTCATTGCATTGCGAATAAAAATAATTACCGCTAGGGCCTGTAAAATTAGTATACAACCGTTTACCAGTGCAAATTTTCCTATTCCTTCAGTTGTCTTTGGTGTAATAAAATTGTTTATTGCATAACGTTGAAAAAACGGATATATAATATCAATCAAAGAAACAAGTATTAAAAATGACATTGCCATTGCAAAGGCTTTTTTATAAAGCTTTACAAAGGGAATAACATTACCCCAAACCTTTATGGAGAAGGGTTTTTTGTAATCTTCTTCTTCATAATATGCCATTAATTGCCACCTCCTGTTTGAGCAGCCGAATCTGAAAGTTCAGTTTCAAGACTACTTTGTATATCATAAATTTTCCTATAAATACCTTTATCATTTGTAAGTAATTCAGAGTGTGAACCGATTTCCGCAATTTTTCCGTCATCCAGAACCATGATTACATCTGCCTGCATTAATGTGGTGATTCTGTGGGAAATTAGAAGTACCGTACTTTGCCCCGTACTATTCTTTAGAGCGCTTCGGATTTTTGCATCAGTTTCAGAGTCAACCGCTGAAAGAGAGTCGTCAAATATCATGATAGGCGGTTTTTGCATAAGCATTCTTGCAATAGCAACTCTTTGTTTCTGTCCTCCTGAGAGAGTAACCCCACGTTCTCCAACAATGGTGTCATAACCCTTGGAAAAGCTCATAACGGCATCGTCTACAGCGGCAATATCTGCACAATATCGGATTCGCTCCATGTCCCCGGTGTTTTCGTAAATATCAATATTTTCCTTTATAGTTTTGGAAAACAAAAATGGCTCTTGAAGAACAAATCCAATGTTTCGGCGCAGATGCTCAAGTTGTATCTTTCTGATATCCACTCCGCCAATTTCAATTGAACCCTGTCCTTCAGGCAGATTATATAATCTATCCAGAAGGTAGGTTATTGTGGATTTACCTGAACCAGTACCTCCCAATATGCCAAAAGTGGTTCCTGCTTTAATTTTAAATGAAATATCCTTTAGTACCGGCTTAACACCTTCATAATCAAAACTAACATTCTTAAACTCAATATCGCCGGTCATTTCAGGTGCCACAGCACCTTCACAATCTTTTTCTTCTTCCTCTGAAACTATTTCCAGTACACGATTCAGAGAAACACTGGTTTTACTTAGTTCTGAGAGAATACGGCCAAAGTTCCTTACAGGCCAAATTAACATTGAATTATAGAAAACAAATACAAGAAATTCACCAAGCGTAATAATACCTTTTGCTGCATCAATCGACCCCATAATTACTATAAGCATAACTTGAAGTCCAGAAACTAAATCTCCGATTCCCCAATATTTACTTAGAAGGAATCCCAATCTGATCCAGTAGTTAGCAAAGTGATCATTTTTAGTGTCAAAGTTTTGTATTTCATAATTCTGACGTCCAAAAGCGCGCACTACACGAACTCCCGTAAGATTTTCCTGAACCATTGCAGACAATGCACCTTCAGCCTCGTCAGCAAACTTGAACTTGGCAGCAATTTTATTATAAAAAATTGCCGAGTATGTCACAACGATAGGGAAGAAGGCAAGTGCTATAAGCGACAACCTGATATTCATTGTAAGCATGATAGAAATGGAGAAGCCTACTAAAAAAACTGTTCTTATCATTTCTATAAGCTGCTGGGAAATAAAATTTCTTATAACCTCAACATCAGAGGTACATCTTTGTATTATGTCGCCGGTCTGGTTTTTAACATGCCAGTTATAGGGGAGCCTCTGTATATGGCTGAATAGTTGGTCTCTCATTTTACGTATGGTCCCCTCGGAAGCCTTGGCAATACATATTCTAAAAAGTAATGTAAACAAACCTGACAATGCAGCAAGTGCCAGTGCCAAAAGGGAGCAGGCGAGTAGATTGCTTCTCAGCATATCTCTGCCTCCATTGCTATAGATAAAATTCATAATAAATTTAGGCAGTTTCAGTTCCTCGGTGCCAATAACCGAATCAACAATAATTTTGGTTATTTGCGGCATCAGATAATTGAATACTATTGCAAGCATTGTAAACAAAACGGCAAGAGCAAAAAGCCATTTATAGCCTTTCATGAATGAATAGAGCATCTTGAATCGACCTTTGTTTTTAAATTGCATATAAATTCTCCTTAATAAGCGTAATGTTATTAGTAACAGTCATTTAAAAAGGGTATTCGAGATTTCGAAAAATAAGAAACAAAAAAACACGATAACGCAAGCATCGTGTTCAATATATTTTATTTAACATATTTAACTGGAATGACGGTTACTTAAGTGCTGACCTTATAAAGCAAATAAAATGACTATTGCTTTACATAAAGGTCCAATATTAAATTATTGATGAAATACCTCGCTAATTTTATAATACATATTTTTTAAACACTCCTTTCACCGAATTTGTAATATACGAGAATACATTACCAACATATGTTATTACAGCAAAGTAAGTCCTGTCAATAGCTGTAATATATTTGTAAAATAACAAATGTAAAAGTATTATGTTTCCTGAAGCTTACGGACAACTAAAAAACTCCGCACACAGCGTTAACGCGAATGTACAGAGCTTTGTTGGTGGAGGGAGATGGATTCGAACCATCGAAGTCAGAGACAACAGATTTACAGTCTGCCCCCTTTGGCCACTCGGGAACCCCTCCAAAATCAATATGTTGTTTTCAGCAACATATAAGATTATGCACTAAATACTACATCTTGTCAACAACTTTTGATAAATTAATTTATCAAAAGTTGTATGGGAATTTTATCCGTTAAAAAAAATTATCTTATAGCTATAAAAAACAGTTATAAATTGCTAAACTCAGAAATATATGGTAGAATAACAAATAATTACAAACACAATCTAGATTCAAAACATGCATGTTGAAATTAACATGGATTAATTCTAATTGGAAGCAAGGACGCTCCATGTAGTAGAACTATCTATGTTTTTTTGTAAGCAAATTGCTATTTAACATTAAATAAGGGGGATTGCAATGAAGAAGAAATTAGCAATATTATCAATTGTATTGTCAATTATATTGACTATACCTGCATGCACAAGTAAATCTGAAACCGGAGATACATCCGGGAGCTCATCAATAAGTAGCTCATCTTCAACTGGAGCAAAAGCTAGTCAGACAGGATTTGATTACAAGAAGTACGGCGTTGAATATACTGCTGCTACTGATCCGTTAAAAAGTCCTAAAGTGGCAACAGACAGAAAGGACACATTAGTTATTGGTTTGCCGGATACAACAGGAATATTTAATGTTTTGTACGGTGATAATTCTTATGATTGGTATATGACCTATACCATGTTTGATTTTAATGTAGATGTTGATTTCGATGGTAAGGCAATACCGGCAGCAACGGATTATAAAGTTTCGGATGACGGACTCACATATACTTTTACAATCAAAGACGGAGTTAAGTTCTGGGATGGAAATCCTGCTACAGCCTCTGATTTGGAGTTCGCATACTATCTTCAAGCCGATCCAAAATATGACGGACCATCAGATATCTCAAAAACATTCATCAAAGGCCTTGATGCATATAAAAACGGAAGCGCTGATAAAATCGAAGGAATAAAGGTGCTTGATGATAAAACTCTGCAAATTACCGTAGACAAGGCAAGCGGTCCTGCAATTTATGCATTACAGGTTCCGTTACTTGAAAAGAAGTATTATGGTGCTGATTTCAAAAAGGGTGATACTGCAAAGGTCAAGGAAAAGAACGGGGCACCAATGGGTACAGGTCAATACAAATTTGTTGAGTATAAAGCTGGTCAGGAGCTGAAACTTGTGGCAAACGAGAATTACTTCAAGGGAGCTCCAAAAATCAAAAATCTGATATTTTCAATAACACCTACAGGACAGGAACTTCAGAGAGTCATGGCAGGAGAGACGGATATCGATATGGCTGATGTTTCACCTGACAATATGAAAGCGGCAAAGGATGCAGGGTTTATAGACATATACAGATACCCTACCAACGGTTATGGATACGTGGGCTTAAACGATGCTGATCCTAAATTCAATGATGTGAAAGTACGACAGGCTTTAATGTATGCACTGAACAGAGCTGCCGTTGTTGAAAAGGTATACGGTGAATATGCAAGAGTCGTCAACATACCTGAGTCAAATGTATCTTGGGCATATGACGATGAAGGCTGTAATACATATGAATACAATCTGGATAAAGCAGGTCAGTTGTTGGATGAAGCAGGCTGGAAACTAAACAGCAACGGAAAACGTGAAAAGGACGGCAAAGAATTTAAAATCAAATTCTCCTGCATGAGTCCTCATCCTGTAACGGACATAATGGTTCCTGTTATGAAGGACGATTATGCAAAGCTTGGAATAGATGTTACCGTTGAAAATCTCGATTGGCCAACTCTTTTCCAAAAAGCAACCAAAAAGCAATTAGATGCTTATTTTATGGCCAGTGGTCTTACTCCGGATCCTGATAATTCATTAGCAAATGCATTTAAATCAAATGCATCTCAAAATTACTATAATTACAAAAATGCCGAAGTCGACAAGCTGTGCGAAGAAGGTCTGAACGAAATAAGCACAGAAAAGAGGAAGCCTATTTACAAGCAACTATATAAAATCTTGAATAATGATTTACCTATACTTTATGTGTATCAGAGAAGTGATATGTGGGTAGCCAATTCCAGAATAAAGGACTACGAACTCTCATCATTTAAAGAATTCTTCTATAATTTATATAAAGCAGAAATTGGAAAGTAAGAAATTTTCACATATGTTTCTGAGAATGTCCGTCATTAAAATGTACGGACATTCTCTTTAACCCAAATTAACAAACGACAGGAGAGTTGTGACATGTGGAATTACTTAGCCCGAAGAATCCTTCAGATGATACCGATTATTATAGGAGTTTCTATAATATTATTCCTAATAATCAATCTGGTTCCAGGAAATTTTATTGATTCAAAAGTTTCATCTACACATATGACAACCCAGCAGATTCAACATCTTAAAGATATTTACGGGATTAACGATCCAATTTATCTTAAATATTTTAAGTGGATTAAGGGAGCCATTCATTTTGACTTCGGTGATTCATTTACATACCAGATGCCTGTGTCTACGGTAATCAACACATATGTATGGAATTCCTTTAGTATAGCTCTTGCAGCTTTTATTCTGGAACTGCTCATTGCAATTCCTATAGGTATTATTTCTGCCACAAGGCAGTATTCCAAAACCGATATGATTTTTACTTTTTTGGCATTAATCGGTATATCCTTTCCATCCTTTTTTCTCGGATATTTATTAATAAAAGTATTTGCCGTAAACCTTCATATTTTGCCACTGGCGGGTTTAAATACACCGGGTTCGGCGTATATAGGATTTGCGTTTATCATTGACCGACTAAAACATATGATACTGCCGGTTTTAGTACTTGCTTTAATAAGTGCAGGGTCTATGATGAGATATACAAGAACTGCAGTACTTGAAATTGTAAAACAGGATTATATAAGAACTGCAAGAGCTAAAGGCCTTAGTGAAAAGGTTGTAATATACAAACATGCACTAAGAAATGCACTAATCCCCATTGTAACTCTGATTGGTCTTTCACTCCCTGGATTATTCTCAGGTGCAATCATAACAGAGAGCATTTTTGGTATTCCGGGTATAGGAAAAATTGCATTGGAAGCTGTGACAAAAAGAGATTATCCCCTTTTAATGGGATTTTCACTGTTTGTTGCCGTACTTACCCTTCTGGGAAATCTGCTTTCAGATATTTTCTATGCAATTGTTGATCCTAGAGTTAAGCTAAAGTGAGGTGGAATGAAAAATGAAGATAAAAATATTTACGATAATATCATTGTTTGCAGCAGTTTTGTGTTATACACTCCCATTTCTCACATTTAAGGATTATAGTGCAATAAACGGGTTTAATCTTATAACGTCACTGTTCAAAAGAAAAGAGCTTAACAAGCTTACTGAAAACATACAAACTTATGTATTTACAAGTACTGCTGTTCCGCTGCTTGTAACATTTTTATTGTTTATTGCGGCTATTATTTTTGTAGCGTACTATCATTTCCGCAAAAACAGTAAAGCACTATCAGGTGCTTTGGGAGCAGTTGTATGTGCTGTAATATTTTACGGAATACAACTTTCCAACAGTCAGACTTCTATAACTGATTTTTTTGGTACTATACTCCTTGAACTAAAAACCGGTGATGGTAAAACTATATTTAAATCAAGTGATATTACGTCACAGACAGGGCCTGGTGCAAAGCTTCTTGTTATAGTTGCATTTGTTTCGTTAATTTTTGTAGCTATTCTCAAAATAATGGATACAAGGGAACGCAACAAAGGAGACAATATTCAGACACCTTGGACTATGGCTATTAAACAATTTAAAAGAAATAAACTTGCAATAGTTGGATTGTTTTTAATATCTTTTCTAATTATTATATGTTTTTACGGGCCGGTATTTTCTAAATATCCGTTACTTAAAACAGATATAATTATGGCTAAACTTAAACCGGGGCCGGGGCATTTATTCGGTACTGACAGCAGTGGACGTGACATTTTTACTCGTTTGATGTACGGGGGGAGAATCTCCATAACCGTCGGCTTTGTTGCCGTGCTCCTAGAAATACTCTTAGGTACAACTATAGGAGGCTTGGCAGGCTATTACAGCGGTAAAATTGATAATATGCTTATGAGACTTGTTGATATATTTCTGAGTATTCCGTTTTTGCCTGTTGTAATAATAATAGGTGCGATAATGTCTGATTTAAATATACCGCCTCAACGTAGAATATATTTTGTAATGTTCATAATAGGAGTTCTTAGCTGGCCTGTTATGGCAAGATTGGTTCGCGGGCAGATTCTGACCTTGAGAGAACAGGAATATATGATTGCAGCAGAAGCACTTGGACTCAAGGATAGACGTAAAATAGTAAGACATCTTATTCCTAATGTTATCCCAAGCATAATTGTATCTGCAACCCTCGGGATAGGTGATGCAATATTGATGGAATCTGCATTATCTTTTCTTGGACTTGGTGTTGCTATGCCGTTCCCGTCGTGGGGAAACATGGTTCAGGCAGTAAGAGATACCAACGATTTCATTCTTCGAACATGGCTTTGGATACCACCTGGAGTGTGCATCTTTACGATAGTTCTCGCAATTAATTTTGTGGGTGACGGCCTGCGGGATGCCTTCGACCCTAAAATGAAAAAGTAGGAGGGAAAAGCATTTATGTCAGAAAAACTTTTAGAAATTAAAGATCTACATACATTTTTTTATACCGATGCAGGTGTTGTTAAAGCGGTAAACGGCGTTTCCTTTCAGGTAAATAAGGGACAAACGATAGGCATCGTAGGTGAATCCGGTTGCGGAAAGAGTGTGATGTCTCTTTCGATTATGAGATTAATACAAGACCCGGGCAGAATAGTTGAGGGACAGGTTTTTTTCAATGGGCAAGATCTTGTGAAACTATCCCAGGGCGAAATGAGGAAAATAAACGGGGATAGGATTTCAATGATTTTTCAGGAACCCATGACTTCGTTGAATCCGGTTTTTACAGTTGGTAACCAGATAGCAGAATCACTTATTCTTCATGAAAAGCTTACCAAGAAACAAGCAAGGCAAAAAGCGGTTGAAATGATTTCAACTGTTGGTATACCACGTGCGGAAGGCATATATGACTCGTATCCCCATGAATTATCAGGAGGTATGAGACAGAGAATCATGATAGCAATGGCACTATCTTGTAATCCTGAACTTTTGATTGCAGATGAACCGACTACAGCACTGGATGTTACAATACAGGCACAAATATTAGATTTACTTAAAGAAATAAAAAGGAAATTCGGAACATCCATAATGTTGATTACTCACGATTTGGGTGTCGTAGCCGAAATGGCGGATTATGTAATAGTAATGTATGCGGGGAGAATAATTGAACAGGGGAAAGTTGACGACATATATTTAAACCCCATGCATCCCTATACAATAGGACTTTTGAAATCAAAACCGAGTATAACTACTGTAAGTGACAGGCTCTATACAATACCGGGACAGGTACCAAATCTCATCAATTTGCCTGAAATTTGCTACTTTTCAGACAGGTGTAAAATGTGCAAGGATGCTTGTAAACAAGGTTTTCCAAAACTGATCGATATGGGCAATGAGCATTTCGTTGCATGTACGTTATTCGGGGAGGTGGCAAAATGAGTGAAGCATTACTTGAGGTAAGAAATTTGAAAAAGTACTTTCCCATTAAAGGTGGAGTATTCCAGAAGACTGTAGGGCATGTTAAAGCAGTGGAAGATATATCCTTTGAAATAAATAAAGGTGAAACTCTAGGATTGGTAGGCGAATCAGGATGCGGAAAAAGTACCGTAGGTCGTACAATCCTGAGGTTGCACGATAAAACAGGAGGAGAAGTTTTATTTAAGGGTACAGAAATATTTGACCTTAAGAAACATGAAATGCAAAAACTGAGACCCAAAATTCAGATTGTCTTCCAAGATCCATACAGTTCCTTGAACCCCAGACTTACAGTTGGTGAAATTATTGGTGAAGCACTTCTTGAACACGGTTTTTGTGAAAAAAAGAATTTGAAACAGCGTGTGTTAAAGGTAATGGAACAATGCGGATTACTTCCCTTTCACATTGACAGATATCCCCATGAATTTTCGGGAGGGCAGAGGCAGAGAATAGGTATTGCAAGGGCTTTAGCTTTAAATCCTGAATTTATTGTATGCGATGAGCCTGTTTCAGCGTTGGATGTATCTATTCAATCACAGATAATAAACCTTTTATCTGATCTTCAAAAGGAATATGGATTTTCCTACTTGTTTATATCACATGATTTAAGCGTGGTTAAACATATTTCACACCGTGTGGCTGTAATGTATCTTGGGTGCCTTGTTGAGATAGCTGACAAAACCGAGCTTTACGACAATCCGCTTCATCCGTACACAAAGGCACTTTTATCGGCAGTTCCTCTGCCTGACCCAAGAATTAAAAGAGAAAAAATAGTTTTGACAGGAGACTTACCCAGTCCAGCGACTCCTCCATCTGGCTGCCGATTCCATACTAGATGTCCCAAGTGTAGCGATATTTGCAAACAACAGATACCGGAACTGAAAGAGGTAGGACAAAACCATAAGGTCGCATGTCATTTTGCTTAACAAATACCTTAGTGGGGAGCAAGGTCAAATGAAACTAATAAATAAAGATCCATTCAAAGATTTTTTAGCAATTCTTATAGCTGTCGTTCAGGTTGTCTGGCCTTTTATTTTAATAAGTATCGGAGTGTTTTCACTCCTTATGGTGTTTTTAACAAAGATATGGCTTTAAAATCGTTTTGCGTATTAAACAAAAGAAATACTCTTTTATGGTTAAGAAACTAAGCATAAAAGAGTATTTTTAAATCAAATTGACTTTTATAGCACACAATTGAAAAAAAAAGAATTTTTCGTATTTGATACGAAAAATTCTTTTTTGGTGCCCAGAGCCGGAATCGAACCAGCGACACGGGGATTTTCAGTCCCCTGCTCTACCGACTGAGCTATCTGGGCAAGTTGTTAGTGCTTTTAAAAGCACTAACAAACAAATTGGTGGGCCTTCAGGGACTCGAACCCCGGACCAACCGGTTATGAGCCGGTTGCTCTAACCAACTGAGCTAAAGGCCCTCGCAAGGACGAGTTTTAGTATAATAAAAAAACTAAATTAAGTCAATAGTAATATTATAAATTTATTAATAAAAATTTTTTAAGTGCTTTATAGATTTACAATTCTCTAGGAAAATCTATGATTTTTTGCTAGTATTATATAAAAGATTAATATCAGATTAATAAAAAATAGGGGAATCAGAAGAATGGAAATAGCAAATTGTTTGGAGTATTTGTCAGGACTTGTGGCGGTAGCAGGCTTTGAAACAACTGCTGCTGCAAAAATTGCTGAAACCTTTAAGGATTATTGCGATGAAGTCCGAATAGATAAGTTTTTCAATGTAATTTTCTTGAAAAAAGGTTTCAATAAGTCAGCAAAAAAGATTTTGATTACTGCACATAGTGATGAAATAGGCTTTCTGGTCAGCTCCATTGACGATAAGGGTTTTATCGGTATAAGCCCAATTGGAGGTATAGACAGCAAAATATTGCTGGCACAGGAAGTAATAATCCACGGTAAAGAGGATATCATCGGGATAATAGGTGCAATGCCGCCGCACCTGATGAAGCCAGAGGATGCAGGAAAGGCAGTAAAAATAAAAGATTTACGTGTGGATACAGGACTAAAAGGGGAAGAGCTTAAAAAAATAGTTTCAATAGGTGATGTTGTATCCTTTAAGCCAAGCTTCTCTATAATGAACAAAAACAAAGCCAGCGGGAAGTCTTTTGATAATCGTACAGGTATTGTTTGTATGATGGAAATATTGCAGTCTTTAAAGGATATAAACCACGAAAATGATGTTATTTTTATGGCTTCAACCCAGGAAGAAACAAGTCTTGTGGGTATTACTACCGCGGCTTTTTCATTGAAGCCGGACGCCGCAATAGTAATTGATGCATGTCATGGAGACATACCTGATCTTTCAAAAGATGTATCCTCAACACCCGGTAAAGGTCCGGAGATATCAATAGGTCCTAATCTTCATCAGGGGATGGTAGAAAAGCTTTTTGAGCTTGGTAAAGATATATGCATCCCTTTTCAGAAAATGGTTGAGTCAGGGGATACAGGAACAGAAGCGTGGGCAACTCAGGTCAGCGGCTGCGGAATACCAACCGCTCTACTTTCCATACCTGTAAGATATATGCATACAGCTGTTGAAACGGTTAATTTGGATGATATAAAATACACGTCTAGGATAATAACTGAGTTTGCAAGACTAAGCAGTGATAAATTGGAAAAAGTTCTGGCATGGAGGTTTGTATGACGTTGATAAAGGAGCTTACAGATTTAAATGGTGTATCAGGAAATGAACATGAAGTAAGAGAATATATTAAAAGCAAAATTAACGGTTTATGTGATTCTATAGAAGTTGACACAATAGGAAACATTATTGCATATAAAAAAGGTAGCAGTGGCAGGTTCAAAGTGATGCTTTCAGCACATATGGATGAAGTAGGATTTATGGTTTCAGGATATACGGAAAAAGGATTTTTGAAATTTAAATCTGTTGGAGGCATTGACAGCAGGATTTTACCCGGCAAAAGGGTGGTAATTGGTAAAAAAAGACTCAAAGGTGTAATCGGTGCAAAACCGCTACATCAGCAAAGTGCTGATGAACGTGAGAGGATAGCTAAAATAAAGGACTTATATATAGATATTGGAGCAGAAACAAAGGAAGAAGCAGAAAAGTTGGCTTCTTTGGGAGAATTCATAGCCTTTGACAGCGATTATGTAGAGTTTGGAAAAGACTGTATAAAGGCAAAGGCACTGGATGACAGAGTAGGATGTGCAGTACTTATGGAGGCGTTAAAGTATAGTTTTGATTTTGATTTGTATGCCTGCTTTACAGTACAGGAAGAGGTAGGACTTAGAGGTGCACAGGTAGCGGCGTTTAAAATTATGCCTGATGTAGCAATTGTTCTGGAAGGAACCACCTGTTCAGATGTTCCCGAAGTAAAGCCCTATGACTTTTCCACAGAACTTGGTAACGGTGCTGCTCTTACATTGGTAGACAGAACCTGCTATAGCGACAGGAAACTGGTACAGTTTTTATATGATACGGCAGTTAAAAACGGAATAAAGGTTCAATACAAGCAGACTACAACAGGTGGAAATGACGCAGGACAGATACAAAGAACGGGAATGGGTGTTAAAACTGCATCAATTTCTGTACCCTGCAGATATATACACTCACCGGTATCTGTAATGAGCAGAAGCGATTTTGAATGTGTAGAAAGACTTACACTTGCAGCATTAAATGAAATTAACAGAGATAAGGATTTTATAAAAAACATAGCAGCGGTATAGAGACTGGCGACTAAACAAAATTGGAGGGATTTCAAATGCAGGAAACATTAAAAAACGTTACACAGGCCTTCGGTGTATCTGGAAACGAAGAAGAAATCAGAGAAATAATTACTACTGAAATAAAAAAATATGTCGATGAAATAAAAGTTGATGCTATGGGAAATCTGATAGCAATAAAAAAAGGCAAGAAGAAAAAAATCATGTTTGCAGCCCACATGGACGAAATAGGCGTCATAGCAACTTTTATTGATGATAATGGATTTATAAGGTTTTCCAATTTGGGGGGAGTATCAGCTTTTAATTCTCTGGCACAAAAGGTTAGATTTAAAAATGGTACAATTGGTTGTGTAAGCATGGAAGATAAGCTTGAAAACATGAAAGATTTAAGACTTGGAAAAATGTATATTGATATTGGCTGCAGCAGTAGAGAAGAAGCTGAAAAATACGTAAAAGTGGGAGATGCAGCAAATTTTGTGGGTGATTTTCATGTTCAAGGGGATTTTGCAGTTTCCAAGGCAATGGATGACAGAAGCGGCTGTGCAGTACTAATAGAGCTTATAAAAACCATGCCTAAAACAGATAATGAAATCTACTTTGTCTTTACTACTCAAGAAGAATTGGGACTAAGAGGCGCAAAGACAGCTTCCTTTGGAATTATGCCGGATTGTGCTATTGCCATTGATGTAACACGTACAGGCGATACGCCGGAATGCAACAGTATGGAAGTAAAACTCGGCAAGGGTCCTGCAATAAAAGTAAAAGATGCTTCTTATATAGCCCACCCTCACATTCGTAGGATGTTACAGGATTTGGCACAGGAAAACGGCATTTCCTATACTCTGGAACTATTGGAAAGAGGAGGCAGTGACCCGGGTGCAATGCAGACATCAGGAACAGGAATCCCATGTGGCGGAATATCAATTCCATGCAGATACGTTCACACCCCCTGCGAAATGGTAAGTATTCAGGATTTAAATAATTGTGTTAAGCTGGCAGGGCTGTTTATGAAACATTACAAGTAAATCCAAAGTCACAATCTCAGAATATGGAAAATTTCAACAAGGAATTTTTGTGCTAAAGGTAGAAATTAGTATTATAGAGAGTAAGATTTAATTTATTTGTCGAATGGAGGTCTGCTATGAATATATCATTTCTCGGAGCAGCAAAAACCGTTACAGGCTCATGTTATTTGGTAGAGACAAAGGAAACAAAATTTCTGGTTGATTGCGGAATGTTTCAGGGCAAAGCTAATGAAGTTTTAATGAATGCCGAACCATTTTCGTTTAATCCCGGAGATTTAGATTTTATGCTTTTAACCCATGCACATATAGACCACAGCGGAAGAATACCAAAGCTTTATATGGACGGATTCAAAGGAACCGTCTACGCTACAAAGCCAACCGTACAGCTTTGTGGTATAATGCTTCCAGACAGCGGACACATTCAGGAAATGGAAAATGAATGGACCAACCGAAAACGACAGAGGGCAGGAAAATCTCCAATAAAACCATTGTATACACTTGAAGATGCTACTGACTGCCTCAGTCTTTTTAACGGTGTGGCATATGATGAAGTTATATCAGTATCAAATGATGTTAGGGTCAGGTTCAATGATGCAGGGCATATTCTTGGTTCGGCAATACTGGAAATTTGGATTAGGGAGAATAACCAGGAAACAAAGATTGTTTTCAGTGGTGATCTTGGGAATAAAGGCATACCCATTCTCAGAGACCCCAGTATTATAGGCGATACTGATTACCTCATAGTTGAATCTACATACGGAGACAGACTACATACACTGAAAAAAGAAACTGATAAAATTGAAAAGTTTATAAGTATCATATCTGAAACAATCTCCAAGGGAGGGAATGTGGTTATTCCATCCTTTGCAGTGGGAAGAACTCAGGAACTAATATATGATCTTAACAAGCATATGGATGTTTTCGGGGAAAAGGTAAATGAAATATTGAATGTTCCTGTATATGTTGATAGTCCTCTCGCAACCTCAGCAACTCAGATATTCAGGCAAAATCTTGAATGTTTTGATGAGGAGGCAAAGGCATATATTGCAAACGGAGACAATCCACTTGACTTCCCGTCACTTAAATTTACACAATCTTCCGAGGAATCAAGAAAGCTCAATGAAAAAGCTGAAAGCATGATAATAATATCCGCTAGCGGTATGTGTGATGCAGGTAGAGTAAAACATCACCTGAAGCATAACCTATGGCGAAAAGAATCAACGATTCTTTTCGTGGGGTATCAGGCTGAAGGAACCCTTGGTCGTAAAATACAGGATGGGGCTCAGAAGGTTCGGCTTTTTGGTGAAGAGATATCTGTAAATGCCAGGATAGAGACTATTGACGGATTTTCGGGACATGCGGACAAGGCAGGTCTTCTTTCTTGGATCGGAAGCATTGGAAGAAAGCCAAAGAAGATATTTGTGGTTCACGGGGAACAGGGCGTTGCTGCTTCATTTGCTCAGACTATCACAGCTGAACTTGGCTTGCAGTGCATAGTTCCTTCAAGAGGAGAGAGCTATGTTATAAGTGGAGGAAGCATTTACGAACATGTTCCTAGTGCAAATGCTAAAAAGAGATTCAGGCGGCTTGCGGTAGTTGAAATGCTTGAAACATTAAAAGAAGAGTTTGATGAATTATCAGAAATACTAAAAAATGATTTAAAGCAGGAAAAGTCGGATGTGGAAATAGACGAAGTTGCGGCAAAACTCAAAATGGTTGAGAAATCGATTATTGAAGCCTTAAAATAAAAAATTACGATATTGTAATTTTGAATAAGGTACTATTAAAAATAGACAAAAAAGTATGGAGTTACTCCTGGGTTTTTGTCTATTTTTATGCCTGAAATCCTTAGAAATTGAACACTTTGAGCAATTTTGCAAATATGCTAGGAAAACATACCTTTTAGCAAATAAAGAGATTTAATAGGAGGTAATGGATAACACTTACTGATTTTTAATGTTTTTGGTAAAATAGAATAATTGACATTTCTTTTATAAATATGTATAACAAATAAGGATATTGACTAAAAGCTGAATACTTACAATATTGTGCTGGAGAAATCGGTGCATGGAGGAAAATATATGAAGACGGCTGAATTAAAGAAAAAAATTGCTTTTTCTTTAATTATGGTAATGACTTGTTTTACGTTACTTAATTATGCAAACGGATATTTACATATAAAAGATTATATAGGAACTGAATTTGAAAAATTAAAAGAAAAAGAAATGAAGTATATGTATGGTGAACGAACGTCTCAGGGTGATAAGTACGCCGGGAGTACATCAAACTACAGCGGAAATAATGTAACGTACAAATATAAATTAAACAGTACATATGATGGGAAAACACTTAATAGTTTAAATAGCATAACTACAAATGAATATATGTATCTTCAGGAACAAAATAATAGCATCAGTTCCGATGGGAATTTTAATTTCAGTGATTTTATGTACAAACCTGAAGTTAAAAGTCTTACTCATCAGTTAAAAAGTCAAGTTGATGCAGATTCCTACAGAAATAAAAAGCTTGGTTTTTATTATATAAATGATTTTGAATATACATTTGACGCTCTAAAAGAGCTTGAACCTGTAATTGAAAAAACTGCAAAAGCACAAAATATGCCAAAGGCCTTTTTGTCTGCAGTTTTATTTAGAGAAATGATGTTTCTCGGACAGGAGGATATTCTTGATGGGGTTCCTTTTCTGGGCGGTAAATCGATAGGTATCTGTCAGATTGGTATAGATAATGTCCGCCTTAATGAACAGGTTGTACACGGAAAAAGTTCCTTGATTATTAATTATTCAGATAAAGAAATCAGAGAGATGCTAGAAACCCCGGAACTGGCAGTATATTTTTGTGCTGTTCAGCTTAAAGCCAGGGCAATTCAAATCACCGGGGATAAGTACGTAAACCTTAATAATCTAAAAAAGAAACAGTTACAAAAAATAATGGCTGAATATAATCAGTCGAAAATTTCAAAAAATATAGGGCCTATAAAGACAAAAGAAAAATATGCAGAGGAGACATATACCTACTACCAGATGTTTTTTAAATACTATGCTTCCGAAAAATCTGCATCTTCCTCCAAATAATTCTTTATTTTTGTAGAAGTTTGTAATAAAATATTATTACATTGTTATTTTGATGCATCCGTAGTTTAGTAGAATGGGTTTAAATTAATTAATTTAGGTTTATGGAGGACGGTAGAATGGTAGGGTCACTTATTTTGACGCTATTACCAATATTGGTAATAGTATGTATGCTTGTAATTTTTAAGAAGTCAGCTGACATCAGTGGTATCATCGGCTGGCTTTGTGTATCTGCTGTAGCATTTCTTTTCTTTAAAACATCTTTTCCTGTTATTTTCCGATCAACTATTTCGGGATTCATTAGATCATTTCCGGTTTCAATGATAGTATTAACATCATTATTTATGATGGCTTATATGGAAAAAACCGGAGCTCTCAAAAGAATAATAATTTTTATAAAGACAATAGCAAGTCATAACAAAGCAGTTCAGATTATGATGATTAATATAGGATTTGGTACTTTAATGGTAGCTGTAGGTGCTACACCTGTATCCATACTTCCGCCTATTCTCTTAGCAATGGGATATTCCACCTATGTATCAATTGCACTTCCATCCATAGGATATGATTCACTTTGTACATACTCGCTGCTTGGTGCTCCTCTTGTGGCTTTTCTGGATTTTGCAAACAACTTTTTAGGTCAAGGACATGAAATAACGCCTTCACAGGCAGGACGAGTATTTTTCATGTTTTTACCATTAGTTTCAACATTAATAGGTTTCTGTATGCTGTATATTGTTGATAAATGGAATGGAATAAAGAAGGGTTTTCTGCCATGTATAGTAACCGGTGGTGTTATAGCATTGGTTTCATTTTTTACAAACAAGGTTGATAATCTGGTAACATTGACAGGAGTTTTAAGTGGTCTTGCTGTAATATTGGCAATGGCTATATACCTAAAGCTTACAGGAAAAAAGGTTATTGATAAAAGCATATTGACGGATGAAGAAAGAGAATATGAAAAGAAGTACCCTCTCTGGAAGGCATTGAGTCCTTGGATTATTCTCATAGGCTTCATACTTGCATTGAATCTTCCAAAGCCGATCTATGATTATCTTTACAATCTGGCATTGCCTATAAAGGGAATAACGGTTGATGGAAGGCCTATAGCAACAAGAGCACTATGGAATGCATATACCTGGATTGCAGTTGCCGTAGTTGTCTCAATGCTTGTAATACAGCCTAAAAAATCTGAGTTGAAAGAATCTGTAAAAGTATGGATTAAGAGAGCTCCAAGACCTGTGTTCTCCGCTGCAATATTTTTTGCTATAGGTGATGTAATGAATTATTCCGGCTGGAGTCTTGATACCATGGCATACCAAACCCAGAGCATGATAAAAGTCTTGGCAAGTACATCAGCAAATGCTTTTAGTGGAGCTTATGGGTTTATAACCGGATTTGTTGGTTTATTCGGAGGTTTTGTTACAGGAAGTGAAGCCTCAACAATTGCCATGTTCGCAAACTACACAATGCAAACAGCTAATAAACTGAATCTGGGACTTGACGGACTTATAATAGTTACTGCTGCACTTGCATTTGGAGGAGGTCTCGCTAGTGTAATCTCTCCTGCAAAACTTCAAAATGCAGCAGCATCAATAGACAAGCTTGGTGAAGAAAACAAAGTAATCAGAATAGCATTTGTTTTCGCATTAATTTTGACATTTGTAACATCTGTGTACGCAATGATGTTACTTAAAATAGGATTGAAAATATAAGATAACTAGGGGGAAGTTAAAATGATTTGGAATACTCAGGTTGAGTGTATGACAAGAAATTCAATGAAAGAAATTCAGCTGGAACGTTTGAAGAATATTGTAAAAGTTGCATATGAGAATGTTCCAATGTATAAGAGAAAATTTGACGAAATAGGCCTTAAGCCTGAGCATATCCAAACGTTGAAAGATATAGAGAAGATTCCATTTACAACCAAGAATGATTTAAGGGACAATTATCCCTATGGACTTTTTGCAGTACCTTTAAAGAAAATAGTTAGGCTTCATGCTTCATCCGGTACAACTGGCAAGCCGATAGTTGTTGGTTATACAAAAAACGATATGGACAATTGGTCTGAAAACATAGCAAGACTTGTTGTTGCAGCAGGCGGAAGTGAAGATGATATAGCACAGGTTGTTTTCGGATACGGTCTTTTCACTGGTGGCTTCGGATTGCATCAAGGTCTTGAAAAGGTTGGAATTACAGTTGTTCCTTCTTCCAGTGGTCATTCAGAAAGACAACTTATGCTTATGCAGGATTTTGGTACCACTATTCTTGTAGGAACACCATCATATGCACTCTATTTAGCTGAAACTGCAGACGAAATTGGTCTTGACAAGAGTAAGCTTAAATTAAAGCTTGGCTTGTTCGGAGGGGAAGGTCATACTCCCGAAATGAGAGCTGAAATAGAGAGAAGATGGGGAATTAAGGCTACAGAAAACTATGGACTAAGCGAAGTACAGGGGCCTGGTGTTGCGGGTGAATGTTACTGCCAGTGCGGTATGCATGTTAATGAAGACCATTTCTATCCGGAAATAATTAATTCAGAAACAGGAGAAGCCCTTGAGTATGGCAATAAAGGAGAACTTGTACTTACAACACTCACAAAAGAGGGAATTCCTATGCTTCGTTACAGAACAAAGGATATAACAATACTTAACCCGGAAAAATGTGAGTGTGGAAGAACTACCGTTAGAATGAACAAGGTTCTTGGAAGAACTGATGATATGTTGATAATCAGAGGTGTTAACGTATTTCCTTCTCAAATTGAGAGTGTACTGGTAGGTATGGAAGGAATTGGACCTCATTATCAGATAATTGTTACAAAAAACGGGTATATGGACGCAATTGAAGTACATGTTGAACTTATTGACGGGAAACTCCTTGAAAAGTTCAGCGAGTTGGAAAAACTTGAGAAAAAGATACGACATGAATTAAAAGTCGTTCTCCAAATAGATGCAAAGGTAAAGCTTGTAGAACCTAAATCAATTGAAAGAACAACTGGAAAAGCAAAGCGTGTTATAGATATGAGAAACCAATAAACATTCCGCTGGGATTTGTTGTGGCACAGTACTATTGTACTGTGCCATTTTAACGAATTTTTATATTTACTTTTCAAATTCTGTTTATAAGATATAATAGTAGTATTGATAAAAACGGGAAATTATAATAATGGAGGAAACATTATGAAGAAAATTGGATTTATAGGTACTGGAATGATGGGAACAGCAATGATAAAAGGAATAATTGGGGCACAGATTGTTAACCCTTCAGATATTCATGTTTTTGATTTAGACAAGGCAAAACTTGAAGTATTATGCAATGAAATGGGCGTAAATGCTGAAGGAAATTCACGTGAAGTTGTAAAGAAATGTGATTTTGTATTACTTGCAGTTAAGCCAAACGTTGTAAAGATAGTTTTGGAAGATATAAAGGATGTATTTACCAGTGAAAAGATTTTTATAAGTATCGCTGCCGGTATTCCTCTTAAAACCTACAAGAATACACTTGGCGAAGACAAAAAAATAATCAGGGCCATGCCAAACACTCCAGCTGTAATTGGGGAAGGAATGACTTTGATAAGCTTTGATTCATGTGTTCAGGACAGTGAAGTTAAAGAAGCCATGAATCTTCTTGGTTCACTTGGTAAAGTAGAATGTATGGAAGAAAAACTTATGAACGAGGTAGTAGCGCTTACCGGGAGTAGTCCGGCCTATATCTTTATGCTGATAGAGGCAATGGCGGATGCGGCTGTATTGTCAGGTATACCAAGGCAGACTGCGTACAGGCTTGCTTCACAGGCGGTGTCGGGAAGTGCAAAAATGGTAGCAGAGACAGGTAAGCATCCTGGGGAATTGAAAGATCAAGTTTGTTCACCGGCAGGTACTACAATTGAAGCGGTTGCCGCATTGGAAAAACATGGGTTTAGAAACTCAATAATGGAAGCTATGAACGAGTGCACAAAAAAAGCAAGAGAGCTTGGTAAAATCTACGGATAAAGAATTTACTGATATCAGGAGGCGGAATGAAGCAGGTAGAAATATACACAGATGGTGCCTGTTCCGGGAACCCGGGTCCAGGAGGGTGGGGAGCAGTGCTGATGTATGGTGACAATAAAATTGAAATTTCCGGATTTGAAAAGAGCACCACAAACAATAAAATGGAGCTTACTGCGGCATATGAAGCTCTGAAGAGATTAAAAGAACCATGCAAAGTAAATTTATACAGTGATAGTGCATACCTTGTAAATGCCTTTTTGCAGGGGTGGCTTGATAAATGGATAAGAAATGGATGGAAGCGGAATAAAAATGAAGAAGTAAAAAACGTTGAGATATGGAAGGAATTAGTCAACCTTGCAGGGATTCATGAAATAAAGTGGATAAAGGTTAAGGGTCATGCAGATAATGAATATAATAATCGGTGTGATAAACTTGCAACTGATGAAATTAAGAAAAATGCCTAGGAGGAATTGAAACATGGATTATAATGAAAAAACACTCAAAACAGAGGATGTTTATAAAGGCAACATAATTAAAGTACAAAATTTAACCGTTAGTCTTCCAAACGGAAAGGAAGCTACAAGAGATATAGTATTACATCCGGGTGCTTCGGTTGTTGTTCCCATAAATGAAAAAGGTGAGTTGTACATGGTTAAGCAATTTAGAAAACCTCTTGATATGACAACCCTTGAGCTGCCTGCCGGTAAACTTGATTCAGCCGGTGAAGACCCTAAACTATGCGCAGAAAGGGAGTTAATGGAGGAGACTGGCCTTCGTGCGGGAAAGATAGAGCATTTGATAAGCATACATACAACACCGGGCTTTTGTAACGAGGTTATTCATATGTATGCAGCCACTGAGCTTACACAGGGAGATTCATGTACTGACGAGGACGAATTCCTGGATGTAGAGAAAATACATGTTTCAAAGCTGGTTGACATGATTCTCAACCACGAAATAACAGACGCAAAGACTATTATAGGGGTTATGATGGCAGAGAAACTTATACGAGAAAAGTAATGCAAAAAGTTATTTAATTATAGTAATATCTTATGTTTATCCGGCATATATATTTAATAAGTAACAAGGGTTAAAACAATTTGACGCCGGGGGATAAGATTGTGATTCACAAAACAGCCAGTGTTGTAAAAGAACACATAAGAAATAATAAATACACGTACCTGAGTCTATTTATTTTTTATATAATCGGAATTGTGGCAGGCGCACTATCAGTTAATGAGTTGGACTACCACCAAAAAACTGAAATGACTACATTTTTCAATGACTTTTTAAAGTTGTTAAACAGTGATAATGTAAATGGAATATCTTTGCTAAAGATTTCTATACTGGACAGCATGAGGATTATAATACTGTTTTGGCTGCTTGGCGTAACAGTGATAGGATTACCCGTTTATTACCTGGCCATGGGAATGAGGGGGTTCACTACCGGATTTAGTTCGGGAATTGTAATGGGAGTTCTGGGAGATAAGGGAATATTGGTTTCGGTTTTCTGCTTTCTCCCCAAAGAAATCCTGACAATACCTTTTATTATTGCCCTTGGTGTAAATGGTATAAGACTAACAAAAGGAATAATAAAAAATTGGTTTAAGAAACCTGTTAAAAATGAAGACACGTTAAAAAATAAATTTATGCCCTACTGTTTTGTTGCTATTTTCTTTTCCTTATTTATACTGGTTATGACAATTTTGGAAGCATTTTTGGCTCCATTTACGTTGAGATTATTAACATTTGTATAATTATAGATAGAAAATTTGTTAAAAATTGATAAAAATCCTAAATAATCCTTTCAAAATTACATAATTTGTATTAGAATATTATTAGAAAACCATTACATATTATAAAATGGTTTCGTATAATTATCCATTTACATAAAATGGATAAATAGATAATAAAGGAGTCGTTGTTTGATGGAAGCTAATGTTGAAAAGTTTATCAATTTTCTAGAGAGAGATAAGCGATTATCGCTCAATACGCTTCAGTCCTATAAAAGGGACATAGAACAATACATAACATACTTAAAAGAAATTAACGTAACCAACATCGCAAATACTAATAAGACAACTGTAATTGCCTATTTGTTACATTTACAGAAAAAGGGTAGAGCTACATCTACCATATCAAGGAACCTTGCATCTATAAGGTCCTTTTATCAATTCCTCTATAAGGATAAAGTAATAGACAATGACCCTACCTCCGAGTTGGAATCACCTAAAGTAGAAAAAAAGCTTCCACAGATTTTATCAACCCAAGAGGTTGAGTTACTGCTTGATCAGCCTAAATGCCTTGATCTTAAAGGAATCCGTGACAAGGCTATGCTAGAATTATTATACGCAACAGGTATTCGCGTTTCAGAACTTATATCACTAAACTTAGATGATATTAATTTTGAACTAGGGTTTATAAGGTGCAATAAAGGCACGCGCGAAAGAACAATTCCCATCGGATCAATATCAATGGCTGCAGTACATGAGTATCTTGGAAAATCCCGAAACTTTTTGATTCAGGACAGTCAGGAAACAGCACTTTTTGTAAACGTAAATGGTAAACGTCTTACCAGACAAGGGTTCTGGAAGATAATTAAACATTACAAAAATCAAGCCAAGATAAATAAAGACATAACACCACATACATTAAGACATTCTTTTGCAGCACATCTGCTTGAAAATGGTGCGGATCTCAGGTCAATACAGGAAATGCTTGGTCATTCCGATATTTCATCAACTCAGATATATGCACAAATTGCTAAAAACAAAATTAAAGATGTTTACAAAAAAACTCATCCCAGAGCATAATTTTTGTTGTACAAAGGGACACTCATTTTTAGTGAGATGTCCTTTTTTTATGATAAAATGCTACATATACGATTAATTGAAACAAAGTAAGTCTAAATGGAGGTTATATCATGAGAATGTACGAAATAATTGAGAAAAAGCGAGATGGTTTTGAACTCAGCTTGGATGAAATAAATTTTTTTATAACTGAATATTGTAATAATAATGTTCCTGATTATCAGGCGGCTGCACTTTTAATGGCTATTTTTCTTAAGGGTATGAATGAAAGGGAAACGGCGGATTTGACAAACGTAATGGCGGATTCTGGGGATAGAATAAATCTTTCTTCAATATCCGGCATAAAGGTTGATAAACATAGCACAGGAGGTGTAGGAGACAAGACCACGCTTATCCTTGCACCTATTGTAGCTGCCTGCGGAATACCTGTTGCAAAAATGTCAGGCAGAGGACTTGGACATACAGGGGGAACAATAGATAAGCTTGAATCAATACCCGGATTTAATACAAGCCTATCAACAGAACAATTTATAAATAATGTTAAAAGCAAAGGCATTTCGATTGCCGGACAAACCGGTAATCTGGCTCCTGCCGATAAAAAAATATATGCTTTGAGAGATGTTACTGCAACCGTAAATAATATATCACTTATTGCAAGCAGTATTATGAGTAAGAAGCTTGCTTCGGGTGCCGACAGAATTGTTCTGGATGTAAAAACCGGAAGCGGAGCATTTATGAAAACCTTTGAGGATTCTGTAGAACTTGCACAGGCTATGGTAAAGATAGGCCGGAATACAGGAAGGGAAACAGTTGCAATAGTTACTGATATGGATATACCCCTGGGTTATGCAGTAGGGAATTCACTTGAAATAATTGAGGCCATTGATACACTAAAAAACAAGGGGCCGGAGGATTTGAAAGATGTTTCATTTGAGCTTGCTGCCAGAATGCTTGAACTCAGCGGGATAGGCAAGCTTGAAGAGTGCAGAAAAAAAGTTGTTGATTCAGTTGAAAGCGGAAAGGCATTGTCCAAATTCGCTGAACTGATTGAGAACCAGGGAGGCAATAAAACTCTTATAGATGACTATACTTTGTTCCCTCAGCCTGCTTATAAGATGAGCTTTATATGTGAAAAGCCGGGCTATATACATTCTATGAAAACCGATAAAATTGGTATGGCTTCTCTGGTGCTCGGAGCCGGAAGGGAGACAAAGGATAGTAAAATCGACTACAGCGCAGGAATTATGTTTAATAAAAAAACCGGCGACAGGGTAGAAGTTGGAGAGAGTGTTGCAGTATTGTATACAAACAGGGAAGAGACGCTCTTGCAGGCTGTTTCCCTTTTAAACGAAGCGGTTGTAATAAGTGAAGTGCCTCATGAAAGAAAACCTCTAATTCTGGCGTATATAGACAGTGAAGGAAACATAAAAAAATAATTTTTTACTAGAATATCCTAATATTGTCCCGCATAACAATTAACTAGGACGAATAGTATTTTAAATAACGAATAGTTAACTGGAGGGACATAAGTGAAAAGAAACTCTGTTTTAGCTTTTTCTTTGATTATAGCTATAGTTACAACTATGTTACCGGCTGCAGTATTAGCAGATACAAACGAAGCTGCAGTAGAGGCATCGGCAAAATATGACATTGCGACAGTATCGAAATTGGAAACCAAGACAAATGTTCTGGATTTAAAGGCAAAATCTGCTGTGCTTATGGATGCTGCTTCCGGAAAAGTTCTTTCTGAAAAGAACAGCCATGAGAAACTTGCGATTGCAAGTGTAACCAAGGTTATGACAATGCTTCTGGTAATGGAGGCTATTGATTCAGGCAGATTTACATTTGACGATAAAGTAAGCGTATCGGAATATTCGGCAGGTATGGGCGGTTCTCAAGCTTATATGGAGCCTGGTGAGGAGTTTACCGTTAAGGAAATGATGAATGCACTTGCAATACACTCTTCTAATGATGTTGCGGTAGCTTTGGCGGAAAAGGTCAGCGGAAGCGAGGAAACCTTTGTAACTGATATGAATAATAAGGCTCAAGAGTTGGGAATGAAGGATACGAAATTTATGGATTGTACGGGGCTAAATGATGACGGTTACAGTTCTGCACACGATGTAGCATTAATGTCAAGGGAACTGATTATGAAACATCCCAAAGTTTTACAGTTTACCGGAAAATGGCATGACACTTTTAGAAATGGTACATTTGACCTGTATAATACAAATAAACTGGTAAAATTCTACGCAAATTGTGACGGACTTAAAACAGGTTTTACAAGCAAAGCTGGCTTTAATTTATCAGCTACAACATGTAGAAATAATTTAAGGCTGGTTTCCGTTGTGCTTGGGGAACCCGATTCTAATACAAGATTTGCTGAGTCAAGGAAACTATTAGATTATGGCTTTGCAAACTATGAGGTAATAAATCTTGATAAAAGAGGAAATATTGTAGGCAATATACCGGTAAAAAAGGGAAACAAACTGAGTGTTAGTGCGGTATATGGTACTGATACCAGTATAATGGTTACAAAAGGTCAAAAGGGTAAAGTAGAAAAGGAAGTAGCACTTGTGCCGGGACTTTCTGCTCCTGTTGCAATAAATCAAAAGGTAGGAGAAGTTATTTATAAAATAGATGGAAAAGAAGCAGGAAGGTTTGACCTCATTGCCAGTGAAAAAATTGATAAAATATCTTACGGCAGGATTTTTTCAAAACTCATTGTAAGGTGGTTCAGTCTTGGGAGAGCATAAAAGCTCTCCCTCTTTTAAAAAATAATAGCCTTATACAGCGAAATAAAAATATAGGATGCAGGAATTCCAACTATCTTATCAAAAACTCTGCTGAATATCAAAAGTATGAAAATAATCATGCTATATTGTTCTAGTATGGTGAAGAAACGATACTTCCAAGTATTAAAAATGTTTGCAATAACATGATATCCGTCAAAAAACGGTATTGGAAGGAGGTTCAGCACAAACAGCACAACATTTATTCGTGCTGAATATCTAAGAATATCCACTACATTATCAAATACTGCCGGATTATTTGAAAGAAACCCGGTTACTGCAACCAGTTTTAAAATTAGTAAAAAACCGATTGCTACCAGCAAATTCATGAAAGGCCCGGCTAGGGAAACGAGAATATCATCCCTTCTGGGCTTTTTGTAATGTCGTGGATTGGTCATAACAGGTTTTGCCCAACCAAATCCCACTAATAAAATCATTATAAAACCTATAATATCTATATGGGCTCTGGGGTCAAGAGTAATTCTTCCTTGAACCCTAGGGGTAGGGTCACCAAGCTTGTTGGCGGTAATCGCATGTGCAAATTCATGCAGTACAAAACCCAAGAGAATTCCGGGTAGAATCATTAACTTATATATTATATATTCGCGTGAAAAAAGCATATTTCCTCCATGCCTGAAAGGCTGACTTTATTAGCATCTCTTTGATGTCGCTGTATAAATTTTACTAGAACTTTGATGATATGTCTACCATCGCAGTAATATTGTAATTATTCCCCCATTTATGATAAGATTAAAAGGTTGATAAAACGATATTACATAAATAATTAAGGTGGTAGTTGATGGAAAGCTCCCTTACAAACGCCTGTACTTTAAAACTTGACAATTTTGAAGGTCCATTCGACTTGTTATTTCATTTATTTGAAAAAAATAAGGTTGATATTTACGATATACCTATAAGTTCTATTACAGACCAATATCTTGATTATCTATATGCCATGCAGCAACTTGATCTAGAAGTTGCAAGCGAATTTTTGATAATGGCTGCAACATTGCTGCATATAAAATCAAGAACTCTTCTTCCAAGTAAAAAGGAAGAAAAGGAAGAGGAAAAAGACCCAAGAGAAGAACTGGTCAGACGTTTAGTTGAATACAGAAGATACAAGGAATTCACTCAAGAATTAAGAGAAATGGAAAAGAAATGGGAACAGGTTTCGTTCAGACTTCCCGAAGCTCTTGATTTACCAGTAAGAGAGGAAATCATAGAAATAGATCCGCAGGTTTTGCGGCAGCAGTATATTACGATATTGGAAAGAAACAAGAAAAAAATAAATTTGGGTGCAAAAAACATTACAAAGTTAATCGAACACGAAAAAGTTTCGCTTCGTAGCAAAATGAGAGAGGTAGTAAAGCAGCTGATTCACAAGGTTTCCTTTAAGTTTTCAGAGCTTTTTTCCTTTAAAACCAAGTCTAAAACAGAGATTGTTACAGGCTTTATGGCGATTTTAGAACTGGCTAAGATGAAGAAGGTCAAGATTGTTCAGAATCAACAATTTTCGGATATTCATGTAATCGGCAATACAGAGAACGAAAAAGAAGACTATGAATTATATGATGATATAGATGAAAACATAAGTGAATTCTAGAACTGGTTGTAAAATGGAGGTCTAAAATGGAAATCAATACCATAGAATGCGTAATTGAAAGCCTTATTTTTTCTTACGGTGATCCATTACCACTGGATAAAATATGTGAAATACTGGAGTTAGATAAAAAAACTGCAAGAAGTATAATTAAAAATATGATGGATTCGTACAACGGGTCAAACAGAGGTATTATTATAAGGGAAATTAATGAGAAATATCAGATGTGTTCTAAACCAGAATACTTTGATTATGTATCGAAATTATATCAAGTAAGGCAGAAGCAGGCTCTTTCCCAAGCTGCATATGAGGTGCTTTCGATTATTGCGTATAATCAGCCTATTACAAAGGCAAAGATTGAGCAAATCAGGGGCGTTAATTCTGATAGTGCAGTAACAAGACTCATGGAAAGAAATCTGGTTAAAGAAGCAGGAAAACTGGATGTACCGGGTAGACCACGATTGTACGAAACCACTGATGAATTTTTAAGATGCTTTGGGTTTAAATCTCTTAGGGATTTGCCATTGTTGGATATTGACGATTTAAGCGAACTTAGTCTTCAGGAACTTGTTGAAGAAGTACAAGATCAGGATAATAAATGATTTAAAATTATAAAACATGTCAAAAATAACCAAGAGGTGATTCCCTTGGTTATTTTTTTTATTGTTATCATATTAATTTGCATTCTTGTTACAATAATATTGAATTTTAGATTGACGCTTGGTTTTACAGCAAAACTGCAAAACAAGGACTGTTCAGTTTTTGTTACCATATATTCGTTTAGAAATAATGTAATTAAAAACCTAATGATATATCCTATTCCCAAAAAGAACAAAAAGGCTAAGAGAAAAACCGTAAACGGGAAGAGGGATTTGAAAGAATTAAGGAGAAGCTTGCAGTTATTGAGAAGACTTTTCAGAAGATCCTTGATAATAAAAGACTTTAAGCTTCATGTTAAGGAAGGAACCGGAGATGCCTTCAATACAGCTATTTTATACGGCTTTTTATGGAGCGCGATAGGAATGATAGAAAATCTTATCTTTACGCAATATAGGGTTAAAAATAAAGAAATTAAAGTTGAGGCCGATTTTAATGGAAAATATATTAAAGTAAACTTGGACTGCATATTTAGCCTAAAAATTGTAAATATTATTACTGTAGCTAAAGTAATTGCCATACTGTACTTAAAAAATAGAAAGGGCGGTGGAGCTGGTGTCAAGTCATCCAATAGAAGGTCTAATGACTACAGCAATGCAAAGTATCAAGGAAATGGTTGATGTTAATACAATAGTTGGAGATGCAGTTCAAGCACCTGATGGGACTGTAATTATACCTATATCTAAGGTTAGTTTTGGATTTGCAGCAGGTGGAGGAGACTATGGAGAAGATTCGTCTTCTAATAATTCACAGGAAGAGCAAGATAAAGGGAAATTCCCTTTTGCCGGCGGTAGTGGAGCAGGTGTTTCAATAAATCCTGTGGCGTTTATGGTATGTGGACAAAATCAGGTTAAGCTCCTTCCTGTAAACGTAAATTCTTCTGTTGACAAAATTCTTGATATGGTTCCGGAATTGGTTCAGAAAGCAAGTGATATGATAAACGAAAAAATGTCTAAACCAAAAGGCGAGAACTCCAAACAAAAAAAAGAAGATGGCGAAAAGTGCAAAGAAGAAAAATAATATAAGTTTCATCGTTAGAGCAAAACAACAACTCGCAAATGGCAATGTGCTGTTTGATGTAAGTTGTTGTTTTACTTAACGCGGTTTTAAGTTGGCTGTAGGTTGTATTAATGTTGACTCAAATTAAAATGGAATATAGAATAAAGGGTATATTAAAATTTATATAAGGGATATTTTAAATGGTGGGAATCAGATTACAGAAATATTTAGCACATGCCGGAGTTGCATCAAGGAGAACAGCCGAAGAAATGATTAAACAAGGCAGGGTAGCGGTAAATAACATTGTCGTGGAGAACATGGGGTTCACTGTAACAAACGATGATTATATAACTGTAGACGGAAAGCCTGTTAATATAGAGGAAGAAAAGGTCTATATATTGCTTAACAAGCCTGTTGGTTATGTTTCTACCAGTAAAGATCAGTTTGGAAGACCTACGGTTTTAGACCTTGTTAAGGATGTTGGAAAAAGGCTTTATCCAGTTGGACGACTTGATTATGATACATCAGGGCTTATCCTTCTCACAAATGACGGTGATTTCACTTACCGCTTGACACATCCAAAGCACGAGATAAATAAGGTTTATGAAGCTGTCATTTCGGGTTTTCCTGAAAAGAGTGAAATTAAAAGCTTTGAGTCCGGTTTAAAAATAGAAGATTATCAAACTTCTCCGGCAAAATTTTTGGTCTTAGAGAAACAAGGAATTAATACACTTGTTCGAATTACCATACACGAGGGGAAAAACAGACAAGTGAGAAAGATGTGCGAAGCCATAGGTCACAAGGTTCTTACACTAAAAAGAATTCAGATGGGACCTATAGCTTTGGGTAACCTTCCACAGGGAAAGTGGAGACATCTTTCTGACAAGGAAATAAAAATGCTATATTAATAATTGTACATATAACTGTAAGCACCAAGAGCTAGAATAACTAATATTATAACAATATATAAAACGGTAAGTGCAAGGGCAACGATTGCCAGTATACCTTGGATTTTAAAATACTTCTTAAGGTAATTAAATACATTATATAGAATATGAGGACTGTTAAAATCAGCATATTCCTTGATAGCCGTTGATCCTTTTGTAAGGGAAATACCTGCAAATATAAGAGGTATACCAATTGCAGCTGTTATGATACCTATACAGGATATTGCGCCCATAACAGTTGTATAAATGCCCAGAAATTTCATCCACCCAGATAAACTGTTGATAATGGAATTATATATACCGGGCTGAGGCGGCTGTTGTTGCTGATACTGGTATTCGGCATTTGGCTGTTGATAGGTATTATTGTTTAATATTGCTGTGTTAGTTACTGTAGGTTGGGGATTTTCTTGCAATGCAATATCTGATTCATTATATTGATCCATAATTAAATCTCCTTAAACAAATTTTAGAATAGGTGTTTAAATTATAGCATAAAAACCGTTACATAAAAACCGTTATTAAATAAAAGGAGAGTTTTTAATGTGCATTTTAAAAAATTCATTATATCAATCTCACGAAATAGTTTCACGTGTGGTCTGTAATGGCGATACGGTTGTTGATGCTACTGCCGGAAACGGGCACGATACAGCATTTCTCGCAAGACTTGTTGGTCAAGGAGGGCAGGTTTATTCTTTTGATATTCAGGAATCGGCACTTAATACTACAAGAAACAGATTGGAAGCCGAAAATCTTTTGAGCAGAGTTAATCTTATACATGATGGACATCAAAATATGATGAAGTATGTAAATAAGCCTATTAAAGCGGCTATGTTCAACCTTGGATACCTTCCGGGAGGAGACCATAACATAGGTACTAGGGGAGGAACTACCATCGAAGCCGTAAAAAGTGCCATGGAGATGGTAGTTCCTCACGGTATAATCAGCATAGTTGTGTACTATGGTGGGGATAGCGGGTTTGATGAAAAGAACGAAGTTATCAATTATATTAAGACAATAGATTGCAAGAAATTCAGTGTAATGCAAACTGAATTTGTTAATCAGATAAACTGTCCTCCTATTTTTGTTTGTTTAGAGAAATTAGAATAATAAAAAACATCAGAGACTAACTTATATTTTGGTTGTGGCAAAAAACTTTAATTTCCTTAAGTTTTACGGTAACTTATTATGTCATATTTTCTTCTGAGATATGTAACAAATCATACTGATTCGGAATATTTTATAATTAGTATGATGATATATAATAATCACTGTGTCTTGTATACAAGATATATGCTATTTGAACACACTGCTTCATGATTATACAAGGAGGAATAAATATGGGAAGCGGAACCAATTACAAGGTAGCGTTAATGGGAATGCGTCCAGTTTTTGATTACATCAATAATATGATGTCTGCAATGAATTCATTTAACAGCAATTTGATGAAGAATTTTACCAGTAATGTTACTACAACACCAAGCCTTAATCTAACTACTACACCACAGATAACAACTACAGTAACGATAACGACCACCTACAGTCTAGATTCTGGACTAAGCAACTCCGTATCGAGCAGTGCAGGGGCGAGTAGTTCAGCATCATCGGGGTCAGCTTCCAATGGTTCTACAAATGGCGGCTGATAGCATTTCAGTCAACAAAAGCAGAAAGTAGTTTCAAAAAGTACCAAACTACAGGTGTTCAGTGTAAAAAACGGATACTTCTAATATGAAAAATAAACAAACTGGCTAATCTCATAACTCAGCCAGTTTGTCTTTGTAAAGAAACATTATGAAATCTATGTACACAAATTGCAGACAGTCTCATTTTTGGTTTTTTCCTTTTTCGTTGTGATTACTATTCCTATTTTCTTCTTTTTTCTCACTTGAGGGATTGTTTTTTTGCTGCTTCTCATTATCATTATTACTATTACCATTGTTATAATTAGTAGCATTTGAAACATTTTTATCGTCCTTTATAGGAATAGGTTTTGAGCCCTGATCAAAAGTTTCCTTTTTATCAGGGCTTTCTTTAGTAGTATTTTCGCTACTATCACTATTATTTGAAGGTTTATCTGCACTGTCTGAAGGTAAGACCTTAACCTGATCTTTTGCTTTGTCCAGTTTTACTGAAGAACCCTTTGAGCTTTTGGGATTCTTATTTTGTTTTACGTCTTTCTTTTTATCTGAAGTGGTTTTATTCTGCTTTTTGGCTTCATATGAACTAATCATATTGGAAATACTTTCACTTTTGCCCTGTTCTATATTGATAACGTCTCCAGACCCTGAAATTTCTTCCAACAGCTTGTATCGTCCCATGGAAATATTATTTTTTATTGCCTCAGACCTTTTGCTCGGGTCAACCTTTATTACTTCCGACTTAATATATACTGACCCTGCGCTGAAATCCGTTTTTTGAAGCTCTGAAACAATACCATCCAGTGCTTTTTCGTTGGATACAGCAGAACTGTCCGATTTACCCGGCTTAATTGAAGCTGAAATCAAAATTGAATTTTTTGCGTCAGGACGTATATACCCTTTATTTTGTGATTCTTCTAGTATAATTTTTAAGGCACTGGTCAAGGACTTGTTCGTAAGTCTTCTATTTTTAACAAGGGCTGCCGCATCGTTATTTAATGCTTTAACCGCAATAACATTGGAGTTTTTATCTATTGATAATTCTAGGCTTGGGTTTATATCAACGTCAACATATGCAAAAACAGCAGATGGTTTTAGCAACTGGTAAATTAAAACTGAACAAAGAATTAAAACAAACATCCCTGCAATAGCACAATATTTCAACGGACTAGACTTTTTTGAGATTACTGACGTATTTAAATCTACCTGCTGTCCTACAAACATTTCAGGCATTCTGGTTAATGTTATAAAATCACATGTATTTGTTATTACAATAGCTTTATTACCCTTGAATTCTAGTATCATCCCGGTATTATTTCCCATGGCTATCTTCTCCTTTCTCTATATTTCTCACATATTCCTGCAATACTTCCAGCCTGCTATTTAATATCAAATAAACTGCTATTATAAATTTTCTGTTTCGTTCAACAGTCTTACGGTTAACTTGCACTATTTTCATCAGTTGACACATCGGTATGGTTTTCTTTGTTATGAGGGCATCAGATAACGTTTTATTTTCCGACAGAACCCGAGCGATGCTTATAGCTAGTTTTTTAGAATCTGTATGTTTGGGTGCATTTCCAACCAAATCAATCAGGCTAATGCCGAAATCCTTGAGTTTTGCTCTGAATAGTGCAATTTCTTCTTTTAATTCAACATTATCAAAAAAAGTGCCGGCTTCAACTGCCATGTATTTATTTTCAATAATATCTATATCCTCGTTATCATCATTAGTTTGAAAATAAGTGAAAGGATAAACTTTACTATTTTTGTAATCCTTTCTCATATAGTCCACTATTCTTCGTTTTATAACTGTTTCTGCAAATCTTAGAAACCCTACATTTTTATCAGCATTATAAGAATCAATAGCCTCATTAAAAGCCATGAGACCAATACTAAGCTCATCGCTGTTTTTAATGTCAACAAATTTACCTGTGACAGTGGATATTACCTTTAAAATGAAAGGCTTGTAATCATTAATTAAGCCATCTTTTAAATGAGTATCCCCATTCTTGATTTTAGCTATAGTTATTTCAATAGGCTTTGCTTTTTGTCGATATTTGCTAAATAAATTTAGAATGGTCAACTTATATATTCACTCCTTATTATAATATTCGCAGGTACATTTTGTTTTTTAGGGGGAATAGCAAAAAAAATTAAATTAATATAAGATAAACTTGTTTACATAATTACTATAACTACTTCATTATATATAAATTTGCATGTTGTTTCAAATAAAGTTATAGGGAGTACATGCTGTATTGACACCTTTTTCCTAATATAATATAATATAATTATTACTAGGTGATAATAACTAATAACAGTTATAAAACTGCCAGATAAATTATAAGTTGGGAATTAATACGTTGAATTTATGAAATAATTTATCAGTATATATTTAAAGAGGTGATTGCATGTCACAAATTGAAAAGATACAGAATCTTAAAAACATGAAGAAGACTATAGCTCAAGGCGGCGGAGAAGAAAAAATAGCAAAAAGACACGCAGATGGGAAGCTGTCTGCAAGAGAGAGGATCGATTTGTTATTTGATGAGAACAGTTTTGTTGAAGTAGATGCATTCATAGAATCCAGATGCTTTGACTTCAATATGCAGAAGAAGAAACTTCCTGGTGACGGGGTTGTTACCGGTTACGGAACAGTTAACGGCAGAAAAATTTTTGTTGCGTCACAGGACTTTACTGTTATAGGCGGCTCATTAGGAGAAATGCACGCAAAGAAGATTACAAAAGTTATGGATATGGCACTAAAAATGGGAGCACCTTTTATAGCTATTAATGATTCGGGTGGAGCTCGTATTGAGGAAGGTCTGGATGCACTTTCAGGATACGGAGATATTTTCTACAGAAATACTCTTGCATCAGGTGTTATTCCTCAGATATCAGTAATAATGGGACCATGTGCAGGCGGTGCGGTATATTCACCGGCTATAACCGACTTTATATTTATGGTGGAAAAAACTAGCCAGATGTTTATTACAGGTCCTCAGGTAATCAAGTCTGTTACAGGTGAAGATGTATCAGTTGAAGAACTTGGAGGTGCGGACGTTCATACTGCTGTAAGCGGTGTAGCACATTTCAAATCTTCTTCAGAAGAAGAATGTATTGAAGATATAAAGAGACTGTTAAGCTTTATTCCTGATAATAATGTATCTGACACCATGTACTACGGAGTGACTGACGCTGCCGACAGATTGGCCGAAAGCCTCAATAGTATTATCCCAGAAGAATCGAATAAGCCTTACGATATGTTTGACGTAATAGCTGAAGTAGTGGATGATGGCGATTTCTTTGAAATTCAAAGTTATTTCGCTCAGAATATAATAATCGGATTTGCAAGAATGAATGGCAAAAGTGTTGGTATAGTTGCAAATCAACCTAAAGTAATGGCTGGCTCACTTGATATGAATGCAGCTGATAAGGCAGCACGTTTTATACGTTTCTGCGATGCTTTCAACATCCCTGTAGTTTCATTGACAGATGTACCTGCATTCCTGCCAGGTGTAGCACAGGAGCATAATGGTATAATACGTCATGGTGCAAAACTCTTGTATGCATTCTCAGAAGCAACAGTTCCAAAAATAAATGTTATTCTCAGAAAGGCATATGGCGGAGCTTACATTGCTATGAACAGCAAGACAATCGGAGCAGATATGGTTTTGGCATGGCCATCAGCTGAAATAGCTGTTATGGGACCTGACGGAGCAGCAAACATCATATTTAAAAAGGATATTACTGCTTCTGAAAATCCGGCAGAAACCAGAAAAGAAAAGATTACAGAATATAGAGATAAATTTTCAAATCCCTATGTAGCAGCATCAAGAGGTTATATTGATGATGTTATAGAGCCTTCTGAAACAAGGGTAAAAATTATATCAGCACTGGAAATGTTGGATACAAAGAGGGAAAACAGGCCTTCTAAGAAGCATGGCAACATTCCGCTATAGTATACGAAACAAAATATCTGGAGGATGAGTGTAATGAATAAATATATAATTAAGGTTAACGGAACTCCTTATGAAGTAGAGGTTGAAGAAGTTGGAGGAGGAAGGCCTGTTGCGGCTACTACTCCAATGCCAAGAGCCTCCAAACCTGCACAGCCTGCGGCTGCAAAATCCGCGCCACCGCAGGCAGGTAAAGCAGGCGATGTTGCTGCTCCAATGCCGGGAACTGTTTTAAAGGTAAAGGTTAATCTCGGTGATGAGGTTAAAAAAGGACAGGTGCTTTTGATTCTCGAAGCTATGAAAATGGAAAATGAGATTGTTGCACCTGCTGACGGTAAAGTAACTGCTTTAAGAGTTGAAGCCGGAAAGTCTGTTACTGCTGGAGAATTAATGGTGTCTATAGCCTAAAAGGCTGACTTTACCGCAAAGGAGATGGAATAATGGCAGGCGTAAGAATTACAGAAACAGTATTAAGAGACGCTCACCAGTCACTTATAGCAACCAGAATGAGAACCGAAGAAATGCTTCCTATTATAGAGCAGCTTGACAACGTAGGTTACCATTCACTGGAAGCTTGGGGTGGAGCTACCTTTGACTCCTGTATGAGATTTCTAAATGAAGACCCCTGGATGAGACTTAGAAAAATAAAAGATGTTGCTAAAAAGACACCGCTACAAATGCTTCTTAGAGGTCAGAACCTTTTAGGATATAAACATTATTCAGATGATATAGTTGAATACTTTGTCCAAAAAGCAATTGCGAATGGTATGGACATAATGAGAATATTTGATGCGCTGAATGATGCCAGAAACATTGAGACGGCAATTAAGGCGTGTAAAAAGGAAGGCGGCCATGCTCAGGGCTGTATCTGCTACACAATAAGCCCGGTTCACAATCTTGAACTTTTTGTAAAAGACGCTAAACAGTTGGAGAGCATGGGAGCAGATTCTATCTGTATCAAGGACATGGCAGGACTTTTAGTACCATACCAAGCTTATGAACTAATAAAGGCACTAAAAGAAAGTGTAAAGATACCAATACAGCTTCACACCCACTATACAAGCGGTGTAGCTTCAATGACCTATCTGAAGGCTATAGAAGCAGGCGTAGATGTTGTTGACTGTGCAATTTCGCCTATGTCAATGGGAACGTCACAGCCACCTACAGAACCGTTGGTAGCAGCTTTAAAGGGAACTGAATTTGATACTGGACTGGATTTGGAAAAACTCAGCGAAATTGCAGACTATTTCAGACCGCTTAAAGAAAAATATATAAAAAGCGGGCTATTGGATGTCAAGGTAATGGGTGTTGACGTAAATACACTTATTTATCAGGTACCAGGCGGAATGCTTTCAAACCTCGTTTCACAGTTAAAGCAGTCAAACGCTCTGGATAAATATGAAGAGGTTCTTAAGGAGGTTCCAAGAGTAAGAGCTGATTTCGGTTTTCCTCCACTTGTTACACCATCAAGTCAGATAGTTGGCACACAGGCCGTACTTAATGTTTTGACCGGTGAGAGATACAAGATGGTACCAAAAGAATCAAAAGGTGTTGTAAAGGGTGAATACGGTAAAACACCTGCACCTATAAGTGATGAAATAAAAGCTAAGATTCTTGGCGATGAAAAGCCAATTACCTGTAGACCTGCGGATCTCATTCAACCTGAACTGGAAAAGATTAGAGAAGCTGTTAAGGAATATATAGAGCAGGATGAGGATGTACTTTCATACGCAATGCTTCCACAGGTTGCCGAGAAATTCTTTAAAAAGCGCATTGAGGATAGAAATAAGACTACTGCACCTGCAGAAGATGGAATAAAACCGGAAGTAGTAGCGGCAATATCAGCCGTAGTCAATGAAATGAGTAAAAGAGACGGCACGCAGTACAGAATAGGCAATATCTCAAAGATAAACCAAAATCAGAACAGATGGGGACTGTACGGTATGCTTGATAGATTCAGAACAAAGATTTAAAACATGTAATCCCGTTTTTAATTTTTCACAAATACGACACCTCCACTGTAATACTGTGGAGGTTATTTACTTTACTTCAATTTTCACACCCTCTGTGGAGATAAACATAGTTTTGTTTATTGCTGTAGAATTCAAGTATAGCAACATCGGAGCCTTTTTTTATATGTTTCCCGCATTTAAGACACACAAAATTAGACTGCTGAATTTGTGCATAACTCAATTTGGGGGTAATATCTTTGATTTTTTGCCAGCTTTTCCATCCAACCTTGCACAGATTTATCCTATTTCCATAATCAGAAAGCACCCATCTAAGAAGCTTATGAAAGTGAAAGGGAAATCTTGTAAACTTTATATAATCCTTAGGAAGTCCAAGATTAACTGCATATAGTTCAAAGTTTCTTTCAACAACTTCCTGTATCCGGCCCGTAATTTGTGTTACATACCAACAAAAGCCTTCTTCTGTCAACCAGCCCTTTAATCTTTCAAACATATAACCTCTGCATATTTCAATGGATTCAGACTTTGATACACGTAGAGCTATAAAGGCTTTCTTGGCTATTTCTACAACATCATCCAGATACAATTTTTTTTTAAAGTTATCTGTATTATAAAGTTCTACGGGAATAACATCAAAATAGTATTCATTTGTTTCAGGTCTGTAAAAACCGATACATGTACCACCAACAAAACTGCCACTGCCTGCATCATCAATTTGTATCATATTTTTGTGTTTAACCTCCAGATGAATATGTATATCAATTATTATTAGTCGGTTTTGAAATAATATTAAAAAAGTTATTTCCCGAATTGTATGTACTTAAAAAAATGCAATTGCTTGATTTTTTTCCTGCAAAACGGTAATATATAAGTTATATTGTTTAGTAGTTCATTTGGAGGAGAATATGAAGAACAGCCTTAAAAATAATGATTTATTGAGTTTAATACAACAGAAATATAATGATTTCAGTAAGGGTCAAAAGCTTATAGCTAACTATATAACAAAACACTATGACAAAGCTGCATTTGTCACTGCAGCCAAGCTTGGAGAGATAGTCGGTGTAAGTGAATCAACTGTAGTAAGATTTGCAATTGAGCTGGGATTTGACGGGTATCCTAAGCTCCAAAAGGTTCTTCAGGAGCTTATAAAAAGCAAGCTTACTTCAGTACAGCGAATTGAGGTGTCATCGAACAGGCTCAATGAAGATAATATACTAAAAAGTGTGCTGCAATCCGATATGGATAAGATAAAATTAACTCTAGAACAAATAGACATAGGTAGCTTTAATGAAATAGTTGAAACCATACTCAGAGCAAAAAGGATATTTATTCTTGGTGTAAGAAGTTCTGCTCCTCTTGCAAGTTTCCTTGGTTTTTACTTCAATTTGATATTTGATAACATACGACTTGTTCACACTACGAGCGTCAGCGAGATGTTTGAACAAATCATAAAAGCACAGCCTGGCGATGTTGTTATAGGAATCAGTTATCCGCGTTACTCAAAAAGAACAATAAAAGCATTACAGTTTGCAAAAGACCAAGGTGTCAATACAATAGCAATTACTGACAGTGCAGATTCCCCGGTGGCGCAGGCTGCCAACCAGTACTTGTTGGCCAGAAGTGATATGGCATCGTTTGTAGACTCACTCGTTGCCCCTTTGAGCCTTATAAATGCACTAATAGTAGCAGTAGGTATGAGAAGGAAAAATGATGTCTACAATACCTTTGAAAAGCTTGAAAAGATATGGGATGAATATGAGGTATATGAAAAAGACGAATATCATGATGAAAAACTGTAATTTATGTTGAAAGGACACTTATGGGTAAAGTAATAGTAATTGGAGGCGGCCCGGCTGGTATAATGGCTGCAGGAATTGCAGCCGGTAGAGGACGGGATGTTATTTTATTGGAGAAAAACAGCAGGCTTGGCAAAAAGCTTTTAATATCAGGTAAAGGCAGATGTAATATTACTAATGATACTGATGTTGAAGGTTTGATTGAGAACACGCCGGGGAATGGAAACTTCCTATACTCGGCTTTTTATACGTTTTCAAATCAGGATTTAATTGATTTTTTCAATCAAAAGGGACTTCGTACCAAAGTAGAACGAGGTGGAAGGGTTTTTCCTGAATCAGATTCTTCCAGAGATGTACTGAATACACTAATGAATTTCCTTAAATCAAACGGTGTTAAAATAACTACAGAAGCGGCAGTTACTGAAATACTTGCCCAGGACAATAAAGTGACCGGAGTTCGCCTTTCTGATGGAAGCACTGTTGAGGCTGAATCCGTTATACTTGCGGTTGGTGGAATGTCTTACCCGGGAACAGGCTCAACGGGGGACGGTTATGAAATGGTGAGAAAACTGGGTCACACTGTAACTCCACTGAAACCATCCCTTGTACCGCTTATTACAAGAGAAGAATGGGTTCATGATTTACAAGGACTTTCCCTAAAAAATGTGTCGGTTTCATTTAAAAATGAGAACGGAAAAGAGATATATAACGACTTTGGTGAAATGATTTTTACTCATTTTGGAGTGTCAGGACCTGTAATCCTAAGTGCAAGCAGACATTTACTCTCTTACGATTTTAAAAATGTCCATCTGTTTCTAGATTTAAAACCTGCTTTGACGTGGGAAAAACTGGATGAGAGAGTCCAGAGGGATTTTGACAAATATTCAAGAAAGCAATATAAAAATTCGTTGGATGACTTACTTCCTCAAAAATTCATCCCTGTAATAATAAGGCTATCAGAAATCAACCCTGAGAAACCTGTACATCAAATTACAAAGGATGAACGAAAAAGGCTTGTCACATTGCTAAAAAGCCTTAAAATGACTATCATAGGGGCAAGACCCATAAAGGAAGCCATAGTTACAGCCGGTGGTATAAAAACAAGTGAAATAAACCCCTCAACAATGGAATCAAAAAGGATTAGTGGTTTATTCATGGCAGGTGAGGTAATTGACGTTGATGCATACACAGGCGGCTTTAATTTGACAATAGCTTTTTCAACAGGATACCTTGCAGGTTTAAATTGCTAAAGATGGTTTTGGGAAATTATGTGTAATTGGCCGAAGATTTGTACATATTAAAAGTAAATAAACAAATTTGAGGCTTGATATATGAAGATTAACTTAAAGAGGAACAACGACAAAGTCAATGAAACAGATAAAACAGCGTCATTAGAAAAGATTCTGTTTAGAACATGTATCATATTTTTTATAGTACTTATATCTGTTCAGATTATTCTGTCAGTGCCGTCAGTCCGGGCACGTCTGAACATTATGGATAAGTCTTTGGGAATACCTCTAGGGAGTGATGAATACCTATATGGCAGTGGAAAGGTCACTTTAGCTTTGATAAGCGAAGAACCTGATCCACAGGTTAAGATACTGGTCAATGGTGAAGAGGCTGGGATATTTGATAAAACAGAAATATCAATTAATGTTAATGATGGGGATGTCATAGAGATTGATGGCAGCGAAAGTCCCACAAGTCATATGATTAAGGTGCAAAACGCTTCATCAAATATAAACAGCAAGAGCATTAATGCAATTGCAAATATTGATCATAACATTAAGAATTTGGTTAGAATCCAGTTTAATTAATTGGTTTCTGGCTTTGACAAAATTAACTTAATTATTGTTTTATAATAGAAAAACCTATATAATTTAACTGTATAGGTTTTTGTTGACTTAAAACTCCTAATACGGTAATAAATGTTATAAATGGCGTTCTTTTAGTTAAATATGAGTGAAAATATCTTAAAAATATTTAAAGTCGCACTATTGGAATAGTGGAGGTTAATATGGCTAATGAAGAATTTGGAAGCAAAGAAATAGCAAGCGCAGCAATAAGAATAGCACTGACCAATGACAGGACAACTGAGAAGAAGCTTCAACAGGAATTTGCGCAGTCAGGAATAAGCACTGCTGCTGTTGACTACGGTGGTGAGTTCATTTCATCAGTAATGAAGATTGTGGAAAGAGCTGTTGTATCGTCAAAACGTGAAGGAGTAATTAGTGAAAGCCATGCAGAACAGGGTGCCGTAGCAGGCGCAACTAGAGAGGCTATATCGCAGATAATGCCTAAGGCAATAGGTCTGAATGTCGGCGGAAAAATCGGAATAGCAAGGTATAAGGATCATGTAAGTGTTGCCGTATTTTTTGGTATAGGTCTCTTGAATTTAAATGAGGTTTCAATAGGACTTGGACATAGAGTTGTATAGATCAAAAATACCAAAACCATGAAGGAGAGACTAATGGCAGTAAGAGCGATAAGAGGGGCAATAACAGTATCTGAAAATAATAAAGAGTCAATTTTGGAAGGAACGAAAGAGCTTCTTGTAGAAATTATTGATAGAAATTCTTTAAATTATGCAGATATTATAAGTGCATTATTCACAGTTACACAGGATTTGAATGCAACGTTTCCGGCAGTTGCTGCAAGACAAATAAACTGGAATGACATCCCATTGATGTGTACAAATGAAATCAATGTTCCGGGTAGTTTGGAAAAATGTATACGAGTGCTGATCCATATTAATACTGAAAAGAGTAATGTGGAAATTAATCATGTATATCTCCATGGGGCTCAGGTATTACGGCCCGATTTAGTTAAATAGTAGCAGACGTAACATAAATACAAATATAAGAAACGGAATGATAAGAATGCCAAAGAGCATAGCAATAGATGGTCCGGCAGGAGCCGGAAAAAGTACAATTGCCAAAAAGGTTTCAGCCGAGCTCGGTTTTATATACCTTGATACTGGAGCAATGTATAGGGCAGTAGCGTTGAAGGCGATACAAAGTGGTGTTGATACCAAATCAAGGGAAGATATAATCAGGATAATTGATAATATAAGTATAGCCATTACACATGATGACAATACCCAGAAGATTTTCTTGGATGGTCGTGATGTTTCAGAGGATATAAGAACGGGAGAAGTATCAGCAGGTGCTGCAAATGTGGCAGCTATAAAAGAAGTAAGACTAAAAATGGTTGAACTTCAAAGGAAGATTGCAGGTGAGAATGATGTTGTTATGGACGGCAGGGATATAGGATCGTATGTACTGCCAGAGGCAAATCTAAAGATATTTTTAACTGCAGATATTGATGAGAGAGCTAAACGGAGATATGAAGAACTGGTTTTGAAAGGTCAGCAGGTTAATTTGGATGATGTCAGAGAGGATATGCGCAATAGAGACAACAACGACATGTCAAGAGCTTTTGCACCCCTCAAAAAAGTACCGGATGCTGTTGAAATAGATTCTACTGCCATGACAATAGAGGAAGTAGCCGAGAGGATACTCTACTTCTATAAAAATTATGCAAACATATAAATTGTGAGGTCGATACAATGGAATTGGTTATCGCAAATACAGCAGGATTTTGCTTCGGAGTAAATAATGCGGTTAAAATAGTAACTGATTTGGCGACAAAATCAGAACAAAAAATATATACACTTGGACCTATAATTCACAATGATCAGGTAGTACAAAAACTTACAAATTACGGAGTTATCACATTAAACGATCCGGAAGAGGCGGAAGCGCCTGCAAAGATAGTCATACGAGCTCATGGTGTAGGGCCGCAGGTAATTGAAACATTGAAAATCCGTGGACTTGAGGTAGTAGACGCTTCGTGTCCTTATGTAGAAAAAATACACGGTTTGGTCAATAAGAAGTATAGGGAAGATTACCAGATAATTATAGCGGGCGACAGGACCCATCCTGAGATAATAGGAATAAATGGATGGTGCGATAATAGTGCCTTTATCATTGAAGATGAGGATAATGTTGATGATCTGCCAGACATCAAAAAAAAGATATGTATTGTTGCACAAACTACATTTATTCGTGAGAAATGGGAAAAAATTATACTTAGATTAAATAAAAGGTTTGAAAATGTTTTAAAATTTGATACAATATGTAATGCGACAGACAAAAGACAGACTGAAGCAGAAAAAATTTCAAAAATGGTTGACATGGTGTTGGTTATTGGCGGAAATAACAGTTCCAATACCAATAAACTTTATCAAATTTGCAAGGCAAATTGTGATAAAACATTTAAAGTACAAACAGCCGATGATATTCCACCGGTTGATATAAAAAAAATTAAAAAAATTGGTATTACTGCAGGGGCGTCAACACCTGACTGGGTAATCAAGGAGGTTATTCATAAAATGAGTGAATTAAATAGACAGGATTTGGAAATGAGCTTTGCTGATGCTTTTGAAAGCTCACTCGTAACTTTGACTACGGGTCAGATTACAAAAGGTAAAATTATTGGATACAACCACAATGAAGTATTTATTGACATGGGGTATAAATCAGACGGAATCATTCCAATGCAGGAGTTTTCAGATGATCCGGACTTTAATCCTGAAAAATCACTTAAAGTTGGGGACGAGATTGACGTTTTTGTAGTAAGGGTTAATGACGGTGAAGGTAACGTTCTTCTGAGCAAGAAGAGAGTTGATGCCGTTAAGGGATGGGACGTAATTGAAAGTGCTTTTGAGAATAAACAGCCTGTAAAGGTTAAAGTAACTGAGAAGGTTAATGGCGGTGTAATTGGTAATGCAAGTGGTGTAAGAGTATTTATACCTGCTTCACAAATCAGTGACAGATTCATTAAGGATCTATCTGAATTTGTAAAACAGGTTTTACAGGTTGAAATTATAGAAGTAAATAAGCAAAAAAGAAAAGTTGTTGGTTCAGCAAGAACTTTAATTGAAAAGAATAAAGAAGCTGCATCCAGTGTTATATGGAATAATATCGAAATAGGAAAGACATACAAGGGACAGGTAAAGAGCCTTATGGACTTCGGTGCTTTTGTTGATATCGGCGGGGTAGACGGACTTGTTCACCTTAGTGAACTTTCATGGAGCAAGATAAAGCATCCGTCTGAAGTTGTTAAAGTTGGAGATGAGATAATTGTTTCCGTGCTTGATTTCGATAAGGAAAAGAAACGTATATCACTTGGTTACAAGAAACAAGCAGATAACCCATGGGCAAAGGCTGTAGAAAAATATCAGGTAGGTAACGTTGTAACAGGTAAAGTTGTAAGACTTGTACCATTTGGTGCATTTGTTGAACTGGAGGAAGGAATTGACGGATTGGTTCATATCTCCCAGATTTCATCAGTTCGTTTGGGTAAACCCGGCGATGCTTTGACAGTTGGTCAACAGGTTGAAGCCAAAATAATTGAATTTGATGCTGAAACAAAGAAAATTAGTCTTAGCATAAAAGAAGTTAACCCAATTGATCCTGTAGGAGCTAAAAAGGAAGAAAGCATTTCAGCTGCTGAAGTGGAAGAACTTCCAAAAGAACATGTTGAAGATATGACAAACACAATTGGTGAGAGCGTTAAAGGATAATTTTTGATTATATTTTTCATTTTAAATAATTATAATAAAGGATGTACATTGGTACATCCTTTATTTAAGCGTAAAAACATCATCGTACCTCATTCTGAATATAATATTGTATAAAATCACGTAATAATCTACCAATGAGGAGGTTCACAATGGATTACGAGGGCTTTAAAGAAGAAATTTTCAAAATGACAAAGATAAATCTCACTCTTTACAAAGAAAAGCAAATGAAAAGAAGAATCGATGCTCTTATAAGAAAGAATAATTATGATACATACAAGGACTATGTGCAGGCATTAAAAGATAATAAGGAATTGTTCAAGGAATTTATTAATTACCTTACAATTAATGTCTCTGAGTTTTACAGAAATCCTGACCAGTGGTCTGTTTTGGAGAAAGAAATTTTCCCTCTTTTACTGAATAAAAAAAAGAAGCTGACAATATGGAGTGCCGCATGCTCTACAGGAGATGAACCATATACGCTTGTTATGGTACTCAATAAGATTATGCCTCTTAGCTCTATAAAGATACTTGCAACAGATATAGACATGGGAGCTTTGGAAAAGGCAAAAGCTGGTATATATAATGCCAAAAGTGTCGAGAATTTACCACAGGAGTTTAAAAACAAGTATTTTACAATTTTAGGTGAAAGTTACAAAATTAAGGATGAAGTCAAGAATTGTGTTGAGTTCAGACAGCACAATCTATTGAGAGAGCCGTACCCTACAAACATTGATTTAATAGTTTGCAGAAATGTGTTGATTTACTTTACAGAGGAAGCAAAAACTGAAATATACAAAAAATTTAATATGGCATTAAATCATCAAGGAATACTTTTTGTCGGAAGTACGGAGCAGCTTATAATGGCTAATAAATACAATTTTAAATCACTGAAGACATTTTTCTATATAAAAGATTCAGATAATTTTAATTATCCGAGTTAAAGTAATTATAGAAATAAAAAAAGAGTTTGAAATTTTATTTTCAAACTCTTTTGGTGCGGATAACAGGAGTTGAACCTGCATGAAATTGCTTTCACATGGACCTGAACCATGCGCGTCTGCCAATTCCGCCATATCCGCAAGACTTAACTGCATAAGTATTTTACTATATGTATTTTAGTTTTTCAATAGGCAAAATTTATTCTATGTGAATTATGGAGAATAACGGAGGTAATTATGAATAATAAGCTGGAACAGTACAAAAAAGAAGTTAAAAATAAAAAGGTTGCAGTCATGGGAATAGGTATAAGTAATATTCCTCTGATTAAATATCTCGTAAATTTCGGGGTAGATGTAACTGCATTTGATAAATCACCGGAAGAAAAACTTACAGATGCTTTCAATGAATTAAAGGGACTGTCTGTTAAATATAGCATTGGGCCTGATTATCTTTCCAAGTTGAAAGGGTTTGATATAATTTTCCGTACACCAGGTATGAGACCTGATCTACCAGAACTTGTAGAGGCTGTTGCTAAAGGTGCAGAGCTTACATCAGAAATGGAAGTATTTCTAAAACTATGTCCTGCACAGGTTTTTGCAGTAACCGGAAGTGATGGAAAAACTACTACAACCACCTTAATTTATAAGATACTAACAGAGGAGGGTTATAATTGCTGGCTTGGAGGGAATATAGGCACACCACTGTTAAGTAAAATAGATGATGTTGCAGAAACGGACAAGGTAGTATTGGAACTAAGTAGTTTCCAACTAATGACTATAAAAGATTGTCCGTCAGTTGCTGTTATTACTAACATTACACCAAACCACCTTGATGTTCATAAATCGTTGCAAGAGTATATTGATGCAAAGAAAAACATTTTTATTAACCAAAATAAAAATGATAAACTGGTTCTTAATTATGACAATGAAATAACAAAGAGCTTTAATTATGAGGCTCGTGGAGAACATGTTTATTTCTCGAGATTAAATAATCTTGATGAAGGAGTTGTATATGAAGACGGTAAAATAGTGGTTAAAAAAGGAAATATCAGTACTGATATTGTAGAAGGTGACAAAATTAAGATACCTGGGGTTCATAACATAGAGAATTACATGGCTGCTACTGCGGCTACAATAGATTATGTAAAGCCTGAAACTATTGCAAAGATTGCAACTACATTTAATGGTGTTGAACATAGAATTGAACTGGTTAGGGAACTTAATGGGATAAAATTCTACAATAGTTCTATTGACAGTAGTCCTTCAAGAACAATAGCAGCATTAAAAACGTTCAAAAATAAAGTAATTCTTATTGCCGGAGGAAAGGATAAGGGAATACCGTATGATTCTATAGGTGAAATTATCGTTGAGAAGGTGAAATGCTTACTGTTAATAGGTGCTACTGCTTCAAGAATTGAGGAAGCATATAAGAATTATATTCAGCAAAGGGACATGGAAAACGAAATAAAAATAATTCATTGCGATAGTTATGAAGAAGTTGTTCAAAAAGCATATGCAGAAGCAAAACCGGGTGACTGCATAATTCTATCACCAGCAAGCACAAGCTTTGATATGTTTAAGAATTTTGAACATCGTGGAAATGTGTTTAAAGAATTGGTTAATGAGCTTAAATAGTTTGAAAATCTAAGGGGCGGTTGCAAAACAGAAAATTTGCGACAACCCCCTTTTTGTTAGTACGGATTTTAATCCGTTTTCTTTTCCGTAAGGTTTTTCCAATAACGCTTAGGCATAAAATTCTTTTGCAATTTTGGATTTATTTTATTCTTTATTGCTATATGCTTATAATAATTTTGCCATAAAGCTTGGAATTTCAGTTCATCAGAATGAAGTTCAGGGATATTGGACAAATCCATGTAGGAAAGAAGCATTTTTTTAGTATTGTACAAGGATGCAATTTTACGTTTTGTATCATGTATTATCCAGTTTTGGTCTGCAAAACGGTTTTTAAAGTGGGGGGATATGAAAGAAATAATATTATGATCAGGTTGAATTTTTGCATAATAAATGCCACCTTCCAAAAGTTCGAATCGAAGCAGTCCAAGCATTCTATGGCACTCCATTCCCACCTTTCTGGCAGGAACCAATACATCCAAAACAGTTTTGTCACCAAGCATACTGTCAATGCGCATACCAATTTTAAACCCAAGGCGAATATATTTTAAAATCCACATTTCACGACCTTCAAGCTCTGAAAAGAAACATCTTTGAAGGTTATCAAGACTATCCGCTGAAATCTTGCGCAGTATTGCTTCTTCTACGGCCTTAGCCTTCATAATATCAGTAGTTATAGTTCTATACTCATCAATGAGATTTGGTATATAGCAAAGGCTGGATTCAATATTTGAAACATCCTGTTTATCATAATAATAATGATGAACTGCTGTCAGAAAGCAATCCCATGTTCCGTCATAAATGTATATCACTTAACAAAAGCCTCCCGTCCTGTGGTTGGTTGTAATAGCTTAGCCATTGTCCGGTATTTGAAGGAGAATCTGTTAGAAGAAACTCTGACAGGCTTTCATCTGTTCCGCTATCATTTACAAGTGAGAATAATGACATCTGTCCTGAAACAGCCCTTTTGCTTTTAGGCTGCAGGTTAGCGCTTATCAAGGATTCTTTTACAATTGCTTCCTTTGAACTGTAACTATCATAAGTTTTACCCTGACACGTTAAAAAATGTCCCGCACGTTTCAATACTACTCCCATTTTTTTTAAGTTGTCAAAAGTTAATCTGCCAACCCTTCTGGCAGTAATAATTCTTTGTGCCGATTTAACGCCTATTCCCGGCACTCTCAGCAACATTTCGTATTCTGTCGTATTTACCTCTACCGGAAACAAGTGCAGATTCCTCAAAGCCCAGTCAGCTTTAGGATCAAGCTCGGGATTAAAATTGGGATTGGTTTTACTAAGTAATTCATCGGCCTCAAAACCATAAAACCTTAAAAGCCAGTCGGCCTGATACAATCTGTGCTCACGTAGGAGAGGAGGCTTTATAAGAGCCGGTAGCCTAGGATCTGTTACGGTTGGTACAAATGCCGAGTAATAAACCCTTTTAAGGTTAAAATTGCCGTACAAGGCTTCTGAGAGCTTTAAAATACTTAAATCTTTATCGGGTGTTGCCCCGACAATAAGCTGTGTACTTTGCCCGGCAGGAACGAAAGAATCCCCCTTTTTAAACAACCTCTTATTTTCCTTTGTTTCAATTATTTTATTATTAATCTGGTGCATTGGCTTTAGTAAAGCTTTTTTAGGCTTTTGTGGTGCGAGTACTTCAAGTCCTTTGTCAGATGGCAGTTCTATATTCACGCTCATTCTGTCAACGTACATTCCGGCTTCATTTATAAGCCTTTCATCAGCCCCGGGAATTGCTTTTATATGTATATAACCGAAAAAGCCATGTTCAGTACGGAGTTTTTTTACGATTTCAAGCATTAACTCCATGGTATGGCTTGGATTTTTTAATACAGCAGAGCTTAAGAAAAGTCCTTCTATATAGTTTCTTCTATAAAAATTCATTGTAAGCTCAATTACTTCCTCAGCAGTAAAGCTTGCCCGAGGAACGTCATTTGAAGACCTGTTTATACAGTACACACAGTCGTATATACATTCATTTGATAATAATATTTTTAGCAGAGATACACATCTCCCGTCATCTGCCCATGTATGGCAAATTCCACATGCGTGACTGTCTCCAACACCGTTTTTGTTTTTTCTTGTCCCCCCGCTGGAGGAGCATGAAACGTCGTATTTGGCTGCATCTGCTAATATACCTAATTTTTCATTCAAGTCCATATTGGTTTTCCTCATAAAAGTAATCTACCCAAAATCAAGATGATTTCTGCGTCAAGAATAGTATACCATATCTTTTATAGCAAATCAAACGTATGTTCGCGATGTTTTTCATTGATATTTGTAAACTAAAGATATATAATATAAACCAACTCTGATACATTAGTAAGTTAATTTAAAACATTATATATAAGCAAATGCGGGAGGTATTAGCGTGAGAGCAGTAATAACAGTTATAGGTAAAGACAAAGTTGGAATAATTGCAGGTGTGAGCAACATACTGGCAGAGAGTAATATTAATATACTTGATATATCCCAGACTATTCTGCAGGATGTATTTACAATGATTATGCTTGTAGATATATCCCATTGTAACATACCATTTCATGATATTTCTTATAAATTGGAATCCAAGGGTGTTGAAATGGGCTTGAAAATACAGATCCAGCACGAAGATATTTTTAATTCAATGCATAGAATATGAGGTGAACAATAATGCTAGGTCCTTTCGAAGTACTAGAAACGATTGATATGATTCAAAAAGAAAATCTTGATATAAGAACGATTACTATGGGTATTTCATTAAGGGATTGTTGTCATCCCGATATAGATATTTCATGTAAAAAGATTTACGACAAGATAACCAGATATGCTGAAAAGCTTGTTGTTACCGGAGAAAATATTGAAAGGGAATTCGGTATCCCCATAATTAATAAAAGAATATCCGTAACTCCAATTGCTCTTGTGGCTGAAAGTTGTGAAAGCGACGAATATGTTAAGTTTGCTGAAGCAATGGACAAGGCTGCACAAACTGTTGGCGTAAATTTTATAGGCGGATTTTCATCTCTTGTTCATAAGGGTTACACTGTAGGTGACAAGAGGCTTATACAGTCCATTCCTGAAGCGTTAAGCCGTACAAAACTAGTTTGTTCATCTGTAAATGTTGCTTCAACAAAAGCAGGTATAAATATGGATGCCGTGGCTGAAATGGGCCAGGTTATAAAGAAATGTGCAGAATTAACTGCAGACAGCGGAGCACTTGCATGTGCAAAACTGGTTGTGTTCGCCAATGCCGTTGAGGATAACCCGTTTATGGCAGGTGCTTTCCATGGTATAGGAGAGCCGGAATGTGTTATTAATGTAGGTGTCAGCGGACCCGGTGTTGTAAAATGTGCTTTGGAAAAGGTTAAGGGTGCAGATTTTGGAACTGTATCTGAAACTATTAAGAAGACTGCTTTCAAGATTACCAGAATGGGTCAGTTGGTAGCACGGGAGGCTTCCAAAAGATTAAACGTTCCTTTTGGTATTGTTGATTTATCTTTGGCGCCTACTCCTGCAATCGGTGACAGTGTTGCATATATTCTTGAAGAAATGGGTCTTGAAAAGTGCGGAACTCACGGAACCACTGCGGCTCTTGCTCTTTTGAATGATGCTGTTAAAAAGGGAGGAGTAATGGCTTCTTCTTACGTTGGAGGTCTTAGTGGTGCTTTTATTCCTGTAAGTGAAGATGCCGGAATGATTGATGCAGCACTTTGCGGAGCATTAACTCTGGAAAAACTTGAAGCAATGACTTGTGTATGTTCGGTAGGACTTGATATGATTGTTGTTCCCGGTGATACCAGTGCCGAAACTATTTCTGCAATAATTGCCGATGAATCTGCGATTGGTGTGGTTAATACTAAAACCACTGCTGTCAGAATAATTCCTGCTCCCGGCAAAAAGGTGGGAGACACGGTTGAGTTCGGAGGATTACTAGGTTCAGGCCCTGTAATGAAGGTAAATCCTTTCAGCAGCAATGAGTTTATTAAAAGGGGCGGAAGAATTCCGGCTCCAATGCATAGCCTGAAAAACTAGTTTTATAAACAGAATACTATAAAGGGTGGCGAATACCAGGAATACTGGTAATTTGCCACCCTTATAATATATATAAGCTTTTTATGGAGGTATTTCATGAAGACTAAGCTAAAACTTGGCTTATGCCAAATGGTTGTTACAGATAATAAAAACGATAACTTGGAAAAAGCATTGTCTATGCTTAAAGAATGTTGTAAAAGAGGTGCAGATATAGCAATACTCCCTGAAATGTTTAATTGTCCCTATGACACAAAGATGTTTCCATTATATGCTGAAAATATAGAAAAAAGTAAAACCTTATCAGTCATTTCAGAGTCGGCAAAGTATAATAATATGTATATTGTGGCGGGGACTATTCCTGAGAGTTCCAATGACTGTATATACAATTCTTCAGTAATGTTTGACAGAAAAGGTAACATAATAGCAAAACACAGAAAAGTACATCTTTTTGATGTAAATATTAAGGATGGTATTATATTTAGGGAATCAGACGTTTTGACATCAGGTTCCGAGATTACCGTTGCAGAAACGGAATTTGGGCGTGTAGGCCTTGCTATTTGCTTTGACATGAGATTTACAGAGCTTTACACCGAAATGACCGAGACAGGTGCAAAAATTATTATCACGCCGGCTTCATTTAATATGACAACAGGCCCTGCCCATTGGGAGCTGCTTGTGAGGGCCAGAGCACTTGATAATCAAGTGTTTCATGCAGCTGTTTCTTCTGCCAGAAATATAAGTGCTGCTTATGTCTCGTACGGTAATTCAATGGTATGTGACCCGTGGGGGAGTATTATTTCAAGGGCAGACGAAAAAGAGGGAATAATGATAGCGGATATTGACCTTAATATGATAAACAGTGTACGAAGTCAAATTCCGGTTAATCAAATTATAGACTAAGCGAAAGGTGAGTAGATTTTGAAACATACTATAAAAAGGAAAAAGGCAGCAATTTGCATTTTTCCTTTTGCATTAATTATTATAGCTTATATACTGAGATATCAGATTATACATTTGGGGACACTTTTACCTTCGTGTCCAAGCTATACTTATCTTAACATATATTGTCCGGGATGCGGCAATACAAGAAGCGTTCAGCATTTACTAATAGGTGATCTACCGGGTTCTATAAAATATAACCCTATACCGTTGCTGGGTATCATTTTGGCTATACTGGCATATATTGAGTTGATAACCTATGTGTTTGGCAGGCATAAAAATATATTTCCTAGAAGCCGTGTATTTTGGTGGACGTTGAGCGCTATTTCTATAATATATTTTGTAGTTAGAAATTTTATAAGGCCATTTTAAATGTAAGTTTAATATAAATTAATTTTGCTTGAATTGGGTTACTAAATAGTGTTAGAATTACAATATTAATCCCAACAGAGGTCACAATATGAAAAAAAGGTATTTAGTACTATTGATAGTAGTAGTGTTATTGTTAAGTTTTAATTTTCTTGTTTCAGGTGCAGCTCAGTTCAAGTTGTCTATAAACGGTATTTCTACCGATATAGGAACAACAACAGTAAACAACAAGGTCTATGTAGATGCGGAAGCACTCGCAAATCAATTAGGGTTAAATGCAAGTAAAACAAGTAAATCTATCAATATTTCCACAAAAAATGATGATATTATTCCAAACATAATCAAGTCAATAAGTCCATCGGTTGTTGGTATTATTGGTAATGTTGATTCGGGGGATTCCACTGCCGATGGAGTTGTGCTTGGTACGGGCATCATAATCAAATCCGGTGGAGACATTCTTACAAATGCTCATGTAGTTGAGGATATGAGTAGAATTGTCGTTGTGCTAACTGATGGTACCGGATACCAAGCTAGAATAAAATACATCGATAAGCCAAGCGACCTTGCTGTAATAAAAATTGATAAGATTGGTCTTACAGCGGCCACATTGGGCAAAATGCAGGATATAGTAATCGGAAAGACAGCTATAGCGATTGGAACACCTATGTCATTTCAAAACAGGAATTCTGCTTCAGTTGGTGTAATCAGCGGTCTTAACAGAAGTGCTGACGGATTTTATCAATACAAGCTTATACAGACAGATGCTGCCATAAACCCCGGTAACAGCGGTGGGCCGCTTCTTACTACAAAGGGAGAAGTTATTGGAATTAACTCAATGACAACCGTTAATGCACAAGGATTAAGTTATGCTATACCCATAGATACTGTACAGTATGTCTTAAACCACTTCTATAAATATGGAAAAGTAAAAAGAGTTACATTGGGAGCCGATTTTGAAGAGGACTATGTGGCTCTTTATGGGTTACCCAGTAGAAATGGTTTAAAAATAACAGGCATTAAAAAAGGGTCTTGTGCAGAAAAGTATGGATTAAAAAAAGATGATTTTATTTACAGTATAAACGGTGTATATGTAAATACACTTGTGGATCTTAATGAAGCATATAAATCCGTACTTCCGGGAAATAAAATCAAAGTAGGTGTAAAAAGGAACGGTAAGGCGCAGAGTTTCAATGTGGTAATGGATGAATTAAAATAGTAGTTTATATGTGCCCAAAGAGGCAATTGGAGGATTTAAAAAATGAAAAAGCTATTGGTACTGTTCAGTGTAATTGTTTGTTTGATTTTAAGTTCGGTGAGTGTATTTGCAGCAGATGATATTCTGGATGAAAATACATCAACCGTAATAACAGTTTCCTTTAAAGCAGGAACAGGAAGTTATACTGTTAACGGTAAGGCAGTAAAAGCAGAAGCCAGTGCCGTTGTGAAAGGAAAAACTTTTGTTTCCGTCAAAGTTATAGCAGACGCGTTGGGTGCTTCATTTACCCCTGATTTAAAGAAAAAAACTGCTGTTATCAAATACAATGATGTGGAAATCAAAATTACCGATAAAAAGCAAGAGGCTATTATAGCAGGCAAGAAAACGAAAATGGATGCCGCTCCGTACATAAAAAATTCTTCGTTCATGGCAACTATCACTTTTTTAGCTGATGTTTTTGGGGCTGACCTTACAAACAGCGGCGGAAAAGTTACTTTCACCAAAGAAATTGCAAACCCAAACAGTATCAAGGACTTTGGAACATTAATAAAAAATTCCAATAAGTCAAAAGTGGGGGACAGCTACTATAACTGGTCTATGAAGCTTCCACGTGAGCTTACCTTGAGTTCAAGAAGCTTTAATGGAGACAGTAATACTTTCATGTCACAAGATGAATCCTACGGACTTGTTATTGCAATTAAAGACAGAGATAAGGATACAACGCTGGAGGATGAACAGCAATATCTTCGTGAAGAAGCCGAAGAATCAACTCTTATTGATTACGGAACATATGAGTTAAACGGGGTTGAATTTGCGGAGATAGTGTACAAAGACAGTGATATTACTTTTGTAAAGAGAATTTATATGACTGATACAAAAGAATTCATTCAAGTTCTAGTTTTAGAAAATGATAAGTCTTATCTTGATGACAAATTTCAAGATTTGATTGATTCATTCCAATTTAAATTCAATAAAGACGGAAGTACAGAGGACTTATCAGATGTAACAACCGCAGGATACAGAAAGTATCAGGACACTCAGCTGAAATGGTCAGCGAAGATTCTTCCTTACTGGAGCGAATACAAGGATGAAAATGTTCATAATGAAGTTGAGTTTGATGGTCTACTAGGAGAAAACTTAACAGTGAATATTTATTCACTTGAAAAGGGAGAGACTTTGGATTCAATAACAGCATCAGCAATAAAGAGTTATGAATGCGATTACAATCCTGAAATGTTCAAGTTTGAGAGGCAGGAGAGTGCTGTTATTGGAGGAGTAAAATGCAACAAGTTATATTATAAATATACAAAGTTAGATAAACCTAAATATGGGTGTGATATTTTCTTCGCGGATAAAAACTATAAATACGTATTGTGTTACGAGCTTCCAGAGGAATCATACAACGATTCCAACAAGAGAATGATGGTGGAAGGAATGATTAATTCATTCAGATTTGAACAGCTGGATTTAAAATCAATCGGTAAACTGATGGATCCTTCAAAAATAACCGCCTCAACAAAAACCCGTACAATTGAAGACGATTATTATTCTTTTAAGCTTCCTTCAGGCTGGAAAACAAATCAAAGTAATACTGATGATATTAAAACATATAATAGTAGCGATGAGAATCTATATTTAAGTATTACAACTGCTGAATTAAAAACATCATCAACGGATTCTTTTGCTGGCCTTGACCAGTACTTTAACAGTATGCTCAATAAGAATTTAAAATTGGAAAGTAAAACTGCTATAAATGAAAAAGGCACCTTTGGGTACAAATACGTATTTATTGTAAATGAAAACGACACTCAATACCGTCAGGAATTATATGTATTGACTAAAGGAAACGAAGCCATACAGGTTACCTTCACTGCTACCAATTTCTACTATGGTAGTACGAATAAAGATTTGGTAAGCTCCATCTGGAACAGTTTTACCTTGAAATAACAACATGATTTGAGGAAATTTAAAAAGCATAATAACCGGTTTAATCGGTTATTGTGCTTTTGTTTTAAGGCTTGTCTTTACCGTTGCTTCGTGTCTCAGTTTCACTGTTTGAGGGGTTTTTGGGAAGTACTGAGTGATAATCGTATTTTTTATCGGGGTCTGGCAAAAAGTTGTTGGTTTTTGTTTTAAAGTATTTATCATTTATTTCCTGAATATCGTACTGCTCATTTGTTTTAACATTTTCAACTTTTTGGGTGTAAATGTAATAGTAGGTTCCATTTATGTACCTGTCCAATCCGCATAATTTAAAAGTATTCATTTCCTGTTTGTTGGCTTTTGTAAGTCCACTTGCAAGATTTAGTGTGTCCGAGAGTGAAATGTTTGTAACTACATTGCTGAAGGCATAATTTATAACAGGAACAAGCTTGGGAAGGTTCAGTAGAGTTACTTTTTGCTTAATTAGTTCATTTATAAATCTTATCTGCATTTCTGTTCGTTTAAGGTCTGAACCGTCATAATACTTACGAAGGTCATCAGATGCTTTTTTAAGACTGTAAGGGGGTTTCCTGAATCTCAGCAATTGCTCTGCCTTGTCTCCATCAAGTAGCTGATATCCTTTTTTTAGGTTAATATTAAGGTCTTGAGACGGGTCCGGATATCTTAAATCAGCGGGTACGTCAAAATATACACCATCCAGCATGTCCACGATGTCCTTGATTGTGTCAATTTCGAGGTAAACATAATAATCAATTGGAATATTGGTAAGGTTACTTATGAACTGTGTTGTATATTCGACAGCTTTATTTTTCTGTTGAGTTTTAGGTAAATCGGCATACTTACTCATACCAGTAGAGAATACGTTGTTAATTTTTAAGGTTGATTTACCGGTAGGCTTTGTGTCCCTGGGTACTGTCAGAAGACTGATTTGATTAGTAACCGGTTCGTAATTTCCTATTATGATTGTATCTGTGTGAAGACCTGACGCTTCTTTTATCAGAACAAGAAAATTTATAGGGTTACCGCTGTTTTGATATGTTTCAGTTAAATCTATTGTTTTTTTAGATTCGCCGGAAGGCAAGACTGCATCATGCTTTTGTTGATGAGGAGGCGATGTGCGGATATTTACCATCAAAACAGAACCTATTATAAATAAAGTAATTCCACTGAAAAGGCATATTAAAAAGGATAACTTTGCAGATCTCATTTGTCACACTCCTACATTTTTTATTCGATAAATATAAATATATATTACTTTAGCAAATTTTGTAAACAATTATTTCAAATTTGTAACCTTCATAAAATCTACATATCTTATTGATAGTATTTTGCTGTAGATTAAAATTAATACAACTAAATAGAAGGAGGCAGCAAATTGAAAAATTCATATAAGTTGATTTTTGCCATAATTGGAGTAATAATAATAGTATTGACAGGAATTTTAACATTAAAATTTGCAGGAAATGATTCAAAAAATAGTGCTGCTGTTGCAGATATTGTTATACCAAAGAGTCAGATCACAGGTAAAGTTACATTTTATCCTGTAAAAGTAGGTAAGACCAATATGGAAGTTCTTGCAGTAAAGGCGAGTGATGGTACGATAAGAACAGCGTTTAATACATGTCAGGTATGCAACGGTTCACCAAGAGCATATTACAAGCAGGAAGGCGATGTTATTGTTTGTCAAAACTGTGGTAACAAGTTCTCTATGGATATGATTGAGCAGCAAAGAGGCGGATGTAATCCTATTCCAATATACAGGGAAAATAAAAAAGAAGATGCTGAAAATATAACTATAACAAAAGAGTATATTGAAAATAATAAGGGTCTGTTTACCGCTAATTGGAAAACAGAGTAAAAATTAAGAATAAATCAACTTTTGCAGCTTGCACGATATCAGCGATTGGTATATACTTGCAAAAGTTGAATACATAAAGAATTGAAACTAAAAAATAATATCATTGTAGAATTAAAAAAAGGGAGGTATATTTATGGCTAAGGAAATAACTGATATTGTTGTTGAAGGAATGTCTTGCAGTCATTGCGTAAATAGCATTAAAAATGCAGTAGGTTCGTTAAACGGAGTTGAGAAGGTTGACGTTGACCTCGCTACTAAAAAGGTAACAGTTGAGTTTGATCCTGAGGTAGTAAAAGGAAAACAGATTAAAGATGCAATAGAAGATCAGGGTTATGATGTTACCATGGAACATAACAATTTCGTATAAGTTTTATCAATAAATCCGAAAGAAAAAAGTAAACCTCGTTTCACTGATTATATGTGTGGAACGGGGTATCTTTATATATAATAACTAGGAACGGAGGATGTTGGATTGACAGATTCTGCAAAAAAAATATTGGTAGTCGATGATGAAATAAAAATATCAGAGGTTGTAAAATCATATCTAGAACATGATGGTTACAAGGTTTTTACAGCATTGAACGGTAAAGAAGCTATGAATGGTTACAATGCGTTTAATCCTGATTTGATAATACTTGACTTGATGCTGCCTGATATTTCAGGGGAAGAAATATGTAAAAGAATTAGAGAAAATTCTTCCGTTCCTATAATAATGTTAACAGCTAAAGTCTCCGATGATGAAGTAATAACAGGCCTAGACCTTGGAGCTGATGACTATGTTTTAAAACCTTTTAGTCCCAAACAACTTCTGGCAAGAGTTGCAGCTGTGCTTAGAAGATCAGCCAAAGAATCCGTCACAGATAGGAACAATATAATTTTTGACAATGGAGATCTTGTAATAGATAACTTTGTACATGAAATCAGAAAAGCTGGCAAGATAATAAATCTCACTCCTAATGAATACAGGATTCTGGTTACCATGGCCGGATATCCTAAAAAAACATTTACTCGTGATGAGCTTATAAATATGGCACTTGGTGATGATTTCGAAGGTTTTGACAGAACAGTGGATACACATATAAAAAACCTGCGGCAAAAAATAGAAGATGACCCCAAAAGTCCAAGGTACCTAGCAACAGTTCATGGTATAGGCTACAGATTTGCGGGAGACTAGATTTATATTTTAATAACTGAGGTGTGGGACATGAATACCAGTTTAAGAACCAAGCTTTCAATTTCCTATGTAATGATTGCGTTAATATGTATAATGCTCATAAGTATTTTCACTACGTTATTTATATATAAACATTTTGAAGAATATGTTAAACAAAATATTGAACAAAAAAACCGAGAAATCGTTACAACCCTCTCAGGACAATATATGGGTAACGGTCAATGGAATACCAAAGTAATTGAGACCATCGGTATAAGTTCTATGGAGAATGGAATTATTTTAAAAGTAAAAGATATTAAAGGCAATATTATATGGGATGCAAAAGCCCACAACAACGGGATGTGCCAAAGAATAATAGAACATATGTCCCAAAATGCAAGTAGGTTACCAGGAGGCAGGACAGCGGGTTATGCAGAAGTTCCTTATTCTATAAACTATAATTTGAATAAGGTAGGTACTGTTGAAATTGGAACTTATGGGGACAATTATTTAAATGAACACGACATTGCATTTATTAATGATTTATATAATTTACTATGGGCGGTGGGACTATTTTCTTTGATTTTATCCCTCTTATTCGGCACTGTCATGTCAAAAAGACTGGTTTCCCCAATATCAAGAGTAATTAATACAGCAAAATCCATATCAAGAGGCTTCTATTCTGACAGGGTTACCGAAAAATCAAATACCAGAGAAATAAACCAGCTCACAGTTACCATAAATGACTTAGCAGAGAATATGCAAAAACAGGAAACTCTAAGGCGAAGGCTTACAGGGGATGTTGCCCATGAGCTGAGAACTCCACTTGCAACACTTCAGAGTCATATGGAGGCAATGATTGACGGTATATGGACAGCTGATTCTGAAAGACTTAAAAGCTGTCATGAAGAGATTGTAAGGATTAGTAAAATGGTAGGAGACCTTGAAAGACTTGCAAAGTATGAAAGTGAAAACCTTACATTGAATATGGATACATTTGATATTACCGAGTTGGCAAAAAGGCAGGTGCAGAATTTTGAAACTGAGTACTTGAGTAAAGGACTGAAATTAGAGTTTACAGGTACAAAATGTTCAGTGTATGCAGATAAGGACAAAATAAGTCAGGTTTTTGTCAATTTGCTTTCAAATGCTTTAAAATATACTCCACAAAATGGTAAAGTAGAGTTGACAGTACGGGATAACAATAGATTTACCGAAATATCTGTTGAGGATGATGGTCCGGGCATACCAGAAGAAGATTTACCTTACATTTTTGAGCGGTTTTACAGAGCGGATAAGTCCCGGAACAGACTTACAGGTGGTTCCGGTATAGGTCTAACCATATGTAAATCTATTGTTTCAGCTCACGGTGGGGAAATCTATGTGCAGAGCAATCAGGATAAAGGAACGAAATTTACCTTTACCATTCCAAAAGTTATAAAAATTAAGTAATTCTTAATAAAGTTTTGAAATAGAATGCTATAATTTTCTTATCTGTTTTATATTATGGGAAAATTAAGAGGACAATTTATGAGTACAAATATACTAGTGGTTGATGATGAAAAAGAGATAGCAGATTTGGTTGAGTTGTATCTGAGAAATGAAAATTATAGTATATACAAATTCTATTCTCCCATTGAGGCGTTGAAATCAATCGATGACATAAAATATGATCTTGCAATACTTGATGTGATGATGCCTGTAATGGATGGATTTAAATTATGCCAGAAAATAAGAGAGAAGTATAATTTTCCGGTTATAATGCTGACAGCCAAGGTTGAAGAAATGGATAAAATCACCGGACTAACATTGGGTGCAGATGATTATATAACAAAACCTTTCAGTCCCCTTGAAATGGTTGCAAGAGTCAAAGCACAACTTAGGAGATTTACAAGGTATAATGAGGGAATACAGCAATCAAATGATATATTGGAAGTCTCTGGCCTTGTAATGAATAAAACCACACATGAGTGTTCTCTCAATGAACAGCCTCTTGTTCTAACACCTACTGAGTTTTCCATACTTTGGATTCTTTGTGAAAACAGGGGGCAGGTAATCAGCTCAGAAAAGCTTTTCCAGGAAGTGTGGGGAGAGAAATATTTCTCTGGCAGCAATAATACCGTAATGGTTCATATAAGGCATCTGCGTGAAAAGATGAAGGAACCTGAAGGTAACCCGAAATTCATTAAAACAGTGTGGGGAGTTGGATATAAAATTGAAAAATGATTTTACTCAGTTAAAATTAAAGATATTGCTGCAAATACTTCTGGGTTCGTTGCTTGCGCTAATAATCGGAGGTTTTGTCCTGGTTTTTATTATCGATGACGCTTTGCAGGCACCTTTTGCAGAAGGTTTTGTCCGCATAGCTGAAAAATTTTTTCATGTAAGCTATTATTCAGCCGCCACTATTTATAACAGAATATTTACCCAAAACAAGACTATTTTTATAATAATTGGATTTGTTATTCTATTGATAATTTTTGTTTTCATTGCTATGTCCAGGTACACTCGTTATTTTAATAAGATAAGTGAGGGAATAGATGCTCTTGTAGAAGAATCTGAAACTCCCATAGTTCTTCCTTCTGAGCTTTCCTTTATGGAGAACAAGCTCAACACTGTTAAAAACACTCTTGAAAAAAGAAAGAATGCAGCACTGGAAAGCGAGCGGAGAAAAAACGACCTTGTAGTATATCTGGCTCACGATATTAAAACACCTCTTACTTCTGTTATAGGTTATCTCAGCCTTCTACACGAGGCTCCTGACATGCCGCTGGAGCAAAGGTTAAAATATACTGATATTACCTTAGAAAAGGCATATCGACTTGAGCAGCTAATAAACGAATTTTTCGAGATAACACGATTTAATCTACAGAGTATCGTTCTTGAAAAGGAAGAAATTAATTTAACATTAATGTTAGAACAGATGGCTGATGAGTTCTATCCTATTCTTGCTCCTGCAAATAAAGAGGCTGTTGTGGATGCAGAGGAAAATATCCATATATTTGCCGACTCTGATAAGATGGCGAGAGTATTTAATAATATACTTAAAAATGCGGCTGCATATAGTTATGAAAATACTAAAATAGATATTTCTGCAATACAGTCTGATAATGTTACCATAGTCACATTTAAGAATAGAGGAAAGATGATACCTGCTGATAAGCTTGAATCCATATTTGAAAAGTTTTATAGGCTTGATTCTGCCAGATCGTCACATACTGGAGGAACAGGCCTTGGTCTTGCCATTGCTAAGGAAATAGTTAACCTCCATGGAGGAGACATTACTGCGACTAGTAATGAAGAATTTACACAGTTTAAAGTAACCCTTCCTAAAACATAATATAAAATTCTAAATAAATTCATAAGGAAATCTTAAGAATTCAATAAGACTAAGTTAATAAAGAGCAGCGTGGAAATTATTAAAATTATATTTGTAATAACTTAAATGATTTTAATAATGACTCAAGGAGAGTAAAAATGGATAGAAAAAATATTGCAATTATTTTCGGTGGCTGCTCGCCGGAATACGAAGTCTCACTTAATTCTGCTTCATCTGTAATAGAACATATCAACGATGATCTGTATAATACAATTTTAATAGGTATTACTAAAGAAGGCGAATGGTTCAGGTACTTTGGAAATGTTGATAAAATCAGGAGTAACACCTGGTTCGAAGAAAAAGAATGTAATCCTGTTGCTTTTTCACAAAGTCGTAGTATACACGGCTTCTATGAATTTGCCGGAGGTTCGCACAGTATTACTTATGTTGATGCTGCATTTCCCGTACTTCATGGGAGAAACGGTGAGGACGGTACTGTTCAAGGGATGCTGAAACTTGCAGGAGTACCTTTTGTAGGCTGTGGAATCTTAAGTTCAGCCATGTGCATGGACAAGGATATTGCTCATCGAATTGCACAGTCGGCAGGAGTGAGAGTTCCAATGTCGGTAGCAGCAGATAAAAACATGCAACTTAAAGACATTATAATGCTTGCAGAAACTCTCAGGTATCCTGTGTTTGTAAAACCGGCAAGGGCGGGCTCTTCTTTTGGGATAACATGTGCTAATAGCAGGCCAGATCTTGAAAAGGCTATTTTAAATGCTTTTGAGTATGACAGTAAAATAGTTATTGAAGAGAATATAGAAGGGTTTGAAGTTGGCTGTGCCATTCTTGGAAACGATGATCTGATTATAGGTGAAGTTGATGAGATTGAACTCTTGACCGGTTTTTTTGATTACAATGAAAAATATACATTAAAGACCTCTAAAATCCACATGCCTGCCAGAATTGACAAAATGACTTCAGAAAAGATTAAAAATACTGCAACGATTTTATACAATGCTCTGTGCTGTAACGGATTTGCAAGGGTTGACATGTTTTTGACTCCAGATAAAGAAATTGTTTTTAATGAAGTAAATACCATACCCGGTTTTACAGCCCACAGTCGTTATCCAAATATGCTCCGTGGAGCGGGCTTATCCTTTTCTTCGGTAGTGGACAGACTTATAAGGATGGCGATTGAAAAATGAGTACAAATCTGATTTCAAATATGGTAAGGTTAAACCTAGCCTATTCAAATATTCATATGGGTAATCTTGTTCTTGTAAACAGGAAATATCCAATCAATAAACAAGAAGCCTTAACAATTTATAATCTTGAAAGTGTTAGCCCGGAGCATACTAACATATTACTTGAAAAAACAGCGGCAGTTATGTTGAGAAAATTGATTCAAGACTGTGGCGTAGAAACTGAGATAGTACCGGTTAGTGGCTTCAGGCCGTTGAGTGAGCAGATAGCTATCTTTAATGATTCCATGAATGAAAATGGTGAGGAGTTTACCAGTAAATATGTGGCATTGCCAAACCACAGTGAGCATCAGACAGGACTTGCTATCGATGTTGCTAAGAACGAGGCTGATATTGATTTTATTTGTCCTTCATTTCCGTATGAAGGTAAATGTCAGGAATTTCGTGAAAAAGCAGCACAATACGGTTTTATTGAACGTTATCCAAAAGGAAAAGAAGCTATTACCGGAATATCTCATGAACCATGGCATTTTCGCTATGTTGGAAATCCTCATTCACAAATTATTTCAGACAATAACTTTACGCTAGAGGAATATGTAGAATATCTGAAGCAGTTTCCATATGAAGGCATGCACTTACAAGTTATAAATCATAGACGGAGAGCGGAAATATTTTATGTAAACGCCAAAAAAAGGACGACGTCAGTTTACTTACCTGAGAATTTATCATATAGCGTATCGGGAAATAACATTGACGGTTTTATAGTCACAGTCTGGAGGCAGTGCAATGACTAACAAAAGTGAAGAATATGCCGGTATAGATAAATTCAGAATTGTTGCTGCCATAATGATTATCGCTATTCATACATCACCTCTTATGTCAGTCAGTCATGAAGCTGACTTTATATTGACAAGGATTCTTACAAGAGTCGCAGTGCCTTTCTTTTTTATGTGTACAGGCTATTTTTTACTGCCCGAGTGCATTAAATCCAGGGAGAACGGACGAAGGATATTAAAGAAATTCCTCACTAAAACCGGTATTCTATACGGAGCTGCGATATTAATATACTTACCCGTAAATATTTATTCCGGATATTTCAAAGGGAAATCTATTATTCCGACTCTTGTAAAAGACCTTGTATTTGACGGGACTTTCTATCACCTTTGGTACATTCTCGCCGGTATTATTGGATTTGTGCTTGTATATAGCCTATTGACAAGGCTCGATCTGAAAGCGGTAACTGTAATAGGCTTTATTTTATATTTGATCGGTTTGTTTGGCGACAGCTACTACGGCATATCTCAAAAATTAATTGTATTGAAAAGCTTTTATGGAGTTTTGTTCTCATTTTTTGATTATACTAGAAACGGTTTGTTCTTTGCTCCAATTTTTTTACTTATAGGTGCAATGCTTGCAATATCAAAAAAAGAATATTCCATAAGACAAAATACGGTTGGATTTACTTTATCTATGGTGGCTCTCATAGCAGAAGGTTTAATATTGCACCGTTTCTCGTTACAGCGACATGACAGCATGTATTTTATGCTGGTGCCTACAATGATATTCCTATTTAGAATATTACTAAGTATAGAGGGTAAAAGCCGCAAGCTACTCAGGGATATTTCATTACTAGTTTATATACTTCATCCACTTTGCATTATTCTTGTGAGAGGTTTCGCAAAAATTATCAGTTTGGAGATATATCTTATCGGAAACAGTTTAATTCATTTTATTGCCGTAACTGTTGTAACACTTGCTACTTCCGTTATTACAGTATATCTTCGCAAACGTTTATTTCCGTCCAGTAAACAGACTCAATCTGAAAGGTGCAGAGCATGGGCAGAAATTGATTTGAATAGGCTTAAACATAACGTAAATCAGCTCAGACAGCTTATACCGGATGAATGCCGGCTTATGGCAGTTGTAAAATCTAATGCATACGGCCATGGAGATATGGAAATATCCAGGATTCTAAATAATTCAGGCGTATTTGATTTTGCAGTTGCGACTCTTTCTGAAGGAATAGATCTCCGCAACAATAGGATAAAAGGAGATATTTTAATACTTGGATATACTCATCCGGAAGAAGCACCTCTGCTTGTAAAATATGATTTAACACAGACAGTAGTGGATTACCAGTATGCAGAAATGCTAGATAGTACAGGATTGAAAATAAAGGTTCATATAAAAATTGATACAGGAATGAATAGACTAGGCGAAACCAACGATGCATTATCAAATTTAGACAAAACCTATAATTGCAAAAACCTGATAGTCACCGGGACATTTACCCACTTATCTACTGCCGACAGTATGGAGCCTACAAATGTCTCATTTACAGAGGAACAAATCAGGAAGTTCTACAATACACTTGATTACTTGAAAAGCCATAACCGTAACCCCAGTAAAATACACATTCAGAGCAGTTACGGAATACTTAATTACCCGGAGCTTGACTGCGATTATGCAAGAGTTGGAATAGCACTGTACGGAGTACTAAGCAAAGAAAATGAGACAACAAAAGTTCGTGCTGACTTGAGACCTGTTTTATCTCTCAAAGCCAGAGTCGTTCTTACAAAGGAAATAAAGCAAGGTGAATCTGTGGGCTATAACAGAAATTTTATAGCTGAACAAAATACCAAAATCGCTGTGCTTTGCATAGGTTATGCAGATGGTGTCCCAAGAAGCCTGTCATGTAAAAAGGGATATGTGCTGATAAAGGGTAAAAAAGCTCCAATAGTAGGTAATATATGCATGGATCAGATGACCGTAGATATTTCGGATATACCGAATGTTCAGCAGGGTGATATAGCCACAATTATCGGACGGGACGGAACCGAAGAAATAACTGCGGAATTGGTTGCTTCAATGGCAGGAACCATTACAAACGAATTGCTTAGCCGCCTGGGAAGCAGAATTGAAAGAGTATATAAAAAAGCTGTCTAATAAAATTTTTCGTTCTCCATAAAACCTTCACAAAAATTTATTATGATATCGGTGAAGTAGTTAATTAAATTTTTACGGAGGTAAAACAATGGAAAGCATGATGACTCATTATATGGAACTTTTGGCAACTAACCAGCCATGGAACCTTATACTTTTTATGGCAATACCTGTAATATGTGCTGAAACTATAGCTGTAACAGAGTTAGCAATACTCTTTACAAGAAATTTATCAGGTGGTCTTAGAAAGTTGAATAAGGTTACAAGTATTTTTGCAGGCCTTTATTTCACAGGTGTATTTTTATACCTCCTTTTCAATGCAGTAATTCCGATAACCGCAAATGGGGAGTGGAGAGGCTTTGGAGACGTGATAGCAGTAGGCTTTTATCTCTTGGGTATAGTTCCTCTGCTGGGAATGGCATTGCTGGATATGAATATAATCGGCAGAAAAAGAAACGAAGTTGGCAAACTAAAACTTCATTCAATCTTTGTTGGAATATTCCTTGTAGTAGCCCACATCGCAATGATATTTGGTATGCTTGACCCATCATTATTTATGATGAAAATGTAATTGTACAAATTACTATATAGGGTTGTTGCTAATTTGCAGCAGCTCTATTTTTGTATACTATTTGATTCTAAAAAGAATTTCTTTATAAATAGTCTTCTATTTTTATTATTACAATGATAGAATAGTATCTTTAATACACATAATACTATTTAACAAAAAATTATTTAAAAAGATATAGTCTGAAAGGATTGATTGAAAATACGCAACTTACATATTAAATCATTTATGCCTAAACTGGCACTTTTTTTTGCTGCTTTTATATGGGGTAGTTCGTTTTTTATAATGAAGGATACTGTTGATGTGTTTCCGCCACATATTCTTTTGGGGTTCCGTTTCACTATAGCATGCATTCTTCTGAGTGCGGTATTTTACAGAAGACTCAGAAATATAAATTTCGAGTCTCTATGGAAGGGTGGAGTAATTGGGATTTTTTTATTTCTGGGGTATAGTACTCAAACCATTGGTATAACAAATACTACTCCTGGGAAAAATGCATTCCTGACTGCAATATACTGTGTGATCGTACCGTTCTTATTCTGGATTGTTAATAAGTCAAAACCTGACATTTACAATTATACAGCAGCAGTTATCTGCCTTACGGGGATAGGCTTGGTTTCTCTTACGGGAAGCTTTACCGTAGGAATTGGAGACGCTTTTACTTTACTTGGAGGGTTTATCTATGCAGCACACCTTGTGGCTGTTGCAAAATTGGGTAGGGGGAAGGACCCGATAATACTCACCATTATTCAGTTTGGATATGCCGGGGTTTTTTCATGGATAATTGGTCTTACAACTGAGCATCTTCCAACCGAAGTAAGTATACAAAATGTTACCGGGCTTTTATATCTTGCAGTTTTTGCAACAGCAGCAGCATTGCTGTTCCAGAACATTGGACAAAAGTACACCCATCCTTCTGCTGCTGCAATCATATTGAGTCTTGAATCAGTATTCGGCATCATGTTTTCGATTATTTTTTATGGTGAAAAATTAACGGTTAGGTTAGCATGGGGTTTTCTGCTTATATTTATCGCAGTTATTATTTCAGAAACAAAGTTGTCATTTGTAAAGAGGTCATAAAAGGCTGAAAATCAATGATTTCAGCCTTTTTGTATACTATTATACTTTACCCATAAAATATTTATAAAAATTAAATTTGACTCTGCTCACTTTTTCTGAAGTTAGCTTCAAAACAGTTTCAATAAAACTAATTACATCTTGTTTTGCTTTGTCAGGAAGGGTGTCCCTACTGTATCTAGCTTTAACATAATATTCGGTTATTATATTAAAATCGTATTTGTTAAAGCTGTATCCTTTAAAGTCCATTAGCTTTTCAACCCTTGTACCGAATTGAGACGGGGTTTCTCCTGCTGAAATAGCAACATTCTGTATTTTAAACAGTTTAATAATATATTTGTAGCCAATCAAAACAGCATCATTAGAATTTTGCTTTCTTATTTTGCTTAACAGATAATAGAATCTAACCCTGTTAAATAAAACGATGGACAATAATACCAACAGAATTAAAGAAATCAGTGAAATGGCTATAATAAGAGCCACACGGGTTGTATCGCTATCTTTGTTGCCCGTTGGTAATTTATTTGAAATATCTATAACATGATTTTTACCCTCTCTTTGATATTTTTCCATCATTCTCCGATATTCATCATAATATTGACCGGTCATATTACTTGCAATAACAGGCCTTATGTGATTATCCTGATACATTGCGGCAACGAAAGGAGAGGTAGGTTCAAAAGGAATCCATCCAAATCCCTCAAAATATGCTTCAACCCATGCATGAGCCTGCTGGTTTGTAACCTTAAAAACACCGTTTCTGTTGTCCGGAGGCAAAATATAACCTTCAACATAACGAGCAGGTATACCTATACATCTTAATAATACAGTCATAGCAGTTGCATAATAAGTACAGTAGCCTTTCTTGCCCTCAAATAGGAAAAAATCAACAAAATCCTTTTTTAGCGGAGGTTTTCCTGGCTTTAACGTATAAGGATAGTTTGTAGCCAGATAAGTTTCTATAGCCTTTGCCTTGTCATAGTTATTGCCTTGATTTATAGTTATATTCTCAGCCAGATCCCGAACTCTTTGGGTTACTGTACTTGGCAATGAAACATATTTTGTATAAATGTTAAGTAATTGATCTTGAATGTTACTAAATAAATCTATGTTAGCAATGACATTTTTGTCTTCGTCCGATAAGTTGTCAATGTCAATATTAAATAAAAGTTTGTATTGATTTTTTTCATAAAGGTATAGATTATCCATTAAATACCCTTTGTAACTCATTCTAATATTGTTTTTGAATTGTTCACTGTTAATAAACATATAATCAAAATTGATGATATATTCAAAGTTACTGCCTTGGGCTTTTTCGGCAGAAATCATTCCTGAATTATCAGTAAATAATCCAATTTGTTTTTTAGGAGTAATCTGAAAGGTTTTTGAAGGTATAAAAAGCGATTTAGTCTTCATATTTTTAAACTTTACTTCTATTTTAGAACTTTTGTACAATTCATTTTTTGAATTTGGGTTGCTCATCAAAGTTCCTACTTCAAGCTGATTGGCATCTTGGTTGATATTGTTTAAAGAAGGTACAGTGTTACCATAAGGGGTTACAGGATTTAAAATCAGATCATTTTCATTGTCATACCATCCGTGACCGTTATAATATGCTTTTGAGGATGCTTTCAAGTAAAGATTATAATAATCTGATTTTACATTCATAACATGAGTTTTATCCGGACTAATATTACCCCCCAAAAGATCATTGCTTCCAAAACCTGTAGCACTTAGAGAAAATATATCAAAAGTTGAGGTGTTTTTTTGGGAAAAGCTTTCAATAGCATTATCCAACTTGTGATCCAACCAAGACCAGGATATTCTTTTACTACCAATTGGAAAGTTAAAACTTACAATTAATACAGCGATACATACGGGAGTTATGTAAAGCAGATATTTGAATCTGTTTCCCGGATCGTAAGATCTTTCTTCAGTTCTTCCTTTTAATATGTAAAAAAAGTAATAAAGTAGAAATGAAAAAAGGAAAAGAACAAAAGCCGGTTTACTTACAAAAATATTGGCATACGCTTGACCAAAGAATAAGCTGAAAGTTATAAAACTGACTAGGTAGATATTATACAGCTTTATGGCGAAGATATATATAATTAGTGTAACAATAAAAGTCATAAAAAATAACGTTATGGCTTGATATTGCGAGTTTGGTTCGCTTATATATCCCTGCATTGTATCTATCAGCCAAATAGAGTAGGAATTATAGCTATTTGAAGTATATATATAAACAAAAGCAAAAGCTGCTAATAAAACCATTCCAATACCTGATACTATACAGGTAACGTTATTTTTAAGAGCCAGATAAAAGACAAAGGTTAGTGGTATAACATAAAGAAATATGTTAATATTCCATCTGTATGTCATAAAAAGAGACGTGTATAAGGTCTGACAAACAGACAAGGACAAAAGCATTACTAATATTAAATTGACTAATACGCTGTATTTTTTTTCACGTACCATCAGTCAGAACCTCCAAGTAAGATTTTTATATCATCATCTGGATGTATGGAATATGCTTTAATACCGATTTCAGGGAGGTTTTCCATTATATCTTCGATGATACCGGAATTAACATTTCCGGAACTGCCCGGTGATGCATATATAAGGGTGACAGTATGGTTTGCCATCTGAGATTTGTACATCTCATTATACAAATCTATATCCAGTATACTGGTAAAAACAATCATATCCGATGAATTTGAACAGGATTCGGAATGAAGCCTCAGAATATCGGGCATCGGTACCTGCTGATCGAAATTTACACATGATAATGTTTTGTAGATTTGTTCGAACTCCATCATGTTGGAGGCCTTAAACACCTCAAGTTTCTCATTGAAGTATACATAATTAACAGAAACGCCCTTGGATAAATAAAAATACAGTACGGCAACAGCAGCTTCAATTAGCTTATCTTCTATAATTATATTTTCCTCGTCACTATAGACATTTTTTCTCAAGTCAAGAAGAATATTGACATTTGCATCTATAGAACCCTCATAGTTTTTGATCATGAGCTTGTCGTTTCTGGCAGTCAGCTTCCAATGTATTTTTCTGAAACTGTCTCCGTCAACGTACTCACGTATATCTCTAATATTATTAATATTGTCCTGCAAACCATTTTCTGCACTTTGAGAATCGGTACTTCCCGAAGATAGTATACTGAAATTTGCAAGGTGCTCAATTTTAGGGTAGACAATTATTTTTTTTGGTTCAGGTATTTTATACTTTAGCTTAATCAGACCTAAAAAATCTTCAATATAGATTTCACTTAGTCCCACATCATATTCACCTCTGAATTTACATTCCATATCAAAGATAAATTCCTTACCGGACTTAGGGCTGATTGACAGGCTTTGAGAAGAATTCATGCCTTTAAACGATGAATGCGAACTAAAAAAGGTCGCAAAAACATAAGGGTATACTAAAATGTCCTCGTTTGAAATCTTTACAACAAGCCTTACGTTTTCTCCTTTGACAATAACTCTTTTGTCTATTTCCTGTATAAATTTGATTCTTACAAAAACAAATATAGTATATACAAGTGACGTGATTAATAAGGCAATAAGGGTGTTGAAAAAGAAGAAGGATACAAAACCACCGAAATTATATAAAAAAATTATTGATAACACAAATAAAAATATAAAGGTAATTCTACTTTTTCTCATAGTTATCTACCATAGGTATGTATACCTTGTCAATTATTGAAGTTAGTATATCAGAAGAAGACATTTTTTTGAGTTTGGCTTCCTGCTTTAAAACAAGTCTGTGTGAAAGGGTAGGCAAAAGCATCTTTTTTATGTCTTCAGGAATCACGTAATCTCTGCCGTTGAAATATGCCCATGCTTGTGCTGCACGACATACCGCAATTGAACCTCTCGGGCTTGCACCAAGAGCAATATACTGGTTCTTTCTTGTCATGCTTACAATATCAATGACATAATTTTTCAAGGTTTTATCTATGTAAACAAGTTTTACATCTTTTTGAATTTGTAGAATTTCGTCACTGGTTGCAACTGCTTCAAGAGTTTCCAATGGATTATCTTCCAAAAATCTTGATAAGATGTAAACTTCTTCACCTTGCTGAGGGTATCCAAGAGATATTTTTATAAAGAACCTGTCCATCTGTGCCTCAGGCAGAGGGTATGTACCAATATATTCAATGGGATTTTGAGTTGCAAGAACCATAAATGGTTTTGGAAGTTTATACGTAGTGCCGTCAACAGTGACTTGGTTCTCTTCCATTATCTCCAAAAGGCTGGACTGGGTTTTAGGAGAGGTTCTGTTAATTTCATCAGCAAGAAGAATCTGGCACATGGCAGTTCCGGGTCTAAATTCAAATTCTCCTGTCTTTTGATTGAATATTGAAAAACCGGTTATATCAGAAGGAAGAACGTCAGGGGTAAACTGAATTCTTTTGAAAGATGCTGAAATGGATTTGGCCAGAGCTGAAACAAGGCTCGTTTTACCTACACCGGGGACATCCTCTAAAAGAACGTGTCCATTACTAATAAGTGCAATTATTGCTAATTCAATAGCATTTCTTTTTCCTACAATTACATTTTCAACATTATCGGCAATTTTCTTTAAAAGAGCAGAATTGTTATTAATATAAACCATCTCCTTGCGATAAAATATAGAACATATTAAGTATATAAGAATAAGTAAATATAATCCATAATTTCTAAAAAAATATTTATTTATAGGAAATAGATATTTAATTTTGATATCTTATGTGTCTAATTTTATGAGTTAGCTAAGGTATATATGTTTTATAACTTCTTCAATATTTATATTATTTATATTTATATCTTGAACAGGAAGCTGTTTGAATATTTTGAATATTTCGTCCTGCAGATTGGTATTTACGGTTTCAATCTCAATATTTGCAAAATACGGTCCACTAGAGGTTACTTTAAAACCTTCAAGAAAAGGCTGTTCAATCTGACGGGAAAACTTAACCTCAATAATCTTTTTATCTGAAAAATAAGTTTTCAATTTTTCAATACTATTATTAAAAACTATCGTACCATTGTTAATTATACTGACATTTTCACAAAGGTCTTCTATATCGCTCAAGTCATGAGTTGTAACTATAAAAGTAGTCCCTTTTTCCTTATTGACCATTTTTATAAACGATCTTATAGCTTCTTTAGAAATTATGTCCAACCCTATTGTAGGCTCGTCAAGATATACAAGAGGGGGTTCATGCAAAAGGGCACAAACGAACTCGCATTTCATCCTTTCACCTAATGACAGTTGTCTGACGGGTTTTGTAATAACATCTTCTATATTTAGTAATTCTTTAAAATATTTAATATTATTATTAAACGTTTTATCTGGAATACTGTACATCTGCTTATTGAGAGCGAAAGTATCAATTGCAGGCAAATCCCACACCAGCTGAGACTTTTGACCAAATACAACACCTATCTTTTTTACGTACTCTTCTCTTTGTGTCCACGGAGTATACCCCATGACATTAACATTTCCTTCGGTGGGATATAAGATACCGGAAAGAATTTTTATAGTAGTTGATTTTCCTGCACCATTTGGACCTATAAGTCCCCTAATTTCGCCTTGACGTATTTTTAAATCCAGATTATCCACTGCGTTGACAAGCTTGTAATCCCTGCTGAACAATGACTTGAGGGAAGACAGAAGACCTGATTTATCTCTTTTATGTACCTTGAAATCCTTTTTTAGGCCCTCAACATCTATTATATATTCACTCATGTGCTTAACCTCCTGCACTTGTATATTTTTTTAGAAATAGGTTCCAAATTTTCAGACTTACATAGAAGAACAGAGCACAGAAAACAAAAGTTATGGTGATGGTGTAATCAAACCTGTTTAATAATGCATTCGCAGGGATGTTAACCCATACAGCAAATGGTATTACTGTAATCAGGGCTGTCTGCAGAGTCTTGGAAAAAATATTTACAGGAAATTCCCCAAATCTTAACAGATTATTCATTACTTCATCAAGCCTTCCAATTTGTACCAGCTTTATAACTATGCTGCTGTACAAAACTTCATATCCCATAAATAGAATCAGACCGAAAACTATTGCCAGAAGAAAAATGGCAGTCTGAACAATTCCTATATGTATATTCATTTTTACTATGGAGTAAGCCATTATAAATCCACCCGAGAGAAGAGGACCTATATTGTTAAGACTGAACCCGCTTGCCAGGATTATACCTATAGGAGAATAAGGTTTCAGCAGCAGTCTGTCAAAATCGCCCTTCCTAACTATTCCGGTAAGGAAATAAGGCAAACTGCCAAAAGTCATTCCCTTTATACCTGAGGTAAACAACAATATGCCCTGGAATAAAATGATCTGTTCCAGGTTCCAACCGGGAAAGCCTTTTGTCTGGGTAAATATTAAATATTGCAGAATTGGCCCTACACTGGAAAAAGCCAAGCCTATTACAGTACCAATAATAAAATCGAATCTATACTCCATACTGCGAGATATATCCATTTTACAATTCCAGATAAATAGTTTGAATAATTTCACCAATTTCAGCATATTAACCTCCCGCTGCACAGAATTGCTTTATGAGGCGCTTCCATAAGATTTTAATTACCACATAAAATGCAATAATCCATAAAATCTGTATACTTCCGATCCTGACCAGTGAACCAAGATTGTCACTCTCTACCCGGTTTAGAAAGAATTGAATTGGCCAGTAAATTATGTATTTGAATGGTAAGAAATCAAAAATTTTATTAAGCCAAACAGGCATAAACTCCAAAGGAATAACTCCTCCGCCTACAATAGCCTGCAAAACTTCTCTTATAATACTTAATGACATATTGTTCTTAATAATCATTGCGGACATTCCAAGTAGAAATGAAAACAAATAGTTAAGAAGAAACGCTAGTACAGCTATTATAAGAAAGGAAAGAAAGGATTTTAACGTCAAAAATGTAGGAAACAGAATCAGACTATAGATTATCATGCCTGGAAGAAAATCAGCCAAAATTGCTACAAGTCTGGAAGAAATGGCACTTGCAAGCATAAAACGGAAAACCGACATAGGTCTCAGCAAATCTGTGGACAGATCTCCTGAAATAATGCTTCTTGATATTCCATTTGTAATATTATTCCATACTAAACTCAGAACAACATAATATGCGGTATAATACCAAACCATCTGCTCAAAGCCATAACCCTTTATGCTTGCTGTATCATTATAAGTATATATACTTTTAAAGAGTGCAACATTTATGAAAAGTAATATGGGCTGTACTAAAAGAGTCATTGCAAAGGTCCATTTATACTGGAAAGAAACTTTGAAATTTAGTTTTATTACTTCTAAAAAAACCTTCATAAAAACCTCTTGGTAATACTTATTAATTTTTTTACTAGAGTATCACATATATTACCATAATTAAAAAAATAGAACAAGTTAAAATACGCTGATATAACGCATACATCGTTGTAATACGCATAAATTAATCATTGTAAATAATTATTAATTGTGCTAAAATACATAAGTATGAAATTTCTAACCATTAACTACGTTCTTGGGTTACTCCATCCAATTACTTGGTTTATGGCGATTCAACAAAATTTTGGAGGTATTTACAAATGGTTAAAGATTTAAAGCAGGAAATAATTGCAAAGTATCAGCTTCGTGAAGGCGATACTGGTTCACCAGAAGTTCAGGTTGCTATTCTTACAGAGAGAATCAACCACCTCAATGACCACTTAAAGGTTCATAAGAAGGATTACCATTCAGGAAGAGGACTTCTTAAAATGGTTGGTGCAAGAAGAAGCTTGTTAAACTATTTAAAAAAGAATGATATCGAAAGATACCGTGCAATTATTGAAAAACTTGGTCTAAGAAAATAATCATATGAGAGCAGGCAGGCTAACCGCCTGCCTGCTTTTGTATGCATCAGAGTACATATTTGTTGTGGAAATATTTAAGCATAATAAATAGGCAATAAGTTATGGGAAATATGAAATAATACTAATAAAGCACATATGGCTATAGACGGTAGAAGGTAGATTGTGCGCCAAAATTACTTTTTTGACGTAGAATCTACATGCTACAGTCTATAGTTTTAAAATAGCATATGTAAAACTATTAAAGAACTTAGGAGGACTTATATGTTCAAAACATTTAGCATGGAACTTGCAGGCAGAACACTAACAGTAGAAACAGGAAAACTTGCTCAATTGGCCAATGGGTCAGCATTAATCAGATACGGAGATACTGTAATAATGTCTTCTGCAACCGCTTCGGCTTCACCAAGAGATGGAATTGATTTTTTCCCGCTTAGTGTTGATTACGAAGAAAGGTTATATGCAGTAGGAAAGATTCCCGGCGGATTTATCAAGAGAGAAGGAAAGCCTTCTGAAAAAGCAATATTGACTTCAAGAGTTATAGACAGACCAATCAGACCTCTTTTTCCAAAGGATTTGAGAAATGATGTGGCTGTTGTAAATACAGTAATGTCAGTTGAACAGGATAATTCACCTGAAATAGCTGCAATGATAGGTGCTTCCGTTGCAATAAGTATATCAGATATTCCGTTTAACGGACCTATCGGCGGAGTTGTACTCGGTTTAGTAGATGGCGAAGTGGTTATAAACCCAAATGAAGAACAGCGTGCAAAAAGCAAGATGTATGTTACACTTGCTGGAACAAAGGAAAAGATAACAATGATTGAAGCAGGAGCTGATATAGTTCCTGATGATGTTATGCTGGATGCCATTAAAAAGGGTCATGAAGTAATTAAGCAAATTTGCGACTTTATTAATGGAATAGTAAAAGAGATTGGTAAACCTAAATTTACTTATGAATCAGCAGATGTTCCTGCGGACTTGTTTTCAGCTGTTAAAGCATTCGCATATGATAAAATGCGTATTGCAGTTCTGGCAACGGACAAGCAGGACAGAGATTCTAAGGTTTCTGAATTGACAGAAGAAACTCAAGCAGCTTTGGCTGAACAATTCCCTGAAATGGAAAGTAAAATAAATGAAGCTATATATAAGCTTGAAAAGAAAGTAGTACGTGAATATATATTAAAGGAAGGTAAGCGTGTTGACGGCAGAAGTCTGGACGAGATAAGAGCTCTTTCAGCAGAAGTTGGAATCCTTCCAAGAACTCATGGTTCCGGACTTTTCCAAAGAGGACAGACTCAGGTGCTGACAACCATAACTCTTGGTGCAATGGGTGATGTTCAGAAGATGGACGGTATTGACACTGAAGAAACAAAGAGATACATGCACCACTACAACTTCCCGGGTTACAGCGTTGGTGAAGCAAAAACTTCAAGAGGTCCAGGAAGAAGAGAAATTGGACACGGAGCTTTGGCTGAGAGGTCACTTGTACCTGTAATTCCGTCAGAAGTTGAATTCCCGTATGCATTCAGGCTTGTATCTGAAGTATTGATGTCAAACGGTTCAACCTCACAAGGAAGCGTGTGCGGAAGCACTTTGGCACTCATGGATGCAGGAGTTCCTATCAAGGCACCTGTAGCCGGTATTTCAGCAGGATTGGTTATTGATGAAGAGAACCCTGAGAACTTTGTTACCTTCATGGATATCCAGGGTATAGAAGACTTTTTTGGAGATATGGACTTTAAGGTTGCAGGAACTACAGAAGGTATTACTGCAATCCAGATGGATATAAAGGTTGACGGTCTAAACTATGAGATTATACGTCAGGCATTTGAATTGACCAGAAAAGGTCGTTTGCAGATTATAAATGACGTAATTCTAAAGGCTATACCCCAACCAAGACAAGAGCTTTCGGAATACGCTCCCAAAATAATTACTACCAATATCGATCCAGAAAAAATCCGTGACGTCATTGGACCAGGCGGAAAGATGATAAACAAAATAATTGCAGAAACTGGTGTAAAGATAGATATCGAAGAAGACGGAAGAGTTTATATATTAACACCTGATAGCGCATCTGCGCAGAAGGCACTTAGAATTATCCAGGGTATTGCAAAGGATATCGAACCGGGTGAAATATACATGGGTAAAGTTGTAAGGATTACGACTTTCGGTGCTTTTGTTGAAATTTTACCGGGCAAAGACGGCTTGGTTCACATTTCAAAGCTTGATAAAAAGAGAGTTGAAAAAGTTGAAGATGTTGTAAATATCGGTGACGAAATTCTTGTTAAGGTTACTGAGATAGACAAGCAGGGAAGAATCAATTTGTCAAGAAAAGATGCCATGACTGAGGATAATACTACTGAAGAAAAATAACCTGTAGTTGTATGATTTTTTTGGGCGTAGACTTATTGTTTACGCCCAATTATGTATTGAAAAATTTTGCTTTATAGATTATACATCGGAGGACTAGATGTTCAAAAAAGTACAATTAAGTAACGGGTTGCGTCTTGTATACGAGAAAATACCATATGTTAGGTCAGTTTCAGTAGGTATATGGGTTGGCACTGGTTCCAGAAATGAAACCTCAGAAAATAACGGTATATCCCATTTTATTGAGCATATGCTTTTCAAAGGCACTACTAAAAGGACGGCAAAGGATATTGCTGAATGTATAGACGCTATCGGCGGACAGATAAATGCTTTTACCGGTAAAGAATGTACCTGCTATTATACAAAAACACTGGATACCCATCTTGATATTGCTGTAGATGTGTTGTCCGACATGCTTTTCAACTCTTCTTTTGACAGTGACGATATAAACGTAGAAAAGCGTGTTGTAATTGAAGAAATAGGTATGTACGAGGATACTCCGGAGGAACTGGTACATGATATTTTTTCGGAAATGGTTTGGGACGGAAATCCATTAGGATACCCAATCCTCGGTACAGAAATGTGTATCAACAAGTTTGACAAAGATATGATCAACAAGTATATGAGTGAATTTTATACGCCTTATAATACGGTAATTTCCGTTGCAGGTAATTTTGATGAATCACAGCTTATAGAACTTGTTAACAAATACTTTCAGAATTGGAAATCTGAAGCAACTTGTAATAATAAATATACTTCTGCGCAATACAAGGTTAATAAAATTATCCGTGAGAAGGATACAGAACAGGTTCACTTATGTATGGGATTTGAAGGTATTGAACATGGGAATGATAAGTTGTATTCTCTGTTATCTCTAAATAATGTACTGGGAGGCGGAATGAGTTCACGCCTGTTTCAGAGTATTAGAGAAAAAAGGGGACTGGTTTATTCCATTTATTCATACCCATCTACTTATCAGGGGTCGGGGCTTTTTGTAATATATGCAGGAATGAATCCGGAGCACCTCCAGACAGTTATTGATTTAACAAAAACAGAATTGGATCTCATAATAAAAGATGGCATTACAAAGGATGAACTTGCAAAGACAAAAGAACAGCTAAAAGGAAATTATATCCTTGGGTTGGAAAGTACCAACAGCAGGATGAACAGCATAGGAAAATCTGAACTTATGCTTGGTAAAATAAATACTCCTGAAGAAATTTTACAGAAGATAGACAGAGTAAATATGGATAGTATAATTGAAATGATTAAAAGGGTATTTGATTTTGAAAAAATGAGTATTTCAGCAGTTGGAAATATCAAAAACAAAATATAGAATTTATAAGAAAAACAGACCGATGGTGTCATCAACCATCGGTCTGTTTTGTTATGCCTAAATATTAGAATTAGTATATTGGGTACAGGCACTCGGTATATGTTTGTTTCATAAGATATACTAGTCGTCATAATTAGTTTATTCTTCGGTTGTGGGGGAGGGCTTATGGTGAGTAGTAAAAGGTATAGCATAATAGGGGGAGATTTAAGAAGTGTAAAGTTGGCAGAATTAATTGCACAAGATGGTAATTCCGTTAATATATATGGTTTTACAACGGCAGGTTTTGAAATAAAACTTGAACAAAGCAAAACATTAGCCGAGGCTGTAGTAGACTCAGATGTAATAATCGGACCCATACCTTGTTCAAATGATAACGAATTTATAAATGCTCCTTTTCATAATGAGAGTATTCATATGAATGAGTTATTTAAAGCAATGAATAAAAATCAACTTTTCCTTGCAGGAAGAATAAGTGATAAAATAGCCCACTTGGCTCAAGTGTGTAATGTTTATACGGTCGATTTGTTAGAGAGAGAGGAAATGGCCGTTTTAAACGCAATACCAACCGCTGAGGGAGCTATTCAAATTGCAATGGAAGAAATGCCAATAACCTTACATAACAGCAATTCGCTGGTTTTGGGATACGGAAGAATAGGCAAAATTCTTGCAAAAATGCTGCATGGTATAGGTTCCAATGTTTATGTAGAAGCACGTAAGTATGCTGATTTGGCTTGGATAAAGAGTTTAGGGTACAGTCCTGTAATGCTGAGTAATTTATCTCATGTTGTAAAAAATGCAGATGTTATCTTTAATACTGTTCCATCCATGGTGCTTAATTATGAGCTTTTAAAACTATTGAATCCCGAATGTCTTATAGTAGACCTTGCATCAAAGCCTGGAGGAGTTGATTTCAGCAGGGCTAAAGAACTTGGACTAAAGGCTATCTGGGCCCTATCACTTCCGGGAAAAGTTGCCCCTGTAACAGCAGCAGGATTTATTAAAGATACTACATATAACATTATTGAAGAGTTGGGGGTATAAACATGTTACTGGAAGGAATTAAAGTCGGATTTGCATTAACAGGTTCCTTTTGTACCTTTAATAAAACAGTCCCGCAAATAGAAAATTTGATAAATGAGGGTGCCGAAGTTATTCCAATAATTTCGCAAGCTGTTAATGATTTTGATACTCGTTTTGGAACTGCTGCAGATTTAAAAACCAAATTAAAACAAATCACAGGAAAAACTCCGATAAGCACGATTGTAGAAGCTGAGCCATTCGGACCTAAAGCACTATTAGATATAATGGTAATAGCCCCGTGTACTGGAAATTCTATTGCCAAAATAGCCAACGCTGTAACTGATAGTTCTGTAACAATGGCCTGCAAGGCACATTTAAGAAATGCAAGGCCTGTTGTAATTGCGGTTTCAACTAACGATGGGTTAAGTGCAAATGCTAAAAATATTGGTATATTGCTAAATACTAAAAACGTATACATGGTTCCGTTTGGTCAGGATGATCCCATAAAGAAATGTACATCATTGGTTGCTGATTTTGACAAAATTGTTCCTACAGTTGTAGAAGCCTTGAAAAATAATCAGATTCAGCCAATATTAATACATAAGACCTAAAATAGGATTCTCTGTAATTAAATGTTATTGCCAATTTTCGTCAGCTTATTAAAAACTGATTAAAGTTGGCAATTCTTATCTTCCGAATTACGTATTTTTTCTAAAAATAAATAAATAATAAGAAAGACAAAATATAAAAAAAACTGAGGTATCAACCGTGAATAATAAAAACTATCAAAATAATGATGGACAAGAAACACAACCGGCAGAACAGAGTAAACAGGCAGCGGAACTCCAACAGATAAAAGAGCTGGGAACACCTGAAATTCCTAAAGAGGAGAGTAATATTCACTGTCTTACAATTATAGGTCAGATAGAAGGACATATATTATTGCCACCACATAATAAAACTACCAAATACGAGCATATTATTCCCCAGTTGGTTGCCATTGAAGAAAGTAAACAGATAGAAGGTCTTCTCTTGGTTCTTAACACTGTGGGAGGGGATGTGGAAGCGGGACTTGCTATTTCGGAGATGGTGTCAAGTTTATCAAAACCAACAGTTTCACTGGTTCTGGGAGGGGGACATAGTATTGGCGTACCTATGGCTGTATCTGCGAACTACTCTTTTATTGCCAGTTCTGCAACGATGACAATACATCCTATTAGGATGAACGGACTGGTAATAGGTGTACCGCAAACCTATGAATACTTTGATAAAATGCAGGAACGGGTAGTTAATTTCGTTTGTTCCCATTCAGGTATAAAAAGGGAGAAATTCCGAGAACTTATGCTTAAAACAGGTGAGTTGGCAAACGATGTCGGTACTGTACTGTTCGGGGAAGAGGCAACACAAACGGGCTTAATTAATCAGGTAGGAGGTTTATCTGATGCAATAAAGAAGCTTAATGAGCTTATTGAAATTAAAAGGAAAGAAAATTCTGCGCAACAGCCGGGAGGGAAGCTTCAATGATTCTTTATACTATTTATGACCACAACGTGGTAATGGGAAGCAGCCCGTCAGATAATGCGGAAAATAGCCTAAACTATAGTGAAATAAGTATTGACGGGGTACAAGTGGAAGTATCCCGTTATGGCAATTCTGATTATCAGGTTCAGAGAATAATAAGCACAAACCCCTATGACTATTTAAACCCCAAAATTCAACCCGGTACAATAATACCTAAATAATTATTTTATTTTTGTAAGTATGCCTGTAGAAAAATCTATTTTTAAGCCTTTTCTGTAACCTGTACCGCTGAATTTTGCTATTAGGGTGCCGTCCTCGTCTAAGACATCAACATCGCATCCGCAGATTTTATTTCCTGCGGATGTTTCTTTGGCTACAGCAGTTATTCTATTACCTTTGGGTGCTTTAAAATAAGTAATATAACAATTAATTCCAACAGTAGCTGAACCCTCAGAATTTGTAGCCGCAGCAAAGGCAAAATCCGCAAGAGTAAATATTGCTCCACCCTGCACAACATCCAATCCGTTTAAATGTCTTTCTGACAAATCCAAACTTGTTTCGGCATAGCCCATTCCTACTTTAGTTAGTTCAATTCCAACAAAATGAGCAAATCTGTCTTTTTCAAAAAATTTGATTATATCTTTTTCCATATAACTATACTCCTTGCATTAGGAAATTTATTACAATTAATTATACAGTAATAATTACAAAATTTAAATATTGCTTTTTAAATAAAGGTTAGTTGATACAACCAAACTACTTTGATACAATAGGGTGGAATTTATTTTTTCTATGGAGAACATATGAGAATAATCAGACCAGCAACGGTGAATGATGTAGCGGCGATGAGCTATATACATTCAATAACCTGGAAAATAGCATATAAGGAATTTATCACAAAGGAATATCTGGAAAACATAACTGATGATGGTTGGATACCAATTTTTAAGAGAGAACTACTTGAAAATATACACGAAGCTGCCGTATTTGAACTGGATAACAAAATTACCGGCTGCATAACCTTTGGAAAAGGGCGAAATGGTCAGACTTGTACAATGCCAAACTCAGTTACTTCTGAAATCAGCAGTTGTTATGGCTGTAACTCTGGTGAGATAATATCGCTGTATGTTTTACCTGAATACTGGCATTCAAAACAAGGCTACGAGCTTACGAAGTACGCCGTTGAAAGACTGAAGCAATTGGGTTTTAGGGACTGTTATCTATGGGTTATTAAGAATAATGAACACGCAAAAAGATTTTACAGGAAATTTGGCTTCAATAGTACCAATACATATGCAACTGTAAATCTGGGCGGAAGTGATATTACAGAGGAAAAATACAATTATATATTTATTTAATAAATTTATGTTATAATAGCTTTTGTATAAAAAATATACATGGGTTATATCAATGGAGGAATTTAAACTTGAGCGAGGGCAAGAGAATCACTACAAAAGTATCTGCTGAAGAAATCAATCAACAGTACAAATATATAGAAACAATGAAACAATATAATCAGGGTATTATATCCGGTTTAGGAAAGCCTGTAAGATACAATATAGAAACCTTTGGCTGCCAGATGAATGAAAATGATTCTGAACGACTCTCGGGGATGCTTTCCGAAATGGGTTATTCTGAATGCTCAGAAAGAAAGGACAGCGACCTTATAATATTCAACACCTGCTGTGTTCGTGAAAATGCCGAACAAAAGGTATATGGACACCTTGGCGCTTTAAAGAAGCTAAAGGAGACAAATCCCAACCTTATAATTGCTATATGCGGTTGCATGATGCAGCAGAAGGAAGTTGTTGAGCATATTAAAAAGACTTATAAACATGTTGACATAATATTTGGAACGCATAACCTGTATAAATTCCCTGAATTGCTTAGTACGGCGATTACTACAAAAAGTACGGTTATAGATGTGTGGGATTCCACTGGGTCAATAGCAGAAAACATGCCCATAGCAAGAAAAGATAATATCAAAGCGTGGGTTACAGTAATGTACGGTTGCAACAATTTCTGTTCCTACTGCATTGTTCCGTATGTCAGGGGCAGAGAACGCAGCAGAAGCTTGGAAGAAATTAAAAACGAGGTTGAAAAACTGGCTAATGACGGCTGTAAAGAAATAACCCTGTTAGGCCAAAATGTAAATTCATACGGTAAGGATCTGGAGGGAGACTTAACCTTTGCAGGATTACTAAGAGAACTCGATAAGATACATGGAATTGAGCGTATCAGGTTTATGACATCTCATCCAAAAGATTTGTCTGATGAATTAATATATGCAATAAGAGACTGTGAGAAAGTGTGTGAACATTTGCATTTGCCGGTACAGGCCGGAAGTTCTAAAGTACTGGATGAAATGAACAGGAAGTATTCAAAGGAGCAGTATCTTGAACTTATTGAAAAGGTTAAAAGCAACATTGCGGGTATTGCATTATCTACCGATATAATTGTTGGTTTCCCGGGTGAAACTGAAGAAGACTTCAATGAAACGCTGGATGTTGTTGCAAAAGCAAGGTTTGACATGGCTTACACCTTCCTTTATTCAAAGAGAACAGGTACTCCTGCTGCAAAAAATCCGGAGCAAGTACCTGAAAGTGTTAAAAAGCAAAGGTTCGACAAGCTTTTAGAACTTCAAAATACAATCAGTAAAGAAATAAATGATGAACTTCTTGGCAAGGAAATGGAAGTTTTGGTAGAGGGATTAAGCAAAAGTAGTAAAACTACCTACACCGGAAGAACCAGGGAAAATAAGATAGTTAATTTCAAAGGAAGCCCTGATATGGTAGGAAAACTTGTAAAAGTAAAAATAGAAGAAATACAAACTTGGTCTCTTCTTGGTAAAATTGTAGAAGGCTAAACTTTAAATATACTAAAATAAATATACAAATAAAATGGTGAGGTAATTAAAATGGATATTATAGAAAAAGCGAGAGAATTGGGAAAAATGTTGGCAAGCTCCGAGGAGATGCAGAGATATAACACCACAGAAGCTGCAATGAAATCTGATGACAAATCTGCAACACTCATGAGAGAGTACAAACAGCTCCAGATAGAAATGGTTAAGCTCACAAGAGGTGGAGCCGAAACAAAGGAAATAGAAGATACAAAGGAAAAGTTGCTAGCAAAACAACTTGAAATCAATGCATACTCAGTAACAATGGATTACCTGACAGCCAAAGCGGATCTTGAAGCGCTGATGAAGAAGGTAAATGATATTTTAGTTTACTCATTAACCGGAGAATCAGAATGCTCCGATGAAAAATGCAAGAGCTGCGGAGGCGGATGCAAAGGCTAATACTTATTAGATAAGAATAATTAATGATAAATTTTACAATGTGCCTGATGGTTGTTTACATCAGGTACATTAATACATGGAGGATAAAATGGGAACTGTTACGCCAATGATGCAGCAGTACCTGGATATAAAGGAACAATATAAGGATTGTATTTTATTTTTCCGACTGGGAGACTTCTATGAGATGTTTTTCTCAGATGCGGAACTGGCGTCCAGAGAACTGGAGATTACATTAACCGGAAGGGATTGCGGGCTTCAGGAGCGTGCACCCATGTGTGGCGTGCCTTTTCATGCTGCCGATAATTATGTAGCTCGTTTGGTGTCAAAGGGTTACAAGGTTGCAATATGCGAGCAGGTAGAAGACCCAGCGCTAGCCAAGGGAATCGTAAAAAGGGATGTAATTAAAGTCGTTACACCCGGTACTGTTACTGACATTACCATGCTTGACGAAAGAAAAAACAATTACCTTATGTCTGTTTATAAAAACGGTAATTTTTATGGCTTAGCTGCAGTAGATATAACAACAGGTGATTTCTATGGAACTAGAATAACCTGGGGCAATACAAGAGGAAAACTTTTTGATGAGATTGCAAAATACCTTCCCTCTGAAATAATTGTCAATAGCGAGTTAAATAGTGACAATGAGCTTACTTCTGAAATAAAACAAAGATTTAATACATACGTGTCAACCTTTGAAGAAGCTTCATTTGAGTACGGAAGTGCAATGGAGACCCTTAAAAATCAATTTGAAAACAGGGCATTGAATATTCAAGAATACGACATTGCGGTTAATGCATCCGGAGCTCTTCTGAAATATTTGGAAAGTACTCAAAAGGTAAATTTAAGTCATATACAGAATTTTAATTCCTACGCGCTTGAAGAATATATGATTCTGGACGCTTCATCCCGAAGAAACCTTGAGCTCACGGAAACCATGCGTGAAAAATCAAAGAAGGGTTCTCTACTGTGGGTACTGGATAAAACCATGACCTCTATGGGGGGAAGGTTACTTAGAAAATGGATTGAACAGCCATTAATAAATTACGGTGATATTTCTCTTCGTGTTGATGCTGTAGAAGAGCTAAAAAATAAGTTTATGGCAAGAGTAGAAGCAAGAGAGCTTCTTAAAAGGGTATATGACATAGAAAGACTGATGGGAAAAGTAATATTAGGAAGTGTTAACTGCAGAGATTTGATAGCACTTAAAAATTCCATGTGCCAAATACCATACATAAAAAACTTGCTTGATGGATTTGAAACAGAGTATATTAAAACTTGCTATCAACAACTTGATTCTTTAGAAGATGTTTGTAATCTTATAGACATATCAATAATTGACGACCCTCCTGTAACAATAAAAGAAGGGGGAATAATCAAAGACGGATACAATTCTGAAGTAGACAAGCTTAGAATGGCTTCAATACAGGGGAAGGACTGGATAGCGGCTCTCGAAGCTTCTGAACGTGAGAAAACAGGTATAAAAAACCTCAAGGTAGGTTTTAACAGAGTATTCGGCTACTATATAGAAATAACTAAATCATATTTCTACCTTGTACCTGAGGAATACATCAGAAAGCAGACACTTTCAAATTGTGAAAGGTATATAACTCCAGAGCTTAAAGAAATTGAGGACAATATTCTCGGAGCGGAAGAAAAGATAGTACAGCTGGAGTACAGCCTTTTTGTACAAATAAAGGACAAGATTGCAGAGCAGCTATCAAGGATAAAGTTAACTGCAAGAGCTCTTGCGGAAATAGATGCATTGGCTTCGTTGGCGGAAGTAGCTGACAGGGAAGGATACTGTAAACCTGATGTTTCTGTTTCTGACAAGATAGAAATAGTAGACGGAAGACACCCTGTGGTAGAAAAAATGACTGACAAAAGCGGATTTGTTCCAAATGATACAGTGCTTGACATGGAAGAGGACAGGCTTGCTATAATAACCGGCCCTAACATGGCAGGTAAATCAACGTACATGAGGCAAACTGCGCTTATTGTGTTGATGGCTCAAATAGGGAGCTTTGTCCCTGCCGCCTCAGCAAAAATCGGTTTAGTAGACAGGATTTTTACAAGAGTAGGGGCTTCAGATGATCTGGCATCGGGACAAAGTACTTTTATGGTTGAAATGTCAGAGGTCGCAAATATATTGATTAATGCAACAAAAAGAAGTCTTCTGGTGCTGGACGAAATAGGACGAGGAACAAGCACCTTTGACGGATTGAGTATAGCGTGGGCGGTAATTGAGTACATTGTAAGTAAGGAACAGCTTGGTTGCAGAACACTATTTGCAACTCATTATCATGAACTAACTGAGCTTGAAGGAAAGCTACCCGGTATTAAGAACTACTGTATAACAGTCAAAGAAAAGGGAGAGGATGTAATATTCCTCAGAAAAATAATCAGAGGCGGGGCTGACGGAAGCTACGGCATACAGGTTGCCAGACTGGCTGGCGTGCCTCAACCGGTTATAGACAGGGCCAAAGAAATACTGGCAAACCTGGATGATGCTGATATAAACAGGAATGGAAAAGCGCGCAAGATAAAGAAGCAGGTTGACGGGCAATTGGATTTATTTGCACAAGCAGCAAAAGCATCTGCTGATGCTGATATAATTGATGAAATAAGAAAAATTGATATATCAAGGCTGACTCCCATTGATGCAATGAACATACTATACGAACTTCAAAGGAAAATGAACAGCCGGGAATAGTTACAGATATGATGTGGGGTGAATTATGGGGCGCATAATTGTACTGGATGAAAATACTTCAAACAAAATAGCTGCCGGGGAAGTTGTTGAAAAGCCGGCTTCTGTAGTAAAGGAATTAGTAGAAAACTCTATTGATGCCGGTGCAACCAGTATATCAGTGGACATAAAGAATGGTGGCATATCTTATATAAAGATTACCGATAACGGAAGCGGTATGGACGAAGACGATGTAGAAATTGCCTTCGAGCGTCATGCTACCAGTAAAATTAAAAGGGCAGAGGATCTTGATTCCGTTATAACAATGGGTTTCAGGGGAGAAGCTCTTGCAAGTATAGCCTCGGTTTCGTCTGTTGAACTTATGACAAAGACAGCTGCAAGTACATACGGAATGTACGTACACATAAGAGGAGGAGTTTTCCAAGATGTAAGGCAGACAGGATGTCCTGTCGGGACAACCTTTATTATTAAAGATTTGTTTTTTAATACTCCGGCCCGATACAAGTTTTTGAAGAAGGATTCTACAGAAGCCGGTTATATTACTGATACAATATCAAGAATAGCTTTAGGTAATCCGGATATTTCTTTTAGATTGACAAACGGAAAAACTACATTAATTCATACCCCGGGAAATAATGACTTGAAAAGTGTAATTTATAGTATATACGGGAAAGAAATAATAAAAGATCTTGTTGCTGTAGAGTACGCAGATGAAAAGATAAAGATAAGTGGATATGTAGGGAAACCTGAAGCTGCCAGATCAAACAGAAACTATCAGTCTCTTTATATAAATAAAAGATACGTAAAAAGTAAATTGGTATCATATTCAGTTGAACAAGCTTTTTCAAGTATACTTATGAAAAACAGGTTTCCTTTTTTTGTATTAAATATTGATATTAATCCTGTGCTGGTAGATGCCAACGTACACCCTGCAAAAACCGAGGTGCGTTTTGCTGACGAAAGCTATTTGTCTAGAACTATATACATGGCTGTTTCAAACGCTCTTAATACTGGAGGAAATCTGTTTAATCCTGTATCGGTTCCTAATAAAGACAGAGAGTTGTTCAAGTTTGAAGTTAATTCCGAACCTAAAAAAGAATATGTTCAAAAGGAAATAGAGTTAAACAAAAAGGATGACAATAATAAAGCGGATGAAATACGGTTGTTTACAAAAGCCTTGGAACCATTGGCAAAAGCTGACATACACAAAGTAAATACTTTCATGGAAAAGCCGCTAACAGACACATCCTCCTTTACTTTTACAAAGTCGGAAGAATATACGGTAAGCTATCCAAAGGCTGATGTAATAGATGTAAAGCAGCAAAATTCTGAGGTGCTTAAAAATAATTCTGATGTAGTCAAAGAGGTTGATTACACTGAGGATGTTGACGCGGCATTACTTGGAGATAACAAGTCAGATAAAGAATATCCTGAACTTGCAGACATGAAATACATTGGGCAGGCCTTTTCCACGTACATTCTTTTACAGAGTAACGATGAACTTGTAATGGTAGATCAGCATGCAGCACACGAAAGAATAATATATGAAAAACTTCGAATAAAGTTTGACTCACAGGAAAACACAACTCAGCTGTTGCTGGAACCGGTAGTCATGCAGCTTCAACCTTTTGAACTGGATGTCATAAAATCCAAAGAGGATCTGTTGACACGTATAGGGTTTGATTTTGAGGATTTTGGAAATAATTCGGTTATTATTAGGGGAATTCCATATACTGTAGGAGACTGTTCTCCCAGAGATGTTTTTATTGAACTGGTGCAAAAATTACAGGAGTCAGTGAAGTTAATCAGCACTCCTTTAGCTGATGAGATAATTCATACTATTGCATGTAAGGCTGCCATTAAGGCAAATAAAAAACTTGATGAAAAAGAGGTTCATCAGCTGTTGACTGAACTCTCCAATACAGGAAGGCGATATACTTGCCCTCATGGACGTCCTACTGTAATACGTCTGACAAAGTACGAAATAGAAAAAATGTTTAAAAGAATTGTCTAGAAAGGGAACTTATGAACCGCATTATTGTTATAGTTGGGCCAACTGCATCAGGGAAAACAAATTTATCTATTGAGCTAGCCAAAAGAATGAACGGCGAAATTATATCTGCGGATTCCATGCAGATATACAAATACATGGATATTGGGACTGCAAAGCCTACCGAGGAAGAAATGCAGGGTATAAAGCATTATCTCGTTGATGAAGTACTTCCCAGTGAAGATTTTAATGTTGTAAGGTTTAAGGAACTGGCAGAAAAATATATAGAGAATATTCTTGAAAAGGGTAAACAACCGATAGTGGTAGGGGGGACAGGACTGTATATCAGTTCTTTGATAAATAACATTAATTTCAGCGAAAGTGAAAGTGACTGGGAGCTCCGGGAAACTTTAAAAAAAGAGGCAGAAGAATTAGGACCTGAGCATCTTCATAAAAAGCTGCAGGAAGTTGACCCTGAATCGGCTTTAAATATTCACCCCAATAATATAAAAAGGGTAATTAGAGCTTTAGAAGTATACTATCAGACACAAAAGCCTATTTCGTATCATAATGAAATCTCAAGATTAATAGCGCCCAAATACGAATTTATTCTAGTTGGCTTGACGACGGACAGGCAGGCTTTGTATGAAAGAATAAATAGAAGAGTTGACATCATGGTTGAAAATGGACTTGTGGATGAAGTTAAAAAACTTGTAGATCTCGGTTATGCAGACAGTATAATTTCTATGCAAGGCATAGGATACAAGGAAATACTCGAGTTTTTAACGAATAATTCTACACTTGAACAGGCAATTGAAAACATCAAGCAGGGGACGAGAAGATACGCAAAAAGGCAAATTACTTGGTTTAAGAGAATTAATGGAATTAAGTGGTTTAATATAGATAATACTGGAAATAATATAAATGTAATTAATGAAATTTTTGAATATGTAAAAGGCTAAAAACCTTGGTAGAACTATATTCTTGTTGCATGAAATGGCATTATCTAGTAAAATAAAAAGAGTAGTTTTAGTATATCAAATTTAAGTTAAACTCGATTTTTTGTGGGGATAGCTTATGGATAAATATATATATAACAAAGGAGTGAATTACTTTGGTAAAGAATACTATTAATTTGCAGGACATATTTTTGAATCAGGTAAGAAAGGAACACATTGCTGTTACTATTTATCTAACAAATGGATTTCAATTAAAGGGCATGGTTAAGGGGTTTGATAATTTCACTGTGGTTCTTGACAGTGACGGAAAGCAGCAGTTAGTGTATAAGCATGCAATTTCCACTATAAGCCCTATGAAATCAGTAAATCTTATTTTTAATGAGCAGGGAAAAGAATAATACTACATATTCAAAATATGTAAATAATAAAACGCAAGAGGAACATAAATTTTGTCCTTTTGCGTTTTTTATTTATGTAATAAATTTAACTTTATATGATTACATTCGTCTGAACACACCAATTACTTTTCCAAGAATTGATAACTCATCTTTAACAATGATGGGTTCCATACTGCTGTTCTGTGGTTGAAGTCTTATATAGTCTTTTTCGCGGTAAAAGGTTTTGCATGTAGCTTCATCTCCAATCAAAGCTACAACAATGTCACCATTATTGGCAGAAGGTTGCTGTCTAACCAATACAAAGTCCTTGTCAAGAATTCCTGCTTCTACCATACTCTCGCCCTGAATTCTAAGCATAAATGCATCACTATTTTGAACGAAATCTACCGGCAGGGGAAAGGTATCGGTGATATTTTCGACAGCAAGAATAGGTTGACCTGCTGTAACCCTTCCTACAACAGGAACATCCACCATTTCGCGAGATGTATAATATCCTTCTTTGCTGGTACGGTTTTCTTTAATTTGGCTTGATTTATTTAAAATTTTGATTGCCCTGGGTTTAGTAGGATCCTTTTGAAGAAGTCCACTATCAATCAGCTTTTGAAGGTAGGAATGTACCGTGGAAGTGGACTTAAAACCGACTGCCGAACATATTTCCCTTACAGAAGGCGGATAACCGTTTTCATTAACACATTTATAAACATAATCAAGAATTTCCTGTTGTTTGTTAGAATTCTTTTTTGCCATAAAGACCTCCCTGAGCATACGCTCATATTTTTATGTAATAAAAGTCTTGAAATTATCTCAAAAGTGCAGTTATTACCGCTATAGTATAACATATAAAAACCAGGAAATCAAACTAATGTTCGGATGTTTTTCCAAAAGCTATTGACAAAAGAACAAGTGTTCCTTAATATATAAATATAAAGAACGTATGTTTGTTGTGTGGAGGATTAATATGGCAAGGAAAAAATTTGTTTTAAAAAATAAAAAGAGATTTTTCAGTTTTTTGTTTTTCACCATATTTTTTACATTTACTCTGATTTATACGGTTTCAGTAGCGGGTTTTGATGATAGGCAATACATGTCAGTTACGGTTGGAAAGGGCGATTCTTTATGGTCTATAGCCTCCAAGTACGGTGGCAATACTGATATCAGAAAGAAGATATATTTAATAAAAAAGTTAAATCATATGGATTCAAGTGATTTAAGTGAGAACGTTTCTATTCTGGTACCGGTCGACAAATAAATATATAATCGTATATTATTTGATTTAATAAGTAAAAACATATCATTTACTTACAGAGAGTAGTACTTATTTGACATTTAAAATTCATGGTAGTATTATATAACCTGTATTTAGTAAGTCTTTAAATAAGGGGTTCTTTGGAGGTTCTTGACTCATGTTGTCAAATCAAATAGCATTTTTCTTCATAGTTTGTATAATGTTGTATGTAACCGGAGCATTGACATCCCTAGTTTTATCTTCAAGTTCAAAGTGGTCCAACAGGTTGTCTAATTCGTTTGCATTATTAGCAAGTAGCCTACTTTCAATTCTAATGATTTACAAACTGATATATTGCAGAGATGCATCAATTAAATTAAATTTCAATACAAATATACCATTTATGTCTATTGAGTTTAATATTGATAATTTATCTGCATTTTTTATAATGATTATTTCAATTGTAGCAGCTATTGTTTCGTTATTCTCATTTACATACATGTCCCACTATTTTTCCAAAAAAAATATATCTGTTTTCGGTTGTTTGTACAATTTGTTCATTGTTTCAATGGTTCTTTTGGTTTCGAGCAGCAATTTACTCCTTTTTCTGGTATTTTGGGAACTGATGTCACTAGCTTCTTTTTTTCTTGTTATTTACGAGCATGAGAAGGAGGAGGTTCAGAAAGCCGGCAGGATATATATTATAATGACTTATACAGGAACAGCTTGTATTACGGCAGCCTTTGTTTTGATTGCAGCTTATGCAGGCAGTTTTAATTTGTCATCAATAAATCCACAATCAATACCTCACGGTGTTGCAAATATAATCTTTTTACTTCTTTTAGTTGGGTTTGGAACCAAAGCAGGAATTATACCTGTTCATATCTGGTTGCCGTATGCCCACCCGGTAGCTCCAAGTAATATTTCAGCATTGATGTCAGGTGTAATGATAAAGATGGCTATTTACGGCCTTATCAGATTTATTTTTAATATACTTCCTGTTAGTGGTTTGAGGTGGGGAGTAGCAGTTCTTTGTATGGGTATTGTTTCAGCATTAATTGGAATTGCATATTCTATTGCTTCTACCACAAATATTAAAAGGTTATTGGCATACTCCAGTATAGAAAATATGGGGATTATTTTAGCAGGCATTGGAATGATAATGATTGCAAGAGCATCAGATAATTATTTTCTGCTCTCACTATCCTTGACTGCAACTCTCCTTCATACATTGAATCATGCAGTTTTCAAATCACTGCTTTTCATGGGTGCAGGTACAGTTCAATATTCAGCACACACGAAAAATATGGAGAAGTTGGGCGGGTTGATAAAAAAAATGCCTGTAGCCTCAGTCTTCATTTTCATAGGTTGCCTTTCTATCTCCGCAGTGCCGCCCTTTAATGGCTTTATAAGCGAATATATGATTTTCAGGACAATTATTAGCAGTATCAGCCATTTTGTACCAGCCCAAAACTTCCTGTTGGTTGTAGTCCTGATGGTTGCTGCTGCTGCCCTTGCTTTAACAGGAGCTTTGGTAGCATTCTGTTTTGTTAAATTTTTTGGTATCAGTTTTCTTGGAATGCCAAGGAGTTCAGAGGCTGAAAATGCCAGGGAGCCGGGTAAGCCTATGTTGGCAGCACTTGCTTCATCATCAGTACTTTGTCTGTTGCTTGGTATTTTTCCAAGGTATGCGATAAGCATGATAGACCGTGTTAACAGCCAATTAATTACCATTAATATGTTAAAAGCCGACTGGCCGATAACTTTATCACAAAAATTGCCGGTACAAGACAGCAGTTTGAGCATATCTTCGGGACTTATTGCTATTTTACTGGTAATATTGGGAGCTTTATTATTATTGGTGGTAATGGCACTGAGAAAAAGAACCTCTGTTGAACGTTATAATACATGGGATTGCGGATATACAAAACTAAATTCTAAAATGCAGTACTCTGCGACAGGATTTTCAAAATCTTTGAGAATTATATTTAGAGGTTTCTTTAAACCATCAAGGGACTTAGAAATAACTGAAGGGATTGCACCTTATCACATTAAAAAGGGTAATTATACAACATCTACGGTCAAGTTTTTTGAAAAATACTTATATGAGCCTATCGTGAGTACTATAATTAATTTTTCAAGAAAAATCCGTTTTAATGTTCAGACAGGAAGTATACATGCTTATTTAATGTATTTCTTTGGAATTATGGTGTTGATGCTACTATATTATTCATTTACTGTATGATTATAAAAATAAAGAAAAAGGAACGTACATATGTTTGTTTCAGTTTTAAAATTTATTTTTCAAATGTTTTTATTACTCTTAATAGCTCCACTTTTTACAGGAGTCATTAGGAAAATTAAATCAAAAATACAGCATAAGATAGGGGCTTCAGTTTTTCAACCCTATTATGATTTGGCGAAGCTGTTAAAAAAAGACTTAGTGGTTTCAAGCACTTCTTCATGGATTTATACTATGGCACCCTATGTTTATTTTGTAACTTCCCTTGCCGCAGTTATGTGCTTGCCTGTATTATACCAGTTAAAAGGGTTTTCCTTTTATACTGACCTTTTAGTAATTGTTTATCTTTTGGTAGCCGGACGTATTTTTATGGCTTTAGCAGGACTGGACACCGGAAGCACCTTCGGAGGAATGGGGAGCAGCAGGGAATTACTGATTTCAGCGTTGGTTGAACCTGCTCTTTTTCTTATAATTATTACAGTAGGTGCGAACCCCGAGATTGCTTCAACAAGTGTTTTTTCAATATATGAATATGCTGCAAAAAACGGTGACGGTGCTTTTTCAACAATAAATATCCTACTGTTTGCAGCCATGTTAATGGTAATGATTGCAGAGTCATCTCGAATTCCGGTAGATGACCCTTCAACACATCTTGAGCTTACCATGGTACACGAAGCAATGACTTTGGAATACTCAGGGAGGCATCTGGCTTTCATTGAAATGGGTTCATATTTAAAGCAATTGGTATTTATGACGTTTATGGCTAACATTTTAATTCCTGTCGGGTTGAACATGGAAAGTATATTAGCCGGTCTTGGAGTATACCTGCTTAAACTATTTATAATCACCTTACTAGTAAGTATTGTTGAGATTAATACAGTCAAGTTCAGGCTTTTCAGTCTTCCGAACTATGCTGCAATTGCTCTAATTATTGCTGTTTTAGGTTTTTTAACGAGCTTTGTTTTAAGATAAACGATATTGGTGTGGGGGTAAAAAAATGTATAATAACGCTTTAAACCTTTTAGCAATTCTTATATTAATTTCATCTTTTACGCTTGTAGCTAATAAGCGTCAAAATTCTTATATTACAACATTCAGGCTTCAATCACTGTTACTTGCTTTTATTTCACTGATTATTTCAGTTAAGAGTATGGTTGAGTCAAAAAAGTTTGATGAGGTTATTTTTATATTTTTGTTGATTGTAGTATTTAAAGTATTTGTAATTCCAATGGCTATGAGAAGAACCTCTGACAAGGTGGAATACAAGGTAGAAAAAGACTTTTTTATAAATATACCTATATCTATGCTTATATGCTGTGGCTTGGTTGTTCTTTGTTGGTATATAGTTTATCACATAGAAGGTATTACAAATTCGGTAACTAAAAATTATCTTATCTATTCTTTATCAGTTGTTATGATTGGATTGTTCTTCATGATAAGCAGAAAAAAAGCATTGGGACAGATTGTTGGATTTCTTGTAATAGAAAACGGGTTGTTTCTAGCAGCTATGATGACTACTGACGGAATGCCAATGATTGTTGAACTTGGTCTTTTCTTTGATTTGTTAACTGCATTTTTAATTATGGGTATATTTGTTTTTAAGATAAATAGCACGTTTGATTCTATAGATGTAAACAAATTAAAGCATTTAAAAGGTTAAATTATTGAGTTTCAGGGAGGGCATATGATTCCGGCATTTATAATTATACCGGTACTGGCAGGTGGGCTGGTATGGATTAGTAAAAATAGATTATTTATACATATTATAAATTTAATTGGGGCAGCAGGATTGCTAATAATATCAATTCTGTCACTTATTGATATTAATAAGTATAAGGTCATTGAAAGCTCAGGTTTATTGAAGAATATTTTTTATATGGACTCACTAAGTGGATATATATTGTTTATAACGACACTGGCATTCTTTTTAGTTTCTCTGTACTCAATAAGTTACTTTGGACAGGAATTAAAGAAAAAGGTAATTACAATAGGTAAGCTAAAGTTGTATTATTCATTATCCAATGCATTTGTTTTGTCAATGATACTGGCTTTAACTACTCGTAATATGGGTGTCATGTGGATTTCTATTGAGGCAACCACTCTGGCTTCTGCTTTTTTGGTTGGTTTTTATAACAACAAGCGTGCAATAGAGGCTGCTTGGAAGTATCTTATTATTTGCTCGGTTGGTATTGCGTTTGCCCTGCTTGGGATCATCCTCTTGTTTTACTCCTCAACTGTTAAACTGGGAGGAGCAAGAATTTTAGGATTGGACTGGAGTTATCTTATCAAATATGCGGTTGCACTTGATCCAAGTATATTAAAAATAGCATTTATTTTTATATTAATTGGTTTCGGCACAAAGGTTGGTTTTTCACCTATGCATACATGGCTTCCGGATGCTCACAGTCAGGCACCTTCGCCTGTAAGTGCACTTTTATCGGGAGTTTTGCTCAATACAGCAATGTATGGAGTAATAAGGGTTATGTCCATAGTCAATAAATGCCTTGGCAGCAACAGTTACACCGGAAATCTGCTGATTATACTTAGTTTACTTTCAATTGGTACAGCAGCTGTATTCATATTGGTTCAACAGGATTATAAACGAATATTGGCGTATTCCAGTATTGAACACATGGGAATAATTGCTTTAGGTCTTGGAATTTGTACGCCGATAAGCGTCTTTGCCGCACTTTATCATACCTTTAATCATGCAATGACAAAACTAATGTTGTTCCTGGCTACCGGAAACGTTTATTTGAAACACCATACTAAAAAGATATCCAGTATTCATGGACTTATTAAAACAATGCCTGTCACGGGAATTGTCTTTGTCCTCGGTACATTTGCAATAACCGGCATGCCTCCATTTGGCGTATTTATGAGTGAATTTAATACTGTTGTGGGAACTCTATTTTCAAAAAAATACATTGCAACAGCATTGTTGTTAATATTTCTATCAATGGTTTTTGCCGGTTTTACAAAACAGTTGGCTAAAATGTTTTACGGTAAAAATAGTAACCCTGAAATTAAACCGGGTGAACTGGATATTATCGGACCAACGGTCCTTATTATACTATTATGTATTACGGTTTTGGCAGGGATATATATTCCGACGCCTTTTAAAGAGTTAATGGACAATACAACCAATATAATTCTGGGAATTGGGGGTTAGTAAATGGTTTCGGAAGCTATATATGATACTATAAAGAGATTGTTATCCACTCATGTACTTGAAAGCAGACTTATTAATGAAAATGAAGTCTACTTCGGCATTTCTCCTTACACTGTGAAGGCGGACTGTATTAATGTATATAAAAATATTAATTGTGTGCTTGTTGATTTATTTGCAAATGATACTACACCAATTGATAATAAGCTTACCGTGTACTACACATTCGCAGTGAGATCATCAAACACGTTAATTACATTATATTCAAAACTTGAGAATGATGGTTCCGAAAAGATTAATTCCATTGCTTTGGAAGTCCCGGCGGCCAGTTTGTATGAACGTGAGATTCATGATATGTACGGAATTGAATTTGTAGGAATGCCTGACAGCAGGGAACTGGTTCACCACGGTAATTTTCCACTAAACGTTCACCCTTTGAGAAGGGACTTCAAAGCGAGTTCACATATACCGTTTGAACAGCGTGATTTAGAATTTTCTAATATAACGGGTAAGGGTGTATTTGAAGTCCCGGTGGGGCCCGTTCATGCGGGTATTATCGAGCCGGGCCATTTTCGATTCAGTGTGGCAGGTGAACCAATAATAAATCTTGAAGCTAAACTATATTATGTACACCGTGGTCTTGAGAAACTCTGTGAAAACCAGCATTATATGAAGGTTCTTTTGTTTTCGGAAAGAATTTCAGGGGATGAGACATTTACGAATTCGTTGGCTTTCTGCCAAGCAGTTGAAAAGCTTAATGGTATCACATACATTCCGGAACGTGCAGCATATTCAAGAGTAATATTTGCTGAACTTGAACGAATATGTGGTCATTTGGGGGATATATCAGGGCTGTGTGTAGATACTGCTTATATATTTCCATCGGGCCAGTTGGGAATGATGAGGAGATGGATACAACTTTTGAATGAACAACTGACAGGTAGCAGATTTCTCAGGAATACTAATAAGCCCGGTGGTTTAAGACGTGACTTTGTACGTAATAATGAGAAGATTATTCTGGAATGCATTAACAAGCTGGACAAAGAGTTTAAGGAAACGATAGCTATAATAAAAAATAACGGAATGTTTATAGACAGGGTAGAGAATACAGGAATACTGCAGAATTCTATCGCAGTTGATTTGAATGCTGTTGGTCCTGGAGGACGAGCTAGTGGTATAAAAACCGATGTTAGAAAGGAATTTCCATACGCTGCATATCCAAAACTGAAATTTAAAGTTCCTGAACACGGTAATTGTGATGTTAATTGTAGAATGAATGTTAAAATAGAAGAAGTAATCGAGTCTATAAGTATTATAAGACAAGTGTTAGAGAAAATGCCTGAGGAAGGATCTGTAGCAGTTGATATTGGAGACCTGAAGCCATATTCCTATGCATTTGGAATGACAGAGTCTCCCAGGGGAGAAAATCTACATTTTGTAATGACAGGAGAAAATAACTCTATATTCCGCTATAAAGTAAGAACACCATCCTTCTGTAACTGGCCGGCACTTTGCCATGCGGTGAATACAAATACTTTGACGGATTTTCCGCTGATAAATAAAAGCTTTAATCTCTCGTATGCAGGAAATGATTTATAAATCTGCACGTATTAGGAGGAATAATGTATAACATATTAAAAAAGATGATACAGCATGGTACGGTTACTGTAGAATATCCAAAAAAGAATACAAAAAGTACCTATATTACAGGTATCCCCGAGTTTGATCATTCTAAATGCACACGGTGTGGGAAATGTATTTCTGCCTGCCCAACAGGGGCTATGGTTCTCGTTGACAAAGACGGACAAAAGGGAAAATTTCCTGCGGTAAATGCTGATGAGTGCATTTTTTGCAGATTTTGTGAAGAAGCTTGTTCAAATCATGCCGTAAGATTATCCAATAATTTTGAGCTTGCTCAAAAAAATAGAGAATTACTTAGAGCGACTCCGTTATATGTCAGAGATGAAGAAATAAACGGTACTGATTATGAATTAATCGGTAGAAAGTTAAATGAAAAAGTCGGCAAAAAATTTGGAAGAAGTTTGCATATAAGAGAAGTTGACGCCGGCTCCTGCAATGGCTGTGATTATGAAGTTCAAGCGCTTAACGGTCCATATAACGATATTGAAAGGTTTGGTATACACTTTGTTGCCTCTCCCAGACAGGCAGACATGCTGCTGGTGACGGGCTGCGTTTCAAGAAATATGGAGGAGGCATTGGTCAAAACCTACAATGCGACACCATCTCCCAAACTGGTAGTAGCTGCGGGAGCCTGTGCATGCAGCGGTGGAATTTTTAAGGATAGTTATGCAGGAAGAAATGGGATTGACAGGATATTACCTGTGGATGTATATATTCCAGGCTGCCCCCCTAGGCCTCAGGCATTAATTTATGGTATACTAAAAGCTATCGGACGCTTATAGATTTTATATATTATGCCAGAAGGAGGTAGGCACGATTTTTATGATTAATCGTGCAAGTAAAATGAAAGACCAATGCGAGCTATATGATAGAGAATGTATTGACTGCGGAGAATGCGATGTATGCGATCTTGACCCTGCAAAACATTGTGATGATTGCGGAAAGTGTATTGATGAAGTAGATGAATATCGTAGTATTACCATTCAAGACTTTATGAAAGAGCACGTCACAAAGGATCAAGTAAAGAAACTGAGCAAAAAACTAGCAGAAAAAGAAAATAATCAAGAGAAATAAAAAAATTAATATATACTAATAATATATTTGAATCAGTATATAACTCGGGATAAGCTGCTCGAGTTATAATTATGAGAGGTTATATATGAACAATGAGATTTATCTCGATAATAGTGCTACCACAAAACCATATGATGATGTTGTTGATTACGTTTTAAAAGTGAGCAGGGATTTTTATGGAAACCCTTCTTCTTTACATACAAAAGGTATCGAATCAGAGAATCTTGTAAAAAAAGCAAGAACACAGATTGCTGAAGCTTTAAAAGTGGATTCAAAAGATATTTGCTTTACTTCAGGAGGTACCGAATCAAATAATCTAGCAATTTTGGGTTATCTGAAGGCAAACCCGAGAGCAGGTAAGCATGTCATAACAAGTGAAATTGAACATCCGTCTGTATTAGAAGTGTACAAGCAATTGGCTCAGGAAGGGTATAGAGTAGATTTCATTCCAGTGGATAGCAACGGCGTTATCATATTAGATGTTTTAAAGGATATGGTTTCAAATGAAACATCAATAATTAGTATTATTCATACAAACAATGAAACCGGTTCTGTACAGCCGGTAGAAGAGATTTGTAACCTTAGAAAAAAATTATGTCCCAATGCGATAATTCATATTGATGCTGTTCAGGCGTTTGGCAAAACAGTAATTAACCCGACAACCTGTAATGTTGACTTAATGTCTTTTAGTTCACATAAAATACATGGTCCAAAGGGAGTTGGTGGGTTGTATATCCGTAAAGGACTAAAATTAAAACCAGTTTTAATAGGCGGAGGGCAGGAAGCTACATTGAGGTCAGGTACAGAAAATGTACCAGGTATTTGCGGTTTTGGCATGGCAGTTGAAAAAATATTTTCAAATATTCGGGACAATTACACTAAAACCAGCGAACTAAGGAACCATTTTGTAAAAAGGATCAATGAAACATTCGAGGATGCAATTGTAAATTCACCTCAAAATGCTTCACCATACATTATAAACGTATCTTTTCCGAACTTAAAATCAGAAGTACTGCTGCATCACCTTGAGCAAAAAGGTATTTTTGTTTCTACTGGCTCGGCGTGTTCTTCACGTAAGACACATCACAGTCATGTACTAAAAGCCATGGGCGTGAGTCCTAAATATATAGATGGTGCAATACGCTTTAGTTTGTCTCATACAAACAATATTAATGAAATTGATGAGACTATTGAGGCACTGAAAGAAATTATTCCGATAATCAGCATAAAACGTGGAGGTAAGAGATGAATAAAATAATATTAGTTCGTTATGGAGAGATAATATTGAAGGGCTTAAACAGGCCTGTTTTTGAAGATAAACTTATTGGAAATATAAAAAGTGCTATTTTCAAATTTGGAAAAGCCAAGGTAATTAAATCACAAGGTAGAATTTATATTGAACCTCAGGAAGAAAACTATGACTTTGATTCAGTTCTTGCAAAAGTGGCAAAGGTATTTGGCGTTGTTTCTGTAAGTCCTGTGTGGAAGGTTGAAACCGACTATGAAATAATCAAGGATACTTCTCTTAAAATGGCTACTAAACTTGTAGAAGAGAAGGGTTACAAGACATTCAAGGTAGAAACAAAAAGAGGAAACAAGAGATTTCCAATGCAGTCACCAGAAATCAGTGCAGATGTTGGAGGCTTTATATTAGAAAATATTCCGCAGCTATCAGTTGACGTTAAAAATCCTGATTTCATCCTGTATCTTGAAGTAAGAGAAAGCACTTATGTTTATTCAGAAATGTTTAAAGCGCAGGGAGGTATGCCTCTAGGGTCTAACGGTAAAGCACTGTTGCTTCTGTCAGGAGGGATTGACAGTCCGGTTGCGGGTTGGATGATGGGTAAAAGAGGTGTGGAGATTGAAGCAATCCATTTCTATAGCTACCCATACACAAGTGAAAGAGCAAAGCAAAAGGTAATTGACCTGGCACAGATAATGGCTCAGTACTGCGGAAAAATCCGTCTCCACGTTGTTCCGTTTACAGAGATACAACTGAAAATCAACGATAATTGTCCAGAAGAGCAGCTTACTATCATCATGAGAAGGATTATGATGAAAATAGCAGAGCGAATAGCTGTAAAAGTAAATGCCATGGCGCTTATTACTGGAGAAAGTATGGGACAGGTGGCAAGTCAAACGATGCATGGCCTTTACTGTACAGATGCAGCTGTAAATATGCCCGTATTCAGGCCCTTGATTGGAATGGACAAGGTTGAAGTGGTGGATATAGCACGAAGAATTGAAACTTTTGATACTTCTGTACTTCCATATGAAGACTGCTGTACTGTGTTTGTCGCAAAACATCCTCAAACCAAACCAAAGCTTGACAAAATATTAACGTCAGAGTCAGTTGTTGATTTTGAACCTTTTATAAATACTGCAGTAGAAAATACTGAAGTAATTGTTATAAAACCATAAATTTGGTAAAACATTAAGATATGTGCGGGAAATATTTAAAATACGCGTGATTTTTTTGCAAAAGCCCACATACATTTTATAATTATGGTAAAATATTTTTAATAATATATAGAAATCATATAATGATAAGGGCGGCAAAATAAATAGTTAAAAATTAGTGAAAATATTTATAAGCCTGTCATAGGAGAATGCTGAGGACAAAAGAACTTATGATTTAGGAAAATTGACTGATTAAAAAGACTAGGAGTATTGCCATGAATGATTTACTTTACAACAAAAAAGTTATATGTCCTGTTTGTAACAGGGAAATTGAGGTCACCAAAGTCAAGACAAAAGGGTGCAGAGTAAAATCAAGAGATACAGACTTATGTGTATATTATGAAGGTATTAATGTACTGTTCTACGATGTCTGGGTCTGCGAAAATTGTGGTTATGCAGCTCTGCAGGATAAGTTTGACAATATATTTACAAGGGACATTCCTGTAATACGAGATAAGATTTCCAGCCATTGGACCAGAAGAAGCTTTTTAGGGGAAAGAGATGCAGATCATGCTCTAGAAGCATTTAAACTTGCGCTACTTAATCTTCAGGTAAGAAAAGCCAAGAGCAGTGAAATAGCTAAAGTTTGTCTTAGAATTGCATGGCTTTATAGGGCAAAAGGGGATCAAAAAGAAATTGATTTTCTTACCTTTGCAGTTGATGCCTACAACGATGCTTACCAAAAAGAGAGGTTCCCTTTAGATAAACTTGATGAATACACTTGTATGTACATAATAGCAGAGCTATACAGAAGAATCGGAAAACTTAATGAATCAGTACTTTGGTTCAGCCGTATAGTTTCCTCAAGTGGTGCAAGAAGTAATCCAAAATTAATTGATATGGCCAGAGATCAGTATCAGTTGGCAAAAGACCAGCTTGCAGATACTGAAGGAAGTGTTGAAGCTCAACCATCAAATAATTAGTAAAATTCAGTCTTGGCGGATTAAAGCAGGTGATACCCCTGTTTTAATCCGTTTCTTATGCTATACTATTTAAATAACTGCAACATAAAGGCCGTTATGGCTTAGGAGGCTAAAAGATAATACATGGAATCTGGTAAAGTACCAAACGACATATTAAATAAAATAGTAATAGGAAAAATTAATACATTCAGAAAAGAAGTTATAATGCGTCCCGGCACTGGTGAGGACTGTGCAGCAATAGAATTTGATAAATATGCATGTGTCATGTCAACTGATCCAGTAACAGCCGCAGGAAAAAATGCTGGGCGGCTTGCTGTGCACATCTCCTGCAATGATATAGCTTCCTCAGGTGTAGAGCCACTGGGATTGATGGTTACTATATTATGCCCTGTCGGAACTACGGAGATAGAGCTAGAAAATCTTATGGATCAGATCTGTGAAACTGCGGGACGACTAAATGTAGAAATTATCGGGGGTCATACAGAAGTGACGCCTGCAGTTAATAAAATAATTCTGTCTACCACCTGTGTAGGTAAAGAGCTTAAAGATAAAGTAATATCATCTTCAGGGGCAAAACCGGGAGATAGTGTTATTTTAACCAAAAGTGCCGGACTAGAAGGTACTGCAATTATAGCAGGTGATTTTGAGGAAGCACTGAGCGAATTTATGGACAAAAATGATCTTGAATATGCAAAAAGCTTAATAAATTCGATAAGCGTGGTACAAGAAGGCGTTCTTGCAGGAAGGTTTGGAGTTAGTTCAATGCATGACATTACTGAAGGGGGAGTACTTGGGGCTGCTTGGGAAATCGCAGAAGCATCTTGTACAGGCATAACTATAAACAAGGACACTATTCCTGTAGAGCCGGTTACCCGTTATATTTGTGACCATTTTAGATTAAACCCATTAAGACTTATTTCCAGCGGATGTATGATTATAACCTGTCAGGATGGGGATGGACTAGTACGACTTCTTGAAGAAAACAATATTAAGGCTACAATTATTGGAACAATTACTGGAGATAACTCTAGCAGGCTGATGATAAGCAAGAAAGAAGGAAATGTCGAGAGTATTGAAGCTCCCGGGTCGGATGAATTGTACAAAGTAATTAAATAATGCATAAATATGTAATATAAATGCGATTTTTGCATATTTAATTGACATATATATGGTTATTTTATTATAATTTTACTTGCGTGGATAAAATAACGAGCAAATGTCATAATTTAGTGACATTGGAGTGGAGGCATTTTATGTACAATATTGATACAATAAAGAAGATGGACCCTCAATTAGCAGAAGCTATTGAGTTGGAAGTTAACAGACAAAGAAATAAGATAGAATTGATTGCTTCAGAGAATTTTGTAAGTGATGCTGTTATAGAAGCACTTGGAACACCCTTAACTAACAAATACGCTGAAGGTTATCCCGGAAAAAGATATTACGGTGGCTGCGAATACGTTGATATTGTTGAACAGTTGGCTATTGACAGAGCAAAGCAGATTTTTGGTGCTGATCATGCAAATGTTCAGCCACATTCCGGAGCACAGGCAAATACAGCAGTTTATTTTGCTTTTCTAAATCCCGGAGATACCATTCTGGGTATGAATCTTGCACACGGAGGACATTTAAGCCATGGTAGTCCTGTTAATATTTCAGGAAAATACTACAAGGTAATACCATACGGTGTAAGGGAAGACAACTGTTACATAGATTATGATGAGCTGAGAAAAACCGCTAAGGAAAACACACCAAAAATAATTGTAGCAGGAGCAAGTGCATATCCAAGAACACTTGATTTTAAGGCGTTCAGAGAAATTGCCGATGAAGTCGGAGCAATACTGATGGTTGATATGGCTCACATCGCAGGTCTTGTAGCTGCCGGATTGCATCCAAGTCCTGTTCCGTATGCTGACGTCGTAACAACTACAACTCACAAGACATTAAGAGGCCCAAGAGGTGGTATGATTCTCTGCAAGCAGGAATATGCAAAGAAAATCGACAGTGCTGTATTCCCAGGTAATCAGGGTGGCCCATTGATGCATGTTATTGCTGCTAAGGCAGTTAGCTTCAAGGAAGCACTTACTGATGAATTCAAAATATATCAGCAAAACATTGTTAAAAATGCAAAAGCTTTGGCTTCCGGACTTATGGAAAAAGGTTTCAAACTGGTTTCTGACGGTACAGACAATCACCTAATGCTTGTTAACCTGACTAATATGAATATTACAGGTAAGGAAGCTCAGCATAAATTAGATGAAGTCTGCATCACATGCAACAAAAACGGTATTCCTTTTGATACTCAGAGTCCATTTATCACTAGTGGTATAAGACTCGGTACTCCAGCTGTAACAAGCAGAGGAATGAATGAAGAAGATATGAAAGAAATTGCAGATTTGATTTACCTCACTATCACAGATTTTGAGAATTCAAAAGAAAAAATAACTAGCAGAGTAGAGACTCTATGTAATAAATATCCACTATATAAATAGTAATAGATATAAATTATGCCTATACCGAAACAAATCGGTATAGGCTTTTTTATATTTGCAAAATTGATATTAATTATCATTAATAATTAATAATTATTCTCATTAAATTAATATTATTAACTATTTATTCAAAAATATTAATGTTTTTCATAAATTGATTGACACTTTTTATATTTATATAATACAATGTAGTAGTTGAAATTTTATTACCAAAAAGTGTAATATTTGTAATTTAGAGCAGGCGATGCAGCTGAACACATTTTAAGTCAACTGCGTGGGGCTGGGCCGGAAAAACGGCAACAGGTTTATAAACCTGTGGGACTAGAGTTAATTAGTCTCACAGGTTTTTTAATGCATTAAAGGAGGTAAATATGTCAAAGTTTTTTGGCTTTAAAGGTGACTATTCAGGACTAACTGATGAGGAAGTTAAAGCGGGTCAAATAAAGCATGGTATGAATGAACTGAATCCTGAGAAAAAGAAAACCATTTTTTTAAGGATTCTTGGTGTTTTTAAAGAACCAATGTTTTTGCTGCTTTTTTGTACGGCAATTATTTATTTCTTGCTTGGAGAAGCACGGGATGGAATTATAATGTTATGCTTTGTTACTTTTATGACAGGCATCAGCTTTATTCAGGAATGGAGAACTGACAAAACCTTGGAGACATTAAAAGAATTAGCCTCTCCAAGGATACGAGTAATTAGGGACAGTCGTATAATAAGAATTGAAAGCAGAGAAATAACCATTGATGACCTTATGATGTTGGAGGAAGGCGAAAAAATACCTGCTGACGCTAGAATTATCGAGATGTTTGACTTGGGGGTTGACGAATCTACACTGACAGGTGAATCTGAAATTGTATGGAAAAAGGTTTACGGTGATAATAAGAAGAATGAAGAAGATTTTTGGAGAAAAGATATTTGTTATGCCGGGACTACTGTAATACAAGGAAGTGCTATTGCACAAGTACTTTCAATCGGTAAAGACACCCAGTACGGCAAAATAGGAACCGATATTCTTTCTGTACCAGATCGGCCAACACCTCTTGAAAAGCAAATTAGACACCTTGTAAAGGTTTGTGCCTTCATAGGTCTGGGTTTTTTTATTCTGGTTGCAGCAATTACACTTATACATACAGGAAGTATAGTTGATAGTATTCTTTCCGGTATTACTCTAGCTATGGCAATGATACCCGAGGAATTTCCAGTAGTACTTACTGTTTTTCTAGCAATGGGGGCATGGAGACTCGCTAGGAAAAATTCACTTATAAGGAAAATGCCTTCTGTTGAAACCTTAGGATCAGTTTCGGTATTGTGCGTTGATAAAACCGGAACACTAACCAAAAATCAAATGAGTGTCAAGGAAGTATGTCCGAAAGATGGCTTTGATACCAAGGATTTGGTTTATTGGGCTTCATTGGCCTGTGAAACTGAGCCATATGACCCTATGGAAAAAGCATTGCTGGAGTACGCGTGGTCACAGGATATGAAAAAAGAGGACATTTTTAAAAATACGTTACTACATGAATATTCATTTAGTTCAGAGACTAAAATGATGGGGCATGTATGGAACATAAATGATATTGCATCGTTAGCCGCTAAAGGAAGTCCCGAAAGTATACTGCCCTTGTGTTGTTTAAACGAAAGAGTTACGAATAGGGTTTCTGAACAACAAAAAGTAATGGCTTCTAAGGGGTATAGGGTAATTGCAGTCGCCAGAAGTATTGATATGAAAGTTTATCCGGATGCTTTAAAGGAATGTAAACTTGAATTTATCGGGCTTATCGGTCTGCAGGATCCTCCAAGAGACAAGGTTCGAGAATCAATCAATGTTTGTAAGTCGGCAGGATTAAGGATAGTTATGATAACAGGTGACAATGGTACTACTGCGCAATCCATCGCACGTGAAATAGGCATCGATTACTGCAACAACGTGATAACGGGGCCGGAACTTGAAATTATGCCGGATGAGGTATTACTGGAAAAAGTTAAAAACACCAATATATTTGCCAGAGTTATGCCACGACATAAGATGAAGATTGTAAAAGCTTTACGGGATAATGGGGAAATAGTGGCAATGACAGGCGACGGGGTAAATGATGCTCCCGCCTTAAAGTATTCAGATATTGGCATAGCCATGGGTAATAGAGGAACGGGCGTTGCAAAGGAAGCTTCGGATATGATTCTTCTTGACGATAATTTTTCTACTATTGTTGAATCTGTTGGTGATGGCAGAAGAATATACGATAACATTCGAAAAGCTATAGGATATATCCTTGTAATACACATACCAATAGCGTTAATAGCACTTTTGGCACCATTGCTTCACATGCCTTTGGTTTTACTGCCTGTGAATGTGGTCTTGCTGGAACTCATTATAGACCCAACCTGTTCTATTGTATTTGAACGATTGCCGGCAGAAAAGGATATTATGAATAGAAAACCAAGATCAAGTAATGAGCCTCTTATAAATGGATCTCTTATACTAAAATCTTTATTCCAAGGGCTCATGATTTTTGCTGCTGCTTTCGGATCGTATACTTACCTTTATAAAAGTGGGGCAGGCGAGTCAGCGGCAAGAACCTTTGCTATGCTGGTTCTTGGGTTATCCAATCTACTACTTGTTTACATAAATCAATCTGATAATGAGTTTGCTTTTAGAAATATCGTTAATTTTAAAGATAAGGTTGTTATAACCGTTAATTCTATAATAATTGCAGTACTGATTATCATAACATATGTACCGACAGTAAATGGTATTGTACAAACTGCGCCCCTTAGTGCAAAAAATTTCTTGCTGGCTATAGCTATTTCAGTATTGGCAACAATGTGGTGGGAAATTGTAAAACTAATTAAACGGAGAAAAATTCAGTAATTTTATTCTAAATCTATATTTGAATAAATCAATTTATACCTTACCCGGTATTCCTTGGGAGTTATACCGGTAATATTCTTGAATTGCCTTGAAAAATAGTTGCTGTCAGAAAAGCCGCTTTCCAGTGCTATATCAGCAATACATAAGTTGCGGTTTTTAAGCAGGGAACAAGCATGATCAACCCTAAGTTGCAGAATATAATTAATAGGTGTAGTTCCATAATTCTCCTTAAATATTCTGTTAAAATGCCTTACGGACATATGTGCTTCATCTGCTAACTTTTCAAGTTTTATCGGGTTAAGGTAATTATCTTCTAAAAATAATACGGCTTTTGCAAGATGTATAAATGTATCGTGCAAGAGTTTATTTTCAATAACGTATTGTCTTGATAAGTATACAACCATTTCCATAAAGCGGGAGTAAATCATGGTTTGATAGCCCTGATCTTTTCTTTTATATTCTTCGTTAATACGAGCTCCAAGTTCTGCTACATATTCCAGACTTGAAATAGAGAGTGACAGGGTATTACTGAAACTGTAATTTTTTCTAAAAAAGGGTTCTAAGACGAAAAGCGCCTGATATCCGGGGGATTTCTTTATATCATTGCAGATTTCGTTGAGCCGTTCCGGTTTGTATATTATATTTATTATTTTAAAGTTATGGGGATCTTTGTACCCATGGGATATATCCATATTAAATACGAAAACATCACCTTTTTTAATAAAGAATTCTTCTGAATTGACAATATGGGTGGCAGTTCCGTTTAAAACTATCACAAGTTCAAAAAAATCGTGGTGGAAATGCTCAGGCATAGCTTCGTCATGGAATCCATACTGAATGAAAAAAGGAAAATCCGGGTTTTGCGTAAAATAATGAAGATACATATACTCCATTTATTTCAACTCCTTGTCTAAATAATGCTATTTTTGGACTAAAAAGTCAAGGAATATTGTATATATTTGTTATATATTTAAATAAAAGTTAATCTCAATATATAGGAGGAAAAGTATGAAACAAAAAAAATTAGTTGCTTTATTTTTAAGTGTTGCAATAATATGTACATCATTGATTACATCAATGATTGGTGTGAATGCAAGTGCTCCTCAGGGATGGAGAAATCTTCAAGATTTTTATGTATTTAAGGATAAAATCAGTGGATGGTCCGGAAGCGGAGCAGGTGAATTAGAAACAGTAAACGGAAATTTGCCGATTGATACTGAAGTAACATACCAAAATTTACCTTCCCTACGATTGAATCTTCAAACACAGCTTAGTTCATATTGGATGTCAGTGATACTTACACTGGCGGAATGGAACTGTCATGATGTATCACAGTATGTTCCTAACGGATACCTGGAATTTAATGTAAAAGGTAAAAAAGGAGGAGAGCAGTTTGTAATTGGTGCAGTTGACCATGTAAGCGAGCGTGCATCGGGTGTTGAGCAGAAAATAACAAAACCGATAACCGATTATTGTACTGTTACAACCGATTGGCAACATGTGAAAATACCTCTAAAAGATATTTTAGACCCTTCTCTGGGTATGGACCCATACAATGCAAAGGCAATTGTACTTGATAAAGTAACTCTTGATCCTTTCTGCGTTTGGATTAATCAACTCAAGTTGACTTCTCCAGATAAAGAAAAAGCGTATTCGGCAATTAAGCTAAATCAGGTAGGATTTCGAGAATCTACCGAGAAGTACGCCTATGTTTCTGGATTTGAGGATGAGTTTACGGCTACTGAAGGAACTCAATTCCAGGTAAAAAGAATTTCTGACGATTCAGTTGTATATAATGGTCAACTGGTTCTTTTGAAGGATTATGATCAGGATTCAGGTGAAAGGGTATTTAAAGCTGTGTTTACCGATCTTAAGCAACCGGGCGAATATTATATTACAGTTAATACACCGGGTATAGAAAAATCACCTAAGTTTAAGATTGGAAATGATGTTTACAATTCGCTGTTGACGGATGTAGCAAGATATTTTTATTATCAGCGTTCAGGAATAGATCTTACGACTACATACTGTCCTGATTATCCACGCAAAGATAGAACACCACAGGATACGACTGCTGTATTTGACTCTGACTATGGAAAGACTAGGGATGTATCTAAAGGATGGTTTGATGCAGGTGATCTTGGAAAATATGTAAGCACAGGAGCATCGACTTTAATAAACCTTTTTTGGGCTTACGACATGTTCCCGGAGCTATACCAGGATAATCAGTTCAATATTCCTGAAAGCGGAAATGGTGTACCGGATATACTAGATGAATCAAGATGGGAAATGGAATGGATTCTAAAAATGCAAGATACTTCAAGCGGAGGTTTTTATGCAAGAGTTCAATCCGATGACGATGGCAATATTACAAAAAGAATTATAAAGGATAAAGAGGGTGACACCACTAATATAAGACCGACAGAAGATACTGCATGTGCAGCTGCTGCCTTAGCTCACGCTTCCATTGTATATGCAAAATATGATTCAGCGTTTGCCCTTACCTGTCTGAATGCGGCAAAGAGTGCGTGGGCGTATCTTGAACAGAATCCCAACAATATTAAATCTCCAAACGGACCTTATAATACTGACAGCGACATAAGCAGCAGGCTTTTAGCAGCAGCATCCTTGTATCGTGCTACAGGTGAAGCAAAATATGATAATTACTTTGTTGCAAACTATTCAAAAGGGAAAGACACTTATGAGAATGCATCGGGAGATTGGGTAGGCAACTGGAATTTTGCATTTTTCTCTTATATGAAAGCGTCAAACCGAAACAGTGATGCTGAAAAGTGGTTCAATACTGAGTTTGGAATTTGGGTAAATAACAAAATTGAACGTTACAAAAACAGTGCCTGGGGTAACGCGCTTACAAACGCAAACTATTACTGGGGCAGTAACAACCAAATAATGGGTATGTGCATGGAAGCTGTTATAGGCTCAAAACTTCTGGGAACCAATAACGATACAATTAACAATATGGCACTTTCTTCATTAAACTGGATTCTTGGCGCAAATCCTTTAAGAAAGAGCTTCGTATCAGGCTACGGGGAAGATTGTATTAAAACCATATTCTCTACGTTCAATAGTGACGGAAAACCGGGGATAGCCAAGGGCTTTATGCCGCTAGGGCCTAACAGGTATCAAGGTGTTGGTCTTTCAAACTTCCCAGCAAAATGCTATTTGGACAGTGCTGACGAATGGACCACAAATGAGCACGCAATTGGTTCCACTTCCACTCTCGAGTTTATCACCGCATTTGCCAACAGTAACCTTCAAGGTGCGAATCCTGTAAAGATTGGTGATGTAAATGGTGACGGTGATATAAATGCCCTCGATCTGGCTTTGCTGAAAAAAAGTATACTTAACGGGGAGGTTCTTACGGGAAATGCTTTGAAAGCGGCAGACCTGAACGGAGATAACGAGGTCAATGCCATAGACTTTGCCCAGTTGAAGATGTTGATACTCAAATAAAAATTAAGTAATTTAAAATTTAGTATTAAAAGAGTAAAGCCAATTTGGAGCTTTGCTCTTTTTTTAACGAGTAAATACTTTCTCTCCACTATCATTATATCATACAAAAAAAATAAAATGCAGACTGTTTGTTCAGTTTTTACGGTGCTATAATGCAATAACATGCTAAAACACCTGTTGGAGGGTATATATAATATTTGTTAATGGTAAATAATTGTATGTATTAGTACAATGCTCCATTAAACTATTTTTTATAAGATATTAGCTAAAAGAATATCAAGAGGAGGAAAACGTATGAGTTCTTATGTATTTAATATTCAGGATACTAACAAAACAAAACTCATGATAGCCGGGGGAAAAGGTGCGAACCTGGGAGAACTATCAAAGATTGAAGGTATACGTGTGCCGGAAGGTTTTTGTATTTCTACGGATGCTTATAAAAGAGTTATAGGGGAAAACCCAGTGGTTAACAGATTAATTGATCAGCTGGCGCTTCTCAGGGCAGAAGACAGGGATACAATCGGTGAACTCTGCAGTGAGCTCCGTAAAGAAATAGAAAGTATCGTAATCCCACAAGACATTATTGAAGATATTACCCGCTTTCTCTCCGTTCTTGGTGGACATAATGCCTACGCTGTACGCTCCAGTGCAACTGCGGAGGATCTGCCGACAGCCTCCTTTGCAGGGCAGCAGGATACTTACTTGAATATTATTGGGAAAGAGTCCATTTTAAAGCATATCAGTAAATGTTGGGCATCGCTGTATACTGAGAGAGCAGTAACTTATCGCCTCCAAAACGGCTTTGACAACCGCAAAGTACATTTGGCGGTTGTTGTTCAGAAGATGGTTATCCCTCAGGCTGCAGGCATTATGTTTACTGCTGATCCGGTAAGTTCTAATAGAAAAATATTATCAATAGATGCCGGTTTTGGGCTTGGAGAAGCGCTTGTATCAGGGTTGGTAAATGCTGATAACTATAAAGTGAGTAAAGGCAAGATTATTAACAAGAAAATATCAACAAAGCAGCTGGCCATTTATGCACTAAAAGACGGTGGTACCAAAAAGCAGGAAATTGAGCTTGATATGCAGAACAGGCAAGTGCTGACGAATGAGCAGATTTTACAGCTTGAGTCAATTGGAAGAAGGATTGAAGAAAATTTCGGTAGTCCTCAGGATATCGAATGGTGTTTGGCTGATGAAGCATTTTATATTGTCCAGAGTCGTCCTATTACTACGCTATATCCCATTCCTGAGGCGAATGACCATGAATACCATGTTTATATATCTGTAGGTCATCAACAAATGATGACTGATGCTATGAAACCTTTAGGTTTATCATTTTGGAAGTTAACTTCTGCCGGAAATATGTTTACAGCCGGTGGAAGACCTTTTGTTGAGGTTGCGCAAATGCTGGCTTCACCTGACATGAGGGGAATGTTACTAAACAACATGGGACAACACGATCCACTTATAAAAGACGCATTGATGACCATAATAGAGCAGGGGGATTTTGTAAAACCTTTACCAGAGGATCAAAAAGATCGGGGTATTGAAAAAGGTAATAAAGTCTTGTCATCTGAGGATATTCAGGCCCAGGCAGGGAACGATCCGTCAATCGTTTCCAGTCTAATTGAGAGCAGTCAATCATCTATAGAAACTCTAAAACAAAACATCCAAACAAAATCAGGAGAAAATTTATTTGATTTTATTATGGAAGATACCCTGCAATTCAAGAAAAACCTATTCAATCCGCAAAGCATGGGTGTAATTATGGCTGTGGCAAATGCTTCAACATGGCTCAATGAAAAAATACTGGAGTGGGTAGGTGAAAAAAACGTAGCAGATATCCTTTCACAATCTGTACAAAACAATATTACTTCCGAAATGGGTCTTGCTTTATTGGATGTGGCAGATGTGATTCGTCCTTATCCTGAAGTTATTGAGTATTTAAGAAATACAAAAGATGATAACTTATTGGATGAACTGATTAAGTTTGAGGGTGGTCAGGCAACTAAAAATGCAATTGTGTCTTATCTTAACAAATATGGAATGAGATGTAGTGGAGAAATCGATATTACAAAACCTCGTTGGAGTGAAATGCCTAACACGCTTGTCCCACTGATTCTCAGTAATATTAAAAACTTTGAACCTAATGCCGCAAAGAAGAAATTTGAGCAAGGGCGTCATGAAGCTTTACAAAAAGAGCAAGAGTTATTGGAACGGTTACAGTTATTATCGGATGGTAAACAAAAAGTCGAAGAGACAAAAAGAATGATAGACCTACTCCGAAATTTGGCCGGATATCGTGAATATCCAAAATACAGCATTGTCAATCGTTACTATATTTACAAGCAGGCATTACTGAAAGAAGCTGAACAGTTGGTTCAAGCCAACGTTATTAATGATAAAGAAGACATATACTATCTAACTTTTGAAGAACTTCACGAGGTTGTACGATCAAATAAAGTGGATTATGAGCTCATCAACAAACGTAAGGAAGAGTTCAAATTATACGAAAAATTAACACCTCCACGAGTTTTAACGTCTGATGGAGAAATAGTTGTAGGAAAATATAAACGAGATAATCTCCCAAATGATGCTGTTGTAGGGTTACCTGTTTCTACAGGAGTGGTAGAAGGACGAGCGCGTGTAATTTTGGATATGAAAAATGCTGATTTAGAAGAAGGGGATATTTTAGTCACAGCCTTTACCGACCCAAGTTGGACACCCCTGTTTGTATCCATAAAAGGTTTGGTAACTGAAGTTGGGGGAATGATGACCCATGGAGCAGTTATAGCTCGTGAATATGGTTTGCCAGCTGTTATTGGAGTAGAAAATGCTACCAGATTGATAAAAGATGGAGAAAGAATTCGAGTTAATGGAACAGAAGGGTATGTAGAAATCCTATAAGAATTGAGTTATATAGAAATTAACTGAAATATATCAATAAGGGGTGTTTTATGTTGGAAAGGGCAATATATTTAATCACTGGAGTTATGGCGTCCGGGAAATCAACAGTTGCGGAATTACTTGCATCGAAAATGGAAAATGGTGTGCATCTCCGGGGCGATGTGTTCCGCCGTATGATTGTATCTGGACGTGCCGATATGTCCGCGCAGCCGTCCAATGAGGCAATCCGGCAACTGCATCTGCGTTATCGATTGACTGCGGACGCGGCAAAAACCTATTATGACAATGGATTTTCCGTTGTTTTGCAGGATAACTACTATGGCGAGGAATTATCCCGTATATGGGATATGTTAAAGGATTATCCTGTTAAAATAATAGTACTCTGTCCTAATGTTGAAACTGTAAAAAAACGTGAAAAGATGCGGGGAAAGGTGGGTTATACTGGTTTTACGGTAGAAGCTTTGTATGAGGATTTTTTGAAGGAGACTCCCCGAATAGGCTTTTGGCTGGATACTTCGGCACAGTCACCAGAACAATCGGTAGAAGATATTTTGTTACACTTTGCGAAATAGTTGTCTGTTTTCCACTGCCTTACCTTGAATAGTCTACGGAACGTGGATTGTCTATCGGAGACAATTGGACTATGCTAATTAGGAGGTGATAAAAATGGATAGAAGAAAACAGCTTTTGATGGAATATAAACATAGAAAAACTGAAATGGGGATTGTCTCATTTCTATGTGTTCCCACAAAGGAGAGCTTTATAGGATATTCGCAGGATACAAAAGCATATACCAACAGTAATCGTTTTAAGCTCGGGGTAAATCTACATCGGAATCGTGAATTACAAAATTTATGGAATCAACATGGAGAATCTGCATTTGAAATTGGTGTTTTGGAAGTTTTGCCTTATGATGAAAAAGATAAAGAAAAAGAAGATTACACAAAGGAGCTTGAAGCGTTGTGCAACCGCTACCTTAGAAATATTGAGAAGGCAAGGAGGCTTTAATAATGAATTATAAAGATATTGTCCTCATTGCTAAAGAATATGAGAAAATTGACCGGCGTATAACCTGTGAAGCTCAAACAGAGATGTTATCTTTGGGACGGGAACAGATAAATAACCACCAAGCTGAGATAATTACAAAGATATGGAAAAAAGACAATAGAGAGTCCTTTTTTGCGGATAACGAACTCTCTTTGCATCAGGTGCTGGATTTGGCCATATTTACATGTCAGTCACTTTTGTATTTTCAGGATGCCTACCGCTTTCCAAAACTTTATGACCCGGAAAATCCCTGTGTTGAACGAATAGGACTTCAAGGAAGTGTCATGCCGGTAGATGTTTGTGTTGAGAATCCGATAATTGATGAGGATATTCAGAAATTCTCTCAGATAATCAGCGATGACGGTGAATCAATTGGGGAGAGACTTCGGACTTTAGCACGGGTGATGAAAGATATGGGGTATTAAAAAATGAATAATCAATGGCTTCTGTCTCCTACCAGACGGCTGACAGAAGCGGAACAGGCACTTGTCTGGCACAAACCGCCCTCTCATAAGGACAGTGAAGAAGAGATTAGAATTTGTAATGAAGTAAAGCGTAACTGGAACAAAGGTGAAATGAAAATTACCAGTATACTTTTAGAAGGCGATGCCGGTTCGGGAAAAACACAGTTGGCAAAAGCCTTGTCGGCTAATTTCGGACTACCTTATACCAAAGTTACCTGTTTTGCTGATATGGATAAATCGGATATAATCGGTGCAATTCTGCCGGTTCTTTCTACTGAACAGCAAGCCCATATGGAAATTGAAGAAAAAGAAATACTCAACGCTTTATACCAAAGTGAAAATTTGTCTTCGGCTGCGGAAATATTAACCGAGACACTGGGGATTCCGCAGAAGCAGGCCGATTTTAAAATAAGGAAGACCGCAAAAGCTATTGAACAGTTGCCGAAGATGGATAATGTAAACTACCGATTTTATCCTTCTGAAATCGTCCGGGCTTTCCGTAATGGATACCTTTTAGAGATACAGGAGCCTACCGTAATCAGGGATGCGGCAATGCTGATGGCGTTGAATTCAGCCCTTGAGCCGGATGGAATCATCAATTTACCGACTGAAATTATCCATAGGCACCCTGATTTTATTGCGGTTGTTACCACAAATAGGAATTATAATGGGTGTCGACCTTTGAATGAAGCCTTACGCGACCGTATTCAGCATGCAGAAAGAATGGACATGCCATCCATAGAGGTAATGATCGAGCGAGCTATTGCAAAAACAGGCTATAAGGAACAGCAGGTTTTGTCTGTGCTGGCGAATGCAATTATTTTGCTCGATCAGACGGCGAGGGCGAATGCTATAAAAGGTGTAGCGGGAATGCGTTCCTATTTCTACTGGATAGATGCTGTATGTCATGGAGCCGATGTTAAGGAATCACTTTATCATAAGGTGATATATAAAATTACTACTGATCCGGACGAAATCCGTATTTTGGAGGAAGCATTGGAGGTAAACGGCCTAGTTTCAGAACTGAATGATATCCATAGTAGCGTACATGTAAAAAAAAACATGATTCTGAAGTAATAGAAATCCGTACCTGGGATGACTGTGAGACTTACCTTGAGGATAATCCCGTAAAGGATGATAATTCCATTATGCTGAGGAAGGCTGCAAACAGCGAGGGACACTCAAATGTAAAGGAAGAAACACAAAACACCAGAAGCTCTGATTTGGGTGAATACGGAAATGCCAATTACCATCAAATGAACTCCTGCGACAAGGAAGAAAAACACAAAGAACAGGAGTTCCGTAAACAATTGAATCAGAATGCGCGTAAGACACTCAATGGCACAATACATGAGGGGATTAAGCTAATCATTCATCGTCCTGAGGCTACCTTGCAGCAAAGAGAAGAATATTATCTACTGTGTTCTGAGATTATGCCCGCTATCCGTGAGCTTGTGAGGAAAACAATGCCACTATTGAAGCATGAGATATCTGTAGATTTTGCCAGACACAATGTTTATGGAAGCAGATTTCATGCCGAAAGCGTAGCATCCAGTGATTTCCGCTACTTTGCAAAGAAGCTGCCTCCGGCGGAAGCTCCATCACTTACGGTGGCATTACGCGTTGATGAGTCAGCGTCAATGTCTGTATTTGGACGCCTGGATGCAGCTAAACGTGCTGCTATTGCAGTATATGAATTCTGTGACCAGTGTGGTATTCCTTTGCTTATATATGGTGATACGGCAGATCGCTCAAAAATGGAGCAAATGTCTGTTTATGCATATTGCGATTTTTCCAAAAAAGAAGCCGATGACCGTTTTCGGTTAATGCATATTCAGAACAGAAGTAATAACCGTGACGGTATGGCATTACGGATTTTGTCTGAGAAACTTATGACCGCTCCGACACAGACTAAATTGTTAATAAGCATCAGTGACGGACAGCCAAAGGCTACCCCTGATTATACCGGCAGTTTTGCTGTTGAGGATGTACAAAATACTATAAAGGAATATACCCGTAAGGGGATCACTTTTATTGCGGCAGCTATAGGACAGGATAAGGATGTAATCAGCGGCATTTACGGGAAAAACCGATTTTTGGATATTTCAGATTTGAAAAGATTACCCACACAATTGGTAAAAATTATTACACGCTATTTATGATTCCCGGAATTTGAGTATAATAAGAGTGAAGCTCAGTTGAATTGATGGGAGGGAGTGAAGTATGGACTCTTCAAAAGTAGGAAAGCTAATATTACACCTGCGTAAAGAGCAAGGACTAACCCAAAAAAATGTTGCTGATGCGCTAAATATAAGTAATAAAACAGTTTCAAAATGGGAACGTGGCTTTGGATGTCCTGATGTTTCCCTTTTGGCAGATCTGTCAGGAGTTTTAGGCGCAGATATTCAAAAGATGCTGGAGGGTGAGCTTGACCCCAATAAACCGGATAGCGGAAATATCACAAAAATACGCTTCTATGTCTGTCCGACTTGCGGTAATGTTCTAACCAGTTCAAGTAAAGCTTCAATTTCCTGCTGTGGTAGAAAACTGGTACCACTGATACCAATGGAACACTTGGAGCATCATCGCATGACGTTAGAGGAAATAGATATATACAATTATATATCCATTGACCATGAAATGAACAAATCACATTTTATCAGATTTATAGCTTATGTGGGAATTGATGTTGTTATATTAAAACGACTTTATCCGGAACAAAGTGCCCATATCTATATTCCTGAGGGACAACGAAACGGAAAACTTTATGGCTATTGTAGCCAGCATGGACTCTGGGTACAATCTTTATAATTGTTTGGGAGAACTTACAATGAAAAGTGGTAACTCAGCTGATGGTGTACGTAATCTCTTTTCAGTTAGTATGGTTATGGAGAGTAATGAAGCATAGTATCTTTCAATTGTTTGCAAATATTATCTATGACTTCTTGTGGTTGGATAACTCTTGCATTAGTTCCTAACTGAAGAAAAAAAGTCGAAACATAGTCAACTTCTGTCTTATCGATATTCATATCGATGTTGCCAATATTTTCATCTGTAACTTTAAGGTGCGGTTCTAACCAGGGTTGACTTTTACATTTTCGTATACCTTCTCTGGTCAATTCCGCATACAAATGTAAAGGCTCGTTAGGTTCTACTGATGTAATATTGCTCAGCCAGTTATCAAGTTTGATACCTGGGTAATGCTTTTTTTTTGCGTTTTTTAATGTTAAAATACGGTCCGAGCGGAAAACTCGGATTTCATCATACTTAAAGTCTAAAGCAGGCATATACCAATAGCCGTCATAAGCATACACGCCGATAGGAGAAATCTCTCTTTTGGTATTTTTGTGCTTTGATTGATATTCAATATCAAGTATATGGTTTTCCAAAGCAGCTTCTATGATTTCCTTTAGAAAGATTGAAGGAGTGTATCTTTTTTTATTCCAGAAGGATAAAACAGAATCAAGATTATCTATTTTTTTTCTTGTATCGGCTGGAAGATAAGTATATAATTTTCTGGAAACAGATTTCACATCAATTTCAAAAGGCAATGATCTATAGTATTCCAGTGATTTAAAAGCAAAAAAGACGGCAAAGGCTTCATTTTCATTAAATATAATAGGTGGTAGCGTTCTATTATCAAGCATGCGATAGCCACCGTTACGACCTGGTTCAGTATAGAGTGGAACACCCATGTCACATAATTCCATCAGATACCTGTGTGCTGTTCGTACTGAAACACCAAATTCATTAGCCACATCTTCAGCAGTAAAATTACGTTTAGTATTAACGTACATAACTAAATCAAACAATACTTTTGTCTTAGCCATTTTTTCACCTCTTTCTAAACCATGACAATATTTGTCATGGTTTTAGTGTATACTAATCCATATAAATTAGCAACGGGGAGGAAGATTAAATGAAAGCAGTAGTAATTTATAGATTTGGAGGGCCCGATGAATTTGTCATAAGAGATGTTCCAGTTCCCGATATTGAAGATAATGAAGTACTTATAAAAGTTGAATATGCAGGAATTGGACAGTGGGATATTTTCGAACGAGAGGGCGGGTATGATGAAATGCTGGAGTTGAATTCTGAGTTTCCTTATATTTTAGGTTCAGAGGGTTCTGGTGTTATTTATGCCAAGGGTAAGAACGTTGACAATTTTGCTATAGGAGATAAGGTTTACGCTCCGGGGTTTCTAAATCCCAAAGGTGGTTTTTATGCAGAATATGCTGCTGTAGATTCAAAATACGTTTCCCTTATTCCTAATTGTATATCAGACAAAGCAGCCGGCGTTATCTCTGGAGTTGGATTAACTGCTCTGCGAGGGCTAGAAGATGTATTAAGAATAAAAAAAGACGAGTCAATTATGATTTTCGGTGCCAGCGGGGGCATAGGGCATTTAGCTGTTCAGTTTGCACTTAATTTGGGTGCAAGAGTATTCGCCATAGCATCGGGTGAAGATGGAGTTGAAATAGTCAGAAAGCTAGGTGTCGACGCAGTATTTGATGGACGCCAAGACGATGTTCTGTCAGCTGCAAGAGAATTTGCTCCAGCGGGTTTTGATACTGCTCTGCTAACTGCCGGAGGAGAGCTTGCAAACTCTTTAGTTCAATGAATTTGTACCGGTGGGCGAATAGCATATCCAAATGGCATATATCCGATTCCGGAAACAAGACCTGACATTAGTTTAATGTGCTACAATGGTGAACCTGAACCGGAGATTATAAAAAGTTTAAATAATTGGGTCAGATCAGGTAAATTAAAGGTTCATATTGATAAGGTGTTTTTATTGGATGAGGCCAATAAAGCACATTTAGCTCTCAATAACCATTATACTGGTAAGCTTTGTTTTAAAGTTTGTCTGTAAAAACTAACCCCGGCTTAGCCGGGGTTTATTAGTTATAAGTTTTAGCATGAAGTAATAATCAATAAATCGGAACACAGATCTCACAAAGATGCCGGTCAACCATTTCAGCCGCATAACGCTCTATTATTGCTCGTGTAGCGTCATAAAGATATCCACCTTCAAATAGTAAAGGAAAGATATCTTCCCAAGCTTGCTCAACAGCTTTGGCTGTGTGTTGTACTGAAAAAACCGCATACTTTCCTCCGCCAATTTCTCCATACTGTACATTGCCGTCTACTTCGAAGTGTTTATTAGCAAGGAGTATACAAGCATCATAGCGGCAATTCTCAGGTGGTGTTGTTTGCGGATTATCATGTGCAATACCAAAAATCACAGTTTTATTATTCATAAGGTTGTTGGCTTCCGCCCAGTGCTTCAATTGTTCCATAGTCCGGATGTTATCAGCACCATAAACTCCTACTTTTCGTATATAAGCAACAGAGCATGAGGGGAGATTTTCAATCTTCATATTCATAGCATTTAATCTTCTTTCATGTATTGTGACCGGTCCTTTTTCACAATACAATGCTTTAAAATGAAATGCAACCCGATTTTTAAAAGTTGTACTGCAACCCCTAAATAAAAATAAATTTGGGATATCCTGTAACATTTTATTGAAGTTAACATAAAATAATAATATAAATTATCCGTTTACAAGAGGTATTTACCATGCTGTCGACTATTGAATTCGTAAAACAATCCCTAGGATTACATTTAT
>JAEWCZ010000063.1 GCA_023390335.1 Bacillota bacterium | reverse complement strand
ACAAACACTTATCAGGGCAGGAAGTCATTTGTTTGGACGAAGGAAAAGCATATTGTTCAGATGGTTCAAACGTGAATTCTATAAGCACATCAGATGACCTGGCATATGTGATTTATACGTCCGGTTCCAGTGGAAAGCCTAAGGGGGTTATGATTACTCACAAGTGTGTAGGCAATTTTATTCACGGAATATCTGAAAAGATTGAATTTTCAGAGCATAAAACTATTCTATGCCTGACATCTGTCTCATTTGACATATTTGTACTCGAAACTTTATTACCTCTTAGCAGAGGATTAAAGATAGTAATTACAGATGAAAATCAGCAGCGTGACTGCGGTAAGTTAAATGAAATAATTTTAAAACATAATATTAGTATGCTGCAGACTACACCTTCAAGGTTACAATTACTAATTAACAACGGACTGAATTTATCTGTCTATGAAAGCTTGAAGGAAATAATGATTGGTGGTGAAAGCTTTACAAAGGGTCTATTGGCCGGATTAACTCTACAGCCACATGTCAAAATATATAACATGTACGGGCCTACAGAAACTACTGTGTGGTCAACATTATCTGAAATTCAAAAAAATGATTTTATAACAATTGGAACCCCCATATCCAATACTAAAATATATATTTTGGACTCAAGGAATAAGCCATTGCCAATAGGCATACCTGGAGAACTATGTATTTCAGGCGCTGGGCTTGCGAGAAGCTATTTATACCGACCTGAACTGACTAACGAAAAGTTTGTACCAAACCCATTTGCATTTGGAGAAAGAATGTATAGGACAGGAGATCTGGCTAGGTGGCTTGCTGACGGTAATATAGAATATCTGGGCAGGATGGACAACCAGGTAAAGGTAAGGGGATTCAGGATAGAGTTGGGAGAGATAGAAGCAGAATTGTTGAAGCATGATGCCATAGAAGAAGCGGTGGTAGTGGCAAGGGATGATGGGGAAGGAAGCAAATACCTGTGTGTATATATTGTTTCGCCAGAGAGCTTGTCGGTTGGTGAACTGAGGGATCACCTGTCAGCCAATCTTCCGGATTATATGATACCGTCATATTTTGTACAGCTTGAGAAGCTTCCGTTGACTCCAAATGGAAAGATTGATAGAAAATCCCTTCCTGAACCTGGAGGCAATATCAATACAGGAATAGGGTATGTTGCCCCGCAATATGACACCGAAGAGCTACTTGTTGAGATATGGCGAGAAGTACTGGGTATCAATAGAATTGGAATAAATGATAATTTCTTTGAATTGGGAGGACATTCGTTAAAGGCCACAATGCTGGCGTCTAGAATATATAGCAAGCTTAATGTAGATGTGCCATTGACTCAAATATTCAGGATGAAAACTATAAAGGCACTTGCAGAATATATATCAAACTATCAAAAATATACTCAGCCGCTATTTACTGAAAGTGATGTTGCATTGTTGAACAATAAAAATACTATAAATATTTTCGCTTTTCCACCGGTTGCCGGATATGCGGGAGCATTTTCTCACATGGCAAAGCTGATTGAGAGCGCTTCAATATATGCATTTGATTTTATTGAAGAAACGGACAGAATAGAAAAATACATAAAAACTTTAACGGAAATACAAAAAGAAGGACCGTATTTGTTACTTGGATATTCAGCAGGAGGAAATCTTGCTTTTGAAGTAGCAAAGGAAATGGAAACGAAAGGGTATAATGTAGGACACATAATAATGATAGATTCATACCGCCGAAAAAATTTGTTAGAAATTGAACAGTTAGTTGAGGAGGAGAATGATAATAATGTAAGAGAAAAAATTAAAAAAATGGTTGTTACTTATTTGAATGGTTATGAAAATTATAAAGAAGGGGAAGCGGATATAGATTATATTATAGAAAAAATGGTAACGAAATCAAATAGTTACGCCGCTTATATTGAAAGGGTAGATAATGATGGTAAAGTTAATGCCGATATACATTTGATAAAATCTGGGGAAAGTGTTGAATATGAGGAATTTTCATGGGACAAGTCAATAACGGGGGTTATGCGAGAATATCAAGGGGAAGGTTCACACTTGGAAATGTTAACAAACCATGAAAACGTAAAACGCAATGCTGAAATACTTAGTGAAATACTTAGCGATATAATCAGTGTCACTGCATAAATGCAATGCATTTGTAAGTTTTGCATATGCAATGTTTAGCCCTATACTGATTGTAAATATAAATTCAAAAAATAAAGAAGTGAGGAATGATAAAAATGAGTAAAAGAGTAAATTGGTTTGATGCTAGACAAATTAATAATGAAGATGTTGTATTGCCCAAAGTTTATAATCTTCGATTTGAGTATATGCTTGTAAGCTTTGATATGCTTGATAGAATCAATCCACCGGGCAAAATGAAATTGGTTGTTGAGGTAGAAAACCAGGAGCAATTGGAATCTCTCCCACAGACAGTAATAGTAATGTCAAAACATGTCGAATTACTTAAAAAGATAAAAAAAGCAGGATATAAGACAGCTCTTTATACAAAAGTCTCGAATCATGACGGAATGGATTTGGCATGGCAATTAGGAGCTGAGTACGATTTCCTTGTGGTGGAATTACTTGATGAGACTAACATCCCTTTAGAATTGCTAATAGCTAGGTTACAGAGTAAGGAAACAGTTTTACTCAAGGTCGTAAAGAATCTTGAAGATGCTAAAATTACGCTTGGTGTTATGGAAGTTGGCAGTGAGGGGGTTTTATTTACAAGTGAAGATGTCAATGAAATTATAGAGATGGACGCACTTATGGAGAAGGAGGAATTGGGTGAATTGGAACTTGTAAGGGGAAGAGTAACTGATGTTCAACATATTGGAATGGGTTATAGGGCTTGTATAGATACGACAGATATTCTGAAACAAAATGAGGGTATGATTATTGGATCAACTTCCAGTGGTGGATTATTAGTAAGTTCCGAAACTCATTTTCTCCCTTATATGGAACTTAGACCTTTTAGGGTTAATGCAGGTGCGGTCCATTCTTATGTATGGTCTTCTAATGAAATGACATCTTATATTACTGAGCTAAAAAGTGGTAGTAAAGTCTTATGTATAGATACAGATGGTAATACCCGTGAAGTAAGTGTTGGACGTGTAAAAATCGAGAAACGCCCACTGTTAAAAATTGAAGTGGAAGCTAATGGTGTAAAAATAAATGCAATTGTTCAGGATGACTGGCATATCAGAATATTCGGCTGTGAAGGAGAAGTTCGGAATGCTTCAACAATAAAGGTTGGGGAAGAACTATTGGCTTATATTTGTGAGAGCGGTAGGCATGTCGGAATTAAAATAAATGAAACTATAAATGAGTATTAAAAAGTCTTTGTGACAAATACCAGAATTATAGGGGGAATTAAGTTGAATGGCAAACAATTAAGATTAGCACGGTTGATAAATCCTGCTACAAACAGGTGTAGTATAGTGCCAATTGATCATGGAACAACATTTGGTCCAATTGATGGCCTAAAAGATTATATCTGTTTAACAAACAAGATTATTGATGGTGGAGCAGATGCTATTATTATGCACAAAGGCTTGCTTAGAGCTGTTGCAAAATATCCAAAATTAGCAAGAGGAAAGTACATAATGCACTTATCGGCTTCAACTATGCTCAATTCGGATCCCACTAATAAAGTACTAGTCAGTTCGGTGGAAGAGGCTATTAAACTTGGAGCAGATGGTGTCTCTGTTCAGGTGAATCTTGGGGTCCCTACAGAAAGCAATATGATCAAGGATTTAGGTATGGTTTCAAAAGCTTGTTTGGAATGGGGAATGCCACTGCTTGTCATGATTTACTCGCACAGTAACACGAGAGATGCAGCACATGAAGCACGGGTGGCTGAGGAGTTGGGAGCAGACATAGTAAAGATAAATTATCCGGGTTCAGCTGAAAAAGTTGAACAAGTAGTAAAAGGCGTAAATATACCTGTGTTAATAGCTGGGGGTAATAAGTTGAATGTAACTGAGGAACTTTTTATTATGATAAATAATGCTCTTAATTCAGGAGCCTCAGGGATTGCAATTGGGCGTAATATTTTTCAATATGAAGATCCTCAGTTAATTACATCATTAGTAAGTAAACTTGTTCATGGAATATTTAAAATTGAAGAGTGTCTGTTTCAATTAAAGAGATATAACGTAAGCATCAAAGTGTGTCCTGAAGGATCACTGTAACGAAAGGAGGGTACGAAAACATCGTAATTCATATTTTGTAAGTGATGAAGGAAGAACCTTCGATATCGGCATTCAGGTGCTGGTATCAAACTGTCTTTGGGTGCTGTAACCAAAAGTTGTGATGATGAGTGCAAAATGGAAAAGGCTGTGAAAGTAGTCAGGTGCGTGTCATGAAGCTGAACAAAAGTGAAGAGTCCGAAGAAGCATCGTTAATACTTTAATACATCAAAACCAAACCTTTTTTGATACGGGTAGGATGAGCCTGATGAAAACCTGATTATGGGTCAGATGGCTGTCGGTGTAAGGCTACATAAGCATGACACAGGCTCTTATAAGGAACAGGTCAATCCTGAATAGTAATGGTAAATTAAAAATCCAAGCGAATGAATGACAAGGGTGAAAATAGTGGTGTACTATTCAGGTGCGGAAGAATGCGTAGTAGTAAGGAAGTTGCTGTAATGGCGATGGAGCTAAGGAGTTTTGTTATCTAGACTTTAGAAGTAGAACAACCAGAAATGGGAGGATTTTGGGTGAATTCGGAAACTAATGTCCAATAGTGGGCCAATGAAACATACTAGTAACCAAGAGACAAAAAACAGATCCCAATACGGTATTTATAGCATTAATAAGGAGATAGTTGATATCAACATTAAAATATTCTAGTCTAATATGAAGTTAATAGGCTACAAACCAGAATCGCCAAGGCAATAGAGATGACGATAGAAACAAAGTAAAAAGATTACAATACTTACTCACACATTTTTTCAGCCAAGGGACTCCCAGTAGGAAAAGTAACTATCCATAAAGGCAAAAACACCTCAGTAGATAAGAAACGATGGTCCACATCTGCTGCAAAAACGGAGGCAGTGCTCTCACTTTCTGACCGAAGAAATAAAGCAAAACCGCTCAAGTGAGTATTGACAACAGAATAGACCTGTTATCAATGAAAAGATGCCTTTATATCTTGCTAACAGAGGTTCTTTTCCGGAGTGGCTTGCCCCAAGAACAGTTGACAGGTATAGACCCAGCTCAAGAATATTGAAAAAAACTGCTTCGTTTTACTGACACAAGCGATTTCTACTATACTATATTTTCACACTGCTACCATCACAGATAATTATTGGGTAAAATCGGAAAATGATGATCTGACTTATGATGAAGTTTCTTGCAAAGAAAACTATTTCGCAGATATTGCACTTTAGGTTCTTCAAGAAGCTATAATAGAGATCTGACTCAAAAAGCGCTGTAGCAACATCCGGGGAGCTTACCAGTATCGAAAGCTACGAAAAATGCTGGAAGAAGGAAAACGGAAGCTGGTATATGTATAAACAAGGCAATGAGCTTGAGAGGGTTTCTGAAATTTTTATTTCTAAGCTTACCAAACGTTTGGGTTTCCCTGTACGAAATATTTATCAGACGATAGATTTATAAGAACAAAAGACTTCACCGAGGACTATAAATTTAAGAGTGGCTATTTATAAGGAAATATATAATGCATATAGATCGGATAATACAGTGAAATTGATAAAGAGCTACCTTTTATAATTAGGGGAACAAATAATAATAATTGAACCATCAAAAGTATTAGGATAAAAAGAAGAACTAAGTAACCAAGACTGAATTATAATATTTTAAAACAAAGGGGCTAAGTTTCGGTCACCCAAAGACCTGTAGACTTAGCTTCTATTTTTTATTTGGACATAGTTCAAAAGGTGTTGAGGAGTAGAAATAAATCCCAAAACGGCTAGGACTTAGTACAGCAAAGTATCAGATTTTGCAGGATTAAATCTTAAAAAGGCTAAACAGTTCATACAACAGTAAGAGAAACTTTATTATAAATATTTGGAGGATTTTTCTGATTTTTATGCAGAATATTGGTGGGGTGTTCCATCAGAATTTGCTGTTGTGGGGGAGAGCAGCTATAATCTGGCCATCACTAAATTTCTTGTAAATCAGATTGGATTTATTCCGGTTAAGCAAATTATAACGGAAAGTCCTCCAGAAGAATACAGGAACAATATCCGAAAAGAATTTGTAAACAAAGCAGATGATGTTAGTGTAACACCCCTTTTTTTAGAAGATGGCTATTTGGTAGAACAAGCCCTTATCAATTCGGAAGAAAAACCTTCAATTATTTTAGGAACAACATGGGACAGAGATGCAGCAAAGGGCTTGGAGGAAATATTGTTGAAATTGGCTTTCCAGCATCCTATGAAGTGGTTTTGTCAAGAACAAATGTCGGATATAGAGGTGCATTGTCCTTAATTGAAAAAATATTTACGATTGCCATCAGTGCAAGTGCTTAAAGTTTAGCTGACAAAGGATTTAATATTCCTATATAACACAGATAAATACTAATTTCCGGGATAAAGTTCATTTTATAAGAAGTGAACTTTATCCCGTTTTGGACTTGATTATATATATTAACGTATAAAAAAGACAGATTTATAGCCTTTTGGTAGAATTAAGTTACCACATTTTGTAGAAATAAAATTTTTGTATATTAAGATATTTATAAGATTTCAATCGTGTTATATATGGGAGGTGATGAGATGGGAGTAAGTTCTTGTGGATATACAGAGGAAGAATTTATAGAGGTTTATAAGCGATATGCCGATACGATTTATAGACTTTGCTACATTTATTTAAAAAATCAAGCAGATGCAGAAGATGCAGTGCAATCTGCGTTTATAAAACTGATTCAGTCGAAAAAATTCTTTGAAAATGAGGAACATGAGAAAGCCTGGCTTATAGTGACGGCACGTAATTATTGCAAGGATGTTTTAAAATGTTTTTGGAAAGTAAGGCGTACAGATTTTGAAAAGTTACCTGAAGCTAATTATGTGAATGAGAATGAAGGTAGTGAGGTGTTAGAAAAAATTCTTACATTACCAGAGAAGTATAAAACGGTTTTATATCTTTATTATTATGAGGAGTATGCTGTAAAAGAAATAGCAAAGTTGTTAAAAAGAAATGAAAGTACGGTTCAAACACAGTTGGTTACAGCCCGTAAAAAGTTAAAAATGGATTTGGAGGAGGTAAGAAGAAATGAAGGATAAGGATATGAAAACAATTTTTGAAGCCTGCTCTCCAAATGAAGAGCAAAAGGAAAATATGCTAAAGGGTATATTAAGAGAAGGCAGGCTTGTACATAAGCAAGAAAAAGGTAAGTGGCGTTATTTGACCGTAGCAGCATTGTTTTGTATTGTTTTTTCTTTTTCTGTTGCTACAGTGGCAGCTAATATTATTAAAAAAAATACAGAAGAGCTATATATGCGTTTTTTGTCGGCGGAAGATATGTCTTTAACTGCTAAAGGAGATGAAAGTGAACAAGCACAAAAATATTTTAATGCACTCAATTCAGACGATGCATATGACCAGTATATAGCTATTAATAAGCTTGTAGAATATTTTAATAATCATAAAATAAGGGAGAAGGCTATAACAGCTATAACACCTTTTTCAAAAAGCAAAGAAAAAAAGCTTGCTCAAGCAGCACAATTTGCGCTAGCTATACTGACAGAAAAGTATGATAGCAAAAAGGTTTATAAAATGTATGATGGCAGTGTATTTTTTACATTATTTAACGATTATTCAGATTACGGAAGTGATAACAAATTATGGCGTATAAAGGATGGCGTACTAGAATGTTATGATGAATATTCGAAGCCCTCTATGTATATTACTGACATGTTTGTTTCACCAGATGGCAAAAAGATAGCTGTAGCAACATGCTCTAATAAAAGTTCCTATTTGACTATATATGATGTGGCAGAAGGAACGGTAAGTCCAGCTCTAGTAGATACTGCAAGGTTTAGATTGGCCTGTAAAAAAGGCTATGAAATTTATGCACGTGCAGATAGAGAGAACTACAGCGGTATATATAATATAAAATGGGGGAATGAAAATGTACTGAGCTTTGGTGCAAGTTTATCTTATTATAATACAGATATTGTAGAAGAGGTAGTGGTTCAATATAGCATAAAGACAAAAGATTTAATTATTCGAGAGGTGGAATGACGCAATTGTCTGAACTCAATTAATGTAAATTGTCACAATTATATTTATCATATTTTAACATAATCGAAATGGGAATACCAACACTGGCAGGAAGCCATATTATATAGTTGGGATATCCTGTAACATTTTATTGAAGTTAACATAAAATAATAATATAAATTATCCGTTTACAAGAGGTATTTACCATGCTGTCGACTATTGAATTCGTAAAACAATCCCTAGGATTACATTTAT
>JAEWCZ010000075.1 GCA_023390335.1 Bacillota bacterium | reverse complement strand
GGCCGGAACCATCGATAAGTCCCAGTTCGATGATATTATCAAATGGACCAAAGATAAGGGACAGATAACAAAGGATTATACCTATGAGGAATTGACAGATTTCTCTTTTCTTCCTCAATGATTTCCTGTATTAGACCAGGGCACCAGGGCTTCCTCCAGGATATCCAAAAGGATGAACAGGAGGATTCCTAACAGGCCCAGAGCCAGAATTCCACAGAACATCTCCTGATAATTCATTTTTGTCCAGGCACTTAGAATAAAGTAGCCAATTCCATATTCCGTAGCATAATTTTCTGCAAAGAACAGGGAGGCTAAAGAAATACCAAGGCTGATACGGAGACTTGAAAATATATATGGCAGAATGGCAGGCATTATCAGGTAACGGAGCATTTCAAAGGTCGTTGCCTGGTAGCTTGCCATAGCTTTATAATAAATCTTTGGTATCTGGTCTGCCCCATCTCTAATTGCAAGGATAATCTGAAACACAATAATCCAGATAACAGCAATATCTTCGAAAGGTTTCCCAGCCCAAACAGCAGCATAAATACCGGCAGAAACGCTACCTTTGGGATTGGATAGACAAAATATACAAAGGGTGAAAACACCTTCCTTAAACGCCTGGAAGTACTTAAGGCAATGCCTGCCGGAATTCCTATAAACAGGGAAAGTAACACTGCCGCTCCTACCCTTGCCAGGCTGGCCAAGAGATGGTAACCCAATTTATCACCTATCTTTGGCAGGTATAAAAATGTCAGATAGGGAGATGGAATTGTATGGTTTTTCACCGTGAGATATAAAACCTCCCATAACAGTAAAAAGCTAAGCAATCCCCATATGAAATCAACTATTCTACGCTTCCACTGCCTATGTCTCTTATTTTTCATCTCCTTTTCCATAAACACACTTCCTTTTTTTGCTTCTTTCTATTAATTACATCTTTATTTTTTTACAACTATGTTTAAATTATTGCATTATTTGCTTGTTTTATTAATTACTTTGTTTTATTAATTACCTACTCAACTTTCCCACATGTATCGGTGAGTGAAACCCCTGATAAATCAGGCAAAACAATTTCATATATCGGTGCTTTGACATGAAAATAGCACCAATACTTGATATAATAAGATCATCACAATCAATAAGACACTCAAGGCGAGTTGGAATCTTATCTATCCCAAAACAACTCCGCTGAAAAATACCCAGAATCAGTTTTCTAAAACAATCAAGGAATTAAAAATCGGGAGCTTTCTTCTGACAAATAAATGCCTGTCTGTTGTTCTTCATTCATCAGTATTGCACATACAGGGACGGAAACCTCTCACGTTTTTAGGCTGTCAATAGAATTATTATAAAACAACTTTTTCATTTTGTAAATTTGAAGAATTGATATAAAATTTTTCTCATACATTCTTTTTGAAGACCCTGATAAAATGCTTATCAGAGTGCTTTCTTTGATTAGAGTATTTATAGGTTATAGGTATTATGCATATAAAGTGGTATAATTTGGTATGTGTTATTGTGTAATAGAAAAAAGTGAACTACAGATATTTATATTAGGAGGGAAAACTAAATGCTGAATGAATATTTACAAAATTTTAAAAAGGATGTTAAAAACCCAAACATAGTAATGCTTTATAAACTTAAATGGGCGCAATTAGAAAGACATATTGAAACTAAAAACTTAAAAATTCTTGATTTCGGGAGCGGTTTTGGGACTACATCAAATTATTTGGCAAAAAATAACGAAGTTATCGCAATTGAACCCAATGCTGATATGGTTGAAGAACGTGAATGTGAAAATAAATTCACACAGATAATTGGGAAATTTGAAAAAATGTATGATTTTGACGACGATACTTTTGATCTTATTGTATGTCATAATGTATTGGAGTTCGCCTTGGAACGATCAGAAATTGTGAAGGAATTTTCACGTATACTTAAAAGTGGTGGGGTTTTATCTATAGTAAAAAATAATAACGACGGTAGAATTATGTCCAAAGCAATTGCTAATGATATAGATGGGGCAGTTGATTTACTTGAAGGTGGACACATTTCAAACACTTTTGGCACAGTGCATGTGTATAATCCTGAAGAGTTAACAAAGTGGGGATGCAATCTTAAAATCGAAAAAATATTAAGCCTGCAGACTTTTTTTGGTTTGCAGAGTAACGAAGAGCAAAAACTTGATCCACAGTGGATGGATAAAGTTTTTGCTCTTGAAATGAAAGTATCAGATTTAGAGCCATATAAAAATGTTTCTCTTTTTAATCACGTTTTGTTGAGAAAATTATAGTTGGTGTTTGGTATTATCAAATTTAAATAAATTACTCAACTTTCCCAGCAAATATCTCCAAACAAAGCCTGTATAAATGAGTTTTGAGACAGTATCCCATCAGTCACTTTACTTTTGATATAGAATGTGATATCACCGGACAATGTTGAAATGTGCTCCATAAACAAAGCCATCAGACTTTGAACCAATTAAAGCAATAAAAGTGCTTGAGAAATCAAGCGTTTTCACCAGCTATGCTGGTGGGAAAGTTGAGTTACCCATTTTATTAATTACTTTGTTTTGTTAAATTACTTTGTTGTACTTCTTTCTTATTTTTATTAAGCTGTCATTAACAACTTAATTTCTATCAATTGCTTTTCTTCTATTAATCACCTTATTCCGCTTCCTTCCAACAGCTCTTTAAAATGGATACACTGCTCATAAAATTCAATGCGCTTCCTCTGCTCATTTCTGAAATAGCAGGGATTCTCAAGCTCAGTCACTGTCCCGTCCCCATTCAATAAAAGGATTCTTTCCCCTAATATCAAAGCCTCCTCCATATCATGAGTAACAAAAAGAAGAGTTGCTTTCAGCTTTT
>JAEWCZ010000070.1 GCA_023390335.1 Bacillota bacterium | reverse complement strand
CTGCAAAGGAACAGGGGAATTTAGCTGCATACTTAAGAAATAAGGTAAACAAAGGAGAAAAATTAATTCCGGCAGAGCAGGAAGCAGCTAAAAAACTTAATATCGATATTGCCAATAAGGGTTCGGGGACTTCAAAAACTAAGGCTGAATTAAATAATGGTGAATTAAAAGTTGTTAATACATATGAGAATAATAAAGTATTTGATAAAGCTGTTGAATTCAATGCAGGGGACAATGGGACTGGTTATACTTATAAAGTTTATCAGAGAAATGATATTGATTGGGATATGACTAGAACTACTGGAGCAAAGAAGGGACGAGGATTAACTAATGCACAAGCATCCGAAAAATATGGTTTAGCACCAATAATAGATACTAATGGAAATGTAGCAACCCTTCATCATTCACAGCAGCAAAGTAAGGGACCATTATTTGAGGCATCAACAAGATACCATAATATTTCTAATGCAAAAAAGGGACCTCTGCATCCATATAAAGGACAACTTAATCCATTCAGCCCTATGGATAGTAATACAAGAGGGTTATTTCAAAAAGTTGATTCCATAGAATATTGGAAAGCAAGAGGTCGAGATGCGATGAAAGGAAATTATTAACATGGAGATTATTAAAAAGTTAAAAGAATGTTTAGATGAAAATATTTACCGCAGAGATAATGTAGAAGAAGTTGTACAAGTATTTAAAAGATTAGAGGTTAATGCATCAGATACTGTTATCCAATTTTATGAAAATTTTGCAGGACCATTTTGGGAAGAATCGACTGGATTTGGATTACTTGATATTATTGATGATGATCCGAATATAGAAAGTGTAACTTTAATTTGTAGAGAAGAATTTTCTTTTCCTAATAAATACTTAGCATTAACAGAGTTAACAACGGGTGAAATAATTGTTTTAGATTCTGAATCAGATAAACTATACAAAGTTAATTTTGAGGGAGGAGATAGAGCTTTATTGGCTGGTAATTTAAAGGAATCATGGGCCAATTTTGACGAATTTTTAAAAGAATATTTTAATGTTTAAGAGTTAAGTTTTTTTGTTAAGTTTATTTTATTAGCCTAAATATTTTTCACCTCCAAACTGATGTGAAGTAGAATGCCCAGTTTGGAGGTGAAATGATTATTCAAGGATTTAGTTTGGAGTTATTTCTGTAAAGCTATAATTTGTTTAATATATTATAGAAATTTTATTGAACCAGGTTGTATTCTAAGCTTTTATACAAAACTATAATTCGGTAATATATTTTAGAACTCTTATACCATTCATAAAGCCATGTTGATACAGAAAAGCTTCTTCAGAAGCAAGTCGGTTTATAAGGGAGTCAATGTAATTTTCAACCAGCTCCTTTTTTTGCTTGGCAAATTTTCAATAAAGATTTCAGCCTGTAGAATTCGTTCTTCTTCCATTTTAGATTCTTCAGGCTGGTTTTTTTGAAATAAATCAATCAGCATATTCGTACGTTCCTGGATGAACATATCCAGTAATTCCTGCTCGGTCATCGTGTTTCCCTCCTTTGACATCATACAATATTGGAAAAGCTACAGGAAGTCGATACCAGAAACCACTAAAAATTGTTAGATTTATTAGTGAAAATGGAGAGAAGAAAGGATATCAATCCTGCTTTGGCTTATGCTAAGTAAACTTGGGTCGACTAAAGCTCATAATGAGTTACTTGGCATTATTGACACTTCAATTGATTACAACATATTCGTTCGGAGATTAAATAATTGGGCAAATTACAGGTTAAAAGGAGGAGCCAATGCTTTACCAGAAGGCTTGAGATTTAAGTAGGAGGTTAAGATATGGAAAAAGAAGGTTTGGTATCTTTGTGGATAGGTAATATGAGGTCTCAAGATTTATTAGATGAATATATCAGTATTGATGATTTTGATGAAGATTTTATTGAAAAGGTATGCTATTGAAATGATATTAATACACTAAAAGAGTTAATTAATGGATGCTCATATGAGGATATTATAATTAATAAATTTATTAATATGATTGGGGATAAGTTACCAAAAGAAATAAATTCTGCAATCTTATTATATGATTTTGTGTATGACGATAATGAAAGAAGCTAATAATAAAGAAGATAATAATAAAGAAGCTGTCTCTAGGTATATTGATGCGATACAATATGATGTTGATATATGATTTTAATAAAATTAAGGTAGGTGTGATAGTCATCTAACGGTTTGAAATAACTGTACAAGTGAAATTACAAGTTAAGTGTATAAGATATGGGGAATCGGAATTGAAGACTCCCATGTATAAAGACTCCATTTTTATGGAGGGGAACAAACTATTAGGTTTTATTTTGATGAAAGTAATAGATGAATTAGAATTATATAAGGGTTAAAAATATCTCAGTATCCTTTACAGCATTGGAGAAAATTGTGTTTTGATTGGTTCTATCACTATACCATGCATTCCGTCGGAGGAATCCATGCCCTTCTTCTGATTGGAATTACAATCAGAAGAAGAATATATTCCTTTGCACTTTATGTTCTTTTCGGATTATCAGAGCGACCAAGCAAATAATCAGTAGAAATGTCAAGATAATCTGCCAAAGCAATTATAATTTCATATTTTGGCTTGCTAGTTCCAAGCTCATAATTTTGTATTCCACGTTCACTGGAGCCAATAGCCTCTGCCAATTGTTTTTGGGTTAAATTTCTTGACAGTCGAATAAATTTTAAATGTTCTCCAAAATTAAACAAAAAAAATACCTCCAAAAATCTTATAAGAGTATTGACACGCATAAACTGGTGTGTTATTATCTTTTTAAGAACACGCAAAAGTTGGTGCCATTTATTTTGAATTATATTTTACATTATCACATTTTGCATGAAAAGTAAAACTTATTTAGAATTATTGGAGGAGCTTATGATGGAAAAGAGAAAGCTTAAGGTTTATAAAACATTTAAAAAAGACTATGCAAAATTATTTTATACCGAAATACCAGAGATAAAATTTAAGGGACAATGGCTCATAAATCATGGATTTACAACAGGTTCAAGCCTTACCTTGTATTGCAGTGAAAATCAGATAATCATAAAGAAAGAGGAATGAGTCTCTAGGCTTTTGCGGATAAATTTTTAGAAGCTTTGTAATTTATACATATATTTCAGATCATGCGTGGGAACTTCAGCTAGAAGGACTAGAAGGAAATACTTTTTCCAAAAGTACTCGGCAAACCGCTGTACGAAAGGGGAGCCCATCGACATGGTCACCGGAAGCTACCTCATGGAACAGTGCGATCTGCTGATCAATGACATCGGAGGCCGCACTGCCATTGAGCGTACCTATGAATCCCTTTTGTCAGGAGAAGAATCCCCGGTAGGAAAGGGCTGGACCTTAAGTATTTTCAGCCGGG
>JAEWCZ010000058.1 GCA_023390335.1 Bacillota bacterium | reverse complement strand
CAAAGAGGTGTATAATCTGTTATTAAATGATCCATTTAGCTTTTGTGACTTGAATGGAAATAAAAATAATGGTAAGGTGGATTTAAAGAGTAATATCAAGCAAGGGTATAAGAATTCCAAGGGAAGTCCCGCCTGGTCAATAACGGGCAATTTCTTTTCAGGGGTATGGGACGGAGTAAAGGATTCGGTTGTTGGAACCATAGATGCTGTAAGGCACCTTGATCAAACGATAAAGGATTTAGTAAAGTTAGCCACTCTTTCTCAGAAGGACCTGGTAGAAATCGGCGCTAAAGCAGGATTTGCTTATTGCGAGAAAATGATAAATGGGACTCCTGAAAAAAGAGCTCATATGGCCGGAAAACTTGTGGCAGAAATTGCTTTGCTGGTAGCAGGGACTAAAGGTGCGGACAAAATTGCAAAAGCAGTAAAGGCAAGTAAGGCTGCAAAAGTTCTGGATAATCTGGAAGAGGGTAGCTCGGATTTAAATAAAGTAAACAGTGTTATTGGAAAAGCTGATTCTACTCTTGAGAAGACGATTAAAGATACATATAAGCCTGGTAAGGTAGATACGGAAGTGGGGGGAGCAAATGAAATAATTGAGGGTTCGGGGCAGGTTCCAAAGCCCGGTGATTCGGACTTCTTAGGGCCATTAACGAATGCTGATAATCACTTCATTAATGGAGACGGCATTGGACCGAAAAAGAAAGGCGTATTAGGTGCACATAACTTAGATAATTTTAATAGTACATTAGAGAGCACAGGATTTCCATTAGATGATCTGAAAGTGGGTGAGCCTGTTCCGCATCCGACAATAAATGGAGTATATGCTCAAAAGTATCGTTTACCTGCCTATGATGGGCGAGGAGATTTTATTGGATTTAAGGATATACCAGATCCTAAAACATATTATGATCCTAATGTCATTTCTGACAGTCAAATGTTAGAATTGGGCTGGGAAGCGATGGAAAATGGAACTATAAATGGTAGATATGTTAAAGGATTTGCTTCAAATGGGTTAGAATTTCGTGGTTTTTATGACGAGAGGAAAATAACAAATTTCTTTCCTAAATTGCCAGGAGAATAAAATAGAATAGGAGGAATAGATAATGAGAGTTTCAGAAGATAAGGAAAAGTATTTAAAATTATATTTTGAATATATATGCTTTTTAGGAGAACTAGAAATAGGTGCAGTAAAACAAATGGTACGATCAAAAGGGCAAGGGGCAGAATACGTTTCTTGTTCCTTCGATCCAGAGGATGAAGATTTTAAAGAAGGGTATGTAACCTTGTTATTTTGGAAACCGGCAGATGATGAAGATACTATGATATTTATCGAAAATAGTATGTTTTATGAGCGACTTTTAGAGGTATGTAATGCGCATATCACAAAAAATCCCAATGACAAAGAATTATTAGATAGTTATTTGAATCAGATAAAAAAGTTCTTGAATATTTCATATATTGATTAGGAAACATTGGGTATAGTAAAAGTGAAATATTAATTGGTTGAGAATTTTCTAAAAATACAGAATCAGCTATTAACTGGTTACGATTTTGCTGGAGTCGGTCATAACTCCGTAATTATTTTGCTTAAATGGGCATTCCCTGTGAACGTGACCTGGTTACAACCCCAATGCCACGAATCTGACCCCGGCTCTTTAACATACATCATTTTAGATCCCATGGTTCATGGTGAACCATAGGATTTACAGGAAATTGTTTCTATGGTAAAATGGGCTGCCGGGGGTTACAGGGGGCAAAAAGGCCCTTTCTGTAGCTCTTGTTTCTGTTTTTTTGCCATTTCTTCTCCTGAAAATAAAACCAGATATGACTTGTTCTGACTATAAACTGACCAGTATGCCGGGGATTGGAAATTCCACAGCAAGTAAACTAATCGCAGAAATCGGAGATATCAAAAGATTTCCCAGTGCAGATAAGCTGGAAAAATTTGCAGGAGTGGCTCATGTAAAGTTCAGTTCCTCCGGAAAAGGCAAAGAACAAAGTTCCAGACAGAGAAACCGTCAGCTACATTTTTATATGAATTTATACCGTTTGTCGGATATTTCAGTACTCCACCTAAGGGTTCGGGTAGGGGTGGAAGTAAGATGAATCCTTTGGATGACTCTAAAATTGCAAAGGATGTTGTTACAGATACAGAGATGCAGTTTTATGTATATAAACCTAAGCAAGGTTCGTTTTTAGATCAGTTTGATATAGACTGGAGGTATATTTTTGAGTGTATTTAAGATTATTAGTGAAGTTCAGAATGGTAATAAGTCAAACTTAGAATTAGAAGAATATTTGCTACTGAATAATAAATTTGTGTTGAGCAATGTAATGAAAGAAATAGTCAAACGAAAACATATTTCACTAAACATAGAATCAAGACTTAAAGAGATTAGTAGTTACCGAAATAGAGAGCATATATTAATAGGTATTTATTCAATTGGACATCTATCTATTGCTACGCTTATTAAACTGGGCTATTCAAAATATAATCTAGATATATATTCCAATCTTGATGATTTTGATAAGGAAATTGTCAATAAGTTGTTAGACGCATATGATGGAGTTTTATAAAGTGATATCTGGTATGACTACATAGAATTGTTAAAAATGCAGATTTATCGGTAAAAGATTTGAAAGATATAAAAGAACATTTGTTTATTAAATTTATTTTCTGGTGGTTCTGTTAGATTTTTTTTGATGGAAATTATTGGAAATCAGAAGCGCGGGTTAGGCTAAAGAAAGGAGCTCCAGAGCTTAGCAATATTACGTTATTAAATCATGAACTCTTTGAACAGAGGTATATGAGAGACAATAATGTATTTTAAGAAATTGCTCATGCTAAAGCTAACAAATTGTTTGGCCAAAAGAAGTATTTGGAAAGTAGGTGATATTATCGGATTATCAGTTTCTTTAAGAAAAAAGTATGAAGATGGCAATACAGTAGTGTATCAGTATGGTGATCAAGGTAGGTTATATGGTGAGTTTAGAATTAATAAAGAATCCTATGAAATAATACAATTGCAAGTAAGCGATAGTGAAATTGACAGGGTTATCTATCTTTCTTCAGTTTCAAAAATATTGAAATTAATAAAAAGAGGTGAGGAACTACCAGATATGACAAGTTACAATTCATAGAACCTCATAATTATTGTATAAAATCATACTGCATAAATTAAAAAAGAGATGGAATTTTAAAACAGGATTGAGGTCATTTCAAAGTTCATGTAAACTTAAATAAAATTTTATGCAAGATCATTCTTTGTTGGTTCTTGTCTATGCTTGTATTATATAACTGTTGGGGCGACTGGAGTTTGATCAGGACTTGATAGTTGGGGTGTGGAATGGACCGGGTATTTTAGAAATGGGAAAATAGATTCGGTTTTCACATCGAATTGAGGTGATTAATTTGGAAAGAAACCCGTTTATTAAAAAATTGGATTTACAAAAAGAAGAGCATTTTCCAATCTATGTGTTTTTTAATTTGATTAAAGAAAGTGAATTTTTAGAGGTTTGCAAAAATTTTTCTAAAGGTATAGGAAAGGGTATTGAAGTAGCTGTATGTTTATTTTTAGATGATGTAGCTATTGAAGCAAATAAGCTTGGTGGTGTCGAGTTTTCATTACACAGTGGTGATGAGGTAGTGGTTGATTATTCAACATTTTATTGGTATTTGAATAAGGCTTGTCAGCGATATGTAGAGTTACGTCCTGCTGATAATGAAATTGTGAAAGAATATTTAAATTTAATAAAAGTTAAATTTGAGATTTTTCAAAAGCTGGTGTAAACTGTAGAAATATTCGATAATAGTGGTTCTTTAATTTAATACACTTTCAGATACATAAGAAAAAAATCGGATACTTAAAAATTAAGGAAGACAGGTTTTGCCATGGGGAGATCAAAAAAAATATTTAGTGCATTACCAAATACCACTAAACATCGTTGCAGTTATTTGGAGAGAATAGAAGAACTTAAAAGGTGAATGATGTATATTATAAATAATAAATTAGTGAAATTTTATGCGGTGTACCTACACAGATACCTCAAAAAGTCTTGAACTTGGCTGATTTCAGAGTGGTTACATCTACCTAATAAAAAAGAAGAACTTTGATTAAAATACAAAGATTCACCGAACTATAAGAAGGAAAGTACTTAGAAAATTAAAACATCTAAGTACTTTTTTTGTTCTGAAAATATTAAAAGAGAAAAATATTTTTTATAAAACACTAAAAATTGATTAAAAGGTAAAAATAATTCATCATATTATCCTTATAAGATTAAATAGATTAATTTAACAAATTGAAAATAAGAGTTTGTAAAAATAAGTATATAAAGATAAATGAAAATAAAGGGCGAGGTTTGATTTATGTCAGATTTTATCTTAGAGTATGATATGTTAGAATCTATAGCAGTATATTCAAAGGGCTTAGGTAAATATGCAGAGGAATATGGGGAAAGCCTGGAGTACAAAGTCATAGGCGGAATTGCAAACGTAACAGGTCCTTCATCCGGATATCTGCAGAATGCAGGCGATTCAGTTAGGGATAAAGTCAAAGCTTTAAAGCAAAAATCCGATACTTTCTATCATTATGCAGAACAAATAACAAATCTGCGGGAAGTAGCCGAACGAATTGACCAGGAGGTAGCAGATGCGATTGTATCACAAAGAGGGTATTTCCTGGATCATCATGAATTCCAGCGGCTTGATGACTGGAAAGTAAAGTTATTGGGGTTATTAGTGGATATCAAAATTCGTAACCGTCTCTTAAAAAGTATTGCAAACTTGTTGACGGGTTCCAATATTATAAATGAGTTCCTCGAAGATTCCATCAGACATTGGTATGAATGCGGGAGAGGAAAACAAATTATTAGTCCAATAGTATTCAATAAAATTGAGCCGCTGTATTATATCGTAGGATTTCAATTAAAAGAGCCAGGAATTACTGGCTTATTTAGCAAAGAGGTGTATAATCTGTTATTAAATGATCCATTTAGCTTTTGTGACTTGAATGGAAATAAAAATAATGGTAAGGTGGATTTAAAGAGTAATATCAAGCAAGGGTATAAGAATACCAAGGGAAGTTCTGCCTGGTCAATAACGGGCAATTTCTTTTCAGGGGTATGGGACGGAGTAAAGGATTCGGTTGTTGGAACCATAGCTGTTGTAAGTCATCCTGTAAAAACATTAAAGGATTTAGTAAAGTTAGCCACTCTCTCTCAGAAGGACCTGGTAGAAATCGGCGCTAAAGCAGGATTTGCTTATTGCGAAAAAATGATAAATGGGACTCCTGAAAAAAGAGCTCATATGGCCGGAAAACTTGTGGCAGAAATTGCTTTGCTGGTAGCAGGGACTAAAGGTGTGGACAAAATTGCAAAAGCAGTAAAGGCAAGTAAGGCTGCAAAGGCTGCAAAAGTACTGGATAATCTGGAAGAGGGGAGCTCGGATTTAAATAAAGTAAACAGTGTTATAGGAAAAGCTGATTCTACTCTTGAGAAGACGATTAAAGATACATATAAACCTGGTAAGGTAGATACGGAAGTGGGGGGAGCAAATGAAATAATTGAGGGTTCGGGGGCTGGTGTTAAGGGTGGTTCTAAGACTACAAATATATTAAAAGAAACAGAAACATATATAGATTATTTAAATGAATCAGGGGAAAAAATACGTATACCTAAACAGGCTAGTAGTACTATTGAAGATTCAATTACAAAGAATTTAAATAGTTCCAGTATAGGTACAAAAACAGAAGCTGAAGTCGCGAAATATGTAAAAAACAATACTGATGCAGTAATAACAGATTATGCAAATAAAGCTAAAGATTCATCGGGACAAGTAATTGGTGATATTGATTGTGCAACTAAAAATGAATTGATTGAAGTTAAAAATTCAGTATCTTCTGTAAAGGTAAAACAGTTTGGAAAATATATTGATAGTAGCAATCTTAATTATTTAAATGTTTATAATAAAAAAGTTATTTTATATATAAAAGAATCAATAGATATGACAAATCCTATCAATGTTGCAAAAATAAATGAAATAAAAAAAATGGGTGTAACAATTGTGAATGGATTAGATGAGTTGAAAGGAGTAATACATTAATGGGATTATCAGGAATTGTATTAAAAAAGAAAGACAATGTTGATATTCAAAAAATTATTCATGATATTAAGTTATCTGCTATAAACTCAGGGTTACAATTCAAGATGGGAAAAGAATTGAAGATGAATGAAGATGGAACTTATAACTATTTAACTATTAATATTGCTAATACATTTGAAGAAAATGATAATCAACAACAAATGTTATTATATGTGTATAATAGTTCAGAAGATGACTATACTGATGAATTTGATTGGATTTTAAATGAAGGGAAATTAATTCAGGTAATTAATATCGAAGATTTTCATGATTGTGAAAAAATATTATTAGATTTCCTATATGAATATATCTGTTTGAATCCAGAGGATATTTTTTGGGATGAGTTAAATTGGTTTTATAAATATGATGATTTGATACAAATCCACAATCAAAGTTTTGATAAAGAATGGTGTTATAAAAAATAGAATAAAAGACTTAAAAAGTATCTATTATTTATATAATTCATATAGTTTTATGTGAACTATTTTATTTCCTGTCTGTAATTATGGTTCGGTGTCAAAGAATGGAGTGTATAATCATTCGATGTTTTATAGTTATTATCTGCTAAATGACGAGCAGAGAAAGAGTCTCAGATGCTTACTATATTTTAAATGTAATAATTTGCATAAATATATTGTAATTTGGTAAAATAACCCTTAAAATATAAGTATGGTGCAAAAGAATATCAAAATTAATATTATTAGGGAGGGTATATGAAAATCAAAAAAATATCTATTTTTATATTTGCTTTTTTTATTACTTTATTCTTTTCCACAAACTATTCTTTAATTTCATCTTCTGCAGCGACTTCTGGTGCTATAGCATTAAACACAACAACTTCCTATTTGGTAAAAGGTGAAACGACTGTTCTAAAGG
>JAEWCZ010000031.1 GCA_023390335.1 Bacillota bacterium | reverse complement strand
ACACCCGTTCCCATACCGAACACGGCAGTTAAGCATCTCAGTGCCGATAATACTTGGCTGGAAACGGCCCGGGAAAGTAGGTCTCTGCCAGATTTATATCAAAACCTCAAGCTTATAGCTTGGGGTTTTGTTTTATATATTGTCTATGATATAAATAAAAAACCCCCCGAGCGTTAATCTAGGGGGCTAAGTATCAGACTGTATTTGTGTAACCTTACAGTTTAAATTCTTGTTTTATTGCTGTAATTGCTCTATCAGTGTCCTTTTCATATATGAGGTAGGATATGTCAACTTCGGAGGTTGTAATCAATTTGATTTCAATTTGATTTTCAGCCATTAATGTAAATACTTTAGCAGCTACCCCGGGTTTATCTCTCATTCCTTCTCCAAAAACACTAATTTTGGTACTGCCTGAGTCTATTTCAATTCGCAGGTTAGGAACCTTTATTTTAAATGAGTTTAAAATAGCAATTATTTTTACTATGTTTTCAGCAGGTATACTAAAATAAATATTAATTTTTCCTTTATAGGGTGGACTTTGACTAATCATATCAATATTAACTTTTTCTTCTGCAATTTTACTAAAAATTCCCGCAATGAGAATCATATCATTTGGAAGATTATCTACTGCCACTAATGCTACATTGTATACTGTACTGATACTTGTAACTGGTAAAATGGTCATAATAATTCCTCCTTAAAAATATTGACACTAACTAATTGGTTTCAGAAATAAGCTCCGACATTGAATACAATCCAGGTTTTTTTGATGCAAGAAAGATGGAAGCCTTTAATGCACCTACGGCAAATATCTCTTTTGATGACGCAGTGTGGTTTATTTCTATTATTTCATCGTTTCCTGCAAAAATAACAGAGTGGTCACCTACAATAGTACCTCCTCGTACGGCATGTATACCAATTTCCTGTTTACTGCGTTTTTTTCTTCTGGAATGTCTATCATACATATATTCACATTTTTCGTCTAGTGAGTCATTAATAGCGTCAGCAATGGCAAGTGCTGTTCCGCTTGGTGCATCGATTTTTTGATTATGATGTTTTTCAACTATTTCTATATCAAATTGGCCTTCAAGGACCTTAGCGGCTTTTTTTACTAGATCAATGATTAAATTGACTCCGAGTGACATATTGGCCGAGAAGAAAACCGGTATTCTACTGGCAACAGAAGTTTTTAATATTGCTACCTGCTCTGTTGATAAACCCGTAGTAGCAAGTACCAGTGGTAAATGTTTTTCCTGAGCATACTCAACCAAAGGTGCAAATGCTTTAGGGTTTGAAAAATCTATTATTACATCAACGTTTACATTACATTCTGACAGTGATGTAAAAACAGGGTAGGGGTTGTTTATATTATTATTAATATCAAACCCTGCCGCTATCTTTAATTCAGGAAAATTATCAGAAAGTCTGGTAATAACCTGACCCATTTTTCCATTGCATCCACTTAATAGTATATTAATCATTAGCTTTCCACATCCTATTTTTTGTATTTTTGTTACGGTAATAAACCATACTTTACAAGTTCCGTTTTAAGTATCTCCAGATTATTATCTGACATTTCAACCAATGGCATCCTGCATCCGCCCACATTCATTCCCAGAAGGTTCATAGCAGCCTTAATTGGTATAGGACTTACTTCACAGAATAATGCCTTAACAAGGTCGAGAGCTTTCAATTGTAGTTTTCTGCTACCTTCAATATCACCTGAAAGATATTTAGCAACAATATCGTGTGTATCCTTTGGTGCAATATTGGCTAAAACTGAGATTACACCTTTAGCACCCATAGATAGAAACGGCACTATGGCAAAATCTTCTCCGGAATAAATCGTTATATCATTTCCGCATAGGTTAATAACATCCCCTACCTGAGAAAGATTACATTCCTTTACCGCAACAATATTATCAATCTTTGACAGTGCTTGTATAGTTTCAGGGGCTATATTAAGATTTGTTCTTGACGGAACATTATAAAGTACTACAGGAATTTTAATATTGTTTGCAACCATCTTAAAATGCTCGTATAAACCCTTTTGAGTGGTTTTATTATAATATGGGGTAACTGTGAGGATTGCATCAGCTCCAACCTCCTCAGCATATTTACTGAGTGCAACAGCGTGAACAGTGTGGTTACTCCCTGCACCGGCGATAACAGGTATTCTTCCTTTAACCTTCTCAACTGTAAATTTTATTGCAGCCTTATGTTCATCATCATACATGGTGGATGCCTCACCTGTTGTACCACAAATAATAATTGCATCAGTACCTTCTTTAATTTGATATTCAATCAGTTCTGAAAGTTTATTATAGTCAATACCGTCATTTGTAAATGGTGTAATAATTGCCACACCTGAACCCGTAAAAATTGGCTTTTTCATTGTTTCCACCCTTTCATAAAACAATATAATGTAATTAAAAAACGCCGGCAGTACCGCCGACGTCTGTTTAACAAATTATAGTGAAATATAATTAAAAACAGATAGCGCTCCACCATTTTAAAATGATGACAGTCACAAGGCTATTAACCTTGAAACCAGGCATTACGATGCTCGGGGTACAGTACTGCCTTCGGCGTCTTTTCCTTTCAGAACAAATCATAAGACCCCAGAATCCTCATTGTTCATACTATTAAAAAACGCACCTCTATCTAGCATATATTCTTTTTTTCTATAATAACATTCCGTTATATCAAGTGTCAATTTATTTACATCTGATTTTAATATTATATGAACTATGTTTCATTATTGTTACAATTTAATAAACAAGGCAGGATGTATTTTTGACCTTGTCGAAGTTAAGAGAAAATGAAAAAGTGGGGAGTTCAAACAAATGAAAAAAATGTGCTTTTTTTTAGGTATTGTAATGCTATTTATGATGTTGCCGGGATTCAACAATTTGAATACATCAGCGGCCGAAGCGGCGTCTGTAAAAATAGGTTTATTTTACGGGTCAACGGCTCAGAGTCAGATTAATATCAGTTGCGACAAGGGAGTATCATTCTGTGATTATGATATAAAAACAGGCAAATACAACAATATCTATAATTCGGAAGCTGGCCAGACGGTTACAATTAGAAAAGATAGTTACTTTATACAGAGCGGAACAAATTTTAAGCCAGTCGCTCTTAATGGAAATCCTACAAGCGGCCCTTTCCATATTCAGCTCAATGGTACATACAATACGTATAATGATACAGTGTCACCTATCCAGAGTTATAGTCAGAAAGGTATAACCGCATATCCTGTGTATACTGATTTGGGTTGGCAAATATGGACAGGTTTTTACGTTAGCAAATCGGCTGCTCAAGCAGCTGTGAATACTATTAAATCAAAATTAGGAGAAAACACATATACTGTAATAGATGAAATTACTACTAGAATTTACGGTGCTGATCTAAATGGTAATGTTTTGTTCATGTATGCATCTTCCGTTAATCTTTTAAGAGGAAGATCACTGTCATCAACCAATACCAATCCTGTTAAAATCGGAACAAGCTTATATAGGGGGCAGATTGAGTTTAATAGATTATCCGGTAGTGATATGACGATTATTAATGTACTGCCTTTTGAGGAATATTTATACGGTGTAGTTCCAAACGAAATGCCTGCATATTCAAATATTGAAGCATTAAAGACTCAAGCGGTAGCAGCCAGAACGTATTCTTACAAATCAATTAACAAGCATTCAAAGTATGGTTTTAATTTATGTGCAACAACCGATTGCCAAGTATATAAGGGCTATAGCTCGGAAAATGCCAATACAAACAAAGCCGTTGATGAAACCCGTGATATGGTTGTAACCTATAACGGAGCTCTTGCTGAAACTGTCTTTTCGGCGTCCACAGGAGGTAGAACTGAGGATGCAGCAAATGTTTGGGGGAATAGCATTCCATATCTTAAAAGTGTTGAAGATAAATACGAATCGGGCAAATCTTATAACTATAATTGGACAATGAAGTTTACAGCAGATGAAATAAGTACAAAACTAAAAAGTTATGGGCTAGGAACTGTAACGGGCATAAAAATTACCAAGTACTCAGCAGCCGGAAGACCAATCGAATTGATTATTACGGGGACGTTAAAACCGGAAGGCGTTACAATTACAAAAGACAGATGTAGAACATTTCTGAGTCTGCCAAGCCAAATGTATAACATTTCTTCTGATGGAAATTTAAATGTTCAGGTTAATAACAAAACAGAAAATGTATCTCTAAGCCAGATAAAGGTAATTACCAAAGACGGCGAACAGACATATACAAATCCGTCTCAAACAGTAACTATTATCAGTGCAGATGGTAAAGAATCGACTATATCTGCAAATCCTGCCGAATATGTTTTTACAGGCAAAGGATGGGGGCATGCTGTAGGAATGAGTCAGGAAGGTGCTATGGGTATGGCAAAAGCAGGTTTTACATATGAACAAATACTGACTAACTATTATACGGGTACAAAAGTTGAGATTAAGAAATAGTTGGAATATATTAAAAGGGACTCATTAAAAATGAGTCCCTTTTAATATATTTTCTATTTGTATAATTTGTTAAGGAAAAATTCGTTATATAGTGAAATAACGGCTTTATGTGCTTCATTCTCTCTTACTGCGAACATCATTGTTATTTCTGATGAACCTTGATTAATCATTTCTAAACTGATAGATGCCTTTGCTAGAGCAGTTGTGGCTCTTGAAGCAGTTCCAACGGTATTTTTCATACCTTCGCCGACAATTATTATCATAGCAAGGTCGTGATCAATAGAAACATCATCAACCTTCAATTCATTTTTAATACGTTCAACAATTTTCTGCTCTATACCTTCTTTTAGTTGCTTCTGTTTTAGTATTATAGAAATGTTGTCAATACCTGATGGAGTATGTTCATAAGAAATACCTTCATCTTCAAGAATTTGAAGAAGCTTTCTTCCGAAACCTACTTCTCTGTTCATCATAAACTTGCTCACATAGATACAGCAGAATCCTGAATCACTTGCTATTCCAACAACATGGTTCGGTGAATAATCTCTGGTTAGAGAAATTTTTGTTCCGGGAGCCGTTGGATTATTAGTGTTCTTGATACAAACCGGAACTCCAGCCATAAATACCGGAACCAGCGTATCTTCATGTAATACCGAGAAACCGGCATATGATAATTCCCTCATTTCACGGTAAGTCAGTTCAGGTACGGCAACAGGATTATGAACCAATCCAGGATGAGCCGCATATACTGAATCCACATCGGTAAAGTTCTCGTATAAGTCAGCCTTTAATGCAGCTGCCAAAATAGAACCAGTTATATCTGAACCACCACGAGGAAAAGTTGCAACATTTCCATCTTTTGTATACCCAAAGAAACCCGGGAATATAACAATGCCTTCAATGTTGTTAATCATCTTAAGATTTTCATAGGATTCAGGTAAAACCTGTGCATTTCCAAATTCATCACTCATTAGTAGGCCAGCTCTTTTAGGAGATACATATTCAGCTTTTCTTCCAATACTGTTTAAATATGCAGCTACTAATTTTGCACTGTTGTCCTCTCCGGCAGCTTTCATAGCATCCATGAACATACCTGTATGAGAAGTGTCCAGTTTAAGTCTTTCTTCTAAATCAGCCTTGATCATTTTAACAATTTCATCATCAAGTCCAAGTTCATCCGCTATGTCCTTGAATCTTTTTACAACAGCTTCAAGTTCTGCAGCAGAATTTCCTGTTTCCAGGTGTTTTTGTGCACATGCAATAAGTAAATCTGTAACTTTAGTATCCGAAGCATCCCTTTTACCCGGGGCGGATACAACAATAACCTTTCTCTCGCTATCAGCAAGTACGATACTACAAACTTTTTTAATCTGTTCTGCATTAGCTAAAGAGGTTCCTCCAAATTTTGCTACTTTCATTTTGAATCCTCCATCCATTTATATTAAAAATTTACTCTCAAAACATGGGGACTTATTGTCCCTAAGTAAATATAAGAGCATATGGAACTTCATACGATTATCTCATAAATTATACAAAAAAAGATTATGTATGGCAATAATATTTGTAATATAAACGATTATAATGTATGATATTTATTGGTTTATTTTATGCATTAAGTTTTATGATTGTTATTTATATTAAACAGACATAATAATAGAAGAAAAATTGGAGGTTATTTTAGGTGAACTTGCACGATTTCGATTATTACCTTCCGGAGGAACTTATCGCACAACATCCCATAGAAAAGCGGGATATGTCCCGGCTGATGGTGCTGGATAAGGAAACCGGAGATATTAAACATAAATTATTTAAGGACATAGTTAATTACCTGGACGAAGGTGATTGTCTGGTTCTGAACAATACCAGAGTTATACCTGCAAGGCTTTTGGGTGAAAAAGAGGGTACAGGCGGAAAGATAGAATTCGTTTTGCTAAAAAGGGTTGAAGGAGACAAGTGGGAAGTAATTTTAAGGCCCGGCAAGAAGGCAAAGCCGGGGAGCAGATTTGTTTTCGGAAACGGTGAACTTAAAGCTGAGATTCTGGAAGTACTTGAGGAAGGAAACAGGCTTGTTAGGTTTATATATGAAGGTGTTTTTGAAGAAATACTGGACAGAGTAGGTATAATGCCCTTGCCGCCGTACATTACTGAAAAACTGGAAAACCCGGAGAGATATCAGACTGTATATGCCAAGGTCAATGGCTCTGCGGCGGCCCCAACCGCCGGACTTCATTTTACCAGTGAGCTTTTGCATTCTTTGGAGCAAAAAGGTGTAAAAATATCATATGTTATGCTTCATGTAGGTCTCGGTACATTCAGACCTGTAAAGGTTGACGACATAACTCAACATAAAATGCACTCTGAATATTATTCAATAAGTAAGGAAACATGTGATATAATAAACGATACACGACAAAAAGGAAAAAAAGTTGTAGCTGTTGGTACTACCAGCTGCAGGGTATTAGAAACTGTAGGTAAAAGCGGCAAAATAGCACCTTGTGACGGATGGACAGATATATTTATATATCCCGGATATGAGTTTAAAGTTGTAGACAGGCTTATTACAAACTTTCATCTGCCCGAATCAACACTTATAATGCTGGTAAGTTCTTTAGCGGGTAGGGATAATGTGCTTCATGCATACAACGTAGCTGTAGAAGAAAAATATAGATTTTTCAGCTTCGGAGACGCGATGTTTATTAAATAATATAAATAATATAATTAATAAATTAGAAAGGTAATTACTATGGCAGCAGTTACTTATGAATTAATAAAAACTTGTAAGCAAACAGGTGCAAGACTAGGTAAGGTGCATACACCTCACGGCTCTTTTGATACACCTGTTTTTATGCCTGTCGGAACTCTTGCGACAGTAAAAGGTATGTCTCCTGAAGAATTAAAGGAGATAGATGCAAGAATAATTTTAAGCAACACATATCATTGCTACCTGAGGCCTGGTCAGGATATTGTTAAGCAGGCAGGAGGCCTCCATGGGTTTATGAATTGGGACAGACCGATACTAACGGACAGCGGCGGTTTTCAGGTATTCAGTCTGAGCGGACTTAGAAAAATTACAGAAGAAGGTGTAACCTTCAGATCTCATCTGGATGGCTCAAAACATGTATTTACACCGGAATCTGTAATGGGAATAGAAAATGATCTCGGTGCAGATATAATAATGGCTTTTGATGAATGTGCACCTTATCCGGCTGAATATGATTATGTTAAGAAGTCAATGGAACGTACCACAAGATGGGCAAAAAGATGTAAGGAAGCTCATACAAATACGGAAAAACAGTCACTTTTCGGCATAATTCAGGGCGGAATGTACAAAGATTTGAGAATAGAAAGTGCTAAACAACTAAAAGAATTGGATTTTCCTGGTTATGCAATAGGAGGTTTAAGCGTTGGTGAGCCTGCAGAGATTATGTATGAGGTATTGGATTACACAGCTCCTCTTATGCCTGCTGATAAACCCAGATACCTGATGGGGGTTGGTACTCCGGACTATCTTATAGAGGGAGCCTTAAGAGGTATTGATATGTTTGACTGTGTCCTTCCCACAAGAATAGGAAGGAACGGTACAGTTCTTACAAGCAGGGGTAGAGTTATAATCCGTGATGCAAAATATTCAAGAGATTTTTCAAAGCTGGATCCGGAATGTGATTGCTATGTCTGCCGAAACTATTCAAGAGCATACATCAGACACCTAATTAAATGTGGAGAGCTTTTGGGTTTGAGACTTACAACCTGGCATAACTTATATTTCTTAATTAACTTGATGAAACAAGTAAGACAGGCTATAATGGATGATAGGCTTGCCAGCTTCAGGGATGAATTTTATCTGAAATATGGCTATACTAAATAATATGGATAATACAGTTTAACTGTGTTAAATAAATATTTACAGGAGGTTTTTAGTAATGGCAGCAGCAGCGTTAGTTCAATTAGTTTTACCTTTGGTTTTAATTATGGGACTTATGTATGTAATGCTTATTCTTCCTCAGAAAAAGAAGGAGAAGAAGACCCAGCAAATGCTTAATTCACTTCAAGTTGGATGGGGCGTTACAACTATAGGAGGTATAGTTGGTAAGATTATAAACATAAAAGATGACGAAATATACATCGAATCCGGCGTTGATAAAAACAAGATACTTGTAAAGCGTTGGGCAATTAAAGATGTTGCAAAGCCTGTTGAAGGCTAATAAATGAAAATATAATTAATTCTTGCCAACTGTTCTAAGTGGACTACCTCAAAAATATGATATACAAAGAACATTTTATATTATATTTTTGGAGGTACACTATGGGCGTACAGACACCTGGATTAAAAAAAACACTGGATGAACACATAAACCTGCTGAGGGTAGTAAAAGGCTTAATAATCGCTTTTCTTATAACGCTTCCATGTTTTTTAGGGTTTGCATTATTTTTAACATATACAGATTTTCCTGAAAAACACACCTATATTGCAGTTCTTATTACAACTGTATTGAGTGTACTGGTGGCATCGGCTTACTCTACAAAAAATGTTAAGAGTAAAGGTTGGATGAATGGCTGCTTTGTAGGAATCCTTTATGTAGCTATACTTTACATCGCCAGCAGTCTTGTGTTCTTAAATTTTCAAATTGATGTTCAGGTGATATTATCCGTGGTTATCGGTGCCATTGTGGGTTGCCTGGGTGGCATATTTGGAATTAATTTGCGATAACGGGTTTCTAAAAAATGCCTTTTCAAAACTAATTAGATATGCTATAATCGGCTAAGAAAATTGATGGGGGGGACTACATAATGAAACATATAAAGACAATTAATAACGCTACTCTTAAAAACAGCCTTGCAAAAGGTGGATGTGGCGAATGTCAAACTTCTTGCCAGTCAGCTTGCAAGACTTCATGCACAGTTGCTAATCAAAGCTGCGAAAATAAGTAATATTAGATATGCATATTGATATTCTTAATATGTATGAATTTATAAATTAGTGAAAGGTGATTTTACACTTTTCACTTTTTTAAATGTTAACCCGGTGTTGTATCCAGGATTTTTTTAGCTTTAGGAGGTTACTTTAAATGATTCACAAGTATACTATGTACGATACCAATATAGTCTTGGACGTAAACAGCGGTGCTGTGCATGTATTTGATGATGCTGCTTTTGATGTAGTAGGTTTATATAAGAACGAAACAAGAGACCAGGTAGTTAAATCACTATCCGAAAAATATACCGAACAGGTTATTGAGGATGCCTATGAGGAAATCGCCGAACTCGAATCCCAAGGTTTACTTTTTAGTGAGGATGCTTATTCCGATGCTTTAAATAAATGGGAGAGAAAACCTATAGTAAAGGCTTTATGTCTACATATTTGTCATGACTGTAACCTGAGATGCAAATACTGCTTTGCCTCCACAGGAAGCTTTGGCGGACACAGAACCATGATGGATCTTGAGACAGGAAAGAAGGCAATAGATTTTCTTATTGAAAAATCTGCAGGCAGACGAAATTTGGAAGTGGACTTTTTTGGCGGTGAGCCGCTGATGAACTTTGATGTAGTTAAAGGTATAGTTGAATACGCCAGAATGAGAGAAATTGAATCTGGCAAGAATTTCAGATTTACTATTACAACAAATGCTGTATTATTAAATGAAGAAATAAAAGAATTTATTAATAAGAATATGCATAATGTGGTTCTCAGCATTGACGGCCGTAAGGAAACCAATGACAATATGAGGCCAAGAGTTGACGGATCAGGAACTTATGACAGAATTCTTCCTAAAATTCAGGATATGGCTGAATCACGAAATCAAGACAATTATTATGTCAGAGGTACTTTTACCAGAGAAAATTTGGATTTTTCCGAAGACGTACTACATCTGGCAGATCAGGGTTTTAAGCAGATTTCAATTGAGCCAGTTGTTGCTGCTAAGGATTCCGGTTATGATATCCGCGAACAGGATCTTCCAAAGCTTTTTAGTGAGTATGAAAATCTTGCAAGGGAATATGTGAAAAGGGATAGCGAAGAGCGTGGCTTCAATTTCTTCCATTTTATGATTGATTTACAGCAGGGACCTTGTGTTATAAAGAGACTTGGTGGATGTGGTTCTGGACATGAATATTTGGCAGTTACGCCGGAAGGTGATTTATATCCCTGTCATCAGTTTGTGGGGGATGAGAATTTTAAAATGGGTAATGTCCATGAAGGTGTATTTAATAGTGATTTCCAGAAAAATTTTCAAAAGTCAAATGTGTATACCAAGAAGGACTGTGCCGAATGTTGGGCAAAATTTTATTGCAGTGGCGGGTGTGCTGCAAATGCGTACCAGTTTAACAATGATATTAATGTTCCATATAAAATTGGTTGCGAACTTGAGAAAAAGAGAGTTGAATGTGCAATCTGGATAAAAACTCAAGAATAGAGGGATTCATTGTGATAAAGGATTTTAACAACATTAAGCCTAAAATCCACGAGACTGCGTTTGTTGCACCAAATAGTACAGTTATTGGAAACGTAGTTTTGGGTGAAAATGCAACTATCTGGTACAATGCAGTTTTAAGAGGAGACATCGATAGCATAGTTGTCGGTGACAACACAAATATACAGGAAGGCTGTATATTACATTGCAAAGAAGGAATTGAAGTAAGGCTGGGTTCACATGTTACAATTGGTCATGGGGCAATTTTGCACAGTTGTCGTATAGGTAATAATACACTTGTTGGAATGGGTGCAATAGTACTTGACAGTGCAGAAATAGGCAACAATTGCCTTGTAGCAGCCGGTAGTGTAGTAACACCAAGGACTAAGATACCTGACGGCTGTCTAGTTGCAGGTAGTCCGGCAGAAATCAAAAGGACACTGTCAGAGCAGGAAATTGCTGAAATCAAATGTAATGCAAATGAGTATATTAATCTATTAAAATACTATAAATAATTTTCAGCAAAAGTGGATATCCACAGGATATTCATTTTAAATTCATAATATTTCTTACAAAAATTGACATCGGTTGGATTTAGCTTAGTTGAGTAACAAAATCTATTACTAAAATTGTAAATTTATGTTTAATATTGCGACATATTTATTGACTAGCTTTTTTGTAAGTTATATAATGGCGTAAGTGGATTATAATTTAAGGGGGAATACTACAAATGAGAGGAAGCAACGCGGTTAAATTTTTCTCGATATTGCTTATCATCGGAATTTTAACCTGGATAGCAGCTTATGGTTCTATCCTAGGGTTTGAAATACGAGGTGTTAAGGAAATTAGAACAGGTATTGATATTCAGGGAGGCGTGGATGCTAGACTTTATGCAGTTACCAAGGACAACAGCAAGGCAAAGCCTGAAGATTTGGATGCTGCGAAAGTAACAATTCGTAAGAGATTGGATTCACAGAATATATTTGATAGTGTTATCACTGTTGATAATGACAAGGGATATATTATTGTGCAGATACCGCACAAAAAAGGTGAAGCATTCGATCCACAGAAGTCAATAGAAGAAATTGGTAAAACCGCATTATTAACCTTCCAAGAGGTTGACGAAAGTAAAAAAGATGCAAATGGTAAGTATCTTCAAACCAATAAGATTATTCTTGAGGGTGGAGATGTAAAGGATGCAACTGCGGAAGTAGATGCAGAAAATGGTGGTTATTGTGTTTCACTGAAACTTTCATCAGAAGGTGGCAAAAAGTTTTCAGAAGCAACAGGGAGACTTATCGGTAAGCCTATAGCAATCTTTATGGATAATGATTTAATTAGTGCTCCAAACGTTCAGACACAAATTAGTGGTACTACTGCAAGAATTACTCTTGGTGGTACTGCCAGTGACGAACAAAGAGAAGAAGCTAAAAATCTTGCCGGTCTTATTAAGTCAGGTTCATTGCCATTTAAGTTAGAGGCCAGACAGGTAAATAATATTAGTCCTACCCTTGGATCTAGCGCACTTAATGTAAGTATAAATGCATTTATAGTTGCACTTATACTGATTTGCTTCTTTATGATATTCTATTACAGATTACCGGGATTAATAGCAAGTATAGCATTAATTCTCCATACAGTTATGGAATTACTGGCATTGTCCTGGACTCATATAATTGTTACTTTGCCGGGTATAGCGGGTCTCATACTGACAATAGGTATGGCCGTTGATGCCAACGTTATAATATTCGAAAGAATTAAGGATGAACTTAAAAGCGGAAAAACTCTTCATGCAGCGATTGATGTTGGATTTAAGAGAGCTTTCTCAGCCGTACTTGACTCAAACGTAACTACTCTTATCTCTGCCGTAGTTTTATGGAAATTTGGTACAGGCCCTATACAGAGTTTTGCATATACTCTGGGAATAGGTGTTGTATTAAGCTTTATAACCGCTGTAACTGCATCTAGAATAATGCTAAAATCCATACAGGATATAGAGGTTGCAAAACACCATTGGTTATATGGCGTAAGCATGAGAGGAGGAAAAGCAAATGGTTAATTTATATGCTAAGAGATACTACTTTTTTATACTCTCAGCCATAATTATTTTATCAGGTGTTGTTATGTATCTAGTTGAAGGCTTTAAACTGGACATTGAGTTTGAAGGCGGAACAATAATTGAAATGAGAGCAAATGATAAAATGTTTACTGAGGCAAATACACAGGATTTACAGACAAAAATCGGAGATTTTGTTACAAAGACATTAAACAAACCTGCAAAGGTTCAAAAATCAACTTCTTATGATGTAAGCGGCACTAACACTAAGAGCTTTGACATAATAACAATCAGTATAGGAAGTCAGGATACACTTTCAAACACTGAATTGACTAAGGTTGAAGAAGCAGTTGTGAAAGAGTTTAAGCTCACTGCTAAAGACCCAGTTGTAAGTGAAGAAAGTGTTGAACCATACATTGGTAAGGAAATAATGAATGACGGTTTGAAAGCTATAGTTATAGCTTTTGCATTGATTATCTTATATGTTTGGTACAGATTTAAAGCTATGTCGGGATTATCAGCCGGTGTATTTGCGGTTGTAGGAGTTCTGCACGATGTGCTGATAATGCTCTCCGTATATGTTATTTTCAGGATACCATTAAATGAATCATTCATTGCCGCGATTTTGACTGTTGTCGGATATTCAATGAATGACACAGTTATAATTTATGACCGTATCAGAGAAAACAATAGACTGCTCAGGAAAATACCTCTACCTGAATTGGTAAATAGCAGTATAATTCAAACCTTGAACAGATCAATAAATACAGTTGTAACATCCTTAATAGCAATAACAACTGTATATGTATTCTCAAAAATAAACGGAATCAATTCAATGGAACAATTCAGTTTCCCATTGATTGTCGGTATTACAGCAGGATGCTATTCATCAATATTCATTGCAAGTCCACTGTATGTAATGTGGAAGGAAAGCCAGAAAAAGAAAAAGATTTCTGGAAAGCCAGCAAAAGCTTAATAAACAAAAAAAGACTGTTGGACATTAAATTGTTCAGCAGTCTTTTTTATACCCTAATTATTAAAAATGCGGGCCCCGAAAGGGACCCGCAAAGCGGTTGCTACGTGGTTAACTTGCCTTTTTTTTGATAACAATATCAATTACAAATGCTGCTATGAGAAATTCACACAAAACATAAAAGCTGTTAATAATAAACGAGGTTGCTGTATTATCAAAAATACTACTATAGTTATTACTCATTCTGTTAGTTATAAAAAATACCGTTCCTATTATTATTAATAAAAATGCAGCCGGAGTGGCATATTTAATCATCTTTTTCGGTAAATCAGCCATATTACATATAGCTGAACTTAACATACTAAGTTTGGCTTTTTTATCTCTTTGATTACTATTCATCTATTACCCCCCTAAATATTTAGACCTCTGCTTATAAAGATAAATTTTAAGAACATATACTTGATTTTTATGATAAAAATGATTTTTCGTACAAATAAAATAGTAACACTTAAATTTTAGAACAGCAATGTTAATAATTGATAATAATCCATAATTCGACATAAAATATCGCACTAAGTAAATTTTTATGTAAAGTAGGTCGAATAAGAATAGAACTTTTGTATAGTTTAATATATTCCAATATATTATAATTACCATAAAAGATACTAAGGGGGAGAGCGGGAATGAGAGATTATGAAACAAACCTTATTTACACAAAGAAAGTTGTTGTCTCCGAAGACAAGGTAAAGGAATTAAATCTAAAGTATTATCTTATCGCAAGTGAACAGACTAATTCCACTACAACCTATGGTATACAGATAATCATGGAAAATGATAAGGGAAGAACTGAAATGGCATTTATTCCTGATGTACTTCCAACCAAAACAGGTATAAATAACCTCATTTACTTGCTATACTCGAATTCAGTTACTCCGGTCAGCGTTTATGATGTTATATATGACTGTATAGCATAAAAATCAGTTATTTTAGTTGGATTATAAAGTATGTTCTAGCAGAACATGCTTTTTTTGTGCGATTAAAGGCTTTAATGATTCAATTTGTTATTAAAAATATTATTAAAAAAGAAGGATTATTAATAATAATGTCGAACACATATTAAGTGATTTTGGCTAGGTTTAAAATAAATTGTAGCAGATATGTCTATAATATTTGCATATGAGTAAAAATAAGTAGATAGGGATATTGAGGATAATGGCAAATTTATTTCCAGACGACCTTATTGAAGAAATAAGAGTAAGTAATGACATTGTTGATGTTATATCAGAATATGTCAAGCTGGAGAAGAAAGGAAAGAATTATTTTGGTAAATGTCCTTTTCACAATGAAAAGACAGGATCATTTTCTGTTGAACCTGTAAAACAGATTTTTCATTGTTTCGGATGTGGCAAAGGCGGAAACGTTATACACTTTATTATGTCAATTGAAAATCTGGAATTTCCGGACGCTTTAAGGCTTCTTGCTGACAGGGCGAAAATTCAGATTCCAGATATAACTGAAGGTGTTCGTAATGACGAAAAAGCCGGATTAAAAAAGGAACTCTTGGAGATAAACCTTGAAGCCGCAAGGTTTTTTAGAGACAACCTTAATAATGAGAAAAATACGCTTCCAATTTCATACTTGATGAACAGGAAGATACAGAAACAAACTATTGCCAAGTTCGGATTAGGTTATGCCGAGGACAGATTTGATACACTTTACAAACACTTAAAGTCTAAAGGCTTTAGTGAATCATCCATTATAAAAAGTGGACTTGTTATATATAAGGAAGAAAGTGGTAAAATTTACGATAGATTTAGAGGCAGGATTATATTTCCCATATTTGATATACGAGGAAATGTGGTTGCCTTTGGAGGGAGAGTTCTTGATTCATCTCAGCCAAAATACATGAATTCTCCCGAAACGGAAGTTTATCAGAAAGGTAAACACTTGTATGCCTTGAATTTTGCTAAAAGTGCTTGTTCCAGACAATTGATTTTATCTGAAGGTTACATGGATGTTATATCATTGCACCAAAGTGGAATAATAAATTCAGTTGCTCCGTTGGGAACAGCATTAACAGAAAATCAAGGTAGACTTTTGAAGAAGTACACTGAAGAAATAGTTCTTTCCTTTGATTCTGATTCAGCGGGACAGGCTGCTGCATTCAGAAGCCTTGATTTATTAAATGAAATTGGCTGTACTGTTAGGGTTTTAACAATCCCATCAGGCAAAGACCCGGATGAGTTTATTAAAGCTCATGGGGTTAACGATTTTAAGAGGCTTGTTGATACATCAAAAGGTTTGCTTGATTTTAAGCTTGGTTCACTAAAAAAAAATATAGATACCTCAACAAATGAAGGAAAAGTTAGGTTTCTTGATAAAGCTGTACTTATATTGGACAAAATTGACAATAATGTAGAAAAAGAGCTTTATGTAAAAAAATTATCTGATGAGTTGGGTGTAAGTACACAATCCATTTTATCAGAAATGGTAAAGCAGCAAAAGGACAAAGAAATTAATATTAAAAAACAAGCACTAAGTAATAATAACTTTAGCCGAAATCCAATAAGAAAGAGTCCTGTTGTCAAAAAAAATCAAGAAGAACGGTTGGTCAGACTGCAATTAATGTTACTTGCAACTATATGTCTAGATAATAATGTATATTTCAGCATTAAAGATATTGTGGGTTGGGACAGATTTGAATCGGATGAAGTAAAAAATGCATTTGATTTTGCAGTCGAAAGAATTGAAAGTAAGGCAGGGATATTAACAGGTGAAATATTAAATAAACTTTCTCCCGGAATGGCTGAAAGTTTTGCAAATATAGTGCAGTCCCAGAGCATATTTGAGGATAATAAAAAAGCAGCTTTGGATATAATTCGAAAGATAGACCTGTTTGGCTTAGAAGAAAGAAAAAATGAAATAATTGAGCTTAAAAAGAGAAGTGATCTGACAGAAGGAGATGTTGAATTATTAAATCGGGAATTAAGCAGTATTGTATCGAATATAGCTATAAAGAAAAAAGGTTTGTAATTGAGCTCGAAAGGAGGGGAAATAATTGAAACATAGTCAGGAAAGTAGAAAGGCATTACTAAAAGAACTAATAGATAGAGGAAAGCAAAAGGGAATGCTAACCTACAAAGAGATTATGGATGCCTTTGAGGAAATCGAGCTTGAGCCGGAACACATTGAGAAAATATACGAAACCCTTGAAACAATGGGAGTTGATGTTGTTGGCGATATGGAAGCCGAAATGGAAGAGATTCAGCTTACAGACGAGGAACTTGATATTAGTATTCCAGAGGGCATAAGTATAGATGACCCTGTACGTATGTACCTTAAAGAAATCGGTAAAGTACCCCTTTTATCAGCAGATGAAGAAATTGATCTTGCTCATAGAATGGAGAACGGTGATATAGAAGCGAAAAGACGATTAGCCGAGGCTAACTTAAGGCTTGTTGTTAGTATAGCTAAAAGATATGTTGGTAGAGGAATGCAGTTCCTTGATTTGATTCAAGAAGGTAATCTGGGATTAATTAAGGCAGTTGAAAAGTTTGATTATAGAAGAGGTTTCAAATTCAGTACCTATGCTACATGGTGGATAAGACAAGCTATCACAAGGGCAATTGCCGACCAGGCAAGGACTATACGTATTCCTGTTCATATGGTAGAAACTATCAATAAATTAATCAGGGTTTCAAGGCAATTGCTACAGGAATTGGGTAGAGAACCACAGCCTGACGAAATTGCTAAAGAGATTGGCATGTCTGTAGATAAGGTTCGTGAAATAATGAAAATTTCACAAGAGCCAGTGTCACTGGAAACGCCTATAGGAGAAGAGGAAGACAGTCATTTGGGTGACTTTATTCCCGATGATGATGCTCCCGCTCCTGCTGAAGCAGCTGCATTTACTTTGCTTAAAGAACAGCTTATTGACGTGCTCGACACTTTAACTGCACGTGAAGAGAAGGTTCTTAGGTTAAGATTTGGTTTGGATGATGGAAGAGCAAGAACTCTTGAGGAAGTTGGTAAGGAGTTTAATGTAACCAGAGAACGTATTCGTCAAATTGAGGCAAAGGCCTTAAGAAAATTAAGACATCCAAGCAGAAGCAAAAAGTTAAAGGATTACTTAGACTAATCTATGACCCGCTATCCGGAATAAATCAAGGATAGGGGGTTTTTTTGTACACTGATAGACATAGCCCAAAAAAATTAAAAATAATAGCAATTATTAGATTGGTTTATTATAAGTTAGAAAAACGGTAATAAACTATTTAAATAGTCTATTTATGGTTATTTTGGTGTTGACCAGTTTAGAGTTCGTAAGTATAATAGTTTATGTGCTCGTGAGAGCAAAGTCCTCAAATGAGCGGCATAGAGATATTCCTCAATAGCTCAGTCGGTAGAGCATGCGGCTGTTAACCGCAGGGTCGTAGGTTCAAGTCCTACTTGAGGAGCCAATTCGGGCCTTTAGCTCAGTTGGTTAGAGCAACCGGCTCATAACCGGTTGGTCCGGGGTTCGAGTCCCTGAAGGCCCACCAACGAAAAAGAACACGCAAAAGCGTGTTCTTTTTTTATTATTTAATTCTGCTGGTATAGTCGGTACTTAACTTTTCATCCTGCAAGTCAATAGATGTTTTACTTAACGCAGGGTTATTTGGATTAATCCCAAGAATGTCCCTTCCTAAAAGAGAGCTGGATATAGGGGCTTCAACATCTTTTATGCTATTCTTATTTTTTAAAAAGCTCACAGATGATACCTCGCTTCACCTTTTTATTGATTAATTATCCTTAGTATGTGTATAATTTAATCTGATGATACAGAAAATGACCATAATAGTTACATTATTTGGAGGACGTTTTGATTTTAAATTTAAAGGGAAGGCTTAAATTAATTGCGGATAAAGTTCCTGAATGTAATGTATTGGCTGATATAGGAACTGATCATGCATATATTCCTATTTATCTGGTTCAGAACGGTGTTTGTCAAAAGGCAATTGCATCAGATGTTAAAATAGGTCCTGTAAAGATGGCGAGGAATAATATTTCTTTATATAAATTATCTGAAAAGATTGAAACAAGACTTGGTAATGGTTTAGATACTATAGAAATTAACGAAGCTGACTCAATAATTATTGCCGGTATGGGCGGAACGCTTCTGACAGAACTTTTGGAGGCCAACAAGCCAAAAGCGGTTAATACTGAGACACTGGTATTGCAGCCTATGAGTGATCTTCACGTTGTACGAAAATGGTTGTATGACAACGCTTTTGAAATATATGATGAAGAGATGGTTGCGGAAGGCCCGAAACTTTATTGTGTTTTATCCGCTAAATTCAGTGGAATTAATAAAGAGTACTCTGATTTTGAACTTCATGTTGGACAAAGCCTTATTAACAAGAAAGATCCGTTACTAGATTCTTTTTGTAGAATGAAGGTAAAGCAGATTGACAGGGTACTTGAACAGTTAGAAGATATGCATGAAAATAATGAGCTTAAAAGCCAATATGCAAGGCAAAAGCAAGAGTATTTAAGCCTGATTGAAAAACTATAAAAAATTTTTTTTATAAGGTGGAGAACATGAAAGTAGGAGATATAATTGATTATTTAAATGAAATTGCACCTTGGCGGTATGCTGAGGAGTGGGATAGTGTAGGATTGATGGTAGGCAGTAGGGATAAAAGTGTAACAAAATTACTCCTTTGTATGGATGTAACATCAGATGTGATCTCTGAAGCTGTTGGATACGGTGCTCAAATGATTCTTTCACATCATCCTTTTATCTTTTCAAAGTTGAAATCAATAAATATGGAAACTTTTAAAGGGCAACATATTGCAAATCTTATAAAAAACGATATCTCTGTCGTTAGTGCACATACAAATCTTGATACAGCCCCGGGTGGAGTTAATGATACTTTGGCAGAATGCTTACAACTAACAAATTGTCAGAATCTCAAAGCGTATATTCCAAATGGATTCAGTTGCGATTTAGGAATGGGTAAAATAGGAGAATTACAAAATTATAAGAGCTTTGCTGAGTTTGTAAAAGATATAAAGAAAAACTTAGGTATAGAGAATGTAAGGATAATCGGTAAAAAACCTGAAAAGGTAAAAAATATTGCAGTGTTTTGCGGCAGCTTTGATGACGATTTGGAGAACTTAAAAAGCCGCAAGGTTGATGTTTTAGTAACAGGTGATATTAAATACCATACTGCGCTGGATGCAGCACAAATGGGCCTTTGTATCGTTGATGCGGGGCATTTTGCAACAGAGTGCATTATTCTCCCTAAATTAAGGGATACGTTGAACAAGAGATTTAACGAACTTGATATAGTTTGCAGTAAAATGGAAGCCGATCCATTTACTTTTGCTTGACTTATGTTGTTTCAGCAACTATAATTAATAGTCCTAAGAGAATTTTAACGTTCTCAATATATGAGTAAGCCAGATGATCGCAGATACTGCCTGAAAAGGCGTAAATGAGGAAAGTCCGGGCTCCATAGGGCAATGGTGCCGGGTAACTCCCGGTGAAGGTGACTTTAAGGAAAGTGCAACAGAGATATACCGCCATATTTGGTTTACCGAGTATGGTAAGGGTGGAAAGGCGAGGTAAGAGCTCACCAGCGACTTGGCGACTTGTCGGCTATGTAAACCCCACCTGGAGCAACACCGTGGAGGGACGCAATGACTGCCCGTCAGTCCCGGGGAGGTGGCTTGAGTTATACAGAAATGTATGGCCTAGATAGATGATCATCAAATACAGAACCCGGCTTATAGACTTACTCATAACATTTATCAGAAACACTCGCTTATACGGCGGGTGTTTTTGTGTTATTGGGCTGTAAGTCTATTAAGCCATCACAATTAAGCGGGTTCGGACTCAATCATATAACCCACCAGAGTGCAAGGTTAGGCCTCCATAATATGCAAAGACAAAAAGGTGTGAATTATTTAAAACTGTGAATTCTCCACATTTTATACAAGTAGCAGATATGGATATGCAATTATCCTTTTAAGAGACAAAGAGGTACAGTTGATTCTGTGTCTCTTTCAATTGATGAGAGATTGCTGATAATGAAGCGGTTCCAGAATAAATCGAAAGCTACTTCGGGAGTGTCCAGAATTTGCAGTAACCCTAATAAGGATGAAACCTCGGCAAATTTAAAACCGTGTATTGTCAACCAAATTATCTGAATTGGTTTACAATGCGCGTTTCATATGCTATATTTGTAAAGTCATCTATCTTCTATTATCATTTAAGCCTTCGGTATGTGTTTTTGTATTGCTTTGTTCTATGTGTTTCTGGTGATATAGCACTTTGTATTTTGAGTGCTGTATTAGCAAAAAGATTGAATCCTTTCATATTAACGGAGGTATAAAATGAATGTATTGACTTTAAAAGAAAAAGTGCTTAATGGCTATCACATTATAAAAGAGGAGGCCGTGACTCTTGCAGAAAAACCGCTTGGCGAGCTTACCAGTGCAGCAAACGATATACGGAAATATTTTTGCGGCAATGGCTTTGATATTTGCACAATTATTAATGCCAAAAGCGGAAAATGCTCTGAAAATTGTAAGTTTTGTTCGCAATCATCTTTCAACAAAACGCCATCCGAACAATATGCTGTCTGTGATACACAAACAATTTTAGAACAAGCAAAATATAATAGCGACAAAGGTGTTCTACGATATTCGTTGGTTAAATCAGGAAAAAGATTAAATAGCGATGAGCTTGCTTTAATGAGCGAAAATGTTAAAGCAATTAGGAAAAATACGGATTTGAATGTTTGCGTTTCTTTTGGATTACTTGATTATGAGCAGTATTTACTGCTCAAATCTACAGGAGTAACACGGATACACAACAATCTTGAAACTTCACAAAGGTATTTTCCTCAAATTTGTACAACACATACCTTCGAGGATAAGATAAAATCAATAAAAGCCGCTCAAGAAGTCGGGCTTAAAGTCTGTAGCGGTGGTATTATGGGACTTGGCGAAAGTATGGAAGACAGAATTGATCTTGCTCTTACTTTACGTGAGCTTGGGATTTTATCTGTACCCGTAAATATGTTGAATCCAATCCCTGGTACACCTTTTGAAAACAATGAGATACTCACAAATGAAGATATGTGCAAGATTGTTGCAATTTATCGTTTCATTCTGCCTAAAGCCTCCATTCGTCTTGCAGGTGGTCGTGGGTTGCTTACCGATAAAGGGAAAAAATGCTTTATGTCAGGTGCAAACGCAGCAATATCGGGAGATATGCTTACAACTGCAGGAATAACTATTGATACAGACATGGAGATGCTTAAAGAATTAGGATACGAGGTTACACTCCAAAATGAGTAAAGGGATTTTTATTTCAGGAACAGGGACTGACATAGGAAAAACCTATGTCACGCATAAATACAAAAAATCTGAACAATTCAGGGATAAAAGCAGGATGTTATAAAGCGGAATTAAGTGGTGTAAATTCAGTTGCAATTATGTTATTTTGGTATTGAGTTTAATATGTGAATCATGTAATATTAAGACCAAGTGTTTTTTGATTTATTTTTATGGTAACTTATACTTTTAGAAAGTTACTTAACGTCTAGTAATTTATAAGGAATATTTTTTATTACATTTGGGGAGACAGGGTAATGACAAACAGGAATAAAACTGAAGTTTACATATATGGTAGTAGATACACGGTTTCAGGGGCAGAATCGGAAGAATATATACATAAGCTTGCTCTGTACGTTGATAAAAAAATGAGGGAGTTTTCTGAAGCAAATAGTGCCCTCAGTGCTGGGATGATTTCAGTATTGGCCGCAATCAACATTTCTGATGACTATTTTAAAGCTTTAGATAATTTAAAAGAGCTATCAAAACAACAACAAATTGAAACGGAATTAGTGGAAAAAGAGTACCAACACAAAATAAACGAACTGAACTCAAAGATTCAAAAGTTTAATACCGAAGCAGTTTTAAAGGAAGAAGTTAGGACTGCTCAGGCAGGTGAATTAGAAGTTATAAAAAGCGAGTTTGAAAAAAAAGAAAAAAGTCTTAATAAACAAATAGAGTTACTAAAGGTTGAAGCAGAATATAAGGATGAAGCTATTGCAAATCAGTTGGAAGAACTGGAAAATGAGTATACTCAAAATAAAGAAGAACTTAAAGCTCAAATTAATAAATTGAAGGATGAGAACATTGCCAAAGAACAAGCAATGGCAGAAATTTTGGGAAAGTATGAACAGCTAAAATCTGAATACAAGCAAATGGAAGAATTATACCAAGAAGAGTATAGTAAAATTGAAAACGAGTATAAAAATTTAAAAGAGCTGCTTTCCGAGTGAGTTCAAGTGTTATAAATAAAAGACATCCCTTATGTTAGTAATATGGGATGTCTTCTAATATGTTCTATTCCTCCAGATCAATAACGCTTACCGGGCAGGCATCTCTAGCGTCCTCAGCTTCCTGAAGGTTTTCTTCCGGTATATCTTCTTCAATAGCTTCGGCTTTATTGTCCTCGTTCATACTAAATACTGCGGGGCATATAGAAGCACATAATTCACAGCTTATGCAACCATCCTGATCTACAGATGCTTTCATTTACAAGCCTCCCTAAATATATTAATTATATAACCATAAACTATTATTCTCCCAAAACGAATATATATACAAAAAATGTAAGAGGAAATCAACTGTAATATTATGGACTTTGATTATTGATTTTATAGGATACATGAGTTATATTAATTACAAATATAAATGGAGAAATACAAAAAATGAATAATAATTTTGAAATAATTGACTGCCATGTTCACACATTTGCCAATGATGATATAGCAGCCAAAATTATGACTTCCTTTAACAAGTTGTATGATATTGAGTTTAAAAATCCCGGCAACGGAACAATCCCAAATGTTTTAAAAAATATGAACGAGGTTGGAATAGATCGTACAATAATGGCCAATTTTGCACCACCAAAGATTTTAGACAGTAACAATTTGTGGACAATAGATACTGCAAATTCTTCAGAAGGGAGACTTGTACCATTGGTCAATTTTCATCCAGATATGGAAGGCCGGCTGTCTGAACATTTTGAGAAGTATATAGAGCTTGGAGCAAAAGGCATAAAGCTTCATCCAATGGCACAGAGCTTTAATATCAATGATCCTCGAATGGACGAACTATATAAAAAGTGCAGCGAGAATAAGTTTACTATGCTTATACATTGCGGTAGGGTTTCAAATGCAAGACTTAATGAATTTTCAGATTTTGAATATATAGTTCCAATAATAGAAAAATATCCGGATATTCCAATAATTCTGGCCCATATGGCTGATGGAGACAAGGAGTGTGTACTTAAAGTGTCAAAACAATATGAAAACGTATACTTTGACACATCCATAGTCATAACAGGATATCCTGAAATAGCCCGTATAAATAAACCAAGTTGGTTGGATGACAGTGAAGTTGTTGATATTATTAATGAAGTGGGAGCGGACAAGATTCTGTTCGGCTCTGATTTTCCTTGGGGAAGCTCAGTACACGATGTAAAAAGATTTATGAAATTAAAATTGACTGCCGTACAGAAAAAGACTATTCTCAGTGAAAATGCTAAGCGTCTTTTTAAAATATAGAAATTAAAAATAATAAATATGTAACGTTATTCACCTCGCTTAATATAATAATAAGCGGGGTTTTTTTGTCAAAAGGTATACAAGTAACTTTTTTGTACAAAATATCATCAAAATGGTATTCAAAGAGGAGGCAGTATATGAAGAACAAAAAGTTATTTATTTCAATTTCATATGTCGTATTGCTTTCGCTATTGATAGCAGGTGCAATTTTATTGAGCAAGCCAACGAATAAAAGTAATATAACTCAAGAAAATCCGTTAACAAATGACAATCTCAAAAATGGTATTTTTGCTTACAAAAATGAAATAAACAGAAAAGAAGATATAAAAATTGTGAACAACCCGCAGATTCTCGATTTACATGCTAACCTAATTGAAAATGTGAACGGTGAGGTTACTATGGATATTTCATATAAAATAGAAGGAAAGAAATTAAATAAAACAATAGGTACTTCAAAAATACCTGAAATAAGAAATCTTCTAAGATTCAGGGAAACTTATAAAAAAGGCTATCAAATAGGCAACATACTGGTAAACGATAAAAATCAAAAATTATACTTTTTTGTAAGAGGAAGGGAAGATGACAAGTTTACTCAAACATGGTTATACACGTATGATTTAAAAACGTCAAGAGTTGATAAGTTATTTTATGAAATAGGTGACTTTAGTGATTTTTACTTATCGCCTAATTGTAAATATATTGCTTTTGCATATCTGAATAATTTGATAAATCAAAATCAAAATCAAAAAAGTAAGGTAGTAATAATACGGTGTAAAGATAATAAGATCATTTTTAACGGTGACAGGGACATTAACGGTAAAATTATTGGTCAGGACAGTGGCTTGTATATTTACAAGTATGATTTTATTAAATGGGAAAATTCTGATATATGTTTATTAAAGCAGATTTCCGAAATAAAAGATGGTACACATAAAATGCAAGAACAAAATGTTTATTACAACGTAGTTGAAAATACAATAAAAATTCAATAAGTCAATTTGTTTTTATGTTAAGGCGGTAGGCAGATGTTTACCGTCTTTATTTTTGTTCAGTTTGATCTTTCTTCCTCGTCTTGTTTTAATAGTTCATTTAGTGTATCCTTTTATTAATGTTAATTTTTAAAAGTTTTGGAGTGATGAGAGTGTATATAGTAGGATTGAATGGAAGTCCAAACGTGGATGGAAACACAAGTTTTCTGGTTAAAAAGGTTTTGGAGGAATGTGAAGCAAGAGGTGCAAAAACCATTCTTCTGAATGTAGGAAAGATAATGCAGGAGCAAAAAAGCGGTTTCTGTACAGTTTGCTCAAATCCATGTACTGGAAATTGTTATAAGGGTACAAAGCTTGAAGAAGCTTTTGAAATATTAAGAAATGCAGATGGTGTAGTGGTTGCCAGTCCCGTTTACTTTGGCAGCGTATCAGCACAGCTAAAGGCGATGTTTGATAAAACAAGGAAGGTTAGAGCAAACAAAGGCTTGTACAATAAAGTCGGGGTTTGTATGGCAGTGGGGGCCTCACAGTACGGCGGCGAAGAAACAACAATAAAAGCAATGCATGATATGATGCTTATTAATGGAATGATAATAGTAGGTGACGGCTATATAGATGATAATTGCGGACATCAGGGTGTTTGTGCTACCCGACCGGCCCAAAACGATGAAGAGGCAATAAAAAGGGCAGTAATGTCGGCAAAAAGGCTTATAGAAGTATGTAGCGCAACTGAAAGTATAAGGCAAAGTTGATTTAATTTTCACCGCAGGTGCGGATTACGGAGGATATGACAATAATATGTTGCACGAGTTTTCCAGAAGTGAATTAATCATTGGAACAGAAGGATTAGAAAAACTAAAAAATAGCAAGGTAGCAGTATTTGGTGTGGGCGGAGTAGGTTCATTTACGGTAGAGGCACTTACCAGAACAGGGGTAGGACATCTTGTGCTGATAGATGACGACTGCGTATGCCTTACAAATCTTAACAGGCAGCTTCATGCTACCAGAAAAACCGTAGGCAAGCCTAAGGTTGAAGTTATGCGAGACAGAGTTCTTGAAATAAATCCCAAATGTAATGTTACAATCATTCAGAAGTTTTATATGCCGGATGTGGCAGAAGAGATACTGGATAGCAGCTTTGACTATATTGTAGATGCAATTGACACTGTAACTGCAAAAATTGACCTTGTAGTAAGGGCAAATCAGTTAGGAATACCAATAATAAGTGCAATGGGCGCAGGTAACAAGACTGATCCCACCAGGTTCCAGGTTTCTGACATATTTAAGACAACTGTTGATCCTCTGGCAAAAGTAGTAAGAAAAGAACTTAGAAATAGGGGAATAAAAAAACTAAAGGTAGTATACTCAACTGAAGAACCGATAAAACCTATTGAAACCGAAACTTCCAGCTGTAGTGCGGGTTGTATATGTCCAAAAGGAACAGCAAGAAAGTGTACTGTGAAGCATCAGATACCTGGAAGCCTTTCATTTGTTCCTTCTGTTATGGGTTTAATTATTGGAGGAGAAGTAATAAAAGATTTGATTGGAGGAGATTTTAAAAATGTTTGATAAACGTATCAACATATTTACCGGTCACTTCGGAAGCGGAAAAACAGAGGTTGCAGTCAATTATGCCATGAAAATGGCAGAAGCCGGGTATAGAACAGCTATAGTAGATTTTGACATAATAAACCCCTACTTCAGAACAGCAGATGCAAAGGATGTACTGGAAGAACAAAATATCAAAGTAATTCTTCCTATGTATGCCAACACCAACGTTGATATACCTGCTATACCACCGGAAATATACTCATTGTTTGAAGATAAGGATATAAAAGTGGTTTTGGATGTAGGAGGGGACGACCTGGGTGCTAAAGCTGTATCAAGGTTCAAGGAAGAAATAGTCAGCGATGACTACGAAATGTTTTTTGTAATAAATACAAAAAGGATTATGACAGATTCACCTGAAAAGATAGTTGAGATGATAGCTATTATTGAGGAAGGGGCAAACATAAAGGTTACGAAATTGGTAAATAATAGTAATCTATTAGAGGAAACTACCCCTGAAATAATCCTCGATGGATACAGGATAATATCTCAGGTTTCCGAAAAAACAGGAATACCAATTGCTATCACTGCAGGTATGGAAGAGGTCATAAATAGAATAAAAAAGAGTGATATTGGTAACACAGAAATATTATCCATGAGGAAACAGATACATCTTCCGTGGAATAGAGGTTAGGCGAAAATTGAAGTTTTTAGTTGCACAACTTGCAAATAAATACAAAGAGTTTTATAATAAAACAATAGTTTTAGTTCTCTAAATTACTAAAAATCAAAAGTAATAAAGTTTATAAAATAAAGTGAGGTTTTGATAATGGCAAATGTTATATTCCATGAGGAAAGATGTAAAGGCTGTAAACTGTGTGTTACAGTTTGTCCTAAAAAAATTGTCATAATGAAATCTGATAAATTAAATCAGAAGGGTTTCCATCCTGCAGGAGTCGAAGAAACAGATAAATGTACAGGGTGTGCATTCTGTGCTACAATTTGTCCTGATTGCGTTATAGAGGTTGAGAAGTAAGAAATATTTATTTAAATTGCATCCATTAAGTTATAACATAATAAATTTAACTCTAATGTGTGTATCAGGAAATTTAGTTTTCAGATTCATGCCAATAGGAGTTAAGCTAAAAAGTCATTAATTGGTTTTTGACTGATTAGCCTTCTTTATTAAGCAAAATAAACAGCTGATAAAGAAAGTAAAAATAAAAAAAATTGGAGCCGCTATTATGGCTCATGGAGGTTAATATGGCAGAAAAATTATTAATGAAGGGTAATGAGGTAATAGCAGAAGCTGCCTTAAGAGCCGGCTGTAAGCATTATTTTGGATATCCTATCACACCCCAGACTGAAGTAGCACATTATATGGCAAAAGCAATGCCAAAAATAAACGGTACATTTGTTCAGGCTGAGAGCGAAGTTGCAGCAATTAATATGGTTTATGGTGCAGCAGCTGCAGGAGCACGTGTACTGACATCATCTTCAAGCCCTGGAGTAAGCTTGAAGCAGGAGGGTATTTCTTACATAGCTGGAGCAGAGCTTCCGGCAGTAATGGTAAATATAGTGCGTTGTGGTCCTGGTCTTGGTGGTATACTTCCAGCACAGTGTGATTATTTTCAGTCAGTTAAGGGCGGAGGACACGGGGATTACAAAAATGTAGTTCTTGCTCCATCAAGTGTTCAAGAACTGTATGAGTTGACAGTAGAAGCTTTCAACATATCTGATAAATACAGAATACTTACCATAATTTTGGGAGACGGTATGCTGGGTCAGATGATGGAGGCAGTTGAATTCAAGGATAAGGAAGATATTTATCAGGATGATAAAAAGTGGGCCTGCACAGGAACAAAGATGGAGAGAGAAAGCAATGACGTTACCTCCATATACATCCAACCTGAAATTCTTGAAAACCATAACCTAAAACTTCAAGCTAAATATAAGAGGATTGAAGAGAGTGAAACAAGAGTTGAAACATATAATTGTGAAAATGCAGATATAATTGTAACTGCATACGGTACCGTAGCAAGAATAGTAAAAAATGTTATTAAAATGGCAGAAAAAGAAGGTATAAAGGTTGGATTAATAAGACCTATCTCATTGTGGCCATTCCCGACTGCTGAATTCGAAAAGTATGCGGAAACACCAAAGGCATTTTTAAGTGTTGAACTTAGTGCAGGACAAATGGTTGAAGATGTACGTCTTGCAGTTAACGGAAAACGCCCTGTTCATTTCTATGGACGTATGGGTGGTATGGTTCCAAGCCAAAAAGAGGTTCTTGATAAAATAAAGGAAATCTTAAATAAATAAGATTCAGATGGAGGGGAAAAAATGGCAACTGTGTTTAAAAAACCACATGCTTTAAAGGATTTATCTCTTCACTATTGTCCCGGTTGTACTCACGGTATTATTCATAGGATAATAGCTGAAGTAATTGACGAATTAGGAATAGAAGGCAATACGATAGGTGTTTCACCTGTAGGATGTGCATACAATAATTATGAGTATTTTCATGTAGATATGGTACAGGCTGCTCACGGTAGAGCTCCGGCTGTTGCAACCGGAATAAAAAGAGTTCATCCTGATAACAACGTATTTACTTACCAAGGAGATGGAGACCTTGCTGCTATTGGAACAGCTGAAATAATTCATGCTGCTACAAGAGGAGAAAAAATAACAACTGTATTTGTAAATAATGCAATATACGGTATGACCTCAGGACAAATGGCTCCAACAACACTTATGAATCAGGTTACAACTACTTCACCATTTGGTAGAAAACCTGAGATTCACGGATTCCCCATAAAGGTTTGCGAGCTTCTTTCACAATTGGAAGGTGCTGTGTATGTTGAAAGAACATCAGTACATGATGTAAAAAATATTAAAAACACAAAGAAAGCTATTAAAAAGGCCTTTCAGGTTCAACAAGCAAACAAGGGTTTTTCAATAGTTGAAGTATTGTCAACATGCCCTACAAACTGGGGATTGAATCCTGTAGATGCACTAAAGTGGTTGGAAAGCAACATGCTACCTTTCTATCCTTTGGGCAATTTCAAAGGAAAGGATTTGGAGGTGTAGAATATGAAGCAGCTTGAATTGATAATTGCAGGTTTTGGTGGACAAGGTATTCTATCTGCAGGGAGATTATTAGCATATGCCGGAATGCTTGAAGGAAAAAATGTTTCCTGGTTGCCGTCATATGGACCGGAAATGAGAGGCGGTACTGCAAACTGCAGTGTTGTTATTTCAGACGAACCTGTGGGTTCTCCTATATTGGATACAGCCAATGTACTGGTTGTAATGAACGGACCATCACTGGAAAAGTTCGAAAAATCGGTAGTAAGCGGTGGATTGATAATATCAGACAGTTCTTTGGTAGAAGCTAAACCTAAGAGAACAGACATAGATTTTGCAGCTGTTCCTGCAACGCAGATGGCCTCTGATATGGGTAATCTTACATATGCCAATATAATTATTCTGGGAAAACTTTTAGCTAAAACGGGAATTGTTTCAAAGGAAAGCTTTGAAGCTGCTTTGAAAAAAGTTCTTCCTCCAAAGAAGCATCATATGATTCCTGATGAAATGAAAGCTCTTGATATGGGACATGATTATTAAGGTTAATACAAAATAAAACTTTGTCACAAGATTGTAAGAAGTGTGCTTTATAATTCAAGCTATAGACTATCTGATTGATTAGTGTATAGCTTGAATTTTTTAGTTTGGAGATGATTATATGAGTATATTGAAAACAGAGGGATTAAAAAAATACTATGGTAAGGGTGAAAACCTTGTAAAGGCTCTTGACGGTATAAATATGGAAATCATGGAAGGAGAGTTTGCAGCGATTGTCGGCACATCCGGAAGCGGCAAATCAACGCTTTTACATATGCTCGGTGGACTTGACAAAGCTACAGAGGGTAAAGTAACGGTGGCAGGTAAGAAAATTTTTGATATGAATGATGAGCAGAAAACCGTTTTTCGCAGAAGGAATATTGGTTTTATATTTCAAAATTACAATTTGGTCCCTATACTAAATGTTTATGAAAATATCACTCTCCCTGTTGAACTTGATGGCGGAACAGTTGATAAAGCCTTTATAGGAGATATAATTAAAACTCTTGGCCTCGGCGACAAGCTTACAAACCTTCCAAACAATCTTTCGGGAGGTCAGCAGCAAAGGGTAGCCATAGCAAGGGCCCTGGCAACAAAACCTGCTATAGTTCTTGCAGATGAGCCAACAGGCAACCTTGACAGCAGAACGGGGATGGAGGTAGTAGGTTTACTTAAAATGACTAGCAAAAGATTTCATCAAACAATTGTTATGATTACACATAATGAAGAAATTGCCCAGCTGGCAGACAGGGTAATCCATATTGAGGACGGTAAAATAGTCGGGGGTGAAGGTAAATGATATTTCCTACCGATAATAGGCTTGTAATAAAAAAATTGACTGTACGGACTATAAAAGCAAACAAAATTAGAAATATATTTGTTATTACTGCAATAGCATTAACTGCTTTACTTCTTTCAACTATCTTTAGTATAGGAATAAGTGGGACAGAGTCCATTCAATTACAGAAAATAAGAACTATGGGAACAATAGAGCATGGGGGATTGACATTTCCCACGGCTGAACAGGTAAAAAAGCTAAAATCGTTAGATTACATAGAAGATGTAGGTTTAATGGCACATGCCGGAGATATAATAAAAACTCCTGACATGGGAAATTTGTCTCTGTCATTGTTCTGGTTTGATAAAACAGAATGGGAGAAACTCAGAGTACCTGCCATGAGCAATATTAAGGGAAAATACCCCCAGGCGTACAATGAAATAATGATACCTGAATGGATTCTTAAAAGAATGGGTATAACCAATCCTAAAATAGGAATGGATATATCAATTAAATATGGAAAGGCTGGAGGTCCTGAGTCTGAAGCCGAAAATGAAAACTTTAAACTCTCGGCATATTACACAGAATACTCTAATATACGTTCTGGAAATATAGGAGCGATGTATGTCTCAAAAGCTTTTGTTGATAGTAAGAGAATTACTCCAGAGAATTCAGGCACAGCAACTGTACATTTCAAAAACGATGAGAATATCGGGGATAAATTTGAAAAACTTAGAGGGGAAGTTGTTATATCTCAAAACCAGAAGTGGAAAATGGTTCCACTATATGAAACAGTCAATGGAGACAGGCTTTCAACAATAATAGGCCTGTCAGGACTTATATTGTTTATAATGCTCAGCAGCTATCTGCTCATATATAATGTTCTATATATATCGGTATCAAAGGACGTACGCTTTTATGGGTTATTAAAAACGGTGGGTACTACTCCAAGACAGATAAGAAGAATAGTGACGGGGCAAGCAATGAGGCTGACTGCTGTGGGAGTACCACTGGGACTTGCTATGGGGGCAGCAGTTTCCTTTGTTGCCGTTCCATTTGCATTAAGCGGGGCATCAATAGATACAGGTATAAAAATATCCTTCAATCCTGTCATATATATTGGAGCAGCGGTTTTTTCACTTGTGACTACACTTATCAGCAGTATAAAACCGGCTGCAATGGCTGCTTCAATTTCACCGATTGAGGCGGTAAGATATACCGGAACTCCTGTATCCCGCAAAATTAGAAAAGGCTCAACTGGCGGTAAGTTACAGAAAATGGCTATCAGAAATGTATTTCGAAACAAGCGAAGGGCAGCAGTTGTGTTCTTATCCCTATTTATGGGAATAACGACCTTTATGCTTGTAAATACACTTGTGTTGAGTATGGATACAGAAAATTACGTAAACAGCTATATGGAAAATGACTTTACGTTAACTAATAATACATTTTTTCAAAATGGTACAGGAATAAAACAGAAGTTTAATAATAATTTTTTATCAACACTTAAAACCATAGAAGGAATAACAGAATTAAGAAAGGTATCTCAAAAGATAGTTACTCTCAAATATGATGAAAACCTTTATAAGAAACATCTTGAAGAATTTGCCAAAAGGTTTAAAATGCAAATGCCCACAAGCGAGGGGATGAAGAATTACCCAAGCTTTTTCTGGTCAAATCTGGTAGGACTTGACACGGAATATATAGAAAAACTTAATAAAACACTTGAAGCACCTATTGATGTGGAAGCTTTTGAAACAGGCCGAATAGCTTTGTTTTCAACAAATAATCCAAAGCTTTTTAAAGTGGGTTCCGATATTCTTTTTACAGCTGATGAAAAAGAATATTCCTTCAAGCTGGGAGGATTTTTGCCTGAAAGAACTGCATTTAACGGAGGTATGGGGCCGGCACCCCTTGTTTATATAAGCAATGACTACATGAAAAAGTTATTTACTGATCCTGTATTCTGTACTATAACAATGAATGCCGCAGAGGACAAAGAGGCAAATATTTTAAAACAGCTAAAGGAAATGACGGCAAATGATATAGAAATATCAATTGATTCAAGGCTGGAGACCCTGGAGCAATTTAAAAGTTCAAAAACAATGCTGTATATTCTGGGCGGTGGAATTTCCTTGATATTGGCACTTATAGGTATTCTAAATTTTGTGAATGTTATGGTCACTGGAGTAAACACAAGACGGCATGAGTTTGCCGTTTTAGAAAGCGTCGGTATGACTCCGAAACAGGTGAAACGTATGCTGTCCTTGGAAGGACTCACTTATGCCATTATTTCCTGTGGACTTGTGGTTACTTTGGGAGCTGTACTAAATATATGGATATTCAGCTTATTCAAGAAACAGGCTGATTACGCGATTTTTACCTTCCCTACAATTCCAATGGTTTTATCTATAGCTATTGTTTTTGTTGTTTGTATTTTAGTACCGGTGACAGCATACGTATCAACTTCAAAAGCTACAGTTACGGAGAGGTTGAGAAGCGTTGAAGGTTAGGATAAAATAAATATATGCAACGGAATAATTTTTTTTCGGAGAGGTAATATGGCCAAAATACTTATTGCTGAAGATGATAAGCTTCTCAATGATGGGATATCAATTGCACTTAAAAAGCGTGGACATACGGTTCAGTCAGGTTATTCCTACCTTGAAGCATATAGTTTGTTTTTGAATAACAGCTTTGAATTAATACTACTGGATATAAGTCTTCCTGACAAAAGCGGTCTTGAACTCTGTAATGAAATCCGCAAAAAATCTGATATCCCCATTATATTCATTACCGCAAATGACACGGAGCAGGATATTGTTAATGGTTTTGCAAACGGATGTGATGACTATATTGCAAAGCCATTTTCTCTGGAAGTGATGACCCGGCGTATTCATGCTGTACTCAGACGGACAAGAACTGAAGACAAAAGTATTTTCCGCTCGGGTGAAATATCAATAAACTATGAAAAAATGATGGTTTCAAAGGGTGAAGTAGCACTTAAACTGACTGCAACAGAGTACAAATTGCTGGCACTTCTTACTCAAAATAGCGGGCAAGTACTGACTAGGGACATTATTCTTCAGAGGCTTTGGGACACTGATGAAGCTTTTGTTGATGCAAACGCTGTAAGTGTAAATATGAGGAGACTTCGTCAAAAAATTGAGGATGACCCTAAAAATCCAAGATATATAAAAACTGTATTTGGTATAGGGTATACCTGGGGAGAGGAGTCCTGCAGGTGAAGACTGGCATAAAAAAAAGAGAAGCTATTTTGATTGCAGTGATTTATTTTATTTGTATTACTTTTAGTACATACCAACTGCTGGTTGCAAAAAATATCCAGGCGGTTTTATTGTGTATTATATTTACAGTACTGTTAGCTGTCATGATCACAACACTTATATTATTGCTTCACAGAGACATGCAAAGTGTAATATTCCGTCTTTCCGAAATGGTAGCGTCACTTATAGACATGAGGGAAACAGAAGTTATTTCAGTGCTCAACGATGATTTACTGTCAAAATTGCAATCACAGGTGCTTAAACTTTCAAGAATGCTAAAGTTACAAAACAAAAAGTTGCAGAATGAGAAAAATGGAATAAAATCCCTAATTTCAGACATATCCCATCAGTTAAAAACCCCGCTTGCAAATCTAAAAATATATGTATCCTTCATAATGGACGAAGATATTGAACCGTTAATGAGAATGGAGTATCTGAAAAATATAAACAATCAATTGGATAAGTTGAATTGGTTGATGGAAAGTATGATAAAAATGACCCGGCTTGAAAGTGGCATCATTCAGCTCAACCGTGAAATAAGTAACTTGAATGATGTGCTACTGACATCCATAAAACAGATATATCAAAAAGCATTAAAAAAGAATATAGACATAGTATTTATTCCTTTTAAAAAGGACGTCAAACTGTTAATAGATTTGCGGTGGACGGCGGAGGCTATAACTAATATTCTGGATAATTCCGTAAAGTATTCGAAGGAATCCGGGAAGATAATAATACAAGTACATAAATATGAATTATTTGCCAGAATCGATATAGAGGATAATGGTGCAGGGTTTGACGAAACTGAAATAAATGACGTGTTCAAGCGCTTTTACCGTGGAAAAAACTCTAATGGGATAGACGGTGTTGGAATAGGCCTATATCTCACAAGAGAGATAGTATCAATGCAGAACGGATACATTAAAGCAAAGTCCCAAGCAGGTAAAGGAAGCACATTTTCAATATTTCTGCCCCTGGAAAACTGATAAAATTTAAGTACCCGAGTATACCAATCTTAAAAAATCGGTATACTCGGGTACTTTATAATGTCCGGTCTGAATTATATATTGAATAGAATATCCGCATAAGTTGGGATAGGCCATATATTTGAATCAACTATACGCTCAAGCTCATCAGCAACCGTTCTTAATGCTTCCATTCTTGCAAAAACATCATTTCTATAGAACATGGCCTGCTCAAATGTATCTTCAAAAGAATTCTGCGCTTTGCTTAGACTATTTTCCAATAGAGAAATTTCCTTTTTAAATTGTGAAACAAGGGAAGCGGCTTCTTTTAGCAAGTCTGTATTAGCACTTAAATCTGCTTCAATTCCGCAGTTCTTAATCTCATTTATAGATTTTGCTATTTCAGTTTCAAATTTAATACAAGCAGGAAGAAGCTGTCTTTTAGACATTTCAAGCATGGTCATAGCCTCTATATTAATTGTCTTGATATATTTCTCAAGTGAAATTTCATATCTGGAGTGCATTTCTACTCTGGAGAAGACCTTGTGCTTTTCCATGACTGTCATGTTCTTTTCCTTTAACAGGCAAGCAATTGCTTCAACATAACTCTTAATGTTTGGAAGACCTCTTTTTTCGGCTTCTTTTACCCATTCGTCGGAATACCCGTTACCATTAAATATTATTCGTCCGTTTTCTTTTACAACATCTTTAATAATGTTGTTTACTTCTTTTGAAAAATCCTTTGCCTTTTCGAGTCTGTCAGCAAACTCTTCTAGCACATGTGCAACTATAGTATTCAAGAAGAAGTTTGGAGATGCAATTGATGCAGAAGAACCAACCATTCTAAACTCAAACTTATTACCGGTAAAGGCGAAGGGTGAAGTTCTGTTTCTATCTGTTGTATCTTTTCTGAGTGCAGGCAGCGTTTTAACACCAACCATAAGCTTTTCAATACCATTTGCTTCGATATCTTCTCCCGATACAATCTGATCAAGAATTCTGGTAAGTTCATCTCCAAGGAAAATAGAAATTATAGCAGGTGGAGCTTCATTAGCACCCAATCTATGGTCATTTCCTGGATTGGCTGCAGATAACCTTATCAGGTCAGCATATTCATCTACTGCTTTGATAACGGTGCAAAGGAAGATCAGGAATTGAACGTTTTCATGAGGGGTCTTGCCCGGATCAAATAGGTTCTGACCATCGTTGGTAGAAAGCGACCAATTATTATGTTTACCGGAACCGTTAACTCCTGCAAAGGGTTTTTCATGTAGAAGACATACCAAGCCATGTCTTAGTGCAACTGTTTTCAAAAGTTCCATAACAAGCTGGTTATGGTCGGTTGCAATATTGGAAGTAGTAAAAATAGGAGCAAGCTCATGCTGTGCGGGAGCCACTTCGTTATGTTCTGTTTTTGCTGAAATACCAAGCTTCCATAATTCAAGGTCAAGATCTTCCATAAAAGCTGAAACTCTTGGCTTTATACTTCCATAGTAATGGTCATCCATTTCCTGTCCCTTTGGTGCTTTAGAACCAAAAAGAGTACGTCCAGTAAAGATCAAATCCTTTCGTTTATCGTACATTTTTTTATCAATAAGGAAATATTCTTGCTCAGGGCCAACTGTCGGAGTAACCCTAGTAACGTTTTCATTACCGAAAAGTTTTAGTAGCCTTACTGCATTTTTAGAAAGGCATTCCATAGACCTTAAAAGAGGTGTTTTCTTATCAAGTGTTTCACCTGTATATGAACAGAAAGCAGTTGGAATGTACAGGGTGTTATTTTTGATAAAGGCAGGAGAAGTACAATCCCAGGCTGTGTAGCCGCGTGCCTCAAATGTAACTCTTAAACCTCCCGAAGGAAAAGATGAGCCATCTGCTTCACCTTTAATCAACTCTTTGCCGGAGAATTCCAGAATTACTTTTCCATCATCAGTAGGATTAATGAAAGAATCATGTTTTTCGGCAGTAATGCCTGTCATTGGTTGAAACCAGTGAGTATAGTGGGTAGCACCTTTTTCAATTGCCCAATCTTTCATTGAACTGGCTACCACTTCAGCTATTTCAAGATCTAAAGGAAGACCTTCATCAATAGTTTTTTTCAATGCCTTATATGTAGCTTTAGGGAGACGTTCTCGCATTACCGAATCATTGTATACATTTGAACCGAATATTTGGCTTATAAGACTCATAAATCACCTCATAAAATATTTTTAAGGCATCCTTAATTCCAGATACCAATAATTATTAATATTACCTAATAAAGATACAATTTTTCCTTACTAATTGCAAGCACAAAATGGTCTGGCGTCTTTTTCTAAAAAAAATTCCATTAAATTTGCTTAATATTATTATATTTATTATTATATCAGTAAAAATTGCATTAACCTAAGAGTTTTAATTCAAAAAAGTGAATTTTTATCCAAGGTAATTTAGGGAAATTGATAAAGAAAGCTGATGCTATGCTATAATACAATTAGTACAATACTATACAGAATATATTATCAGAAACGACATAAATTACAGGCTTAGGTAGGTGATCAATATGTTAGATATAATTACAAATCCAATTAATATAATAATAATTCTACCTGTATTAGTAACTCTTATTAGTTCTTTAGTAACAAGATATAACCGAGAAAGAGTAATCAAAAGTTTTTATTCTATAATAAATAGTGTGGAGTTAATCTCGGGCTTATTAATTGCACTTTTTTTAACAAGAGGAATACTATTTGACAACGATAATAAACTTTTCGTTTATATTCGTAGTCATATGCCTGAAACTGCCAAGGCAAGCCTAGCCGCAAATAATATCTATACCTACTTATGTGTTGCCTTTATTGTGCTGTTGGTTGTAGTACTGATAATTAAGATAATCATGTATCCTCTATATAAGCATGTGTTTGGAGCCATGGCTCAGGGAATATACAAGCTTATGAGCTCTATGAGTTCTGTAACAAGAAGAATCATTACATTTGTCTGCAGTATCCCCAAAGCAGCAGTCTCGCTAATTTGTATAAGCTTTGTTCTATATTTTTTTTCGTACTATTTTACAGTGCCCCGTTTATCGGTTTGGATAGACGATTCGGTGGTACTGCAAGGAGTTTATAGAACGGCATTGAAGCCGGTTGTTGAATCTGAGATTGCAAAGAAAATACCGGTAATAATTAATGACCGTTTTGTCAGTGCAACAATGAATGGTCAGGAAGTCAAAATAGCCGATAATATCAGAGATACTCTTGACAGTTACAATATAAAAGTTATTCAATACTTTAATGGTGTAACTCTTGATGATGCTGTAAAATCAAACGATGAAATAGATAAGTTGGCCCTTGAATTGACCGAAGGAAAGTTGGGAGATTATGATAAAGCCAAAGCAATATATAAATGGATAACTAAAAACATAAAATACGATTACCCTAAAGCAAAACAGATTGCTGTTAAGACAGAAGGAACAAAATCCGGAACTATAATCTGTTATGAAACGAGGAAAGGAATTTGCTTCGACTATTCCAGCCTCTTTATATCAATGTGCAGGGTAAACGGAATAAAGGTAAGGCTGGTTACTGGCCTTGGCTATAGTGGACTAGCCTGGGGAGATCATGCATGGAATCAGTTCTACGATAGTAAAGAGAAAAAATGGATAAATGTAGACTGTACCTTTGGTGTCACCGGAAACTATTTTAATTCTTCAAAATTCAATTTAGATCACAAAGGTGATAGAGTACAGGAAGAATGGTAATTATTATGACAACACTCTTTTGAGAATTTTTCCTCCCCTATATTCAGTGTTTTCATGGGTGTAATTTTCATAGTAATGACAATGTGAATTTGCCATATTTAATCTTCCTGCAATTTTATGCTTGTGTCCGTGAGTAGTTTTTATCGGTAATCCTGTTATTCCGGAATATACGTGGTAGTGCCCGTTAAAGGAGGTTGTTCCAAAATATATATGAAAATGGAATATCCCTATACCGAACATGTATTCAGTATATCCCGTAAGCCTGTGAGAGTGCTTTTCACCAGTTAAACTATTAAATTTGTAAAAATGATAGTGATTAACCATCAGCTTTCTCCCTTTACCCAGTATTCACTTATTATTGTGCATGAATGTACAAGGATTTATTATGAAAAATAATGGAATTATTACAGGATTTTCCCACACATGTTATAATGTTTTTAGGTTTGCATTTATTAAAATGACTGGAGGTATGCTGATAAAATGGAACCAATAATTGCTATTGTGTTACTTGTAGCTAATATACCGGTATACAAGAAAATATTGCGGCTCATATTTCGTGATAGAGACGATATAAATGATTCAATAAAGTACTCATTTACCCCAGATTTGTTTTCTCTCTTCAAAGGGAATTATTGGAAAGATAAGGTGGGTGAAGCCAAAATTACAGCATTTATATTTTGCTGTGTTGCTATCGTTGTAATTGAACTTTTAATTATAAAATGGATAGTCGCTCTATTTGTATAAGCAATAAAGTAAATTGATAAATTATTAGGAGTTTACATAAAATGAAAGAAATTTTGACCGTAACAGAATTAGAGAACAGGACTAAGCGGTTGTGTACCATAGCTACTGACAAATATCCCGACTGGGATACGATAATAATATTAGGGCGTGTTAATCAGTACTATTTTACGGGTACTATGCAAGATGGGATACTCATAATAAAAAATAACGGAAAATTAATGTACTTTGCTAGAAGAAGCTATGAACGGGCGAAAATAGAGTCACCTTTACCTGACTGTATATATCCTATGGAGAAATATTCCAATGCTGTGGCTGTTTGCGGTAAACAATTCGGAAATACGCTTATAGAAACGGATATTGCAACTATTGAAATACTTGATAGACTTAGGGGTCAATTTGAAATAGCTAGAATCTACCCTTTAAAAAAGATATTGTCAGAGGTAAGGGCGATTAAAAGTCTGTATGAACTGAATGCTATAAGGGAGGCCGGAAAACGGCATAAATACCTGCTTGAAGAAGTTGTACCGTGTATTCTTAGAGAGGGAATGAGTGAGGTAGAATTATCAGCAGAGTTGTTTGGAAAAATGCTGAAACTTGGACATCAGGGTGTTTCAAGATTCAATAGCTATCAGACTGAAATGATAATAGGACAAATTGCTTTTGGCGCAAATTCTTTATATCCTACCAATTTTGACGGGCCAGGAGGTATGAAAGGTTTAAGTCCCGCAGTACCATTGTTTGGTAGTCTCGATACTCAACTCAAAAAAGGGGATTTAATCTTTATTGATGTAGGCTTCTGTATTGAGGGGTATCATAGTGATAAAACTCAAGTCTATATGTTTGGAACGAAACCTTCAGATGAAGTTCAAAAAACACACAGACGATGTGTTGAGATACAAAAGAAGACTGCGGCTCTTTTAAAGCCTGGCAATATACCATCTGAAATATATGGTAATATAATGGGTTGCCTTGATTCTTCTTTTTTAGAAAACTTTATGGGTTTTGGTGATAGAAGAGTCAGATTCTTGGGTCACGGAGTGGGACTTCATGTAGATGAACTTCCTGTTATTGCAAAAGGTTTTGATAATCCATTAAAAGAGAATATGGTTTTTGCCCTTGAACCGAAAAAAGGTGTACCTCAAGTTGGCATGGTAGGTGGCGAGGATACATATATTGTTACTCCTGATGGTGGCGAGTGCATTACAGGAGGGGAAAAAGATATTATCACTGTATAAGGAAGGGGATAGATCATGGCTTTATTAAATAAATACAATGATTTTATTGATAGGGTTAATGAGTTGGGTTTTATGGCGCTATCGAATATACATGAAGGGTTTCCGTCACTTTCTTCAGAAACCTCAGAAAATCAGTGGCATACAGGGGAGTATGAAACTGATCCCTGGCAGTGGAAGGATAGAGCTGCTGAGGAAAAAAAGCTTGCTTTTGGTTGCATTCTTGGTGGAAACAAAGGTTTTATTTCTAAGAAAATGTATCAATATTTTTACAGAGTATATAAACCGACCTTATCCATGGAAGAACGATGGGAAGAAGGGATGATATCCTCTGAATTTTGGAATTTATGGCAGTTGTTTAATAACAAAACCTTTCTGGATACAGCTGAAATAAGAAAAGAAATGGGCGTTACCCCGAAAAGTGGTGGAAGCAAGATTGACAGAGCGGTTGTACAGCTTCAGAAGGAATATTATATTACTGTTTCGGGGAACAGGTACAAGATTAATAAGCAAGGAGAACCCTACGGCTGGCCGGCAAATACATATGACAGGGTAGAAAATTGGGTTCCTGCCGAGTGGATTGAAAATTCCTGCAATATAGATGTTGAAGAGGCCAGACTGGCTATTATTAATACTGGCCTTTCGGTATGTAAAGGATTGGATAAAAATCAGTTGATAAAAATTCTATCACTTAAAAAATAAAAATAGTGTGTTTTTGATTAATTAGTGAGTAATCAAGAGAGACAGGTTATCATATTTTTCAATTTCAAAAATAAACATATATAGAGCTTTGAAAGGACCTTTTAAGAGCAAATTTATATATGGGAGTGTTTGATGATGAAAATAAGAATGTTATTAGTAAAGGCAAAGAAAATACCTAAAAAGGTTATAATAATGTTTCTACTAATATGTACACTATTTGTTACAATAGGTTATTCGGCCAAGTCTGTTGGAGTTTTTAACCCGGCAAAGCACCTTCCTATTTACAGCGTTGAAACAGAACAAAATACTGTCTCTATAACATTTGACTGTGCTTGGGGAGCAGATGACATATCTCAAATACTTGATACCCTTAAAAAAGAGAATGTAAAAGCAACATTTTTCATGGTTGGCCAGTGGGCAGAAAAGTTCCCCGATGCAGTTAAACTTATAGCAAATGACGGTCATGATATTGCCAACCATGGGTATTCACACCTGCGTATGAGTACAATCAGCAAAGAAAAGTGCAAAAGTGAAATAGAACTATGTAACAAAAAGCTGGAAGAAATATCGGGAATAAAAATTAATCTCTTCAGGCCACCGTACGGAGACTACAATAATACTGTTGTTGATACTTGTAATGAAATGGGATGTTACCCCATTCAATGGAATGTTGACAGTCTTGACTGGCGAAAGGAAATGAGTAGGCAGGCTATATTAGACAGAATTCTCAAGAGAACCAAGCCGGGGGCAATACTGCTTTTCCATAATGATACCCAGTATACTGCACAGCTTCTCCCTGAGATTATAAAAGGACTTAAATCCCAGGGACTAGAATTTTTGCCTGTATCCCAATTAATAATGAAAGATAATTATTATATAGATGATCAGGGAAGACAACAGAAGAAAAAGTAACATCACATAATTAAGAGTTATTTTGCAGGCTGCAAGATAACTTTTGTTTTCTGAACAGCTTTACACATATTTAATAGTTGGTCACCATTTATACATTCGATTACATTTCTATGGCAAAAAGCTTTTGTGCATGGTTTAAAATCACCTAATGTTATAATCATTCCTCTATATACAGAGTTCTTTTGCATGCATTTAGCCAAATTCATAGCAAGTTCAACATCTATAATCTGATTCAGTCCATGCTTCCATATCTCGGCAAATTGTATATTATTCAGTATAAGGCCGCTTCCATCAATCCCGCAATCACGTGTGGATTTAATTTTGTAACCGTTTCTTTTCAAAACTACAACTATAATGGACATATAATCACGAAAATTTAAATATAATAAATCCTCTTTAGAATTTATAACTTTCAAAAGTTCGTTTATCTTCCTTTTATATAAACAATCTTTTGTAATAAGAAATATTTTAAATGAAATAAGTAAAATCAAATAAAATAACAACATAATTTATAATCACCCGTTACTATTGTTTGTATAAAATAGATTTAATATTCTTCAGTAATTAAAATGCAGGAATTTACAGCTGTAAAAGTGTTGACATGGGCATAGCAGGCATGTTAATATAGTCAAGCTGTCGCGGGAAACAACACTTAAATAGTTAAGATAGTATGAACTACCAAAAATGAAAGTAAAAAAAGTGTTGACAACAGGATGGCAAAGTGGTAATATAATTAAGCTGATTGCGGCAAGCAAACAGCAAGAACCTTACAAAGCAGTCGTAAGAAGGCTTTATGGACTTTGAAAAGTAAACAGTGATAAACATGTAAAGGAACTCGAAAAAATTCCGAAATCG
>JAEWCZ010000089.1 GCA_023390335.1 Bacillota bacterium | reverse complement strand
TAATCCACATATTACACTAAATACTCCATCTGCTCTCACTCTTTTATCTTTCATAATACCTCACTAATTATAGAAATCATTTAGAGTTTAGCAGATAGGAAAACAGATGTAAATATGGCTAAAGTAGCAAGTGTTCGCAAAATGAATATGTTCTGCCGGTGATCCGGAAGGTCAGACAATGGAAGTCTAGTGTGTACCAAAATAATCTTTTACAACTGGATAGTGCGGTAAGGATTGAAACTTGACAGAGTAATGTTGCAGATATAGTATTAATTGTAATAAAATTGATTTAAAGTAAATTGTTCGATAATTCTAACGTAGAAAATTTATATTTTGTGCTGCTAAACAGATGTAAGGAGTATAACAATTGAATACACAACATAAGACAATATTGTTTTACATATTATCAGGTATTGCATTCTTCGTAATTGATAAGTTAATGCTATCTTTCGCTAGATGGGCTCAAGTCAATAATCTTGGTGCAGAAATTATAGGAGGCTTATTGCTTTATCCCATTATATTTATATTTTTTATCATTGGTGCTTCATCGTTAATTTATCCAATAATATTTTTTCGAAGATATAAGTGGATAACATTTATTCCGATCATAATTACATGTATTGTAACATTCATATTTATTTTACTACCAGAAACCGAATATGGGTTCTGGCTTAAATAAAACAATATTGTATTGCACCTGCTAATAAGCAAGTGAGTTACTTTACATTTTTTTATATCAAGAACAATCTCTTACCGCATATTCAGTAATGAAAATGCGGTTTTTTCATGCCCGCCTTCGGGCACAAAATGAATATATCATTCTTTAATTAACTTCACTTACCTCAATTAAATATTTAATCAACCAAACAGCAGGCACTTATGTGTTCTGCTTTTTTTATTTTGAAAGGAGAAAACGAAAATGGGAAAAGTAATTGCAATTGCAAATCAAAAAGGAGGAGTAGGTAAAACTACAACAGCTGTAAACATTGCCGCCGGTCTGGTGCAGGAAGGATTCAGTGTCATAGGCATTGACCTCGACCCGCAGGCAAACATGAGTGACTATTTAGGTTATGAAAACGAAAGCTTGTATAGTATCAGCGACCTGATGGTGGCAGCGGCAAACAATATTCTAAGTGACGAGTACATAGCAGAAAGTATAGTACATAGCAAGGAGGGCATTGATTACATTCCTTCCAACATAAAGCTTGCCGGAGCTGACTTGTTCTTATCAAATGTAATGTGCAGGGAGCAAGTGTTGAACAGGATACTGAAAAAAGAAATATTCAGTAAATATGACTACATAATTATAGACTGCCTGCCGAGCCTTGGTATCCTTCTTACAAACGCACTTGCAGCAGCACATAGCCTCATAATTCCTGTACAAGCGCAGAAGTTTGCTTTGGATGGATTGGTACAACTGGAACAAGTATATGACATGGTTAAGGTAAATGTAAATCCTGATCTTAAAATAGATGGCGTTGTTTTGACTATGGCTGATAACACAAATATGTCTAAGGCTGTAGAAGCATCCTTAGTAGGCAAATATGGTGATACACTCTTTGTTACCAGGATTCACAAAAGGGTTGAAGCTACAAACAGTACGTTCGAACAAAAAAGCCTTGTTTCCATGGAAAACAGCGTGCTTGGTGCTGAATACAGAAATGTGACAAAGGAGCTGATCGAAAGGAGTAGAGTATAAGTGGGGACAACAAAAATTGACTTTTCAAAGAAGCTGGAAAAGCCGGCAGACAATGCTTTTGCACAGATGTTTAATTTAAATATTCAAAATACAAATACTCAAAAATCTTCATACCTTAATATTAGCTCATTAGTTCCATTCGAGAATCATCCATTTCGCTTGTATGCAGGCGAAAAGCTCAAGCGTATGATTGAATCAATTAAAGAGAATGGTGTAATTGAAGCTATCATTGTTAGAAAAAAAGAAGATGGTACGCTAGAGATTCTTGCCGGTCATAACAGGGTCAATGCATCGAAGCTTGCAGGAAAGACTGTAATACCGGCAGACATTCGTGAAAATATTTCTGATGCTGAAGCAAAAATTATAGTAACAGAGACGAATTTTTTACGGCGTGATTTCGATGATATGCTGCCTAGTGAACTAGCAAAGAGCTTAAAAATGCAATTGGATGCATATAAGGAATTGAGACGGAATCAGGAATATATATATGCAATCGAAAGTGACTCAAACGCTGATGGGAGTAAGTATGATGAGGAAGGTGCAACAATATTGCACCCTGGTAAAAGTCGGGATTCTGTTGCGAAAAATAATAAAATGAACAGAGAAACAGTTCGTCAGTATATCCGACTTAATTATCTCAACGAAGAATTACTTAACATGGTAGACGAAGGAAGCATCAAGTTAAATCCGGCAGTAAGCCTGTCATATTTGACTATAGATGAACAAAATATTCTTTTCAGTATCCTGACTAAAAACGATTACAGGATAGACATGAAAAGAGCAGATAAACTTAAAGAAAGGAGTGGCAAACTTACAGAGGATGATATATTGGCCATAGCATCCGGTGAATTTTTTGAAAAGAAGAAAAGGCCAAAGCTAACAGCAGTAACAGTAAAACAAAAACTAATTTCAAGATTCTTCAATGCTTATACTACGCAGACAGAAATAACATCTACAATTGAACAGGCCCTTGAAGAATACTTTGAACGCCGTAGGCAAGAAGCTGAAGATTCTGAAAAAGAAAACAACAAGGAGGTCGAAGGCGATGAAGAAAATTGATTTGTACAAACCCGGTGGAGGTAAAGGAAAAGAAACAATTAAAACAATCAAAGAAATATCGGATGAGCTGGGCAGCAGACTGGAAAGTCAGGGATTAAAACCTGACTTTTCTTTTTTGTCCGCAGACTTCAAGAAATTCCAAAAGAGCGAGTTCCCAAAAGATTATAACGTTTCCGGAATGTTATCTGTGAGCAGTGACATGGTTGTTGCTTCAATAAATGTAATGGACAACAAAAATCCAGAATTAAAAGGGAGGATGTTCAGCGGACAGTACAAGATTGAGTCCGGTAAAGCAGGCGAAGCTTTTAGCAAAGCTACAAAGGCAATGCAGCTAATGGTTGAAAGCTTCTGGATGGATACTGAAGAAAAGGCAGCCAGCAATGAGGATGAACAGATAGAATCGAAAAAACAGCAAGAAGTTGAAAACGATATAAAGAATGATGCTGATCCCAGAGAAGTCGCATTATCCATTCAGAAAGCCTTGGCTAATGAAGATGTTGCAAAGGAATTTAAAAAGCTTCAACACCCAGCTTCTGATGACGAAGAAACAACAGCTAAAACAATAAAAACAGTCACAATTCCAACAGGTAATAAAGCTTTGACAGATGTAGAGATTAATGATAACTACAGCAATAAAGGAATAACAGCCGACAGTAATGAGAGTGGAAGTATCAAGAATCAGCTTATAAACGTTAACTTTACTCCTGAACAGGCAGAGGTTGTTATTGATTTACTTGAAGAGAACCAGAAGAAGTATGAGCCAAAGAGCAGCATGTTTGGTTTGCTGGGAGAAGTAATGGGAAAGATGCTCCGTGCACTCAGCAAGAAGCTGGATCAGGTTATAGATGCAGACAAAATAACGTCAGAGAAATTGAACTCTTTATACTCTGCAATAAATAACGAAGACATTGATAAACTCAGAGAACTGTACAGAACATTTGAGCAGAAGATTAAATATTGTCATGACTTTATATGTGAAGCGGCCCAGGGAGCAACAATCCAAAGTACGGACATAATAAACCATATTCTATACAAAGAAAAAGTTCCTGTATCAATCAGAACATTACAAAATGCATTTGTAACAGCAATAGATAATAACATTGATTCAGCATTGAGCATATACAAATATGCAGATGCAAACTTACATGGAGAAGCACAGTTTGACACTATGAGGGGTTTTCTCAGTCATGCATTAACCACCTTACCGGAAACAGATGCAGAAAAATTCATTAAGTCAAGTTCAAAAGCCCTAGATGATACAGTAGTATTCAAAGAAATGATAAGAGCCGGAAAATATGGACTACTCAATTCAGGGTTAATGCAATGCCGGAATATACAGGAACACGCTCCGGCACTTTTCTATTTCGCAGCCCAGCATAAGGATGCGGATGCAATGCATACACTTATAAGCCGAGGAGCTGATGTTAATTCAAACAATGGAGAAGCCCTCTATACATGTTATGAAACTAACAAGCTTGAAGCAGCAAAAGTCCTAATAAACTATGGAGCAGAAATCAATTCCCTTACAAATTACATAAGTCAAATAAAAGATGTAAGCCCAAATATTCAATTCATTCAAGAACTATATAAACACTGTGGGATAGCTGGAAATGAGCTGGACAATAAATCTCAGTCAGAACCGGAGATAGAGGAAGTCGTTGGTGAATATGGTGAGTATGATGGATTTGATGGTAGTTGGGAGTGATACTGAAAATGAAAAGATTTACAGAAGAACAGATTCATCGGGCGAATCATGTCAGTATTTACGAGTTGGCAAAGCAACTTGGATACAATCCCGAAAAGCGTGGTTCAAACTATCATATCAAGAATCATGGGGGACTGTATATTGATGATGCTAAGAACTCATTCTATTGCTGGGCTGCCGAACGTGGAGGGGGCCCAATACAGTTTTTGATGTTTACTGAAAATAAAAGTTGGTTGGACTCAATGAAATACCTTGTTGGTGATGGAGAAATCCAACAAACTCAAAAAGCAAACCTAAAACAGCACAAACCAGTGGAAGAAAAAAATATAGAATTCAAACTCCCGGATAAAGCCAGTCCGTACAAGAGATTGTTTGCATATCTGATAAAAACCCGTGGGTTGGATAAGGATATAGTAACCGATCTTGTTTACAAGAAAAAAATATATGAAAGTCTGCCACATCATAATATTGTATTTGTGGGGTATGATGAAAATGGCGAGGCAAGGCAAGCATTTCAGCGTGGAACAGTTACCGGCCTGACATTCAAAGGAGTTGTACCGGGAAGTAATATGAACTATTGTTTTGCTATGGAAGGCAAAGGAGACAGCCTAACAGTGTACGAAGCTGCAATAGATGCAATAAGCCATGCAAGCATATACAAAAGTCTTGGTATGGGGTGGAAAAAAGAACACAGAATAGCACTGGGCTGTCTCTCTGATAATGCATTGTCAGGTTATTTAAAACGGCATCCGGAGATAAAAAATATAACGTTTGCGTTGGATAATGATGATGAAGCAAAGTTTTCTAACGGAAGCCCCGCTCCAAACTGGGGCCAAGAAGCCGCAAAAAAGTATGAAGAAAAATATGCAAAACTAGGTTATAACACAACTGTAGAAAAACCCCTTACGAAGGATTGGAATGAGGATCTGCTAAATATACGGCTGGTACAGCAGGATTTAATTAATAGGCATGAAGAAGATCGTTTACAGATTCTGAAAGAAAATAAAGAAAAGGGTGGCGGAAAAGGTGTAATGATGATATGGTGTGGGTTTTAGAGAATAGAGCTAAATGTAGTTAAGAATAGATATATATAAAGTAGAAAGTAATCTTAAATTTAAATAAATATATAAGAAGTAAACTATGTTACTGTGGCATAATGCTGCAGTTTTGTTTTGTCAGGAGGTGCAAAGTGACTAAAAAGAAAACTAATCCGGAGGAACTAAAAAGGTCAATCAGGTTTAAAGCCAAAAGTATAGAAGATATGAAAAAGCTTGCAGCGATCAGGGGTATATCCGTTTCAGATATAGTTAGAGAATTTGTTGAAAAGGGCCTAGCAGTTGATGGCTATAGAAGTGATATTGATTTTATTACGGAAATCATTCACAAAGAGCTAAAGGAAGTACTAGAGCCACAGATAAACAGAATAGTAAAAATGCTTATGAAAATAGGTAAGGTATCAGCCGGAACAATGTATTCAAATTTAAGCCTTATCCAGATGATAAGTGACGAGGATCAGGAAGCTTTCTATGAAATGGTAACAGAAGCTTGCGGCTTGGTGTTGAATATATGAAGAAGAAGGACGTGGAGATTGACCAGTATTTGAGCCAGACTGATGAAGTGGGTAGGGATAGCAGGAGGGTAAAGTGAAGCCATGATGTTTAATTTAAGGAACAGGAGAGAATGAATATGGAAACAGAAAGCAAAAAGAATTCAGCAGGAGTTGGGTATGTGACAACTGTAGGAGAATATATGAAAAGAGAAAAAACAGATGGGTGCAAGGTGATCGTAGTTGATCCAGAAGTTGAATATGGTGAGTTGGTGAAAGAAAGAGTAAATGAACAGAAGGGTAAGCGGATTAATCCGCTTGAGATAAGGTTGGATTTCATCATGGTTGATGAGAGGTGCTGAGTGTGAAATATTCGGAGTTCAGGCACAGGTGGGATCAGTCATTTCTGTATGGCAGGTTCCTTTTTTATTATCAAATGGTATTGCTGGGCTGGTATTCAGTCAGGGGGAACATAGAACTTATAAACGATTTAGGTATATCCTACACATTCAGGGCGTTTGAGATTCTGCTTATTATTGCAGGGTTAACCCGGTTTGTTTTTGCAAGTCTGAGAGTTGATAGCTTTCAGAGTCTATTAAATGCACTAATATATTTACTGAAAAATATACCCTGTGATGTTATTTTAACAGCAGTATACATCGGGTATTGTGTTTACCCCGCATATTATAAAAATACAAACATTTATGTGTATTTGGCTCCGTTACTGGGTATCCTCTGCCTGATTGCCGTAAGAAGGGTGAGAACAAGGAAGTGAATTAAAAATGAAGAGAATAGATAAATGGAGTGGTTATTATTTAAAAAAATATAGGCTTTTGACTAAAATATTGGACGGGAATAGTGATTGGTGGTCAAATAATTGTTCAGAGGCAAAAAATCTTGAGGCAAGGGAAGCCTTAGTAAAGTTCTACAATGAGTACAAAAAATGCAGACCGGATAGAAAATATTGTGCCAGCATTGATATGGGATACTTTTCATACTTGATGTACATTGATCCGATAAGACAAGCATTAGTTGATAGATTGTATCAAAGAGCTTGTAATGAAACATATTCATTATTATACTATGACTACTTTTTACAAAAAAGAATTATGAACAGTCTTCTGTCAGTACTTGAAGAAAACTTAGATATAAAAAGTAGAATAGAAATGAAAGGGACTAACTGTAAAAATGATAAAAAAGAAACAATTAATACAGAAAGCCGACTTAATTGCATTTTTGATGATTCGGATCAGGGGTATTACGTGGGAAATGGAAATGCAAACGGTTCGTTAGTGACAATTGATCCTGTTGATTATAGGAATAGAAATAGGGAGCATCCGGTTGATATCTTTCTTGGAAAAGTAGGAAAAGGAAAGAATTTTAAGATTAACAAATAATTGTAAAATAAAGGAAGGCTGTGTATAATTATATTAGTAATTGTCATTATTGCTATTATGGGAAGTTTGGTTAAGTAATTAATATAACTTATATATTGAAATCTATATTTCTACACGATTAGATAAATAAATTTATTGGGGGAAATAAAAAATGTGGTTTAATGATTCATATAAATTTATTGAAGTGATAAAGGAAAAATGGAATACAGGAATAGGATTAATAATGTCTATTATTTTTATAGTGGGAGGATTTCTTACTCTAGCATATTTTATAAATATTACAAATATGGATGGGAAAATTACTATTCCTGAATTAATCATAGCATTGTTTATATTAATTTCAATAATCTTCATATGGGTTTTTACTAATCGTCATCCCAAAGCTTTAAAAAATTCAATAGGAATTATGGTGGCTTTTACTGCTGAGAATATCGAAGAAAAAAAAAGAGTTCATAGTGATTTTATTAATGAGTTTAAATCATTATTTTTAAATACCAATTCAAGTGTTAAATTTAGTTATATTGAACTACCTGAAAAGTATCATAAAAATCTAGAAACCTTTGAAGGTACATTGAAAATTTTAACTAAAGTTAAATGTCACTTTGCAATAATTGCAAATTCTAAAGTAAGAGAAATTAAAGGAGAAGATCATCATTTAATCAGCATGAAAGCAATGGTGAGACATGCTGAAGTACCAAAAGAAATAAAAGAAAATTTTGCAAATGAATTTAGTAGGATATTCCCGCAGAAAATTGCTATTTCAAAGAAAAATGATTTCTTTGAAATGGAATTAACTTCTAAGTGGATTGATGTAGTTGTTAAATTCATAATAGGCATTGCCGCATATTTATCATATGATTTTTCTTTTGCAGAAGAAATGCTTTCTAATGTAAGTAAAAGGTTAAAATTTATTAAAGCAAATTTACCGGAAATTGCTTATCTTAAAAATAGAGTAATTGTTCATCAAATAGATGTTTATAATGTGCTTATTGCAATTTGGCACGAGAAATGGCGGCTATCACGCGACCAAAATGATTTAGATAAAGTTGAATATTATAATAATAATTTGGATGCAATTGATCCGGGTAATTATCGAGTTAGATGTATGAAAGCTATACATTATTTTGTCAAAAATCATGACTTAAATAAAGCTAAACATGAAATTGAATTGTGTAAAGGTAACTCTGATCAAACTTGGCGTTTTAGTTATGCGTTTTTACTAGCTTATGAGGGAAATTTAAAGTCTGCATTAAACCAATATCAATCTGCGTTTAAAAAGAAATATGAAGAGCATATTCCTATGGAGATAGAAGAATTTATTTATTGGGTGTTAGAAAAAGAGCCGGGTAAAGTACAATTATATTTTTGTTTAGGAATTATTAATATGCTGGGTAAAAATGATAAATTGCAATCTATTAATGATTTTAAGTTGTTTCTAAATAAAACTTCATTTGATCATTACCCGAATCAAAGGTTATTAGCACATGATTATATAAACGAAATGGAACAGTCTTTACAAGAAACAGCATAAACCATATATTAAAAATTAATTAAACATGGGAATTAATGAAAATGGATTAACTAACTGGAAAGGGTGGCTATATGGATACAACAAAATACAAATTTATAAACTAAGTCCCAGTAGAGATACAAGGTTAAGTGTCTATGCAGAATCCTTAGATTATGTTTTCCGTGATGAGACTTAAAAAACATCGCTATTTCTGGCCCTTATAGCTCCGGTAAAAACAGTATGCTTGGAACTTATAAGTCGGCGAATAAGGACAAAAGGTTCATACATACATCTCTTGCTCATTTTGAGACGGCTACCAACCTTTCAGAGGAATCTAGAGATAACGATCAAAGTTTAGAGGTTGATAATAAAAGAGTTGAAGTTAAAGTCCAAAACCAACTTATTTGAAGCTGATATAAAATCTGTGGAGGGGAAAATTCTTAATCAAATACTATTTGAATGAATAGCAATAACTTGAATTTCACATTATATTTGAACTTCGTAAAAGGTTAATAATACGGAGTTGATAAAAGGCTAATAGTGAAAAGAGGGGTTGGGTATTATGGTAATAGAGAAAGACAATGATGTGGTTTATCATTATTGCAGTGTTGAAGCATTTTTGAATATTATTCAGAGTTCCACGCTTTGGTTATCGGATGTACTTAAATCAAATGATATTAAAGAAGAAACTTGGATTAGAGAAAAAATAAATGACAAAATTGAGAAACTTTTGGCTGAAATAGATCTTTGTGCATTAGAAGCATGGAATACATGGTATAAAATAAATAATACTTTATCTGGGACTATATACGCTTCTTGTTTTTCACAACAAAAGGATTGTTTAAGTCAATGGAGAGGATACGCGCAAGATGGACAGGGAATGGCAATTGGCTTTTCAAAAGAATTTTTACAACTTCTAAATAAACCTTATTTTATAAAATTTGAGAAAGTTATATACAAAGAAAGAATTCAAAATAAATTTATTAATAAAATAGTAAATGAAAATATAAAAAAAATGACTCGAACTGGAGTAGGGCATGCAGCACATGAACTAACCAGCAATTATTTCTTGAGTTTTCCTTTATATAAAAATCCTAGCTTTGAAGATGAAAATGAATGGAGAATAATTTTATTATCTCATCCAGATCACCAAAAAAATGGAGTGTTTAGTGATTTTAAATTCCTTGCTCCCAAATTTAGAGTAAATAACGGAAGCATTATTTCATACATAGAAATGGACTTTTCAAATATTAAAAGAAAATTTATTAAGGAGATATGGATCGGCCCTAAATCAAAAATAACAAAAAAAGACATAGTATATTTGCTTGCAGCTAAAGGGTATTATAAGGATACCCCATATAATGAAAATGGACCTATACTTATTGAATATTCTAAAAGTTCATATCGTTAACTTTCTGTTTTTCTAATTTTTACAATTTACAAAAATGAAAAAAAGAGTTTTTTAATAATTGAAGAGAGAAAGTAGTTGGCATAGTAAACTGCACATTATGTTTATACCCCGTACTCCCAGAGGACTACGGGGTTTTTTTATGCCCAAAATTCAATTAAGAAGGTGATTCTTTTTGTCAGCAGTTTTCTATAAACAGTGGTTTAAGCCAGTAAATGAAACTCGCACACCCAATAAAAATGCCGAGCATATCCGGTATATTGGTACTCGTCCCGGAGTAATGAAAAACGAGGGGAAAAAGCATGGCCTGTTCGGTAACGTGTATGATTCCGATACTCTTGAAGTTAAACACAAGATAAAGGATGTAATGGATATAGTCAAGAAAAAATCCGAAGAAGGAAAAAACATTTTCAGGTCAGTAATTTCATTCTCTCCTGAAAATGCTGCAATAAAGGTTGGAGAGCCAATAACAAAAGAAGCATGGCAAGAACTTATAAAACAACAAATAAGGATAATAGCAGATGGAAACAACATAAAGATGTCAGATTTCAAATGGGTTGCTGCAGCCCATGACACACCCAGCCATCCCCATGTACATATAGTATTTTGGGATGAACGTCAGGAAATACGAAAGAACTGGGTAAATTCCAAAGTACCCGACAAAATCAGAGGTAAACTGGTCAAGAACATTTTTGAGGATGAGCTGAAAGAATATTATGAGAAAAGAGATCAGAAAAAGTACTTACTTAGGGATATTACAGTTGAAATGACCGGGAAGTTTGAAGCCTATCTTGATAAAATGAGCAAGAGAAAATATTCACTTCTTACAAATGAAGAATTCTTTTCTGATAGACCGGATAGTCAATTTTGCAAATACCTAGCTCAAAGGCTATTTGAAATAAGAAAAGAGATACCAAAAGGTTCGTTAAAGTTTGAGTATCTCAAGCCTGATGTAAAGGACAAGCTTATTTCTTTAGTTAGAGAGCTTGTTGACATAGATGAAAACTTACAGGAAGCCATTTCGGAGTATGTTGAAGCAAAGCTGGACATTGCCAGAATATATTCATCTAATGAAATGGAACTGGATGCAAAAGCGGATGAATACGAAAAGGAGGCTGAGAAGATTATTGCAAACATTTCAATTCTAAACTGTTTAATGAAGTAAACATAGCATCAAGCCTTGATGAAAAAATAGAGTATGATTACCTTATTATTTCAGATAGGCTATACAATATAAATGAATTGATACAAAGTGTAGAAAAAGGCATCAGGGCAAAGAAAATAACATATCTTTTAAGTTCGGCAAAGGGCAGTCAATCGGGTTATTCCTCATTGACTGCTCTTTTAAAATCCCACGGAATAAGTATACTACCTCCCAAGCTTACAGAAAGTCAGCTACTATTACGGTTCTGTGAAATAATAAACCTTCAGGAAAGGAAAACCAATAATGTAGTAGTACTATTTGGAGCTGATTCAAAGGTTGGAACAACCTTGACTGCATTGAGTATAGCCGAAAACATGGCAGAGCTGAGTGAAGGGAACATCGCATTTTTAAATTTGTCCGGCCATTTATCATATACATATGTTGAAAACTGTGAAGATAAGGGAATGGACAGCATAAGGTCAAAGGTGTTCAATAAAATCTTATCAAAGGATGAACTAAAGGAAGCCATGGTAAGAAGCAGAGAACTTAAAAACCTGTATATTCTTCCTCCTTGTAAAACGCTGATTGACTTTAAGTACTACAAAACAGACCACATTGAGTACGTAATAAATATGGCATCCAAAATCTTTGATGCCGTAATAGTAGACGCAGGCTGGTATCCCCATAATGAACTGTACTTTGGTGCATTGAATTCCACACCCAACAGGTATATGGTAACAACACCGCAGCAGTCAAGCCTATATAATCATAGAATAATTAAACAGCAAGCTTTGGACGAATACGGTATCACAGAAAGAAAAAACAATGATGAGAAACGAGATACACCCAATAATATTCTACTGATTGTAAACAAGCAAAATGATAGTTTAAGCTCAAACGTAACAAAAGAGTATGACATGGTCTTTGCAGTGTCACTGCCCTATATTTCAAATACATCTTACCTAACTGACGTTCATAATAAATCACTAAGAGGGTTAAGCAGACACTATGATAGACAGATGGAAAAGCTTACAAACCTGATTGCCTTACAGCTTGAATATAAGCTGCATCAAAAGCAAAAGGCGAAAAGTATATTTGGAAGGGGATGATTGGTTGCTACAAACTTAATGAAGAATATTTAGACTTCCAGAATATTACTTAAAATACTAAAAAAACAGACTTTTACTTATATTACCAATAATATATAATCTAGCATAGTATCTGATCAGGTGCATAATAAATTTAAATACAAAGGAGATGTATCATGAAAATTACAAAAAACATACTATTTTTTTAAGTAGTATTATACTTGGGTTTTTGTTTTTACTTTCAAGTGTACCTGCATTTGCAGCCGGGGTTAACAGCTGGACTACAAAGGCACCAATGGCTAATGCAAGAGGATATCATCAAGTTGCGGCAGTAGGTGGGAAAATATATTCCATAGGTGGTCAAAATGGTAGTTATCCTAATGCAATAGAGGAATACGCCCCATCAACCGATACCTGGACTACCAAG
>JAEWCZ010000088.1 GCA_023390335.1 Bacillota bacterium | reverse complement strand
CTTGGTAGTCCAGGTATCGGTTGATGGGGCGTATTCCTCTATTGCATTAGGATAACTACCATTTTGACCACCTATGGAATATATTTTCCCACCTACTGCCGCAACTTGATGATATCCTCTTGCATTATCCATTGATGCCTTTGTAGTCCATGTATTAACCCCGGCTGCAAATGCAGGTACGCTTGAAAGTAAAATCAAAAACCCAAGTATGATACTACTTAAAAAGATAGTATGTTTTTTTGTAATTTTCATGATACACTCCTTTGTTTTATAATTTTTTACGAATTTTTTATGCACCTGATCAGATACCATGCCTAGATTATATATTATTGGAAATTTAAGTAAAAGTCTGTTTTTTTAGTATTTAATGGTATATTCTGGAAGTTTAAGCATTTCCTACTGAATTTGTAGCTGCCTTTCACCCCCTTCCAAATATACTTTTCGCATTTTGCTTTTGATGCTGCTTGTATTCAATATACTCAATGAAGTCAAGGTTGTTCCAACCTTTGAATCAGCTCTAAATAGTACTACTACATTATTGATTTTCCTTTCCTGCAGGTTTATTATTTCACAGACCGTAATAGCAGCTGACTTTCTGTAAGTTTGGGAGGCAATATGCTTATTCCATGGGACTTTAAAAGAGCAGTCAATGAGGAATAACCCGATTGACTGCCCTTTGCTGAACTTAAAAGATATGTTATTTTCTTTGCCCTGATGACTTTTTCTACACTTTGTATCAGTTCATTTATGTTGTATAGCCTATCTGAAATTACAAGGTACTCATATTCAGTTTTCTCATCAAGACCGAATCCATCAATACTCACCCCTATCCTCTTGTGACTACTCCTTTTGCCATCTGGAAAATCCTTTCCGTCTGATAAACTGAACCTTAATTAATCCCCCCTCCGCTTGGAACCATAAAATGTTGCAGGAACTTTGGAGTACCCAGTGCTGCCAATATCGCTGCTATACCTATTATGGGGTGTCCGGTAAATACAATACTTAGTGCAAGCTGTGAAAGCCCAACTTGAACAACATTATGTAATCAATAATGTCCTATATGTAAATATTTGTTATATTTAATTAATAACACTAATACCAGAATACCAGAAATGGTAGAAAATAATATATAACCACCAATGGGTTATCCATTCCCCATTTGACAGCGGAAATAACTTTTTTCATCGCTACTTCACATAATAAAGTCCTCGCAATTAATGTACCAAAACAACTACCTAAGATTAAACTTATACCTAAATCATCAGCTTGTTTCATCCTTATTACTCCTTCCGGTAGGCTACGCCCTGATGATACAGCTTTATTCATTTGCGTACTTACACGTATTGTTTTAAGATAAATTTCATATATATAATTTAGTAGTTCATTCTTAAGGGTCAGTTATGAAGAACTTTTACCTTTTCCATGTGAGAAAATCTTTCATAATTTTATTATCAATAGGTTTGTTAGTATCTCTAATAGCTCTTTACTATTGTCACTCAAGTCACGAAGAATATATCCACTCAACTGTTTCTATAACTGAAACTCGTGAGCAACTTCTCGAAAGTTATTTACTCTACATGATTTATCCATACATCCAAGATTCACTAATAGATTACTATGGAAATCCTAAACAATTTTGGCAACATAGAATCATTGATATCCGAAGAGTGGAGCTTGACTACCGTAATTATTATGAAATTACAGTTCAACTTCAAACTTTTGAAGGTGCTCACAATCCACCTTACGGGAAAGACACAATAACTTTTAGGACAAAAGAATATACTACTTCCCTTAAAATGATAAAGTTTAAACATGAAGAAAATTAGCTTTCCCATTTGCACGAATTAATCGCCCCCTTTTGCGTCGCAATAGACTAAGATTGCGTCCTATTTTGAGCATAAAAAATGCACATCCTGTTTAACTGAATGTGCGGCGGTCATTGAAATATATAAAATTATCTCCTAAAAGCATAAATATCATATGGTGATAATAGTAATAAAAAATCTCCATTTTCGGAAAATGTTGCTGCAATCCAGTCCCCCGAAAAATCATCGTATCTATAACAAAATTCTAAGTCACCATGTATATTATTAATTTTTATTACCTCATTTTTTGTATCAATAATTAACTGCTCTCCCTTTGAATTTTCAAAAATCGGTTTTCCTCCATTGAGCCCTATAACTCTAAACCTGTTATTATTATACGAAAGTATATTAGTTTCAAAATCATATAACCCTTTCCCTTCCGGAAAGAATTCATCTGAAACTACAATATCGGGTTTGGACAAATTAATTGTATGAACTCCTTGATAAGAAATTATATGAATAATATTGTCTATTGGGATTGTTATACCTATAAATCGTTCACAAATAAACTTGGGTAAATTAATTCTTTCCCACATGTTCTTCCCTCCTACTCTTAGTGGAATATTATTACTCATACTATTAACAATATCCATCAATGCCACTTTAGTCAAATTAATGCGTACTGCTGAATAATGCGGTACTGATTTATGGTATTAATTTGTTTGTTAAGATTTCTAGCAAAGTTATGGAAACTAATAAATACTACAATTTTATAGAAATATTTATTAACCAGTGATAAGTTCAGGTCTTTGAATTTTGAAATTGTTGATTCGAGTAACAATCTTTTCACCCGAACCATATATAATGCAGTGATGGTCTTCACATAAAAGCCATTCGTACTTCTTTGAGACAATATAATATTCATCAATAAAATGCGCATCTGCAATAATCTCTGATATAATTTGTGGTTTCCCTTCGTAAATCCACATCTTGCCATTACCATCGTCAACAATAAACCATACATATTCCTCTTTTACAATATCTGCAATATATTTGTATACACCATTGTTTTTGAGTCTTAATCCTATGCGAGGTTCTTTCAACTTTTCCCATGCCCAATGTAAATCATTCGTACAGTGTTTTTTACAAATAAAATAGTCGGTTATGTTGAGCAATATTTCTTGCCATTTAAGCTTTGGCACTTCAAAAAATTCTTCTCGATTTATTCTCAATTCTTTAATAGAACGTTCAATATCATTTCTTGCTGAAAAATTAATCATATGATATCAATCCTTCAAAGTATTTACTTTGCATTTTAAAATAACTCTAACTTATATGCAAAAAGCTCATTACATCTATACTATATTGGGAATTAATTGAAGTCAATGTATTTATATCGATACAAATACCGCACTACTCAGTTTGCAAAGATCAACTTACTTTGTTCGCAATATATCATTTTGCTATGTAATTTGTGCAACAAAAAACCGCATTCTCATTAATATGCGGTACTTGACATTGAAGCAAAATCATACTATTGCAGATTACTTTAGTCTAATATTTTAAAATTAATTTTTTTAGGTGGTAATCTGTTTTCTTTTGTCTCTTTTGTCTCTTTTGTCCCTTTTTTTGCCTTAAAATAAACTTGATATACCTGCTCAGACTTAGCCTTTATAAAGAAAACTTTCTTTTGAATTGATTCTTTTTCACAAGCGATTGCAGTTTTCTCAGCAACAAGCCCAGAATCTTCCTTTACATCGGCATACATATTGAATAATAAATCTTTGGAATGTGTATTCTTTACTTTAATGTCATCCTTGAATACTATATAATCATCTTTAGAATAAAACTCATGAAAATAACTATGTTCAAATTCATAAACTAATTGATTGTTTCCTCGATTAACCCAGAATAATACAACTACAACCACTACTAAAAGTAAAATACAAATGCAAATTAGAGATTTCTTCAAATCCAGTCCTCCTTTATAAAACATAAATAGTTTTATTTGAATCTAATTTTATATTTACTATATCTGTTCTTTGGTTAAAATACAACCTAGTGCCGCAGTATTCAGTTTTCAAAGATCATTTTAGTTCGTATTTGACTAAGATTGTGCCCAAAATACGGACATAAAAAAACCGCATTTCGTTTATTGAAAATGCGGTAGTGGATACACGTAGGAAACTTGAAATATTTAGATTCTAAGAACCCAATTCTCTCTTTAGATAGTGCCAAGCCCACCATACACATACTAATTCCCAACCTTGTTGTCCATATTCGTTCAGTATTCTTGCTGTTTTTTCTGCACCTCCTGCAATACCAACACATTTGTACTCATACATTTTCATATTAACCCCCCCATTCTCAGATTTTGAGATAAATTTAAACTATATATTGTATTTTATAACACTTCAATCCTTACCGCACTATTCATTATCAATGTACAAGTCTGGTTCGTAATAGAATAAAACTGCGTCGTATTTTGAGCATAAAAATGCACATCCTGTTTAACTGAATGTGCGGTACTTATTGTTATTCTTTATAAGATTAAGACTTATTTTTTGACTTTGAACGTAATATCAAGGATATTATAAAGCATAGAATACTTGGTGGCAAAAATATTATTCCATGAATTATAT
>JAEWCZ010000074.1 GCA_023390335.1 Bacillota bacterium | reverse complement strand
CGATGCAGGAAGCCGGGGCAAGGTAGGTAAATTCTTGAACTTCCCATACTGCAACCGGTACATCCGGATATCGTTTCATTGTATAAGCTGCTGTCTCTTGTGTCCGTAAAAAAGGGGAAGTTATTATAAGATCCGGTCTACAGGGTATGATTTGGCTTATTTCCTGTGCTTGCTTGTGACCATTCTCCGATAACGGTATCGTTACATGATTATCCGTAGCAGCTCCGGCGTTAGCAATGCTTTCGCCGTGACGAATCAACCAGATTCTTTTCATAAGTTCACCCCGCATACTAGTTTTCTCAAGGCTAGTGTCCCTAAATAGACTTGTCAGGTATGTTACTGGCAGATCAATTCTATACACCAGCAATCGAAGCATAGGGACGTTCTTTTTGCTTCCTTTTAATTATACCATCCCGCACAGCTTGTACCAATATACTTCATGCCATACGTATGAACTTGATTCCTCTTCCAGCAATATCCTATAAATAACACAGCTTCTGCTTTCTTTGACCTATTCATAATTGACATTCCCGGTATGTATCAGTCCATAGAGGTTACTGGTTTCAATTCACGCACCCGCAAGGGGTGCGACCAGCATTCCGACTGAAGGAGAGCTGGTAGTGATGTTTCAATCCACGCACCCGCAAGGGGTGCGACGTGGATCGCCAGTTGCACATGCTACGCCTGAAAGTTTCAATCCACGCACCCGCAAGGGGTGCGACAGCAGTACTTATTTTTTCGATCGGCCTTAAGCATGTTTCAATCCACGCACCCGCAAGGGGTGCGACGTGAGCTATACGACAACCGCCTTAAACACTGGGTTTCAATCCACGCACCCGCAAGGGGTGCGACACAGCCATCCGTAGTGACATCTCTGAACTCCAAAGTTTCAATCCACGCACCCGCAAGGGGTGCGACGACCCGCAAGCTGATAAGCTTATGGAGTTGATGTTTCAATCCACGCACCCGCAAGGGGTGCGACCAAGACCGATATCGGAACTTACAAAAATTCAAGTTTCAATCCACGCACCCGCAAGGGGTGCGACTGTTAGTCTGGAGAAGGCATATAAATCAAGTATTCTAGCTTCAGCTTGCGCGAATCTAGACAAAAAACTTGAAAGCTATTGAATCGGCTGACTAATTTGCCCAATATCCCGCACCATACCTATATTGCGAATATCCCGGTAATATAATGTTCACTTGGGATTCGCGTCAGATCAGCAATATGCCTTCAGGATCATATCAGGGTTTCGCTAAGGAGCCAGAATTCTTTGTTGTCAATAGTAAAGTCGCCAATACCTTCAATTTTTTTAACTACAACGAAAACATTCTCGCTCAAGTCGGCATCATCATTCCAGCTGATTCCGAATCCCCCGCCGTCAACCTGCACGGCTTTGAAAAAGCCTCTATCACGTAAAATACTAAAGCGTTCATCACTCAATTTAGGCTCTAAATCATACAACTTCGTTATTCTATTGTCAAACGTAATATGCAGAACATAATTATCGCAAGCCTGAACCTGTCTAACGCGTGGCACCCTAAGCATATTCTGCACCGCCTCTAGTCTAACCCATCCAATTTACGAAATTCTTGGGTATTCCACATTTATTACACCCTCGTCAATTCATCCCTGAACGCCGGTCTGTTTGCATATTTGGTAAAAAGCTTATTTTTGATTTCCAACGCATGGGTTTTTCCCCCTGCTTTTTTCAGGTTACGGATAATAGCGCACACTCCTTGATAATCTCGTCTGTTGCCCGCCCTTGCTGCCGCCTGTTCAATATATTTCAGAAATAAATCAAAAACCTCTTCCCTAAATTCAGGAACAAGATGTTTATAATAGCTCTCAACTACTGAAGGGCTTTTTTTAACATACTCAAGGAGTTTTTTCTTTTCCCCTTCTTCGATAAGAATATGGGTATAAATATTGTTATAAATTTTTTTTTGATCTTCCAGGCGTGAGATAATTCGGGGATATTCAACGGCCCATTCGCTGTCATTATAGGTGCTTTTCAAATCCTTATAATATTCAAAGCTGCCAGCCAGAATAAAATCTATTGCCAATCCACGCTGCTCATCAAGCTTACCTAAAAGCTTATATGCTTTGTATCGATACTCCATCCAATCATTTACAAGCCCCGGCAAACCTTTATCCTTTGCCTCTCCAGCAAGTGCAAGCTTAATTACCCGCTCATAATCCTTGGTCTGCATCGCCCATTCTATGGTCATTTTTCTGAAGCTGGAGAACTGGAGATTTTGCTCTACAAAATCCAGTGCCGTCTTCTCCCCCTCATTATGCAATATCATATTATATTTAATTTGAAATACTTTTTCATTGAAATAATTGACACTCCAAGAATCCCCTTCTGCATCCTCCAGCATGGATTGCAGGCGACTTTCCAATCTTTCTCTTAAAGAAGGAATATCCGCCAGTACCGAACAAATTTCTAACAGTTCCAACCGCCAGTCAGACCATCCATCATATCTTTTATTAGCTGCTTCTTCCATCAGCTTATTAAAAAATCTTTCTTTAATATCCGGATGGAATTCTTCCTCATCAACCATTTCTTTGACAAAATCAAAGGCTTCCTCAATAGCCCCACCAACACAGCCATCAGAATCATCACAGCTTTCCAGCACATCCATCAGCTCATGTATTACACAAAGGGTAAGATCTAAAGCCTGAAGGGTTTTCTTGTGTTCAAAGGCGGCCCGGGCCTTTTCTAATACCAGGTTCGCACCTCTTATGGCTTCATATGTGTCACCATAGGCAACGAAACCGTGCCGGTCTGAATTCTTATCGATAAAAGCGCGAATCAGCTTAATCGATTTTGTGATCTCCTCCGCATCATTTGTATCGCCAAATTCTAGCTCCATCCGCTGTTTTATCTCATCGTACTCGGCGGCAATATCCAGCAGAAAACTAACCAGTTCTTCCTTTGTTTTTTGGCAGAAAATATCTTTCATACTGCGGACTTTCCTTTTAGGGAGGCCAGCAGATTGCTGCCCCGGTCCCGGACTAATTTTACTTTTTAAACCATCGTTACCTTTTTGAGAATGCTTCCCTCTTATATCCCTCAATGCAAGAAATACCGCTACCTGGTGCTTGCAATACTCGCCCATGTCATAAGGGCAGTCGCATTGGGTATCAATTATATTTGCTGCACCATCCAGTTCAACATCCACCAGGTAACGCTCTGTGCCTGCCACTTCCGCCTCATATATATTGTCATCCCTTTCCTCTATGGAGATCACACAGTTGTTTTCAAAATAACCATATCCCCTTGCCAGAATTTTTCTGTCGATATGGCTTTCAAAGTCGTTAAGATTCATCAAAAATCATTCCTTCATCAGGCACTTTATGACCTTTTGAATTTCAGCCGCACCTTTTTATACTCAAATTTTTCATGGGTTCAACAGGGTATTAAGCCTTGCATTGCCGGTCTATTGGATTTTTACAATTAAAAGCTGAATCGAGAGAAGCAAAGGGACGTTCTTTTTGCTTCTCCCTTTGCTTTATATCTTAAAAATAATACTTTGATGAATCCCGGTTACTCTAGCAATTTGCCGTTGTGTTACTCCTACAATTCCTTTGATTTGTTTGATAATTTTATTACGTTGTTCAATATCCAGGCTTGGCAAAACTCCAATCGGTTGCCCACTCAGCAGTTCTTTCACTTCTTGGGCTAAATACTCATCACTTTTTCGTTGTTTCACTGGAACATCCATAAA
>JAEWCZ010000071.1 GCA_023390335.1 Bacillota bacterium | reverse complement strand
AACAGGTGTCAGAGTACAGGTTTCTAAGCATTCATATAATGTTTTAAAATCATTCATGAGTTTTTCTTCATCATCAATTGTTAATTCCTTATTTAAACTTTCAATTAATATTAAATATTTTACTAGTATAGTCTTAATAAAGTCAACAGAGTGGGACCCACTATCAATGCAATTCATATCATCTCCTACTAGATGTCTACTTGAATCTTTTAAAATCCATCCTGCTAATTCGTCTTCTTTTATAATAAAAGAAAAATCCTTAGTTATGTCCAATACAATTGTTTGATCATCTACTTTTAACATTCCTCTAGATGAAACCAAAGCATCTTCATTTGAATAATATATTGTATAGTCACCTAATTCACAACTAGCATTACTCGGTTCAAATAATTTAATAGTTCCTTCTCTATTATTAATATTAAACAGTTCAAAATTTCTTGTTGTAACATTTATTGGTTCATTAACTTTTATAACACCTGATTTAAGTTCTAAATTTTCCTTATCAAATAAGATTGTATCTTCTCCAGAAAATAACCAATTGAAACTGCCATATGATTTTCCTATAGACTCTTCTATCTCATAATAGTTTTTTTCCTGTCCAATCCAAATCTCCTGACTAGATAAATGCCACCTTACATGAGAATTATCAATTTTACTCTTTAAATTATCAATTAAAATTACTTTCATATTGATTTATGGGTAAATTTGTGTTGCTGGTGGCATTGTTTCGCCACTTGGTGTTTGAATTCTCCCGTTCACAATAGCATCATCGCTGCACCACTGTTTCCTCTTGCTCCATCCGGACCATAGCTTGTAATTACATTTCCTTTTGAACTACCAGCACTCTCCACAATTACCACATTATCTCCTTTCGTATATATTAAATTTTGTGACTTATTTCCTGCAACATATACGGCATCTGGATTAGATAATATATTTGCTTCCAATTCTTTTCCCAAACGTCCATGATAACTCTTTGCATATTTTATTCTGCCAGAATTTGCTTTATCAATTATATCTTGAGCACTTTTTTGGAGCTTACTCTCAACTTTCTTTCCCCATCCGCAACCTCATCCATATACCTGGTATAAAATGTAATATTCCCTGCACATCAACTATGTTAAACGTTATCTTTCCTGCTTCATCAAAATAATCCCCATATGCAAATGCCAGCCGGTAATTACCTCCCGCATGCATGCTTCTTCCGATGATGCCTTCAACAATCGAGGTTATCCTCTCTTCGCCTGCATCTGTCCACTTATTCACAATATACAATAGGTTTTCTCTAGTTCATACATAGCAATTAAGTTTTAGTCATAATCAACCCAAACCTGATATCTAGGGATTCAATTTCTAAATTACTCGTATTAAATTGATTATGTTCATTAATAACAGTTTTATTATCCAATATCTTCCAAGGCTTTTCCTCATAAAAACCCTCTTGAGTTATATAGCTTTTAAGTAGGCCTGTATAAAGCGGTTCAGCAAAAAAACATCCAGACAATAAAGTTCCAAAATATCCTTGCTAAATTCTGAAACCATTATGATTCCCCATATTATCATAATAATAAAATAGTACTTCTACTTCTCCTTCAAATCCATCATAATATTTTTCGTTAATCATGGTCTACTCCTTCCAATGCCCTTTATCCAGTAATTCAATTTGTTCCTGAGTTGCCACTGGAGTTTAAATCATAATCATTCAATTAATTGAATACTGTTTATAGAATTCATCCATTTTATATCGCTGTTCTATCATATAAAATAAATCCACATCAATCTCCTCTGACCATATATCAAACCCAATATACGGTGATTCTGTATAATCAGATGATAGCATTAACTCTAATGAGTCCGCAAGGGTTCGACAGCCTATCTACTACAAACCAATTGATGAAAGGACAAGTTATTTCTTTTATTGGTTGTTGAAGTTAACTCTGTATGGATTTGATTGCAAGTCATTTCTGGATTTATTTTCAGGAGAAAAAATGGCAGAAAAAAACAGAAAAGGGAGCTACAGAAAGGGGGATTTTACCCCCTGTAACCCCCGGCAGCCCCATTTTACCATAGAACCAATTTCCTGTAAATCCATGGTTCATCATGAACCATGGGGTCGAAAATGATGCAGGTTAAAGAGCCAGGGTTAAACACCTTCCCGGCTCAGATTATATCAGCCCGCAATGCGGGCTGTGAGGACTTTTTTTTCGGGGTCTGATTCTTGGCATTGGGGTCGTGATCGGGGTTGCACTTGCAGGAAAGTCCCATTTATGCGAAAAGTATTACAGGATTATGAACAACTCCCTTAAACCATTATTATCAAAGACAAGGAAATAAGTTGACCATAAATCCGTTGCTCTTTTGCCCTACCAGGCCACCGCCTTTTAGTAGTTTTTGGTATCGACTTTCTTTGCAATTTATATATACACCTCAAAATTGAATGATAGTTTTAACCCAAGAAATTAGGTAAATCTTTAATCCACATTTCAAAGTTATCACTATATTCTTCGATTCTCGAATCTTCATGATAAAAGTAATATACCTTCGTTTGTGGACATTCTTTTATATTTAAGCAAAAATAATCACCATTACCAATACCATAAAAAGGAATGAAGTCCTTATTCCAATCTCCGCTATTCATTTCATAATCATAAACGAAGTTAATACTATCATTCCCATTATTTTCACCTGTTGCAACATTATAAATATCGCCTGGAAACATATACTTTGACATTAAATCAATGAAAAATTTAAAATCGTCACTAAACTCACACTTAAATTTGTCACTTAAGATGTTCCAATCTTCATTAGATGGAGAATCTAATTGTGCTTCCTCTGGTTCCAATATTTTAAATAAAACTGATTCAATTTCTTCTCTTGTCATTTTAGTTTACCTCTTCATTTTATTAAATTCCTTCACCTGGTAATATATACTCACTTCCTCTTTCCTTCCAGTAATTGCTTATCTCCTTTGCTCTCTGAGCTGGTGTTAATTCTGATGGAAGTTGATGACGTGTATGATTCCCACCACTTCTGTGTACATATTTCTGTAAATCATCTAAAATTCCACCATTTTCTACAGATTTTTGTCCTCTATGATGAGCTTCTATATTTGCGTCTCCATGTGTTGCCTTTGTTGTGGGTCCTTTTCCTTTTCTCATTCTTACCACTTCATCTATTGATTTTGGTTCATAGCGTACCGGGGGTACTGAGTAATCAGGATCTGGATTAGGATAATTTGATGGACTTAAAGGTTCATTAGGATTATATTTACGACTTGTGCTACCACCCAAACCCTCAGTTATCAAGTCCGTTAACTCACCTTCAGTTAATTAACTAAAATCCCATCTGTTAAAATTCAAATTCTTCAAAATAATTATTGCTTCCCCCTAACCAATATTCAAACCATGATATAAAACTGCGTTTAGGTGCACATGGCTGAATTCCAACATCAGTAAAAAACCACATCTGGCTTCGTTCTTCTCCAGTTATTATAATATTCCAGCTCTGACTATCTCCTATGTCAATAAGCTCTATGTTCCCACTACCTACTTTATCAA
>JAEWCZ010000047.1 GCA_023390335.1 Bacillota bacterium | reverse complement strand
GAGCCATTTCTCCATTTCCAATGAAAATTAGGTTTTATAGTTTTAGGTAATAATGTTACTTTAACTTGCCAATTATTATTTTCATCTCTGTTTCCGTCAATTGACATACATTTTTCCAACCATTTGGGTTGCAATTCTTTGGGATGATTTTTCTCAAATGTCTCCTTTGCAATTTTGATAGCCATATCATAATCACACTTTATATCTTTTTTAACTAAATTTTCATTCATTATTAGCCTCCAAACTTAATTATTATTGCCCCCATATAGTTTTGCCATAGCTTCACGTCTAATTTCCTGTCTAATGTCCTCAGTTAACCAAGGCTCTTGTCCAAAGGGTAACCACCCATCACCCTCAGCACCCCAAACGGAACTTCTTTTTTGACCTAACAATTTCAAAAATGGTTCATCTGCTGGACCAGGTTCAAGTGAATACCCCCTGTTAGCCCTGTATCGCAAAATATAGCCTCTGTGTGACCTTTAAAACCGATGGTGGAACATGTTGCCATTCAGGCAATAAAAAGCCTTGTTGGGCATATTGGAAAAATAATTGCTTTTTCTTTTTTATTTGATAAATGTTTGTATTACTGCTACCTACTGTTCATCTTCCTGTTCCTTTATCAGAAGAATGTCGCATATATGCCAAATTTCGCAATGCTCCATGTCGTGCTTCTGCAACCATTTTAAAATCTGGTAACAGAAAATCCACACTCATTTCTTGCCCGAAAACAGAGGTGAACCATGGGGTCTAAAATGATGCAGGTTAAAGAGCCGGGGTCAAAAATTTCCACGGCTCAGCTAACATCAGCCCGCAATGCGGGATGAAAGGATTTTTCGTCGGGGTCGTATCCTTGGTATTGGGTCATAACCGGGGTCGCACTTGCACGGAATGCCCATTTATGCGAAAAAGTTAAGGGGTTATGAACGACTCCAGGAAAATAGTATAAATTAATCAGGAAAACAGGAAGCCCAGGTGTTTTACCTGATAGGCGGAGAATTATTTTCACTCCAACCTTTGGCGACACAAGTTTTAATAGATTCGTATTCCGTGTAAGCGGACTGACTTGGTAGAAATTATAACATGACAATAGACATCATATGCCATTTCTTAAATTATTAATATGCATATGGTTATTTAATCATTATCTTGAATAATAGAATAAATCATTTTTTCAAAGGAATCTCCATATTCGATTATGTTTTCATCATATCCTCCGTAAAAATATCCATCTTCGGATATAAAAAGTGATATGTTTTCATTTTCTAATTGTCCAATTATTAATAGCCTTTTATTGAGTGTTTTTTCATACTCTTGTACTACATAATATAAAATTGACTCAGCAGCTTCAATTGGGTTAAAAGATAGTCTATATTTAGATTCAATTTCACTATTAAATTTGTGTTCCGGATTACGTAGTTTTATTAAGTCATTTATACTATATCCTTTAAGTTTCGGATTATAAAAATTAAATTCAATATTTGCATATTTTATTAGAAAATTTTTTTGCAAACAATTTATACTGTAACCCAAATTTTTTAAATTTATAGTAAGTTCTTCTATATCATTATTACTATGGTTTTTCCAACCAATATCATTTAATTTTTCTTGTAAAAATAATTCTTCCTTATTCATGAATATCATTCTCCCATTTACTTATTAATAAATTTTATTAAATCTCCATATAAAAATTTACAATTATCACAAGCCTCTTTAAATGTACCTTTAGCTATATCTACGCTTAAGGCTTTTAAAGATTTTATATTAGCACCATCATTTAAAGCACTATTTATTGCATTAAATTCGCCGCAATTATCAAGAGGATAATTTGTTAAGCTTCCTTTTTTAAATCCTGCTTCTTCAAGAATTTTTTTAGAATTTTCCAAATGTTTGGCAAGAAAATCATTTACATCACCTCTAGTAGGATTACCTTTTATTCCGCTTAAACCTTTGTATATTTTACCAGTATCTGTATCTATGACGACGGTGGCTACCTTTGATTCTATTTTTCCACCAGTGGTTTTTGTAACTATTTTATTAATTATTTGTTGTCTAAATAAATCTATTTTTTCTTTTGCAAGGAAATCTGCTGTTTTATCCCAATATTTTTCATATCTAATCAAATCTTCTGAATCCATCAATTCTCTGAAACTCTTCTTACCCGAATCCTTAATAAGGTCTACACTCTTTTCCAATTCACCCACTGCACCGGTATCATCCGCTAAACCTATGTTCTTTGTATTCTTATACTCCTCTTTTATAACATTCTCTAATTTTACACTACCACTCTCTAAATTATTTTGCAAGCCAGAATAATTTAATGACTTCCTATATTTTAGTAAGTTGTAAGATTTTTTAAATAAATTTACTATCTGTCCCGCCATTCCAACAGTAATGCATACAGCCTCCGTTACCTCCAAAGCCCCTGCAGTAAAGTTGGATAAATCATTCATTGTTCCATTCCCATAGTTTTTCTGACGTAGTACATCCGATAGTGTATCCTGTTTACCATAGATTTCTGCCAACGCCGGGTTTCCGTCCATTGCTGCTTCCGCCGCTTTATAGGAAGTTTTTACATTGACACAGCTGTTCAATGCCGCTATTCCGAATCCGACCGCCAGGCAAAATCCGGTGAAAGTTGAGATAGGAAATGTAGCGGCAAATATCGCTACTGCCAAACATGCTTCCGCAACAGCTGCGATTTCCCCAATAACATACTTTCCTCCCTCACATTCATACCAATGCCTGATAGAAT
>JAEWCZ010000009.1 GCA_023390335.1 Bacillota bacterium | reverse complement strand
AAATCCTCCAAAGCCATTAAAAAACTCATAATTTTCCATAAGTCCTAATATTCCTCCAGCAGCTCCAATTGATTTTCTTTCCGTTTTGTAAAATAAATACCTGTTTTCTCTGAAAATACCACCCGGGAAACCGTATACAGCAAATCAATCTCTGCCGGCAGAAGCTCATACGTATGCAGGGTAAAGAAGCTGGTCTTACCGCTTCCGGTATCATAGATACGCAGAGAACTGGTCAGATCATTGATTAACTGATCCACCTCCTGAAGATAACCATATTTGGAATCCACCAGGATAACCAGATCTACCATCACAAGATTTACTCTTAAATATTCGTATGCCTTTAATACATCCTTGATGATCCGCTCTTCTTCCATGGACCGGGCTACAAAAAGCAGAATGGGATTGTCTCCGGAAATACCAAATTTCCATAAGAAACTCTGATTCTTAAAATTTCTCCGGATGTTTTCATGAGGTCCCCGGAAAATACTACAAGGATAAAATATAGGGCTGATCATATCCTGAAAGGAGTTAAGCTGTGTTTTCGTAATCTCCAGGTACTTTAACTCCAGATTGCTTTGAAGCCGGAATTTCTCCAGAAGATCATCAATCCGATAACTTACATTTAATTCCTCTGCAATTTTTACTGCCTCTTCTCTCCCGCTGCATACACCGGTAATAAAAGTCAAACTGGCTGATTCACCTGCACCGATACAGATCTGTACCCGAATGCTCATAATGGGATCGTTGCAAAAACCAGGATCATTAAAAAAGGCAATGCTGTTTACTACACAATCCGGATTTTCCAGCGTATTGTTTCTGCCGATAAATCGTTTTCTGTCATTTTCAAATTCAACCTTTTTGCACCGTTTTTCATCGGTTTTTACCATATGCATGACGTAAGGATTGTCGGACTCATTCTTTTGCCGTCTTTTAGCCAGGAAAATATTCTGTTCTTTCACATACTCGCTTTCAAGAAAGAGTTTATTAAACGCCGGATGGCTGATTTCTGCCATATGAGTATCGTCTACTATTTCCATATAGCTGGTCACCTCCAGCTGCTTTACCTCATTTCCATGATTGGTCAGTGTGACCTTGCGAATCTCAAAATTGCGATCTGCATTCAGGCTGACTATCATATGAGTGGAAATGTCCCCGTCCTTTCGTTTAAATTCCGCCTGGTGGGGACTGAAAATCACCTGATACTCTTCCGGCTCGATCCCGGTTGGGTGGTAGGCAGCACTCCAGTATTTACTCTGATTCTTGTCCTTGATATAGATATAGTTCCCTGTATTTGCATAGACATCGGATCTCCAGCGGTAAAGCATGCGGTCCTCGTATTGACTGAACCCATCCCCGTCTGAGGTAATCAAAAGGGAATACTTCCCGTTTGAAAAATAATTTACAATGGGTGTGGTTAAACCTGTACGATTGATATACCGGTTATTGTAACGGTCTTCCGTAAAAAGTGGTTTTCCGATTTTTATGGTATACCCCTGTTTTGCAATGGAAATCAAATAAGACTGGCGTTTTTCTTCCAGCAGAACTTCCGTTGCCTTTATCATCATTTCCGCGTGAAACCGTTCTTTCAGAATTCCTTCATTCAGGTAATTATTAATCGCAGCCAGATTCATGCCCTGATGATGGGCCATATAGGATTTCACAATACAGTAAGGTTTTAAATCCACGGAACTGGGCACATCAAAATCAATGGATTCATAGAAACCATATTTACCGTAAGCACCCAATTCTTTCAACCTCTTTAAATTGCTGATACTTTCCTTTTCTGCTGTATTAAGTGCCAGTATTGTTGCGTAAGGTGCCACTACCAGGGAATCCTTACGGACCGGCTGAAGCCTTATCTTTGGAACGCCGAATGCTTTATACTGGTAATTGGCATTTAAATCAAAACGGTAATATTGGGATTCTGATATTCCCCAGGGGATTTCTGCTTCTTTGGCATACTTCATCTGCTGGAGCACTGCTGCTTTTATAGTCTGTTCATAGACAGAGCCTTCATATTCCTTCAACACAAGATTAGGCATCAGATACTCGAACATGGTACCGCTCCAGGATACGAAACATGGAATCCCCTTTACTACCGTTAACGGCCTTCCCAGTTTATACCAGTGTTTTAATGGTACTTCTCCCATCGCCACGGCAAGCAGACTTGTAAGTGATGATTCCGATGCCATCAGGTCGTAGCAGCCATCGTCTAAGGTATGGGAGGATACATGATATCCGATATGAAACAGCATTCTCTTCTCATCAAATAAAAATCGAAAATCCACATTTGCCAACATGCTGTCTATTTTACTGCATAGGGTTCTGATTCGGGCTGTCAGCATCTCATCCGGGCTTACTGGCTTGTCAAGCTGCTCTAAGAGACCATTTTTCAGTGCGATCATATGTCCCCAGAAATTTCCGCTGTCTACCGTTGATATATAGGCAGGGTTAAGCACCTCCAATGTTTCAATGTGATACCAGTTATAGAGGTGTCCCTTCCATTTTTCCATCTTCTGCACGGTCTCCATTAGGTTTTCAATTGCTCCCACTGTGGAGTTTAACGTCTCAAATCCAAGATCCATGGCTGAAAGAATTGACAGAAACTGAAGCCCGATATTGGTGGGAGATGTCTTATCACTGATCTTTTCAGCTTTTGAGGCTTTATAGTTATCCGGACAGAGCCAGTTCGTCTCCTTTATGGAAAAATCCTTAAAAAACTGCCAGGTTCTGCGGGCGGTATCCATGAGAAATTCCTGATTCTCCGCCTGATCTTTATGATGGTGTATGATTTTTTGCTGGCTGATCCGGTAAGCAGCTTCAAAAGCCAGAAACCAGTCTGCCATGACAATCGCTGCCAGACATATTCCTGCCAGGGACAAATTGCCAGATAACAAGAGTAATAAAAGGCAAAATGCCGGGAGAAGAGAACTCCACATCGTAAGGAAATAACCTTTTCTGGTATTAGTCACAGAGGCATCCACGGATTCGGCGGTATTCCAGCAGAGCAAATTTTTTTTACTGATCATTAACCGGTACAAAGTTCTGATAATTGCATCCAGCGCCATATAAGCGCGGTAAGGCATGATTGTAAATTCCAGAAATGCTCTGACAAACATCACAGACAGTTCTTTTAAAAATCCTTTATACACAAACGCAAGCTTGGGCCGGATGAGCTTTTGAGTGATCACGGCCAATAATAAAATAATCAGATTAAACAGATCATTGAAGAAAACAAGAGGCAGCCAAAGATAATAAGCATCTGGCAGCCACAAAAAGTTCAGGAGTATAAACAAGGTTTTACTGAACGGAACCAGGCTTCTTCTTAAGTTGTCAAAAATTTTCCACCTGGATAGAGGACTTAGGCTACTACCATCCGCAGTTTTCCTCACAAACAGCCAAGGTACCAGCTGCCAATCTCCTCGCAGCCAGCGGTGCTCTCTTTTTGTAAATGACAAAACGCTGTTTGGGAAATTATCCATAATCCTGGCTATACTGGAAAAAGCCGTTCTGGCATAACAACTTTCAAAAAGGTCATGGCTGAGAATCCTGTTTTCCGGTACCTTGTTATGAAGTACTGTACGGAAGGCTTTCCTATCATAGATCCCTTTCCCGATATAAATTCCCTGGTTGAAGATATCCTGATAGATATCTGATATCACAGTTCCGTAATGAGCAAGTCCAGTTTCTCCGCTAAATATTTTTGTAAACCAGCTTGCATTCTTATCCGCAATATGATTTCTGACGGAGGGCTGAATGATGACATAGCCTTCTTCTACCTTCCTGCCTGACGGGTCAAGAACCGGTCTGTTTAACGGATGATCAATCAATCCCACCAGTTTTGATGCATTGTCACGAATCAGATTGGTATCTGCATCCAGTGTAATCACATATTGAAAGGTGGTAAGAAGATTTTCATCACAATAAACGTCTGTAAATGTG
>JAEWCZ010000090.1 GCA_023390335.1 Bacillota bacterium | reverse complement strand
TATAATACAATGATGGAAGAGATTCGTGACGCGATTGACAATCAGTGTTATGGGGAATATAAGGAAAGAAAGCTTGCCGGAATGACGGAAGCTCAATCCTAAAAGCTGGACAAGATACCGCAGCATTTTAGCGGATCGTTATATAAGGAGGAAATGGTTATGTTATTAGCAACAGGCGGCAGCATGGGCATGGGGTTCTGGATTCTTTACATCGCAGTAATCTTTGGCTTTATGTACTTTATCGCAATCAGACCACAGAAGAAAGAGAAGAAGAGACAGCAGGATATGCTTTCCAGTATTGCCGTAGGTGACAGCGTACTAACATCCAGCGGATTTTATGGTGTAATCATCGATATGACAGAAGATACTGTAATTGTTGAATTTGGAAATAATAAAAACTGCAGAATACCTATGCAGAAGTCAGCAGTCGTTGAGATTGAAAAGCCAGAAGCTTAAGAAAATCAGGGCGTTCGGAAGAAGAATATCTTTTTCCGGGCGTTTTTTATTTACTGCAACCTTTATATTTTTACTATATTAATAGATTTTGACCTTTTGAGAACATAATTATAGATTACTAACCAGTAAATGAATAAACAATTGGTTGAATTTGGAAATTATTAATGATATTCTATTATAGTATAAGTAAATGATATTGGGAGGAACTAAAATGAGTAATTATATTGTATTAAGCGTTGTCGTCTTGTTGGTGTTTCAGATGATTTTTGCTGCATTTATGAATCAAGTAGCGATGGATAAGGGGTACGGTAGTGAGGCACATGCACTTGCTATATGTTTTTTCTTTGGAATAATGGGTGGCATATATGTAAATGCGCTTCCTGATAAAAATCTAAAGGCACAAAACGATGAAATTATTTCTTTGTTGCGTATTAAATCAGAAGATATAAAGCATGAAGATATAAATAAAGAAAACGAAGATTTCGATGATCTGCCATCTTTATAATTTAGTGGGGGGTATTCAAATTGGCAAATGAGCGATATAAAATCATAAAATTAATGGAACATAAAGAATGGTTGAAAGATGCTCCTATTAAGGTCGATAAGAGTCAACTATTATTTGATACACAAAAAAATACTACATTACTGCAAATAAAAATGTTTAATTTAAGTTTAAAATCAATTAAATCAGTATTTCTTGATATAGCTTGTTACGATAATGAAAATAAAAACGTTGAAAGTTTAACTGATGTAGCTTATCTTATGATTGAAGCAGAACCACAGGCAGCTTTTGGCGATAAAAGCCCAATATTGTTAAAATCTCTGCAAGTTGAGAGTGTTGATATTACTATTAGTAAAGTTATTTTTGCTGATAGTAGCGAATGGAACAATAGTGATAAAGAGAAAGGGGTTTTACTAGAAGAACAAAAAGTCATTGATCATAATGATACCTTATATCAGCAGATTAATAGAGAATTTATCGGAATAGATATCAAACCCTATTATTGGTTTGAAAATAGTAAGGATTATTGGAGATGTACTTGCGGACAGACTAACAGCCACACTGCTGCGAAATGTGGCTATTGCGGCATTGAAAGATTATGGATTGAGAAACATTTAAATAAAGAATATCTATTTGAAGAGAATGAAAAGTATCAGGAAGCAGTATTGTTACAAAAGAGACAAGAAGAAGCATTAATAGTTGAAAAAAGTAAAAGGAGAAAAAAATATATAAAAAGAGCTATGATGTTAGTGGGTCTCTTTCCTATTGCTATCGGAGTAAGTGTAGGGTATGATAAAATTTTAAGTCCTATGATTACGTATAATAAAGCAATAAGTCTTTATAATAATAAAGATTATGAAGAAGCGGTAGAAGCATTCACAAATATGCAGGGATATAAAAACAGCAAGGATATGATTACTAAATCCTTATATCAGGATGGAATTAAATTGTTGGAATCAGGTGATTATGAAAATGCGCTCAATAAATTTAAGCAAGTAGAGACATATGGAAAGGCTAAAAATTATATCATGGAATGCCATTATAATATAGGCAATGATTTATTAAATAACAATAAATGGGAGGCTGCTTTTACAAAGTTCCAAGAGATCGATATGAAGGAAATTCCAAAAGAACTTAATGCTCCGCTATCAGAATCTTATTATCAATGCGGGCTTTACTATGCTAGTGAGCAAATGTGGGATAAAGCTGTATACAGTATGAGCCAAGCGATCTGGAATGGTGAGTATAAAGATGCCAAGTCATTAATAGATATTTATAATAATAATATTAGAGACAATGAATTATTAGCTCAATATAATGAAGCAATAAAGTTCGAGGAATATGGTAGATTAGATTTGGCTTACAATATTTATAAAACTTTATCTGCTAATTATAAAGATTGTGATGAAAGGATGAATCGTATAAGTAGTTATATTGATTTATGTGGCAAATATGAGGAGGAAATTGAGTATAGTGCCAAAACCATGAAAGAAATAGTATCTCAAGCATATCTTACAAAAGCGGAAGTTACTATAAAATTTGATAATAATATTCCTATTATTAATATATCTGTTGATCGTGGTGATGGTTCTATAGAAAACTATAAGGACAAATTCGAAAATATGCCTATAGAGAAAGAATATTCATTTGGAAGTACTTCTTCTAAAAATGTTATAAGATTTTCGGATGGTATTCTTTATAGTGATTTTTACGTATATACTCACTTACCAGTATCAACTATACTTAAATTTAAGAAATTATAATTAAAAATATTGATAGTAGTTAATAATTTTTATTTTATATAAAAACAAATAAGAACAAAATAATAAATTGTATCATATGTAATACTAAGAATAACGTAGCCCCCTTCTATTATGTAGAAAAGGAGACACTTAATATGTGTCTCCTTTTCTACATAATAAGAAGGGGCATGTATGCTTAGAAAAAGTAACTGCCAAGCATTTAGAGTTGCTAAATAAGGCATTTATTAAGTTAGGGAGAAAATGCTATAATGACGAAAGATAATATATTGGGAGGAAAGGAGAAACTACTTCTTAGAAATATAAGAGTAAGAATATTGACATTATCTTAAAAGTAACATATAATAATTGTATAATATTTAATTTTATAAAATAATATTTTGCTTATTGATAACTTTGTGTACCAGCAGTTGATTTGCAACATATGATTTAATAAGGGACTATTACTCATGAACTTTCGGATTATCGTTGCAGAGGAGTATACTATAAATGAAATATGTTAATTTAATACTATGACAAAAACTTGTAATACTTTAAGGTTTGTAAGGGTTTTGCCGATATGCCTTTAATTATATGAAATATAAAGGCATAGCGACAAATAATTGGTCGTTTTATATCCAGCCCCCATCCAGACCTATGATCTGCCCTGTTAAATAAGCATTTTTATAACCAAGGTGATACACCAGATCAGCTACCTCTTCCGCTTTTCCAAGCCTTCCGGTAGGAATCTCATCAATCAGGGCAATCAGTTCGTCTTCTTCCAGGAAACGGTTCATTTCCGTATCGATGGCACCGCAGGCGATGGCATTGACCTGAATGTTACTGGGCGCAAGCTCCTTTGCAAGAGCTTTTGTAAAGGCATTGATTCCTCCCTTCGTGGCGGAATAAGCTACTTCACAGGAAGCACCTGCCACGCCCCAGACGGAAGAGATATTTATGATCTTCCCTGATTTTTTTTCCACCATACCAGGGATGGCAAGACGGCAGCAGTTGAAAACGGAAGTTAAATTGGTGCGAATGATCCGGTCCCAGGCTTCCGTGCTCATATCCTGGAGAAGGCCAATGTAGGAAATCCCTGCGTTGTTAACAAGAACATCGGGTGTACCAAACTGTTTGCGGACCCGGTCAAAGAACTCCTTGCACTGGTCTGCATCTCCCATGTCACCCACGTAGGAAAGGCAGGAGATCTGATAGGATTCCAGTTCCTTTTTCGTTTGCAGAAGCTGATCCTCATTGTGCAGGCAGTTGATGGCTACGTTATAGCCCTTTTTTGCAAATTTAACGGCAATGGCTTTTCCGATTCCTCGGGAAGCGCCGGTGATAAGTACAGTTTTCCTGGACATGAATATTCCCCTTTCTTTCATTATATAGGGATATTTTACCAAATCAGAAGGAGCAATGCAAGAATCACAAAAAGGCTCCTACTAACTTACATGATTCTCTTATATCAGACATTGCATACTTCCAGGTTTGTAAGATATAATGAGAACAGAGAAAATTTATATCAGATTGAAACAAGAAAGCAGGTAGATAAATATGAATGAAATCTATGACGTGGTAATTATCGGCTCAGGTCCGGCAGGTCTCACCGCCGCGGTTTATGGAAAAAGAGCAGAACTTAAAATGATAGTGATTGAAAAAGAGATGGCCAGTGGAGGCCAGATACTTAACACCTATGAAGTGGATAATTACCCTGGACTTCCAGGCATCAACGGAT
>JAEWCZ010000092.1 GCA_023390335.1 Bacillota bacterium | reverse complement strand
CTTAGGAACTCAAGAGTACGTGGCAAAGGCCTTTGGCGTGGAACTGAACGCCAGAACCAATGTAGCCACGGAAGAAGGCAAATATCAGACCAGCGCAGAGAAAGTCTTTGTTACAGGTGATATGCACCGGGGACAGTCGCTGGTTGTATGGGCAATACGGGAAGGCAGAGAAGTAGCACAGGCAGTGGATGAACACTTAATGGGCTACAGTAATTTATAGAATTATTTTGCTATGCTAACAATTTCATAAATAAAATAAATGGAGCAGCAAATTTGTAATAAAATTGCTGCTCCATTTATTTTTATAGATTAAAAATCTTAAAATCAAGGTATAAATCATCATAGATATTAACTTTTATTCTATCATTAAAGGTATAAGCTTTCGGGGTAAGATTTGCTTCTTCAAAATGATAAACCAGAACAGTATATGCCTGGGGATTCACAATCCAGTATTCCCGTACACCTGCTGTCATATATTTATTTAGCTTCAGAACATAATCATGACTGGAATTACCGGGAGAAACAATTTCAATAATCCAATCCGGTGCTCCGGTACATCCCCTATCCGTAAGCTTGTCAGGATTGCATATAACACTGATATCTGGTTCAACAATAGTTGTGCCTTCTTCCGCACTTAATTTAACTGCAAAGGGTGCGGGATAGACCTTACAGGGACCATTCTTATCGCGGATGTAATTACGTATTGTTCCTGCAAGTTCCATTAGTACTTCCTGATGTATCCGGCTTGGTGCGGCGTGGTAGTATATCTGGCCGTTAATGAGCTCGGCTCGAACATCTTCTGACAAATTATAATAATCATCTTCTGTACAAAATTTTTCTTCAGGTAATGACATCGTTACACTTCCTTTCCAGGCATGTTATGGTTTATGCAAAATATTGATTTCAATACATATCATATTCTGGTCCTATGAATGGTGCGGTCCATGCTGGGCACGGCAGCCCAATTATTTCAATACATCTCATGTTATGGTTAATGGCTATCAAGTAAACATTCTTGATAAAATTTCAATACAAAATCTGTTAAGGTTCTAAGTTTTTCTTGAATTATAATTATTATACAGTATTATTATTATTTTGAAAAGAATTCATTTATAAAGAAAGTTTATTTTTATATATTGACTATAGGAGTAGTGTATGGTAATATAATGTTATTAAATGTAAAATAAAGGAGGTGATATCATGGAAAATATTACTGTTTACCACATTGACTGCAAAATATATTTACTGTCTAATATCCCATATAACCATATTCTGTCTGAAATTTCAGCTTATGTTGACACTGCTCTTTCCTCTGACAGTAAGATGCTGGAGTTCCACCGTTCATACCAGTATAAAAATTATGTGCTGTCTGGATTTAAGGAACTGGAAGTAGATAAATACTATAAGGAGGGGAAAGTTTATACCTTTTCCCTCCGATGCGTACAAAAAGAATTATGTGATTTTTTCCTCTGGAAACTCCCGAACAGCCAGACTACAACGATGAAAGGGTTGGTAGCAACTGTTAAAATTATTCCACCGCTTTTTCTGGAACGGCTCTATACCATAACACCAGCTCTGATAAAAGTGGAGGGAGCCGGATATTGGAAAGGGAATCTGTCCTTTGATGAATACGAAAAAAGATTATTTGTCAATTCGGTAAAAAAGTATAAGCAATTGACCGGGGAGGAAATAGACGAGAACTTTACACTCTATTCCAGTATACAGTTTTTGAATCAGAAACCGGTAGCCAATCAATATAAAGGGATAACTTTTCTGGGAGATAAATTTGAACTTTATATATCCGACAATGAAATGGCACAAAAGATCGCCTATATGTTATTGGGAACAGGAGCGCTGGAAAATAATTCCAGGGGATATGGATTCCTGAATTATGCAGCCTTGCGCTAAGGAGGTGAAAGGATGTTAAATGAATGTATGTCCATATTTGAGAACTATGCAGGGGGGAATGTGGACAAGCTGATTCTGGATAATTACATACCTGCGAACGGCTTTTATTTGATATTGGAGGAAACGGAGACAGGCTTTCAGAAAAAGGAACATTATGAAATAATACTGGATAAGAAAACCAGGGAGTTAAATATAACTTTTGCTGAACAAGTATACATAAGCCGGTTGGATTATCATTCTTCCTTGGTTGACATGAACAAATCGGTGGATAGTAAAAAAATCATACAATCTAACAACTATCTAAGCCTCTGGATAAAACAGGAGAGCCTTTCAAACGGCAAGCTAAACCATGAAATTATTGACGGTTACTATGAGATACTGGCGGACCCTTACACGAAGTACTCCAAGGGCAAAAATAAAGAATTGTACCAGATGGTGGAAGAAGAAGTTGGGCCTGTTAACCAGGAAAAGCTTATGAAGGTGAAGCAGTGGGTGAAGGAGAATATTTTTCAACTGCCTTATGAGTTGTCAGGAAAGGATTATCTGAAGATATTTTTTCTCTGTGATGGAGTAAGCATAGAGCAGGAGGGAAAAAGATACCTGGTGCCCAATCTCTTTAATAAAAATGATTACAATATTAGAGTTGATGGTGATATTTACGGATTACCAAACGAAAATATGGGACTTAACAGTAAGAAGCCCTATCTGGAAAATAAAAACCGGAAATACACAATTCCTATGCTGCTTCGCACAAGCGATTCCATGAAACGGAAGAAATTCTTTGATTACCTTTGGGGACTGGCATCCAAAGGATATTATAACGTTTACTTTGATTCCCGGGGAAAGATTGTTCCGCTGGAGCCCAAAGCAGCGCCAAGAGAGGACCTCACCGGTTATTTTTTGCGTATTAGGAAAGATAAGAATGAAGCCGCCATTCTGGATATGGATACGGTTAGTTTTTATCAGCCGAAGTTAAAGACACCTTTTTTGTTTGATAATATTCTGAAACTGGATACAAAGAAGTTAGAGGGACACCGGTACGGAAATAACAGTTATCTGTATGATATATGCGATATTGTCAATACGGAGATTTTTTCAAACTTTTTGCTGGGTAATTTCTATAATGAACCCAGTGATATATCCTGTAATAATGACGGAGTAATAAAAGAGAATATTCTCATAGCAAGAAACAGGCTGTTTAATTGGTTTTTCAAGGGCTATACAAATGACCTGGCAGAGCTGATGGAGAAGGTATCCGTCAATCTGATTCAAAATACCATCTCGAATGGATATATGGAAAAAGTACAGCACCAGTTCAATGCTTATATATCTGTTTTAGAGTATTTAAAAGGAGGGAAAGTAAAAATGGCAGATATTATGGAAGAAGTTCGCGGTTCAATCAGGGGTAAAATAAATCAAAGGTCTCACGTACAGGCAGAAAGTGATGAAGAATATTACTATGCAGCCGGGCAGCTTATCCGTTATTTTATATCCTTAAATAAATCCAAAAATAAAATGCATTCTCTGTTTAACCCATTCTTAACAATAAAAAAAGATGAATTATTAAAGCTAAGGCTGGAAGACCTATTCAAAAAATACAATTATGGTATTGATGTAACAAGTCCAAGATTTAATAATATTTATACTATGATAACCCATTATGTACCCAAGGGAAGCATCAACCATACCTTTCTGATAGCAGGCTATATATCAAATAATCTGATTTACGAGAAAAAGGAGGAGAATGATAATGAATAAAAGAGTGTACGGTGTAATTGGCATTTCATCTATTATGGCAAACTGGAATGCGGACTTTTCCGGTTACCCGAAGACGACCTCGGACGGAAGTGTATTTGGAAGTGACAAGGCATTGAAATATCCGATAAAAAAAATGTGGGAGAATGAAGGAGAAAAAGTTTTATATATCAAGTCCTTAAAGCTCTCCAGTGATAAAAAGAAAGAAGATATTACACTGGTGCCCCGTTCTTTAAAGGAGCGTTATGAGCAGTTGTTCCAGGTTGAGGATTTATCCAAAAGCACAGATGCCGGGCTGATTATCCGAAATCTGTTTGAGGCCATTGATGTGAAGAATTTTGGTGCAACCTTTGCAGAAAAGCCAAGTAATATATCAATAACAGGAGCGGTCCAGATTGGGCAGGGTTTTAATAAATACGATGATACCTCAACGGAAGAACAGCAGATATTATCCCCCTTCCGGGATGCTTCCAAGGATAGCCAAAAGGAAGAGGAAGCGAAAAATTCCACTCTGGGAACCAAGATCGTAAGCAAGGAAGCGCATTATGTGTATCCCTTTACCATTAATCCCAGTGCATACCAGGGGTATGTGGAAATGGGAGTAACAGAGGGGTATACGGAGGAGGATTATTTAAGATTCAAAAAAGCAGCATTAACTTCTGCTACTTCTTATGCAACGAATTCCAAGGTGGGCTGCGAAAATGAATTGGCAGTCTTTGTAGAAACCAAACCGGAGGTTTATTTGCCGAATCTGTCGGAATATGTACGATTTGAAAAGATTTCCGATATAACAGAGGAAGAGAGCTGTAGGGAGGAAGAAAGTGAAAATAGAGTAGAGGGTAAGGCCGTCAATGAGATACGTCTGCAATTCGGAGCGTTGTTAAGAGACCTGGCAGACGGTATTTTGAAGGTTGAAATATATTATAATCCCTATACTACGAAGCTGGTTGTGGATATCCCGGAGGCAAAGAGGTTTAATATCTTTACGCAAAAAGAGGTGTAAGTGATGGATATCTTAAAATTTTCCCTGGGGGGAAGAACCGCATTTTTTAAAAAGCCGGAAGTGAATACCTATTATTCCTTTACCTATGGAAATATTCATAAAGTAGCTTTATTGGGAATGTTCGGTGCAATCAGGGGATATAAAGGTTATTCCTCTATGGAGGCAAAAGGAACAGGATACCCTGAATTTTATGAAAAGTTAAAGGAACTCCACCTCGGAATTGTTCCACGTAATGAAAATGGGTTTATACGAAAAAAAATACAATGGTTTAACAATTCGGTAGGATACGCTTCGGAAGAACAGGGCGGAAATTTGATTGTCAAAGAACAATGGCTTGAAAATCCATCCTGGGATATCTATGTGGCGGTAGACTGTGAAGAGGCGGAGAAGGTGGCGGATGATTTACTGTCCCACAGATGTATCTATCTTCCCTATCTGGGGAAGAATGACCACCCTGCCGACATAACTGGCGTTAGATCTTTGAAAGACTGTAAGGATGTAAGTGGTTTTAAGAAGATTGATTCCTTATGTTTAAAGGAAAAGGTTTCCCATGGGGATATAACCGATTTTGAAGAGGAATATGAAGATATTCCGGTATTCAAATATGAAGAGAGTCTTCCGGTAGCATTGAAACAGGAAACACAGATGTATCAGTACTGCACTTTTACTCACAGTAACCTTCCGGTTGAACGCTATGATGGTCCTGTTTATCAGCCGGATGAAGAAACAATAGTATTCCTTTAACACCAAATTGTAAAGGCCGGAGCAGACGAAGAGTTCCGGTCTTTTTTAAGAGAATGATTGAAAACTAACCGCACCCTTTTGACAGCCAGGTATAGGAGGAGAAAAAAATGCTAATAAACAGAGAACCGGTTCTTATCAGCAGTATGCTGAATCCGGAATATAACTTTTATGCGCATAAAAAGACAGAGGAAAATCTGAAACGTTCTAAGGATGAGACCATTGCCGAGCATACGCAGCGTTGCGTATATCATTTTAAAAATATCGTGAAAGAGAAAGGATTGGAAGCGGTATTTTCTAATTTCCAAAAAAAATGGTTTGCTGGGTGTGGGAGTGAAGAGCTGGAATTGTTCTGGGATATGCTCTTAAATACCATAACCTTTCATGATATCGGCAAGTTGAACCCTCTTTTTCAGAAAGATAAGATGATGAATCCACAATTCTCCAGGGAAAGAGGAAGAATTGAGTTTGATTCAAGACACTCTCTGATTTCAGCGGTTTTTTATTTGGAGTATTATCTGCCTAAGAGCAAGGATTATGCCAAAGAAATCAGAGATCAGTTCAGGCTTTTAACCTATGTCAACGCTTATATTATATCCAGGCATCACAGCTCCCTCGAGCAGTTGGATAAATTCATATCAGACTTTTTCCTGACAAAGGATTACAAAGATAACTGGGAAATCATAGTCGGTGAATTTGGTAAATTTCTGACGAAAGAAGCAGATTTTATGAAAGATGGTTATGGAAAAAGAGTACGGACAGAGCTGGAAAAATGCTGTCCGAAGGACGGAGAGGGCAGTATCCTTTTGTATGCCTATGAAAAGCTGCTATATTCGCTGCTGATTGCTTCAGATTATTATGCTACAACAGAGTATAGTGATGCATATGTTTCGGAGTCTCATGGAACCCTGGAGGATATGAGCTATATTATGGAAAGTTACGGAAAATCCATGGTAATGCAAAATATCCGGGCTTATCAGCAGGAAAAGAAAAGGGCAGGAAAGATATGGGCAGAGGACGAAAAGTTGGGGATGAGCTGGTGGGGGGAAAGAGATATGAATATCCTCCGCAGTGAATTATTTCTGGAGGCGGAAAAGGAACTAATTCAGAATAAGGAAGAAAGAATATTTTATCTGGAAGCTCCCACAGGAAGTGGTAAAAGTAATACGGCTCTAAACTTAAGTTTTCATCTTATGGAGCTTTGTACGGAGATGAAAAAGTTATGGTATATCTATCCTTTTAACACTCTGGTAGAGCAAAACATGCATTCTTTGGAAAAAATATTCGGACAGAATCAGGAAGTCATAAAACAAATAAGGGTTGTCAATTCTATAACACCCATCGGGACAACAAGCAGCAATAAAAAGGATAGGAAAGAAAGCGGTACAAAGGAGGATGAGCAGGAGTTAAATGAATATGTAAAGGCTCTCCTGGACCGGCAGTTTTTCCATTATCCCATTACCCTTTCCACCCATGTGACTTTATTTGACATTTTGTTTGGCGGAGGAAGAGAATCTGGATTTGGTTTTTATCAAATAGCTAACAGTGTAATTATATTAGATGAGATTCAAAGCTATCGGAATGAAATATGGACGGAAATCATTCACTTCTTAAAAGTATTCGCAGAAGTACTTAATATGAAGATTATCATAATGTCAGCAACTCTCCCGGACCTGGACCGGCTTAGCCTGGAGCAGACGAAAGCAGTAAGACTCATAAAGGACCGTGAGCGTTATTTTCAGCATCCGGTATTCAAAAACCGTGTAGAATTGCGCTATAACTTATTGGAAATCCAGGAAGTGGAGGAGCAGTTAACAAAATATATCAAGGAATATTTAAACGGTGGGAAGAAAGTACTGGTCGAGTTTCTATATAAGAAATCAGCCGAAAATTTCTTCCGCCAAATATGCTTCGACCCAGATGTAACCTGCAAGGTTCGTTTGATGACAGGGGATGATAATAGCATGGAGCGTAACAATATCCTAAAGGAGCTGGAAGAAGAGCCGGAGAAAACAGGCTATTTATTAATTGCTACTCAGGTAATAGAAGCAGGGGTAGACATTCAGAATATGGATGTTGGTTTTAAGAATATTTCGATGCTGGATTCGGAAGAACAGTTTATGGGCAGAATAAACCGTTCTTGCCTGAAGGAAGGGATTGTGTATATCTTTCGGTTGGACGAGCCCCGTACAATATATGGAAGAGATGTCAGACTCGAGAAAGGGTTAACGCTGGATTCCCCCAAAATGCGTGATGTATTGACACAAAAGTCCTTTGCCGTATTTTATGAAGAAGTTTTTAACAAGATACAGCAGATAAATCTTTCCCTGGATATCAAAAAAAACCTGCAGGAATTCTGGGAGCAGACAGGCAGACTAAATCAGCAGGAAGTGAGTGAGAGAATGTATCTGATTAATGAGAACGAACGGCAGGTTTCTGTATTTTTGGCAAGAGAAATCAGGATTTCAGAGGATGAGGTGCTAAGCGGGAAGGAAGTCTGGACGGCATATGAGGAATTATTACAGGAGAAAAACCTGAAATATGCTGAAATGAAAGTAAGACAATCGATTATCCAAAGCCAAATGAGTTATTTCATCTATCACATTAAAAAAGGAATTCCCATAGCCTACAACAGGCAGGTTGGCGAAATTTATTATATTGAAGACGGAGAACAGTATTTTGATAATGGTAAGCTGGATCGTGAGAAATTAGAAAACCAGTCAGCCATGCTCTAATAAATTCAGTTAGGATTCGGTTAAAAAATGAAATGATTTTTTACTACGTATTCTGGAATATCAGATAATAGACTTGATATACAAAAGGGGGGTATTATGCAGATAAACGGAACTTTAATGAACTATTATTTTCATTGTAAACGCCAGTGCTATCTTCATGGAATCCGGCTAAACTTAGAGGATAACAGCGAAAGTGTCAAAATCGGAAAAGTACTGCATGAAGAAAAGGAAATGAAAATGGCAGATTCGGAAATAGAAATCGATAATGTCAAGCTGGATGGATTAACATCAAAATATCTGGTGGAAATAAAAAAATCAGATGCTGATGTGGAAGCTAGTAAGTGGCAGATATTATTATATCTTAAAATATTAAAGAATAAGGGCGTAATCAGGGAAGGAAAACTGGAATTTGTTGAAAAGAATAAACAGACAAAAAATATAGTTTACGTCAGTTTAAATGAAGAGAATGAAAAGCAGCTTGATTACTATATCAATGAGGTTGAAGATTTGCTTTTTCAGGATGAAGTACCGGCCGTATTAAATAAGCCGACTTGTAAAAAATGTGCCTATTATGAATATTGCTATATTTAATATCTGCGTATATAAAAGGAAAGGTGAGGCAAATGGGAAGTACTAGATACATTGCATCGATGTGAGAATTGACAAGAAAAGACAATTCCCTGTGTTTTCGCAAGGGGGAGCAGAATATTTACATACCAGTTGAAAATACGAGGGAAATTTATTGTTTGAATGAGGTGACGATTAATTCCAAGCTCCTTGATTTTTTATCAAGAAACCATATTATCGTGCATTTTTTTAATTATTATGAAGGATACAGCGGCACTTTTTTTCCAAGAGATCAATATAGCAGTGGAAAATTGATGATAAAGCAGGTGAATGCTTTTGAAAGAGATCGCCTTGTAATTGCCAAGGCCATTGTAAAAGGAATCGGAGAAAATATCTATGAAGTCCTATATCACTATTATAAGCATAATAAAAAAGAAGTGAAAAGTACCATTGATTTTATCAGAACGGATTTTTATAACCTATTGGAACGGGCAGATTCCATAAAATTCGTACTTGCGGTAGAAGGTGATTTATGGCAGCGCTTTTATTCGGAGTTCAAATATATATTGCCAGAGGAATTTATTTTGGATAAAAGAGTTAGGCGTCCGCCGGATAATCCAATCAATGCTTTAATATCCTTTGGAAACACACTTTTATATACCAAAACTATCTCTGCTATTTACCAGACACATCTTGACCAGCGTATTAGTTTTTTGCATGAACCAACGGAGGGCAGGTTCTCCCTAAGCCTGGATTTGTGTGAGGTTTTCAAACCTATCATTGTATTTCGTACTATATTCAACCTGGTGAATAATAGAAAACTGCAAGTAGAAAAGCATTTTGAAAAAAAGGTTAATTACTGCATACTGAATGAAGAAGGCAGAAACATTTTTATACAGGAATTTGAAGAACGAATCGAATCAGTATTTATACATACATCATTAAAACGTAAAGTCAGCTATCGAACTGCGATTAAATTGGATTGCTATAAATTAATAAAATATTTAATGGAAGGAAAAGAATTTGTACCTTTCTCTGTTAAGGAGGGGATGTAATGGAAGTAAATAAGAAAAACATGAATTATAATTATGCATTTCTGTTTTATGATGTAAATGAGAAGCGAGTGCAGAAGGTTTTTAAATTGTGTAAAAAGTATTTATCCCATTTTCAGTATTCTGTTTTTCGAGGTGAAATGACACCTTCAAAATTAATCAAACTAAAGAATGAGTTAAATAATGTAATTAATAAAGAAGAGGATTTTGTATGTATTATAAAATTAATGAATGATAATGTTTTTGGTGAAGACATTTTAGGCTCGCCAAATAAAAAAACAGGTGAGGATTTAATTTTATAGAATATGAAATACACAACTTCCATATATCTAAAAGGCCCACAAAGCCTGAGAAGCGAATATATTCTTGTATCATAATATAATAACTTAATGATGTATATTTTTTATATTTACCAGGTAAAAAATGACAATGCAAAGGTAATCCGCTAAATATAAGGGTTTCTTGATTTTAACAAAAAAGTGCCACTGCTTGGTAAAATTTGAAGTAAGTGTTGAATTTACTGAAAAATAAGAGTAATCTATATTTGTAAATGTAGTAGATAAGCGGATAGAACCAAAACATGAGATGTATTGAAATTTGTATTCTCAACTGCCGTATATATCGTTGAAAGATAGAACCAAAACATGAGATGTATTGAAATATTATTGAACATGGGGTTTGAAATGTATGAAACAAAATAGAACCAAAACATGAGATGTATTGAAATTTTTGTACCCTACTGCTATAAGTATAGCAGACGTGCATAGAACCAAAACATGAGATGTATTGAAATGATACAAACATATCAAATCAGATTTTATATATGTATAGAACCAAAACATGAGATGTATTGAAATCTAAAAATTAATAGTGGGTTTATGTCAAGATTTCCCTATAGAACCAAAACATGAGATGTATTGAAATTTATTAACGCATCCAATCTCACGGTCATAGTATTTATAGAACCAAAACATGAGATGTATTGAAATCTAAAAAGCATTGACAAAATAACAGCACAATATAATAGAACCAAAACATGAGATGTATTGAAATAGGGGAAGCAAGCTTGCTGATACAGATAAATATGTAATAGAACCAAAACATGAGATGTATTGAAATCCCGTTCAGTTAGAAGAGCTGTTTTAGATTTCTCAAATAGAACCAAAACATGAGATGTATTGAAATAAATCAATGGCACTGACATTGAAAACGCAAAAACTATAGAACCAAAACATGAGATGTATTGAAATGAAACAATCAAAGACAAGACAACTAAGAATGACACATAGAACCAAAACATGAGATGTATTGAAATTTAGAAGCTAATGCGATACCTGTAAGGGGGAATAATAGAACCAAAACATGAGATGTATTGAAATGTAGGTGAATTAAGTGTAATTTCCATAATATTTGATAGAACCAAAACATGAGATGTATTGAAATAGATAATGAAGTTGGTGAGGTGGTAAGAAATTACCTATAGAACCAAAACATGAGATGTATTGAAATCACTTACTGTTAATACATGCGACTACTTTTAAACCAATAGAACCAAAACATGAGATGTATTGAAATGACATGGTCACCGTGAGAGATAAAGTTGAAACATTATAGAACCAAAACATGAGATGTATTGAAATCTTGTAGTCTTATTTTTAACAGTGCTTTCACCGTCTATAGAACCAAAACATGAGATGTATTGAAATTACTGAAAAGGCTTTGCAAGTTCGTTGAATACTTCTATAGAACCAAAACATGAGATGTATTGAAATCCTTTACCTGGGTGGCCTATGAATAAGAAAGGAATAGAACCAAAACATGAGATGTATTGAAATTGTGTTGCTGCAAAGTTTGAGCTATAATTGAATTAATAGAACCAAAACATGAGATGTATTGAAATCCGGACAAGGAAGTGAAGTAATTGGAATTTACCGATAGAACCAAAACATGAGATGTATTGAAATAGTATATCCAGTAACTATTACCAGTCAGCTTTATCAATAGAACCAAAACATGAGATGTATTGAAATGTATAGTCAAAATTTAAGGCTATCTGTTCCTCTTATAGAACCAAAACATGAGATGTATTGAAATGTTAACCCGGTACACTTCTCAAGTGAATCTGTGGATAGAACCAAAACATGAGATGTATTGAAATGGTATATTATGATTTCTGTTTTATTTGACATTCAATATAGAACCAAAACATGAGATGTATTGAAATGTTGAAATCAGTTCAACTCTTACCACAGCATATTTATAGAACCAAAACATGAGATGTATTGAAATGTCTATTAGAATCAGTACTTGCAGAATCATTAATATATAGAACCAAAACATGAGATGTATTGAAATTCTGCCAAATCTATGACATCAGATGTGCAAGATGATAGAACCAAAACATGAGATGTATTGAAATAGAAATACAGGCAGAGCGTGAAGTTATGGCAGTAATAGAACCAAAACATGAGATGTATTGAAATAACAATTTTGCATAATTAATTTTTCCTGGCAGTATATAGAACCAAAACATGAGATGTATTGAAATATCTTATTATGCTGAGTTAAATGATTTGTATAATAATAGAACCAAAACATGAGATGTATTGAAATTTATCCTCAGAATCAATTTCCGAATAATTGAAAATAGAACCAAAACATGAGATGTATTGAAATGGAGAAAGCTCCTCTTGCTTATCTGTACTTACGCATAGAACCAAAACATGAGATGTATTGAAATACCATTCCCAGAATAAATAAGAATCAGTATAACATATAGAACCAAAACATGAGATGTATTGAAATAATTAACTGCACTGTACCGGCTGCCGCAGATGATGATAGAACCAAAACATGAGATGTATTGAAATTTACCAGGGATGAAGAAATCAAATTCCATATCCTATAGAACCAAAACATGAGATGTATTGAAATTTATCCAAGAGGAGTCCCTTGTTGCTTAAGGACTGGATAGAACCAAAACATGAGATGTATTGAAATGCTGGATTGTAAGATTGGGTTCTGCGGCGGTATGGATAGAACCAAAACATGAGATGTATTGAAATTGCTGTTGGAATGTGCTTTAATGTAGAAGATTTAAAATAGAACCAAAACATGAGATGTATTGAAATATGGGAACTACTGAAACATCCGTTTTTGGTGCAAAATAGAACCAAAACATGAGATGTATTGAAATGCAAAAGCAAATCATGCTATGGAATTTGTAGAAAATATAGAACCAAAACATGAGATGTATTGAAATAATTTTTCTCTGAATTTCTTTGTGCTCCTGATATTATAGAGCCAAAACATGAGATGTATTGAAATTCAATTGCAAAATTAAATGGTGAATGGGAGATTGAAATAGAACCAAAACATGAGATGTATTGAAATTATAAAAATGTAACAGTAAGGGACAACGGTGCAGATAGAACCAAAACATGAGATGTATTGAAATCTGTAGATATAATTTCCTTTTAGAGTTATGTTATTTATAGAACCAAAACATGAGATGTATTGAAATTTGTCTGTTCCATTAAGAATTACAGTTGCTTCTTTAGATAGAACCAAAACATGAGATGTATTGAAATATATATTGCTTGGCAAGCTTATGACACTGGCTAATATAGAACCAAAACATGAGATGTATTGAAATGTCCGACAGAACTCACAAATTCTTACCACGGCCTCATAGAACCAAAACATGAGATGTATTGAAATTCATAGACATCTTTAGCTAGTTGACCCGCTATTTATAGAACCAAAACATGAGATGTATTGAAATATATGTGCCTGTCATGCTAATAATTGATACATGACAATAGAACCAAAACATGAGATGTATTGAAATTCCCTGTTAATAAGTGGCTGACTAGTATAGACTAAATAGAATCAAAACATGAGATGTATTGAAATGAGGATTTCAGTGGTAATGAATTAACAAGTGACACTATAGAACCAAAACATGAGATGTATTGAAATTAAGGAGGAAATACTATGAAACGAAGAGAACTAATATAGAACCAAAACATGAGATGTATTGAAATGGTAAATAATATTTACTATCAACCTCCTCTTCAAGATAGAACCAAAACATGAGATGTATTGAAATGCTATGCCATCTAGCCCCAAATCCACATTGACTTGATAGAACCAAAACATGAGATGTATTGAAATTTTCCTTGCCGGCATGATAAAAGGATCTGTATCAATAGAACCAAAACATGAGATGTATTGAAATGAGATAACGTGCAAATATATATGCTAGCAAACACTATAGAACCAAAACATGAGATGTATTGAAATTAAGTCATGAAAGTTGTGTGTTCTGAAAGCTGTCATCAGCTTGCCGGTGAAAGTCCGGTCAAGGTAATCGCCAGTGAGCCTTGTAGCAAGCCTCCAGTGCTCTTGGGTGACTGATTGTGCTGAAGCGAGGTATGCCTATGTGAAATGGGTGCAAATTAACAGTCCGTAACATTAAGTGAATTCTGTAGCATCGTTACCTTAGACCTCGAAAGAGGGCAAGAGGGAGTCGAGTCATTGACTTTCTGACGAAGACCATGGAAGACGTGAAGATACTGGAAAAGCAACGTTGAAGAACCCTTCGGTGTAGAGGAAACGGAATGTTAAGACAGGTGATGACGGAACAGAAGAGACCTCATATCGTCATGCTCCATAAACATGTAATTCGGGATATAAGTGTACACACGAAATTCTTGAAGAAGCGGTATGAGGAGTCGGAGGAGTCCATAGTATCTACGAACCACTGATAACACAAACAGTGGGAGAAAAGGGGCTCTGCTTTAATCATGGTTAACGGGAAGGTAAGGGATAGTGCATGCCTGATAAAGGACAACAACACTCAATAGAAAAATCACGACAACTTCAACGTAATCTATACCTAGCAGCCAAAAAGAATAAGCAGCGCAGATTTCATGCGTTGTATGACCGTGTCTATCGCCTGGATATCTTGTGGCGGGCATGGAAAGAGGTAAGGAAAAACAAGGGAAGTGCTGGTATTGATGGCATAACCTTTGAAATGATTGAGGAGTATGGAGTCGAAGAATACCTGTTTGATATTCAAGAAGATTTGGTCAATGGGAAATATAAACCTTTACCAGTTAAAAGAGTCTACATTCCAAAGCCAGACGGTAAACAACGACCTTTAGGGATACCAGTCATTAAAGACAGAATTATTCAACAGGCTTGTAAAATAGTGATTGAACCTATTTTCGAAGCGAACTTTGTAGATGTCTCCTATGGATTTCGTCCAAAAAGAGATGCAAAACAGGCAACGGAAAGAGTGAAGAAATCATTGTATAAAAACTGGTATGTAGTCGATGCGGATATCCAAGGATATTTTGACAACATCAATCATGAAATCTTACTAAGTTTGCTGAAAAGAAGAATTAGTGACAGAAGAATTCTTAAGCTATGTCGATTATGGCTACAGGCTGGAGTTATTGAAAACGGTAAGTATAGCAAAACGGAAATAGGTTCCCCACAAGGGGGAGTAATTAGTCCTTTGCTAGCCAACATTTATCTTCATGTATTGGATTCTTATTGGAATAATCATGAAGGTCTTGGAGAAATCGTAAGATATGCAGATGATGCGGTAATCATCTGTCGAACCAAGAAAGATGCGGAATTAGCCTATAGTCATTTAAGACATGTGATGGAAAAACTGAAACTGACGCTTAATCCAAAGAAGACAAAGATAGTTGATATGAACTATGAAAGTTTTGATTTTCTGGGTTTTCGATATCAAAAATTTAAAAGTCCAAAGTCGAAAAGAATGCTTCCGTATATGATGCGCAGTGCTAAAGCTCTGTGCAAAGTGAAGGATGCTATCAGGGAAATAACTTGTAGAAAGTCAGCCTATGAAAGTTTAGATAGTAAAATACAACGTCTAAATCCGCTTATTAGGGGATGGCGTAATTACTTTGAGCATGGAAATTCGACGAAGAGATTTATTCAGTTAGATGAATATATGTGGATGAAACTTTGGAGACGGAAATACTACAGGCGAAAGCAAAAGAAATACAGGGATAAAGTCCTGGTTGATTTCAGATGGTGGTATAGAAAAAGCGGTATTGAATTCTTCTATAAAGGAAACAAAGATAGATACTGTCATGCTCTTTGAATGCGTTAGGAAGAAGATTATCGGAAAGCCGTGTGAGGGAGAACCTCATGCACGGTTTGAGGTGGCAGACAATGGAACCGGTAATACCGCGCCATTGTTTGACCCTACCCTTGCTGCCCCTCAAGATATAGAACCAAAACATGAGATGTATTGAAATTAAGCAAATATTGCAGATGGTAAGGGTTTAAGTATAGAACCAAAACATGAGATGTATTGAAATTATATCAATAAACGCTTTTGAAGACACTTCATATATATAGAACCAAAACATGAGATGTATTGAAATCCGGTTTGTACTGCTTTATCAATTATAGACTGTTTTATAGAACCAAAACATGAGATGTATTGAAATTGAGGTATTTGTAACCTCTCTAATGCAGCTCTTTGAATAGAACCAAAACATGAGATGTTTTGAAATAATCCAAGGCTTTGCGAATACCCTGATTTTGTGACTAATAGAACCAAAACATGAGATGTATTGAAATATATTACGAGATACCAGATATATTCCTTGTGGGAAAATAGAACCAAAACATGAGATGTATTGAAATTACTGGGTAAACGCCCGATTGTTATATGTTTCTCCATAGAACCAAAACATGAGATGTATTGAAATATACTTGGCAATAATCAGTTCAACTTTGATTTGAATAGAACCAAAACATGAAATGTATTGAAATTCCCAGGTGTATTGCTCTAAGTGCTGCCATGTATATATAGAACCAAAACATGAGATGTATTGAAATCCGAAATTTGCTGTATTAATATCAAAATGGGTATTTATAGAACCAAAACATGAGATGTATTGAAATTTTGGGTACTGAGTGCTGATAATAATTCCAAGCTTGATAGAACCATATCAAACTTTAATATTGGCATGAACGACAATTTATTCTTTCCATTCTTGATACCAAAAACGACACACATCAGTCTGCACGACGCACTGCTAATGGTAAACGACAGCTTCTCATAGTCTTATGAAAAGGATTCGGTTTACCATTCTTTTTCATAAGGCTATGATGCAAGCACCACAGCCTTTGGGGATGAGAAAAATTCGATTTTTAGTAAAAGGATTGGTTGGTTACTGCCGACATAATCTCGGTATCCAGTGTTTCTCTCTCCAGTTATGAACCTAGGATTAGAGCATCGGTCATCAGGTTATCAATGTGTCTGGGATTTCCCTGGCTGAACCCGTGGATGGCGGAGATAACACCTTCTCCCAGAATGGAGATGATTTAATCGTGGTTCTCCGCAGAGTTGGGTGTATACTGAAAGGTAGTGCCATCTGGTCTTTTCAGGGGTTCTTTGGTTACAAATTTATAATAAAGCCATTTTTGAGGCATCCGGAAAAAGCTCCTGGATAACGGGAGCAATGAGGGCACTTTAAACTGTGCCACGGCGATAGTATCGCTAGTTTCATTGGAGATGATGACATCCGGAAGGATGGCATGTGTACGATTGCAGGTAAGACAGATGACCCGGAGAATGACGAGCCGACGAAAGACTACTTTTCCGTTTTCAAAGAAAGAAGGTTTCGTTCATAAGAAGCGTGGAAAGTACAGTTCCCGGTTGACTTACAGTGAGGACACTGTTGATGACCAGGCCGAAATGAGGCCATAGAGGCGGAGAAGGACTGAAAGTCAGAAAATATATAAAGTAAGCTATCGTACTGCGATTAAGTTGGATTGCTATAAATTAATAAAATATTTAATGGAAGGAAAAGAATTTGAACCTTTCTCTGTTAAGGAGGGGATGTAATGGCAGGGAATAAGAAAAACATAAATTATAATTATCCATTTCTATTTTATGATGTAAATGAGAAGCGAGTGCAGTTTTAAATTGTGTAAAAAGTATTTATCCCATTTTTAAGTATTCTGTTTTTAGAGGTGAAATGATACCTTCAAAATTAATCAAATTAAAGAATGAGTTAAATAACATAATTAATAAAGAAGAGGATTTTATATGTATTATAAAATTAATGAATGATATTGTTTTTGGTTAAGATATTTTAGGCTCGCCAAATAAAAAACAGGTGAGGATATAATTTTATAGAATATGAAATACACAACTTTCACATATCTAAAAGGCCCACAAAGCCTGAGAAGCGAGTACATTCTTGTATCATAACATAATAACTTAATGATATATAAATTTTTATATTTACCAGGTGAAAAATGATAATGCAAAGGTAATCCGCTAAATATAAGGGTTTCTTGGTTTTAACAAAAAAGTGCCACTGCCTGGTAAAATTTGAAATAAGTATTGAATTTACTAATAAATAAGAGTAATCTATATTTGTAAATGCAGTAGATAAGCGGATAGAACCAGAACATGAGATGTATTGAAATCACCAAAAGACCAGTTACACGTTGTAATGTTAACAGATAGAACCAGAACATGAGATGTATTGAAATATTGTTCCTTGCTTCATATTTTCAATATGGTTTAATAGAACCAGAACATGAGATGTATTGAAATATTTAAATACAGTTATAAACACGCCTTAGAATTTATATAGAACCAGAACATGAGATGTATTGAAATAGCTTGATATCCGATATTTTCGTATAGCCTTTTAAAATAGAACCAGAACATGAGATGTATTGAAATTTCAGATACACATTTTCGGAGGAATAATTTACATATAGAACCAGAACATGAGATGTATTGAAATTCATGTTTGTTTGTTATAAAAACATTTCCAACTGATAGAACCAGAACATGAGATGTATTGAAATCAGTTCACTTGAACTTTGTCATAATCCCATTCAGATAGAACCAGAACATGAGATGTATTGAAATCGGTATCATGTGAGGGGTACGGGAAAGAGTGCTGATAGAACCAGAACATGAGATGTATTGAAATGTTGTTTCCTTCTGCTCTTTCTGGACTTCATCAAGATAGAACCAGAACATGAGATGTATTGAAATGTACTTTCCATTCCCGAATCGTCATGCACATTCGATAGAACCAGAACATGAGATGTATTGAAATGGCAGCAGATAAGTTTGCCGTTGGATTCATTGATATAGAACCAGAACATGAGATGTATTGAAATCCTAGATAGCTCGGTTGTTTCTGGATGGCATTGGTATAGAACCAGAACATGAGATGTATTGAAATGATTCTCCTGTTATTGCTTTTGTTAAATTTGGTGTATAGAACCAGAACATGAGATGTATTGAAATTTTTATACCCTACTGCTATAAGTATGGCAGAAGTATAGAACCAGAACATGAGATGTATTGAAATTTTGAAACACCCTTTATGGTACTTACAACCTCACCAAATAGAACCAGAACATGAGATGTATTGAAATTACAATATGACGTTATGGATAATTACGATTTAACATAGAACCAGAACATGAGATGTATTGAAATCTTCTTCTGTCCTGTCTGGACTTCCTTTCTTATTCATAGAACCAGAACATGAGATGTATTGAAATTAGATAAGCTATGCATCGGATACCATCCCATTTTATAGAACCAGAACATGAGATGTATTGAAATTTTTTATCCCCCTATCTTGTCCCTTCTGGATTATTTATAGAACCAGAACATGAGATGTATTGAAATTGCTGTTTCCAGTAATTATTGGCTACCGGTGCAAAATAGAACCAGAACATGAGATGTATTGAAATTGGGCAGTAGGAAGGTCGCTTATTCCGTCTATGGCATAGAACCAGAACATGAGATGTATTGAAATTATTTTTTGAACGTCTGCTAGAACGTTTAAAATTTATAGAACCAGAACATGAGATGTATTGAAATCAATCAAACCTCCTAATCTAAAAATAAATGCTTAATATAGAACCAGAACATGAGATGTATTGAAATTCATCCATAACCCACCATCTTTCAATCAAAAAAGATAGAACCAGAACATGAGAAGTATTGAAATGCGGAAACCAAGATTACAGGTCAGGTAAAGAAAAAAATAGAACCAGAACATGAGATGTATTGAAATAACAAAGGTGATTTAGTCTTAGATCCGTTCGCGGGGATAGAACCAGAACATGAGATGTATTGAAATTGAAAGGAGGAAACCAGATGTACATAACTAAGAAATAGAACCAGAACATGAGATGTATTGAAATTCTTCATCCTCAAAATCCATATGCCAAGCCTTATCAATAGAACCAGAACATGAGATGTATTGAAATGAGTTGTTGAGGTTAGAAAGAAAGACAATATGTCATAGAACCAGAACATGAGATGTATTGAAATATCATAAATCAAATCTCGATTTCTCAAATCGTTTTATATAGAACCAGAACATGAGATGTATTGAAATCAAACTCTTTCTACTGCTATAACGGCGGGAGATAAGGATAGAACCAGAACATGAGATGTATTGAAATGTTGAATCTGGACAAGTCACAATAGGTAGTAATAATAGAACCAGAACATGAGATGTATTGAAATCCCTGGATGATGGTACAAAGCAATATGTCGACCTGATAGAACCAGAACATGAGATGTATTGAAATTCGCTTGAATGATTTGCGATATCCAGATTATTTAATAGAACCAGAACATGAGATGTATTGAAATAAACAAAAAGAGGTAGTGAGCTATATATTTGTTCTAATAGAACCAGAACATGAGATGTATTGAAATTACATAAATACACCTCTAGATTATCTTAGCATGCTGATAGAACCAGAACATGAGATGTATTGAAATTTGAATGGTTAGGATAACCGGGAAGGAGTTATATATAGAACCAGAACATGAGATGTATTGAAATTATTGGTTAGTGGATAATAGGTTAAAAGGAGCGTGAATAGAACCAGAACATGAGATGTATTGAAATTTTAAATTTGAGTTCCTAAGTGCTAATGATTCAATATAGAACCAGAACATGAGATGTATTGAAATCCAGAATAAAATACAGTAAAATAACGATTATAGCCGATAGAACCAGAACATGAGATGTATTGAAATGCATAAGACGAAATTGTTTCTTCTAATTCTTTTTTTATAGAACCAGAACATGAGATGTATTGAAATTATCTTCTGTGCAATGCTCCATTGCATCGGCCCAAGATAGAACCAGAACATGAGATGTATTGAAATAGTGGAAGCATTGAACATATAGACGGATATTTACATAGAACCAGAACATGAGATGTATTGAAATACCTTTCGCCCAATCATACCAAGAACAAACATAATCATATAGAACCAGAACATGAGATGTATTGAAATGGATGATAATGGTTGTGACTGGGCAAAGCCGTGCGAATAGAACCAGAACATGAGATGTATTGAAATGTCTTAAAACCTTCTAACATTTCCTTTAATTCATTATAGAACCAGAACATGAGATGTATTGAAATTTCTTCATCTAATTCAATAAATACCGGATATTTTTCATAGAACCAGAACATGAGATGTATTGAAATTTATATCCAGTACCATTAACTGCCCTAGCGAAATAATAGAACCAGAACATGAGATGTATTAAAATCCCAAACAGTACAATATCATTAAAGAAGCCATGAAGATAGAACCAGAACATGAGATGTATTGAAATCCTACTAAGAGGTCTTTTCCAATATACTTAGCCTCGAATAGAACCAGAACATGAGATGTATTGAAATTCACCAAGCACTAATGTAACCGTTAGAGTATTATTATAGAACCAGAACATGAGATGTATTGAAATTATTATGGAGCTGATAAAGACGGTTTCATATATGCATAGAACCAGAACATGAGATGTATTGAAATGTTATTTCGCAACCAGCATATCGGAACCCTTTATATAGAACCAGAACATGAGATGTATTGAAATATGATAATGTCAACTGCAAAACCGTATAAACTATATAGAACCAGAACATGAGATGTATTGAAATGTGTAGATATAAGATATCCGGTTTCTGGATTTTCTAATAGAACCAGAACATGAGATGTATTGAAATTGGGGACTGTCATAGCACAATTCCCGTTATATTGATAGAACCAGAACATGAGATGTATTGAAATTGACAAATACATGCTTTCAAAATAGCTGGTGATTTAATAGAACCAGAACATGAGATGTATTGAAATTTTCTGTTCGAGTTATTCCAACAACTAAATACTGATATAGAACCAGAACATGAGATGTATTGAAATTCAAAAGTATCGGTATGGGCTTCTATATTAAACTGAATAGAACCAGAACATGAGATGTATTGAAATCCTCTTAAGAACTTTGTGTCTGTTCTTAACCTCTCATAGAACCAGAACATGAGATGTAATGAAATAGCTTTAGTCGCTGGAACTCAAAAATGATATCCCTGATAGAACCAGAACATGAGATGTATTGAAATATTTCAGTTATTGCCGCCTAAGGTGTTAAGGTTTTCATAGAACTAGAACATGAGATGTATTGAAATGCCATTTGTTACATCTCCAATTCAAGCTTACCATAAATAGAACCAGAACATGAGTTGTATTGAAATTATTTACATCGGCACAAATTGGAACAGTAAAAGGAATAGAACCAGAACATGAGATGTATTGAAATACACAATCAAAAACGCTTATATTTGAAAAGGTATTTATAGAACCAGAACATGAGATGTTTGAAATAAATAAATCAAAGAGATCCAAAACGAAATTCATGTATATACATGCCTTATTTCCATTAAAGCCTTAGGCTAAAGTCCATATAAACTAAGTGGTGCTCGTCAGAATAATAAAGCTGATTATGTTAGAGCACTCAAATCGGTAGAATAGAGTACTCTGTAATAAGTGTAAAAAGATAACTGGCAGATTTATAGTGTATCCCCGTCAAGAGTACACCATAAATTTGCCAGTTACCTTTGCTTTTATACCAGATTAATTTTTACTCGCTTATATCATCGGCATAGCTCCCATTCGCCAATCCACTGCTTTTTCGTATAATTATATTGGCGTTTGTATAGCTGATTATTTTCCCGTTTATAACGCCAGTCAATAATGTCAGATAAAGGTGATATAATGGTATCCAAGCTTTGCTGCCCGCTTACCATTGGTAACTGGCAAGGGGAAGAATCCATATTCTCCTCGATGACAGCAGCTTTGGCAGTCATAGGCATATTAATGCAGAAGCAGGCAAGCATTAACAAAAGTAATATCTTCTTATTTGTTTTTCTCATTATTTTTTACCTCGTTTATGTTATTGTAAATATGTAAGCCTGAATAAGAGTTCTCGATTTCATGAACAGTAACAAAGTAGTTCTTTTTATAATACAAATCATAGCCTCCGTCAGTATTTACCACTAAATAAGCATTTTGTTCATTTAATTCAAAGGTTGTTGATTCGTCATAAGGAGATATGGAGTAAGGTTCAAATACAAATAAAAAAGAAGATGCCGTTAAAAATAAAAATGTAAGAAAGACTGCTAAGTGTTTAAAGGTGAATTTAGAAATATCGGAGTAATCTGTAAGGGTGACATGCAGCCTCTGGGAAAGTACAGAGGCATTGTTTCCGGTTAATGTCAAAAGTGCTTTATTTGATTTATCCTTTGCCTGATTTTTAGCGATTTTTAAAATACACTCAAAATATTCAATTTTCCGGATGTCATCAAAGGAGTCTGTTATTTTATAGTCCGTATGCA
>JAEWCZ010000086.1 GCA_023390335.1 Bacillota bacterium | reverse complement strand
AAGATGGAACAGTAACTACAACATTAGGAACAGCAACAGTAGCAACAGGAAAAACAGAAGCTGCAGTAAGTATAACTCAGTTGGGAACAGAAGCAGGAAAGGTATATGTAACTGTAACAAGTGCAGGCAAACTTGAAAGCACAAGAACAGAAGTAGCATATACCGAAGAAGCAACAAGTACTGCAGCTGTAGCAGAAAACATAACAGTAACAAATAATGTAACAGGAAAAGCAGATACAGTAAAGGTAACCGGACTTGCAGCAGGAGATATAGTAAAGGTATACAAGGACGGAACAGCAACTACAGCATTGGGAACAGCAACAGTAGGATCAACAGCAACAGAAGCTACAGTTACAATTCAACAGCTGGGAGTAGCAGAAGGAAGTGTATTTGTAACAGTAACATCTTCAGGTAAGAAGGAAAGTACAAGAGTGGAAAAGGCATACGAAGCCGAAGCAGTAACAGATGCAGTAGAAGCTGATGCGGTAACAGTAACAAATAACGCAGGAAAAGCAGATACAGTAGTTGTAACCGGTCTCGTAGCAGGAGATATAGTAAAGGTATACAAAGATGGAACAGTAACTACAGCATTAGGAACAGCAACAGTAGCAACAGGAAAAACAGAAGCCGTAGTTAGCATAACTCAGTTGGGAACAGAAGCAGGAAAGGTATTTGTAACCGTAACAAGTGCAGGCAAACTGGAAAGTACAAGAACAGAAGTAGCATATATAGCTGAAGCAATAACTGCGGACCCTAATGGAGATAAAGTGTTGACCATCAACAATACAGGAAACGATATGGTTGTTGTATATGGTTTAACAGCAGGAGATATAGTCAATATATATGATCTGGCAGAAGACGGAAGAGTTATTGGTACTTCAACAGTAGCAGCTACTCAGTCACAGGTAGTGATTACAATAGCGCAGCTTGGGCAGACAAGTGGAAGCATCTACTTCACAGTTACCAACTCAGGCAAACGTGAAAGTAAACGTATTGCAGTAACATTTGCAGCGGAATAAAAAAAGCTAATAAAAAGCTGTACACTAAGTAATTGGTGTACAGCTTTTTTACGTCTCAATATGACAATAACATTACAAAATGTACAACCTTATAAAATCTATCCTCATAATTGCCGATAAAGTATAATAAAAGAAATTTTTGGGGGTATATGCTTTGATTTCTAACAGGGGAAAAAAATATCACAGATTTAAACACATTTCTAAGTTAGCAATAATGCTGGCAATAGCAATATTAATGCAGAGCTTTGCCATGTTTTATACTGCTGCCGCTACTGTCAAATCAAATATTACTGCATTGATACATAGTATAAACGTGGTTACCCTCAATTGGAACGACTATTTAACAAATGAAATAAATTATTATCTTGAGCGCAGTGTGGATGGAGGGATATTTTCAACCGTCTCTTACACTGCCGCAAATCTTACAACATTTACGGACAGTGCTGTTCAGCCAGGGCATGTTTATACTTATAGAGTAAAAGTTATGGATTCAACTTATACAACATATGTGTACAGCGATGAAATCTCAATTCGTACAGATGAAATACTAAAGCCTGATTCCCTGACGCCTACAACAGTTTCATCAAATCAGATAGATTTAAAATGGACTTATCCTGAAGGCAAGATAAGTAATACCATAATAGAGAGAAGAATGGAAGGCTCCACCTCCTGGTCAGAAGTAGGTAGAGTTCCAGCAGGTCAGAATACCTACAGTGATAAAGCAATTGCAGCTGGCACAAAATATTATTATAAGGTTAGGTCATATTCAACCGAATATATAAAATCTTACGCTTATCCTGATGAATACGATGGAAGTAGTGCGGTTTCCATGCTACCTAGACCGTCAAACCTATCAGGCTTTGCTCTGTCAGGCTATAAAATACAGCTTAAATGGCAGGATGTATCTTTTGAGACCGCATATATCCTTGAAAGGAGAGCATCAAACGAAGGTGCTTTCGTTGAAATTGCAGTAGTGCCTCAGAATACCACCAGTTACATTGATAACGTGGCACAAGAAAATTCCATATACAGTTATAGGATTAAGGCATTAACAGGTGTTACAAACTCCGAGTATTCAGATGTTCTGAATGTATCCAGTACATATCTCAAGCCACCGTCATGGCTTACAGCTGCTAGTGTGGACGGGAAAAAAATTAACCTGTCCTGGCAGGACTTAACTACAAATGAAACTGGTTTTGAAATTTGGAGAAAGGCTTCTACTGAAACAGATTTTACTTTATACGATACAATGGGCAGAAACGCAAGCAGTTACACAGATTTAAATGTTTCTTCGCAAACAAACTATTCCTACAAGGTCAGGGCGAAAATTAACGATAATGAAGTGTATTCTGATTTCTCAAATGAAACCAGCGCTTTAACTGTTCCACTTAGTGCACCTGCAAACTTGTCCTTTAATATAATAAGCAAAACGGAGGTTGAGCTTACTTGGGATGATACCAGCAGTATGGAGGCAGGGTTTATAGTAGAGAAAAAAATTGGTTTGCTATCACAGTGGTATCAGATTTCACAACTAGAGCCCAATACAACCAAGTATAATGATAAATGGATCAGCAGCACAGAGCCGACGTTTTATAGGATTAAGGCCTATGACAGGTCAACTGCTGTCAGCTACAGTAATGAGGTACAATTATCCATGGATTCTCCGGAAGTGCCGAGTAATTTGCAGGTGTCTGTTATGTCAACTAGCGATGTAAAACTGACGTGGAAGGACAATTCATCCAGTGAGGAAGGATTTATTATCGAGGCAAAACAGCTTTATTTATTCAGAGAAATAGGAAGAGTTGGATCAAATGTAACTAATTTCATATATCATGATGCAATACCAGGTCAAACTATGAAATACAGAATCAGAGCAGTAAAGGGATTAGTACAGAGTAATCCTTCAAATGAGGTTGCTACGGTTACTTTGGAAACTAACACATATACTGATTTGGGTACAGTCAGCTGGGCAATGGAAGCAATCAATAACCTTGCAAGCAGAAATGTGTTCGATACCAACAACAGCAAATTCAACCCTAAACAGGCAATTACCAGAGGTGAATACTGTGCTATACTTGTTAGAAGTCTTGGTTTGGGAAAAACTGTAGCAGGAAGGTTTGCCGATGTTACTGCAAAGCATAAGTACTATAAGGAAATCATGGCAGCAGAATATTTTGGTGTAATAAGTCGGGACAAAAATAACAAGATTTACCCGGATAAGCTAATAACAAGAGAACAAGCAGCAGTAATGCTGGCTTTGGCTTTAAAAATAAAGGGTACTCCGCTACCTCAAAAAGATAGCAGTAGTTTGAAGCAGTTTGCGGATTTTAAGTCAATTTTAGAATCATCTTTAAGAAATATATCAGCTGTATGCGGAGCGGGAATTATTTCGGGCAGAAAAATAGACGGAAAAGTCTATTTGCAGCCAGCTAATAATGTAACAAGAGCAGAAGCTGCACTTATGGTCTATAAGGGATTAATATACAATCAGGATAATCAATAAAAAGAGAGGGAGCAAGTTAATGAAACGATATGTAAATAAAATATCACTAATGCTTGCAGTAATATGTTTTCTGGTTATTCCTCTGTCTGCATTTGCAGCAACGGGGACATCATATTCTAACTACACAGCCTCATTACTCAGCAAGTGGAAAAACTACGGTGTAGTTGACAAGAGTTACTCTAGTTTGGATCTTAATAAGCCTGTTGAGAAAATAGACTTTATTATCATGCTTAACGCTATATTAAAGTCAACAAAAAAGGCTGATATAAATTTTACAGATGTATCCGAGAATTCGTGGTATGGGCAGGAAGTAGCAAAGGCGATTGCTGCCGGATATATTTCAAACAAGAAAAATACAAAATTGTATCCCTTCTCTTACATAACCAGGGTTGAATCCGCAGAGATGGTTGCATATGCTTTCGGTCTTGAACTTAAAAATGAAAAACTACTCAGCAAAATAACTGACGGTAAGGCTCTTGATCAGCAACAGTTGAATGATTTGGCAGCGGTAATAGAAAAGGGAGGGCTTACAGAGGTTGCTTCCGGGAGATATGCACCTACGGGAGTTCTAAAGCTAAAAGATGCTCTAGTATTACTGGATAAATGTATTGGCCAGCTTGCCCTTAAATCAGGGACTATAAGCACTAATGCAGCGGGCAATATGTTTATTAGTGTAGGAGCTGTTACTCTAAGAGGTATTTCCATAGCAGGAGACTTGGTTATCGGTGAAGGTGTAGGTGACGGAGTTGTTACTCTGGAAAGCGTAAAACTATCTGGAAGGCTTATAATACGAGGAGGAGGCCCTAACGGGATAATTATTAAAAATTCTCAGATAGGCGGAAATCTAATAGTTGAAAAAAGTGCAGGTAACGTATATATAAGGGTTGTAGGTAGCACGGCCATTAAAAAGACATATTTGAAGTCCGGATGTACAATTGAAGAAGGATACCTGACGGGCGGAGACGGATTCTCAGATATTACGGCAATGCATGGAGCCTTTGATGGTCAAAATGCCACGTTAATTGGTGATTTTAAAAGTATAACTACAGATAACAGTAATATAAATATTAAGCTGAACGGTAATGCCGAAAATGTAAGCATAACCAAGGACACTCAGGGAATTTTTTCACTTATGTCAGGAACGGTTAAGACTGTATCTGCAGAAGTAACCAAGCAACAGCTTGAATTCTTGGGAGGAAAGGTTACGACCCTGAATATTTTAAACAATGCTAAGGGAAATAAAATAACCGTAGACGGCTCAACTGAAATCAGTACTGCTAACATTGAAAGTACCACTGAATTTTCCTTTAAAAAGGGAACCATAAATTCTTTGGTGTTGGATACAAATTCCCAAGGCTCATATATTTATATGATGAGCGGTTCATATATTGGAAGTCTTGTCATTATGGCAGATGCTGAAATAACTGGTTATGGTAAGATTAATAGTGCATATTCCTATGCAAATTATGTTAAAATGGGCGTTACGCCAGCATTTTATTCATATAAATATATACCCGGTTCTGACCCAAATGATCCTTTTCTGCCGAGTGTAAATATTGGTGTTGCACATGCAGACAATGATAGTATAACCCTTCAAGAGGGGAAATCTATTGATTTATATAAAGACTTAGGCTTATCGGTTTCACCTGAAAAGAGCACGGTGGGGTTTGTATCCTTAAATAACAATGTTGCCACCGTAACGGATAAAGGTGTGGTAACAGCTATAGCAGCCGGTGCTGCAAAGATATACATAACCGGACAATACCCGGGTTTTGCCAGTGGTATAATACGTATAGATGTTAATGTAACACCGGGTAATGTAACACTTCCGGGAAGCATGGAGATAAATCCTGTAACTGGGGAAGCAGCAACGGTAAAAGACTTTGAAATAACCTACACTTTTAAGGACGATTTTAAAAATGGTACGGTTACTTTCTGGCTGCCGGAAGGCTTCCCAGCTTTTGAATCTGACACAGTCAAGATAGGGAACGGTGCAGAGGTAACCTTGAATCCATCTCAGAGACTTAACGTGAGAACACTGTCTTTTACAAATCTTAATTTGAACAAGGGGCAGAAGATAATTGTTAAGCTCAGGAATAAGACTGTGCCCCAAGGAGGAGAATACGTATTTAGCGCCGTTGCAGATGCTGATGGAACAGGGCCAAAACTGCCCACATCAGGTCAGGATGAAAGAGCCGTATTTACTTCAGATAAGCTGAAAACACTTCTGGAAACTACAAACTATACATTATCAGAATACGATTCCCAAAACGGAGTTGTAAGCTTTACAAAGCTGTCATTTGCAGGTTTTACAGGAGCTACCAAATGGATTATAGCAGTACAGGACGATGAATTTACGCATCCCGGCTATGACGACATAGTTTCGGGAACAGAATATACAGAAGGAAGTGCTATAACCATTGCCCTAAGCCAGCATCTGATGTTAGCGGCAGTTGGGGACAGTACAGAAGGATACAAGGTCAAGGCCTTCGTTGATATTACGGTTCACTAAAGAGCCGTAGAGGAATAACTGTATTATTCAAAAAAATTAAGACCAATTCAAACAAAACGTTTGGGTTGGTCTTTTTTTACGTTTTCATTACAACTTTGTCCTATACATAAGTAAATAGTGCCAAAATGCCGATAAATAGGATGTAAAACTAGTATTTAACTTGCGGGGGTAATTTTACAATGAAGACTAAATTAAGATTTGTTTCAGCTATACTTGTATTAAGCCTGATATTATCAAACTTTGCGGGATTGATACAACCTGTTTATGCAGCACCTGATATTCTTAACTTTTCCATAGATCAAAGTTCATTTAATGAAAATGCGGGAACGGTTAGAGCAAGCTGGAATGGACAGCTAAATGTAACGGGAACAATAACATATGAGGCACCCGCAACCTCGGGGCACAAGACAGTAACCATAAATGTAACTGACGGCATGGGTACTGTATTGCTTACAGATATCAAAAAGGATTACATATACGAAATAAATGTTTCCTTAACAAATCCCACGTCATCTTTTTCAGCGAAAAAGTTTTATCTTGCAGGTGTATCTGTATATGCTGAGCAGATGAGACAGCAATATGTGGATCATCCCGGAGGAGGCAGGGAAACAGGAGTATATCCTGCAATAAAACTGTCATGGAAACTTCCGCTTATCTATGATGGAACAGGTGCATTCGTACCTGCAAAAGGTACCATACTCAGCAACATAGCTCCTGCAATCGACAGGATAAACTACAAATTCCATATGGAAACAAGCAAGACAAAACCAAACCTCGCAGATGTAATAGTAAATATGAAAGATGACGGTAGCGGGTATACTGCAATGGTATCCGGGGATACAACAAGGGTTTCCGACGTAAAATGGGATAATGCACAAGGGGAATATTCCTTGTATCTATTCGGTGTAAAAGACGATGAAACACTGATTCCAACAATACAGCAGATAAAAGACGGAAGTGCAACAATCCCTTCAGGAATTCCAGCTGCCGATAAAAATTACGTACTACCCCATCAGGAAATACGTCCGGGTTGTATTTACGTTGTCACTATGGACACACTCGTATGCGACCAGTACGGGCAATATGTTTCAAAAGCACTGTCGGGAGCTACTACAAGTCCATTGACAGGAATAGTAAATTATACTTATACCCCTGTCAGGTTCCAATTAACAAAGGATTCCATGGACAATATATTAATCAGAATAAACACAGTTAACCTTGGAGATGTTTCAATGCCTGAACTTAGCTACTTTGTTCAGACAAGCAATGTCGATTCCGACGATGACAGTGATTGGAAAAATATTAAGGAAATTACAAATATCACCGGAGAGTATACTATAACAAATCTTCAGGGAATTAACCCGAGAAATACAGTATACTACAGGATTGTGGTAAGGTCTGCATCGGTAGATGACAGAATTATGTCCTTACCTATGCCATATAGGATGTTGGATGATACCTCGAAAACACCTGTGCCAAAAAGTGTTTCAGTTATAGGAGTGAACCTTGCAGACATAATACCCAGCGATACGGAAAGAACCTCAGATATTAAAATAGTCTGGGATAAGCCGGCTAACTGGGAGGATACAAAGGATGAGGATATTTACTATCATTTTATGTTGAGTACAGGTCAAAAGGATCTCGATCCTGCCGTAAAGTACCCCCTTACAGCAAACGGTAAAGATTACGGCAGCTATGCAGTTAAATACAGACTAATACAGTATGTTAGCACCAAGTCAGGTCTGATAAAAGAAAATGCTAATGACAATACAAAACTTGAATATACTATAAAGGGTTTGGATATCTTTAAGGGTTTTGAGGGAGACGGGACAGTTTCACCTATTAATAACCCGGATGCATACCCTGAATTTCTGTTACCCAACAAAACTTATTATTTGCAGGTTTACACTACACTGCCGGTGGACAAGGGTAATACAACCGATAGTTCAAAGATGTCAGAAAAATCTTTAACTACGAGTTTTACAACACTTTCACTGACCAGTAGGGACGTACCTACTCCTAACAATTTTCAATTGGTTAATACAAAGATAAATCCTGCAACAGCAACAACACCTGCAAATGCAATTATTACATTAAGATTTGAAGACCTTAAAATCGACTGGAGTAAATATACAAGCAACCATAGTACTACCGATGACGCTGTAATATATGATCTTTACATGAGCAAACAGTCTGACCTGAGTACCTTCAAACTTATAGGATCAAGCAATCAAGCTGTCAGTGATGTTGAGTTCAAGCCGGTTATATCCGGTAATACAACATGGATAAATACGGTGATAAACAAATTCAGTGATCCGGACAATATCAACTCATTCGGATATTCTTTGTCACCGAATACGATATATTACTTTATGATAAAGGTAAGATTGAATCTTGAAAATGAGACTCCAAAGCTCAGGGAGTCCACGCAGACCAGTCTGCTTTCAGTGACAACTCCAAGAGGTGAGCCTACAAAGCCGGATGACAATGCAAAGAAACCGGTGGCTCCGTCTGATTTTGCAATAGCCTTGGATAAAAACGGAAATCCAATGGTTACAGGACATTCAGTAACATTTGAGTGGACTGTCAAGGAAAATGCGGCATCATACAACCTTATCTCGACAGCCAGAAAGGTTCCATTGGATACACCCGATACAGATCCCTCTATATTGGAGGATTCTACGTACATCAGCTATATAGCTGCATTTGGTGATAAGGACAGGAATATAGACGGCAACTCCCAAAAACTAACCCTTGACCCAAAAGCTTCACCAATTCCGCCTAACCTAGTTTACGATAATAAGACCAAGAAATGCAGATATACCATTAATACATGGTTATATCCAAACAGGGTTTACTATTTCAGTTTAAGAGCTGAGGTAGTTGAGGCAAATAAATCAAAGTCAAGTGTATGGATATCCATACCTGTAACTACATCGTTGATAGAAAGTCCTACCATGCTACAAGCCATAAATGACTGTGAACTGAGCTTTAACTGGTTTGACACAAACCCTCAAACAACAGCAGATAGCTATAGCATAAAAATAAAAGCTTCCAGCGATAAAAACTATACCCAGCTTACAAAGGCACAGTACAACATAGTAAAAGACGGCAGTGTGTACTATGGAAAGCTTTACAAACTCAAATCTAATACACAGTACAACATACAGGTTGTCAGGACAATTGACAATGCAGTATTGAGCAATATAACACAGTCAACACGAAACGATTATTACCAGATAGAAGTAAAGTGGCAGGGTATAGAAGTTGATGATTTTTCAGGGTATGAGATTGCAATAAAAACCGAAGATGACACAGATTATAAAGTACTCAGTAATTCTGATTTGGAACAGTACATTGATATAACAAGGCACACATACCCTTATTATATAGAAAAAACCTTCAACAACCTTGGCACGGAATACTATACCTACACCGCCAGAATAAAATACGCGGAGGTAACTTTACCAAACGGAACAAAGGAACACAAACCTTTAAAGCCAAACACCAAATACTATATAAAAGTAAGGGCTTATAAAAAAGACCCTTCAAATTTGGAGGCTATTACACGCTCCAAATACATCGGGCCCGTAAATACAAGAACAGAATTTAATCAGGGTGATTATGACGATAATGACGATAATACAAATATTACCTCCAAATTCCTTGACATGCTTGATAAGCTTGAGCAAGGACTATACTGGGATGTAAACAAGGGCAGCAGCAGTACTATGGAAAAGGTGTATGTAAAGGATGATAAGGTGGTAAACCTCCTTGAAGGTGCCGGATATTACTCCTGCACTATAGACATATCTCAGACACCCGCATATATAAACACGGATGAAGTATATATGGCCAAAAACATATTATCTGCTATGAAGACCTATAACAAAAGCGTTATAATTAAGACAAAGGATATTGAATACACTATAAGGCCTGATACCTTTGATATAAACAACATGGAGGAGTTCAAAAAGGCAAAAGCAGCGGCCGGGGCAAAAGATGTATATCTAAAACTTGACAACATACAGACCGGGGAAGTGCAGCCAAAGGCACCTGCAAACACTACTGCCGCATCCAGGGTGAATTTACTTACTGCTCAGGCGGTTGCAAGCAGAGAGACCAGTGAAAACATAAAGAACATGATAAAAGACAAGCTGTACAACGAAGATACCGGCATAATAAAGAAAAAGCTAGACGTAATAAAAAATCCAAACAACCCTTACACAAAGGGAAGCGATGCCAACATTGACAAGTATTTAAACCAGCTCATTGAGGAGATAAAGAGTGAATTGTCATATTTTATAGACGATACACTAAACGGTGCCAACTATTCAACGGGATTCTTTGCCGAGAAATATGATATAGCAGGCTATAATTCTCCAATGTCCGTTAAAATGGCATATAAGGGCAACACAGTTGCAAATCCTTATGTTCTTTACGGAAATGCAGGGAACTGGCAGAAGCTGACACAGAACTTAAAGTATGATACAGGGTATGTTACCTTCTTTGCCGCTAATCCCGGTAAATATACAGTGTTTGCAGGAAAGGATGTAACCTCAACAATAGGTGATGATAGTCCTGCCAAGCCTTATATCTCAAAGCTTGCAGGAAAATATGATTTGACTCTGGTATTCTCCGGGGCAGGGGAGTCTTACAACCCTGATTTGAGCGTGTCGGTGAAAGAGGCTGTAACACTCTATGAACTGGTATCCGATTCACAGGTGGACAGCACTACTGATGTAAAAATAAAGGCAAAGAACTATGGCCTTGATAAAATAATTAATGTAACCAACTTAAACAGAAACATAACAAGACAGGAAACGGCGGCATTGATAATAAAGCTTTACTGCCAGAGAACGGGAGCAGATTACGATAGATTGAGGGCATCATATAATAGAATTATTAAGGATGATTCAGCTATTGGAGCAAAATATGCAATACCAGTATATGCGTGTCTTAATATGAATATTATGACCCTTGATTCAGGCTCGAAATTCAATCCGGCGCTGTCTATAAACAGAAAAGATATTGCCGTTGCATTTGAGAAAATGCTGGAAGCATAATTAAACTTTAGATATACCCGCCGAATAACCGGCATGTGGAGGTCAAAAATGAGGACAAAAAGGATATTTGCAGCTTTAGTATTATTGATATTTTTCATAACGACATATGGTACGGTGTATGCGGCGCCAATAGATGTACCCATACCAGCCCCACCCACACAGCTTTCAATTCCAAAAATCGCTCAGAGCACCGAACCCAGTATAGGGTATGATTCGGCTGATGGAGGAAAGTCAGGCTATTATGCAGATATTCAATGGCAGGTGGCAAATCCGGCGGGCAAGTACGTCAACATATACTTGCAAGAATCCCCAAAAGGATACAGGTCTGCAAGACCCACATATCTAAAGGAAAAGGATCTTCAGGCAGGGATAACCCCAGTACGAATGAGAGATCTTACCTCAGGAACGGTATACACTGCAAGCTCAAAGGCGTATGCCACAGAAGCTGATCCTATAACAGGACAGATATATAAATCCGGTGAGTCTGACAGCTCAAACCTTGTAAAATTTATGACTGATATAAACATACAGTGTATTACCTCTGGAACCAATAAGATAAAAATAATATGGGATGATGTCTGGAATGATGGCAAAAGGATAAATTATCAGCTATATGTTTCAGAAAACAGGGATTTTGCCAATACACTTCCTATTACTGTCACACAGGAACAGATAAGTGCAACCGGGCCGGTATACGCAAATCAGACTGACGGAACACTGGAGTATGAGCATACTGTAAAAGATCCGGGCAGAGTGTATTATGTCAAAATTGTACCTGTGATATCCGACCAATCAATTATTAAAACGTCAGAAACCAAGACAATTTTGGTAAGTACATATATATTAGTAAAGACCTCAAGGGTTTCAACAACAGATGACGGTACAATATGGAGGCTTGACTGGAGTCCTGTTATTACAGGTCTTTCCTCCTCCAACATAACCGTTCAATATCAGATAAACAAGTTTGAAGCGGATAATATGCCCAAAATTATAATGGTGGAAACTGGTACAACCACCTTTATAACTGTCCCAGACGGACAGGAAAACAGCTACATGATAAGGGCAATTGTAAAGAAGGATGGACTACCTTATTACCCAAGCAATATAGATATAGTTTCAGACAAGGTGACGCTGAAGGAGAGCGATGTTCCTGCAACGCCTTCCACGCCGGAATTGGTACCTCAGTTCAAGGATTCAACTGACTCGGTGATAATATCCTACGAAGATATTAAGGACACTAATGGGGTAGTCATTAAAAAAGGAGAACTTGGTAAGGACACGGCAACTATATTATGGCGTCTGCCTAAAAAGGCCGATGGTACAATAGACTCGGATGTTATGTATGATTTATGGCTGTTGGAGGATTCAGGGGTGATTGATGATCCTCCTGTTGAAACAAAGATACAGACAAATTTTCAGCCTAACAGTGCAAACTTTGTAAGGGATGAATCCATTGATGGAAAAGTCATAGGCTATAAATACAAAATTGAAAACCTACAGCCAAACCATACCTATTATTTTAGGATAGTAGCAAAGAAAACCTTTGCTGAGGAAAAGGAAGGAATCATCCAGAATGTTGAGCATATATCAACTCCGGCATTAAAAGTAATTGTAACATTGCCGGGAGGGGTAATAGATACCCCATTGTTACCGTCAAATCCACCGCTTCAAATAAGAAAGCAGGAAGACGGAATCAAGGACATGATTACCGATACCAGTATCACAATCCAGTTGAAAAACAGGTGGTTTGAACAGTTTGATCCTGCTACGGGAAGATGGTCATATATACAGGCAGACAAAACATCTATGTCAGATACACCACCATATAACCCACAAACAACACCGCCGGATAATCAGAACTACAGAAAGGTTGAATATGACCCGGCAGTAACTTTGTATGTTGGTTGTACCGAGTACACTCCGGATATTGATATATCAACGATAAACACATATAAATTGGAAAAGGTGCCTACAACTCCAAATGACGAACTGGAAGACATGGACCTTAATGTTCCTGAAAATATACCTGTTCCGGATACGGGTACACCTGTTCATGCAAAGCATAATGTAGTTGTACCTGTAAATGACTTAGAACCTAATACAACCTATATATTGTGGGTAAGAGCAGCTAGAGACGGTAATCCGCCATTGTTATCGGATGTTTCCAATCCGATAATTTTTACCACATTACCTACACCCGAGGATACTATAGAAAAGCCAGTTGTTCCTGACCTGAGATGTACAAATATTTCCGATACATTTGCTGATTTGGCATGGAATTACAAGGAGCAAAACACCTATTATCTAAAATACGGCAACGTAGATGATGTAACAAAGGCACAAGGCTCTTTAACAGTTACAGGTGCACAGATAAAAAATTCCGGCCTTGACTATGTAAGGGCATCCGGGTTGACAGCAGACACCCAGTACTATTTCTGGATACAGGCAGAAGCCTTTAATTCTGATTTGTCAGCCAGTGAAAAATCAGAGTGGAGCGACTCACTGCCTTTAAGGACATTAAAACTAATACCTCCCTCAACACCAAGAGGCTTTGGAGTTAAGAATACTGCGGATGCAGTAACCAAGAACAGCATAACCTTTGAATGGATTCAGGAACCGGGGCTTACGTATATCCTTGAAATTGCAGGGAAAATAGATTATTCTGATGCAAAGGTATACGAGTGCGGAAGTGTTACGGAATTCAAGGTTGAAGGACTTACCTCCAACTTTAGATATTTTGCTCGTCTATATGCATATGACCCGGTTAAGAAGCTACGCTCACTGCCTACTCAGAGCATCAGTGTCAGAACTTTGAGAAGCAGTGACGACTATGACTCCGATCAGGATGTAGATCATCCGATTACAGGTGATGTTATAGAAAAGGCACCAACCATTGTAAACGGCACATGGGTGGTTAAGATAACGGGAGTAAATGCTGACAGACTTGTACAAATAATAATGACTGACAATATACTAGACTACACTGTTGATATATCCAAGCCGCCGGCACCTGCAACAAATATATCTCTTATGATATCAAAAAAGGTGTTTGACAAGCTGGATCAGCTTAAAGAAAATATTGCCTTCAAAACAGCGGTTGTTTCATATAATCTGAAGGCAGGAATACTTTCAAATGTTGCTACTTCTGATACAAAGAAGGAGCAGATATATACCTTTGATATTGTACTAACACCTCAGAAACCTTCGACCCGGGCAAATGAACTTATAATAAGGCAGCCTCTGGCGCAGATGGGGGTTACACTGGACACGGGTGCAAGTATAATCACAATATCACAATTTGCTACACCATTGATAATCAGTTATCCCTATACAAATTCAAAGGATTATGTTGAGGGGCAGACCTTGGGATATCAATATAACGGAGTAGCAAGCAACTGGGATCAGAAAGCAACGTCGAACAAATTTGACATAGACAACAGTAAGGGCTTTATAAGCTTCCAGTCGGCGGTTCCGGGGCTTTATGCACTTGCGGACAAAACAAATAATTTGTTTGATGATATATACGGGCATACATATGAAGACTCTATCCTGAATGTTGCCATGGCCCATAAGCTTAAGAGCATAACAGGTCGTATGTTCAATCCTGACAAGACTGCTACAGCAGGAGAAGCAGTAAAACTGGCTTTTGACAGTCTTGAATATGCTTATGGCAGTGATTATATGAATTTGGCGGTTAAGACAGGATTAATAAAGTCGGGAAAGACAGCTTCAACAGTCCTTACAAGACAGGACGCTGCATGCTTGGCAACAATACTGTATGAAATGAAAACAAATACAAGAGTCAGCGGAAACAAGGACGTAATTTCCATGTACAAAGACTATGGTAAGATAGATAAGACAATATTTAATAAAGTGGCATATGCTGCTGAAAACGGATTCTTGCCATATCAGTCATCCACATTGTTTAACCCTACCCAGAGTGTTACAAGGGGTGAACTGATGTATATGTTGGAAAAGGCACTGGTACTTGCAGGAGACATATAGACAAAGGACGGAGAACTCAATGAAAAAACAAATTACCGGATACATTGCGATATTATTAGCAGCTGTAGTACTGTTTACCATTGGAGTGCAGGATGTTCAGGCCCACGGTGTAAAAGTGACTACACAGAAGATTGACGGTAAATATAGAATTACTCTTTCAAGTCAGGAATCAGGACTGGGTGTGAACATACTGGCATTTAGTATTTCAAAAGGGAAAACAATAAACATTGCCTACACATTAAAGAAGGGTGTAGCTACTTCTGCATCCACAGAAATTGATGAGTCAATAGTTCTGGCACCTTTCAGAGTAATAACAACAAATTCTGATGATATAGACGGAAGACCATTTTCAGATATCGCTAATACCGAGTTTGATGAATACATCAGGCACTTACACGATGTGGGTATAACTTCAGGGTTCTCGGACGGAACCTTTCGCCCGGGTAATACACTTTCACGAGCTGAGGCAGCTGCAATGCTGTCTGTGGCATTAAACTTAAAGCCTGATGATTCACACAATACCAAGCTAAAGGATGTTAACGGACATTGGGGCAGAAAGTACATAAACGCTGTTGTGAACAAGGGGATAATGGCAGGATACTCAGACAAGAACTTCAAACCAAACAACAAAATAACTGTTGCAGAGGTTTGTACAATAATAAGTAAATCCTTCAGCTTTAAAACAAAAGCTCAAGGAGCATTTAGCAAATTAAAGAAAAACCAATGGTACTCAGCTTATGTACAAAATATATTTAATTTAAAAATATTAACTATTGAGGATAGTATATACAAAAACTTCGTTGAAAATGGAAATATTTCCAGAGGCAACTTCGCAATGATGCTCAGCAGAGCGCTTTCGACGTATTAAAAAACAAAAACTGTAAGAAAACTTATCATGTATACGACTTTTTTAAAAAGGTAATAATTTTATTATCTTAAACTGATTTTGACTAAATTCAGACAAAATCGGCAAGGAAATTTGATTATTACAAGGTGGAGTATACATGAGAAAGTTTTCTTTTGTTTTATTAGCAATTTTACTAGTTGTAACAATTATTGGTAGCGCATATTACATAACAGGAAAAAACAACACTACTGAGGGACATATTTCAATTAAGGATGCATTTAATTACTCCGGAGCTAAAATGGTAGTTAATGATGTGTACTTTTTTGCCAGGGCATCAGACAAGTATAAGACTGTAAGTGAGCTGTCAAAAGTATGTGAAGATGTATTCAAAACTTTGCAAGTTACCGGCTATTTAAAAAACACAAACAGTTCTGACAATTTGGCAAAAACAGACATGCAAGGCACAACAAGGGATGGCGTTAAAATATCTGCAATGGCAAGTATTGTTGGGAATAAGTCAGGTAATAGAGACAAATATATAACTATAGATGCGACTGAGGCAGGAGACGGAAAAGCATTACTGCTAAGAAAAAAAATTGAAGGTGTATTTAAAAAGCACAAACTAAAGGCTGAAATAAACTCTTGTATTACCGGAACATACGAAGGAAATCTAAAGGATAACCAATTAGAAAACATTTGCAGAAAAATACTTAATGAAAGTTCAGCTAAAAAAATTGATAGCTTCAGACAGCAGAATGAAATCAGTGTATCAGCTTTTTCTCCTTTGATAGGGGATAAGTTAAGAGTTGGCGGCAAAAATGTAAATCTTGGAATAGCTTTTAGGTACAATAAACTAGAAAACAGGACATATTTATGGGTGGCAACACCTGTAGTCAATGCAGAGTATTAAACAAATGAAAAAATAATAAAAAACGAAAGGAAGAGCTCACTTGGCTAAATATGTAATCAGTGAAGGTGTGCCTTTGAGAGGCAGTGTAAAAGTAGATGGTGCAAAAAATGCAGTTCTTCCAATAATAGCAGCGTCCCTGCTAAGTGATTCAAAGAGTATAATAGAGGAAGTTCCCGACTTGAATGATGTCAGGATAATGTGTGATTTATTAAGGTGTCTGGGGGCAGATGTTCAAAAGCAATCTAATCCCACAACTATATCCTTCGAAACTAGGGAAATAATAAACTCAACTGCTCCCTATGAACTTGTAAACAAGCTTAGAGCGTCCTTTTTAGTAATGGGCCCTATGCTTGCCAGAACAGGCTATGTGAGGGTTGCTTTACCGGGAGGATGTCCAATAGGTTCCAGACCGGTTGATCTACACCTGAAAGGGTTTGCGGCTTTAGGTGCAGAGATAACTCAGGGGCACGGTTATATTGAAGCCAGAAAAAATAAAAAATTGGTGGGAAGTAAGATCTATCTTGATTTTCCCAGTGTAGGTGCAACTGAAAATATAATGATGGCAGCTGTAATGGCGGAAGGTCAGACAATAATAGAAAATGCTGCAAATGAGCCTGAAATAGTTGATTTGGCAAGCTATCTAAACGAAATGGGAGCAAATGTGGTAGGAGCAGGTACTGACAACATAAGGATTGAGGGTGTTAGTAGTATGAAAGGCTGTACCCACACAGTAATTCCCGACCGTATTGAGGCCGGGACATTTATGATAGCTGCTGCAATGACCAACGGTGAAGTAAGAATTGAAAATGTAGTACCAGACCACCTAAAACCCGTAGTTGCAAAGTTAAAGGAAACGGGACTTGAAATATCAGAGGAATTAACGGCAATAACGGTAAAAAGTACCGGTGAACTAAAGCCGATAGATGTAAAGACCTTACCATACCCGGGATTTCCCACTGATATGCAAGCTCAAATGACATCATTGCTTTCCTGTATCCCGGGTACAAGCATGGTAATAGAAACTATATTTGAGAACAGGTTTATGCACGTAAGTGAATTGAAGCGAATGGGTGCAAATATAAAAATTGATGGAAGAACGGCCGTAATTGAAGGTAAACCATGTCTTACAGGCGCATGTGTCAAAGCTACAGACTTAAGAGCAGGTGCAGCACTTGTACTGGCAGGACTTGCAGCGGAGGGAGCAACTGAAATAGGTGAAATACAGCACATAGACAGGGGATATTCAAGCTTTGCAGAAAAGCTCAAAGCTCTTGGGGCAAAAATAGAGCGAGTTGATGACTAGAGGGTAATATTATTTTAATTTAACATATATAAAAAACGGGTATGCTTTGTATGGTAAGCCCGTTTTTTGCATGTTAATATATAAATGTGTCAATTCATAAAAAATTCTTTTATGAATATATATAATCAATGGCACTGTAAAGTGTCGGTACATTGATTAGGCACATTTGGACATGGGTGGGTTAAAATGAAAAAAGTTATCAGCTACATATTATTGATGGCTATTATTGTAGTATTGGTTCCTTTTGGGATTATCAAGTTAAATGGTAAAGAGGAAGGCCCAATACAGGTTCCGGATAAAATAAAGTCAAATACCGGTACCGAAAAGCCGGAAACTGCAATCACTATAAATGTTTACATGCATACTCAAAAAAAAACCGTGAAGCTATATTTGGAAGACTATATTAAAGGAGTTTTAGCAGCAGAAATGCCTGCGGAATTTGATATAGAGGCCTTAAAAGCACAGGCTGTTGCTGCAAGGACGTATGCACTGGGAAGAGCGTCCAAGCTGTATGGCTCTACAGGTGTACATGATGATGCAGATGTGTGTACAGACCCAGGGCATTGTCAGGCATGGATAAGCAAGGAGAATGCAATGAAAAACTGGGGACTCTTTTCTTCCTTTAAATACTGGAATAAAATAACCAGAGCAGTTAATGAAACTCAAGGCCAGATTATAGAATATAACAAGGTTCTTATAAACCCATTATTCCATTCCAACAGTGGAGGACATACTGAAAATGTAGAAGATGTCTGGGATGGAACCAGCGAGCCCTACCTAAAAGGAGTTAAAAGCATGGGCGAGGATAAATTCAGGGAGTATGAAAGTACTGTGGAGTTGCCTGAAGCTGAAATGATTAATACCTTGAAAAAAAATAATGCAAATATTAAGATTAACGGAAACTTAATAAAAAATATTAAGATAAACGCATATTCCTCTGGTAACAGAGTATTAAGTATGAACATAGGAAATGTAAAGATAAAGGGAACTGACTTCCGTAAAATGTTTAATCTGAAATCTACCAATTTTAAATTAAAGAAGCTTGCCGGAGGTAAAATATCTATTACAACCTATGGTTACGGTCACGGGGTAGGCATGAGCCAGTGTGGCGCAAATTATATGGCTCAAAAGGGAAGCACCTACAAGGAGATTTTGAAGTACTACTATAAAGGGGTTGAAATAACAAAGTTAGATTTATCCAAGAAAAATTAATTCCATTCACCTTCATGTATATTGTTGCCAATATAGGAAACAATACTTAATGGAGGTGGAATATAAAATATGAAGAAACTTATTCCAGACGAAAATAATTGGAAAAACAAATTGTCTAAATTTTTCAAAAGCAAGGGACTTTATGTAGTTTTGGCAGTTTGTATAATAGTTGTGGCGGCAACGGCAATATTATTGACAACTCGAAACATGAGCTCTGATGTCGGCATGGATACCGGTAAAATTATTCCTGGTGAAACTGCCAATGCTAGTCAGGATGATGCATCAAAAGCAGTATCCGGCAAACCGGACAAGACCGGAACCACAAGTCAGTCTGCAGATGCCAACAATGGACAGTCAGCGGCAAATGACACTGCAAAGTCGACACCAACACCACCAAAATCAGGTACAGGTAAAAGCAGTAGTAGTGCCTCTGCAAATGCTATTATTAAATTCAGTTGTAGGCCTGTAGATGGCTCTGTCATGAAAGACTTTACCCGTGACATCAACACCTTCTCAGAATCAAAAACACTGGGAGACATAAGAGCACATGATGGTATTGATTTTAAGGTAGAGAAGCTAACAAAAGTTAGGGCTGTTGCATCAGGTACAATATCAAAGGTTGAGGATAGTCCAAATGGTATAACTGTTGAGATAACCCATTCAAACAACTTGAAGACCAGATATGCAGGATTATCTAAGCAGAATTTGGAGGACATAAGCTGTGGATTGAAGGTTAAAGCCAATGATATAATAGGCCTTGTTGGAGATCCTATACAAATAGAATGTGAAGATGGCCCTCACCTTCACTTTCAAGTTTTGAAGAACGGCAAATCAGTTGACCCTTCACCGTACTTAAGTGTACCGTCAACTGCAAAGGGACAGGGTAAATAGTAAATTAAGATACTCATAATAAATAGGTGAAGTACCGCATATCTACGCATTTGGATTGTGGTACTTCTCTTTATGTACGCGTATATGGAACTGTACACGGGCATTACCGTAGGTATTATTGTATTATTGGTACTTAAATAGTAAAATAATAAATATAATTTAATTAATTAATTAGAATATTTGGGGGTAACCAGATGTCAAAGAAACGTGTAGCTATTATTTTTGGCGGGCAGTCATCCGAGCATGAAGTTTCAAGAGTGTCAGCCCAGTCGGTAATAGAAAATATAGACAAGCAAAAATACGAGGTTGAAACCATAGGAATCACAAAGAATGGACAGTGGCTTAAATATGATGGGCCAGTTGAAAAAATAGGAAGCGGTGACTGGGAAAACATTGCACAGAAAAAGCTGCTGGAAAGCAGGCCTTCTCAGAGTGAGACTGCATCAGAGATAACTACGGTAAATTCTGCAAAGCAGGTTATAGCCGGCAATTCAAAAACTCCGATAGATGTCGTATTCCCTGTGTTACATGGATGTAACGGTGAGGATGGAACTATTCAGGGACTTTTTGAGCTTGCAGGGATTCCTTACGTAGGCTGCGGTGTACTTGGCGCAGCGGTTGGAATGGATAAGGCATACTCGAAGATAATATTTGAAAAAGAAGGTCTTCCACAAGGTGACTATCTTGTGTTTAGCAGAAAACAGATAAATAACCAGATGGGTGACGTTGTCGCTCAGGTAGAAGGCAGACTTACATATCCGTGTTTTGTGAAACCATCTAATGCAGGTTCGTCTGTTGGTGTAAACAAGGCTTCTGACAGAGAAAGCCTTGAAAAAGCATTGATTATTGCAGCTAAAAATGACAGGAGAATCCTTGTTGAAGAATTTATTGACGGAAGGGAAATCGAATGTGCTGTTCTGGGGAATGACGATCCTGTTGCATCAACTGTTGGAGAAGTTGTACCTTGTAATGAATTCTATGATTATGAGGCAAAATATCAGGTGGGAGACAACTCAAAGGTAGTGATTCCTGCGGAAAATCTTCCGGAGGAAACAGTGGCAAAAATCAGGGAGTATGCTGTTAGAGCATTCAAATGTCTTGATTGTGCAGGACTATCCAGAGTAGACTTCTTCGTTCATAAGAATACAGGAGAAATTTACATAAATGAGATAAACACTCTTCCGGGGTTTACCCAGATCAGCATGTACCCCAAGCTTTGGGCTGCTAGCGGTATACCTTATTCAGAGCTAATTGACAAGCTGATTGAGCTGGCTTTTGAAAGGTATGAGGACACAAGAAGAGAATATACAAACACGCTGGACTAAATAAATGTTGAAAAAATTACCGCAAATGTATATTATATTGAAAGTACAAAAGGTTTCGAGGAGGAGACTGGATGAGTAAAGATGTGATAATAAATGTAAAGGGTGTTCAGACAGGCGACGATAATGACCCCAATACCCTTGAGCTTATCACAGAAGGGAAGTACTATCAGAAGGGCGGTAATTATTACATTACCTACAAAGAAAGCGAAGTAACCGGTATGGAAGGGACTACCACCACGTTGAAAGTGGAAGAGGGAGTTGTTACGCTAATGCGTTTTGGGAAGGTTAATTCGCAGTTCGTTTTTCAAAAAGGTCAGAAGCATGTTTCAAGCTATAATACAGAGTATGGAAGCTTTACAATAGGAGTTTACGCAAATAATGTAGATATAAATATAAATGAAACAGGCGGAGAAATCAGAATAGGTTATCAGATTGAGATAGACAACCAAGGTTCGGGAAGAAATGATTTTTATATGTTAATCAGGGAGGCAGGAACTGCAAATGAAAAATATAAACGCGGAAATACGCCAGCAAATTAAGGATGCTGTTATCAATTCAATAAATAAATCTGTTGAAACAGGCGAACTTCCTTCGCTGGAAATAACGGATATTACAATTGAAATACCAAGAGAAAAGGGCCATGGAGATTTTTCTACAAACGTGGCAATGCAAATAACCAAAACCGCTAAAAAGGCACCTAGGCAGATAGCAGATACTATAATAAAAAACATAAGCACTGACGGCACTTATATAGAGAAGGTCGAATGTGCGGGTCCGGGTTTTATAAACTTTACACTTGATAACAAGTACCTTTATGAAACAATTAGCATAATTCAGCAGGAAAAAGAAAACTACGGCCGTATAAACATTGGAAACGGCAAAAAGGTTATGGTGGAGTTTGTAAGTGCAAACCCAACAGGGCCTCTGCATATGGGAAATGCCAGAGGAGGAGCCCTTGGGGACTGTATAGCAAGCGTTCTGGATGCTGCGGGCTATAATGTTACAAGAGAATTTTTGATAAACGATGCCGGAAATCAAATAGAGAAATTCGGTACTTCACTTGAAGCCAGATATATTCAGCTTATAAAGGGTGAGGATGCAATAGAGTTTCCCGAGGACGGATACCATGGCGAAGACATCGCAGAGCATATGAAGGATTTTATCGCAATACATGGCGACAAATACATTAATACCGATTCCGAAGAGAGGAAGAAGGTATTCGTGAACTTTGCGCTCCCAAGAAACATAGCAAGGATAAAAGAAGGTCTGGAAAGCTACGGAATCCATTTTGATGTGTGGTTTTCAGAACAAACACTTCACAAAAGCGGTGAAGTAGCAGAAACAATACAACTTCTCAAGGACAGGGATTGCACCGTTGAAAAAGAGGGTGCTCTTTGGCTCAAAGGTTCGGTTATAGGCAGTGAAAAGGACGAGGTTCTTGTAAGGAATAACGGTATTCCTACTTACTTTGCGGCAGATATAGCATATCACAGAAACAAGTTTGAAAAGAGAGGCTTTGAGTGGGTTATAAATCTCTGGGGTGCCGACCACCATGGTCACGTAGCCAGAATGAAGGCGGCTATGGCTGCACTTGGAATTGACCCGGATAGACTGGATGTAGTATTGTTCCAGTTAGTAAGGCTGTACAGAAACGGTGAGATTGCAAGGATGTCTAAGAGAACAGGTAAATCAATATCACTTATGGACTTGGTTGAAGAGGTAGGAAGAGACGGGGTAAGATTCTTCTTTAACACAAAAGCTTCAGGAAGTCATTTGGACTTTGACCTTGACTTGGCTGTTAAGGAGTCCAACGAAAACCCTGTTTTTTATGTACAATATGCACATGCCAGAATTTGCAGTATGTTCAAGCTACTTGAAAGCGAAGGTATCAGAATTCCTGCTGCAAGTGAAATAAAAGCTGAATTGCTTGACAAACCAGAGGAACTTGAACTTATCAGGAAGCTTTCAGAATATCCTGACGAAGTAAGGATATCTGCTGAAACGCTTGAACCAAGCAGACTTACAAGATACGTTCACGAGGTTGCTTCAACCTTCCACAGCTTCTACAATGCATGTAGAGTTAGGGGAGAGGAAGAGGAGCTTATGAAAGCAAGGCTTTTACTTGTTGACTGTACAAGAACTGTAATAAGAAATGTACTTGATTTACTGAGTATAAATGCTCCTGAAAGAATGTAACAATAGCATAAATAAAGCCGGCCCTTCATGTTCAAAGTGAAGTGAGCCGGCTTTTTTGACAAGTATTATACCTTACGGTAAATATGTATAAATTTTGTTGTCAGTAGGACTTAATGTAACACCTTTTATTTTGAACAGATCACTTAAAGTGACAAAGGTATATCCCTGACTCTGAAGGGTAGGAATTATAATATCAAGGGCTTCAGGAGTCGGGTGTGGTAAAGGCTGAACATCATGCATAAGGAATATTGCGCCGTCTCTTGCACCGGCGAGTATAGCGTCTGCTCTTTGCTGGGCTGTAGTTGACTGAGACCAGTCATTACAAGTTACACCCTGTACAAATGTCAAATCAATTGCATCAAACATAGAACCGCCTGTAGCCAGATTTGGCGCACGGAAGAATTTTGGAGTGGTTCCTGAGTATTTTATTATAGCAGCAGTTGTATCATCAACAGATTTCTTGATAGCAGAGTAAGACATTCCGCTCATACTGTCATAAGCCCATGAGTGGTTTCCGATTTCAGAGCCGGAGCTTATAATTCTCTTAACTACAGAAGAAGTAGAATCGTTTATTTTCTGTCCTATCATCATGAATGTAGCAGGTACATGATATTTGTCAAGCTTATCCAACACTTTTGGTGTAAGCGTTACGTCAGGACCATCATCAAATGTCAGAGCAACAATCTTGCCTGTTATAGGTGGATTTCCTACCGGCAGAGTAATAGACCCTAAGAGGAATTTTTTTAGGTTAGCAAAATCAATAGCATCCACAGCCTTGTCAAAGTTAGTGTCTGCAGCTGTGAGGTTAGCAATTGTACCCTTACCCAAAAGGTATGCTTTTACTGTTGCATAATCAATTGAATCAACCACTCCGTCATTATTAACATCGCCGTATTTTACGGTGTCTGCAGCTTTACTTACAGGGTTCATTACAAACACAGAAGCTGCAACTAGGGACATAGCGAGAAGTCCCCTAAAAGTCTTTCTCAAATTAAACATAATTTTTGCCTCCTTTTAAATTAAAAAACGGGTTTGAAATAAAAAAGAACCTTTTTGTCAATCCTCCTTTATAACAGATATTAAACAGTAGTTTTAGACGGAATAATGACTAGTATTAGTCTAGAATTATACCAATTATAATTTTGATAATATAACGATTATACTGCTGTACATATTATATAATAGGTCCGTAGAAATTTCTAGGCAAATAACTATTTATTGTAAAAAAACTCCTCTGGCATACAAGCACCAGAGGAGTTTTAGTATAACAAATGCGTATTAATCAAATTTTAAAACCTGAAACATATTTCCTGAGACTTTCAGATGATTTCTTTGAAGCGTCTGAAAGTTTTACTACATCCGATCCCTTGATTAGTATATCAGAAGTTCTGGATGCAATATTCGTAGTTCCTGCCGCACTTTCGTTGGCAGAGATTGTAACTTCGTTAATGGCTTTTAGCATATTTCCTATTGAAACCATAAGTTCCTGAGAGGTGGAGCTGAACTCCATAACCAGATTATCAATACGTTCGGCATCATCGCTATACTGCTGGCTTGCCGAATTCTGATTTGTATAGTCAGGAATAACTGTGTTTTCTATAAACGCCAATATGTTTTTAGAACTGTTTACAAGGTTTTCAACTGATTCAAACACTTCTTTGGTTACACCCTGTATTTGACTAACTGCTGTTTTTGAATCTTCAGCAAGCTTTCTGATTTCGTCAGCTACTACAGCGAAACCTCTACCGGCTTCACCTGCCCGGGAAGCTTCAATAGCTGCATTCAAAGAGAGAAGGTTGGTTTGAGTGGTTATCTGCATAATAGACTCTGAAAGAACTCTGATTTTTTCTATGGACTGTGATTGTTCAATAGCCAATGTAAGCTCATTGTTTGCTGATTCATAAACACTATATGCATGGTCTTTTGACTTTTTGGCAGAAACCTTGAGCATGTCTGCACGCTTGCTGATATCCTGGGCTGCGAAGGAAGTTTCCTGAGCTTTCTTTGCAATATTTTCTACGGCCGACTCAATATCAGATGAGGTTGCATTCATTTCTTCCATTGCGGCGGCGGTCTCTTCCATACCTGCTGAAAGCTCTTCCGTTGTTGCAGAAATTTCTTCTATAGAGGAATTCAAATCAGTTATACTGACAACAGACATTCTAAGAGATTCGTCTATGCTGTCGGATTCCCGAATGATAGTTTTAATAATTCCCGTAACAGAATTATGCAATGTATTTGCCGATTTTGCCATATGGCCAATTTCACCTGAGCTCTTTAAAACATTTTCAGGTAAGGACGCACTAAAATCACCCTCTGAAAACTTATTAAGGCAATGATTAATTTTTTTGATAGACGAGGACATACTATTTCCGATGAGGTAGGAAAATGCGGCTCCAACAAGTAGAATGATTAACACTACAATTCCGATTTTTTTAAGCATATCGTTAATCTGATTGTCTACTACAGATTTGTCTATGCCTGTAAACCACATACCAATGACCTTACCGCTAGCGTCTTTTATAGGAGTATAATATGTAAATGCATTTTTTCCTGCAACCAAGGCAACACCATTATATTTAATACCTTTAGTAAGAACTTGATCTATAACCTCCTCGGATGCTTTAGTACCGACAGCCCTTTCCCCGTTATCCTTTAAAACATTTGTAGATATTCTTGTGTCATTTTTGAAAATTGTCGCAAGATTACCTGTACTCTCTTTGATGCTATCAACAAACTGCGTATCGTCATTGATGATGTGATCACCTTTTATTAGAGAATCTCCGGCTATTTTCCAATCTCCGGGGTATTTCTCATCAAGAAATGACAGAGCTAAATTCGCACTGGATTCTATATTGTACTCATATTGATTCTTAACCATGTTTGAGACCATTAAATCCATTAGTACGAAAATAGCCACAGCAAATATCAGCAAAACTGATGAGAAAGATAAAACGAGTTTTGTTTTAATTTTCATATTTACCGTCTCCTTTAAATTTGGGATAAAAAGATATTTTATGTAACATTAAAAGCTTCTCAGAATTTCCCATATGTTAAATTTTACCACAAAATTTGCACACTAAACATAGTTTTACATCTATATATCGGTACCATAAAAATAGTACTAAAGTGCTATTTTTCAAAAAATTATGCCAGATTATAGTTGTAATAAAACTTTAATAAAAAAATATGGTAAAAAACCGATATAATTAATATGAATAATATAACTTACTTGGAAAACAGGAGTCAGAATAATGAATCTATTCAAGCTGAAAACTAAAAATGGAAAGAAGCTGATTTTAAAGGCAGCTGCAACAGTATTGAGTATGGCTCTTATTGCTCAGACCTTTACTGTAGGTGCTGCAAATGAAAAAATAATAAATTCTTATAGTGGGAGTTCAACGGGACAGGCTGTTATAAATAATCTCAAATATACCGATATAGGCGGTCTTGACAGTAACGCTAAAAATTCCATATTTCAAAACGGAGCCTTGGGAATTTACATAACACCCGGCAGTAAGAAATTTAACCCCAAAAGTTATATTACAAAGGAAATGGCTCTATATTTAATATATACCGCTGCAAACAGAGTCAGTGAGATAGATGAGCAGGCGCAGGCACTTAACAGCAAGAGGACAGCAAAGAAAACTAACCCTCAGGATGTGCTGTTTGATGGAAGTTTGCAGTTGGCGGCAAATGACGGACTTATATCAGAGACAGAATTGGCCGATGCAATGCAAATAAACCAGAAAACACTTGGTGCGTCAGACTTTAAGAGAAGTGCTCCGGTACAAAGACAAGAATTTGCAACATGGATTGCAAAAGCATTACTGATACCTCCTGAACCTCAGCAACAGGAGCTTTTAAACAACTTTTCTGATTGGAAAAACTGCAAACCTGAAAACATACCTTATTTGGAGGCAGCGCTGCGAGCAAAAATTATGAATGGAAATGGCTCTGGTAAATTCCTTCCAGCAGGAGCTGTTACACGGCAGCAGGCAGCAGTAATCCTTAAAAATGCCGAAGATGTTATATTACCTCTTAGAAAACTTGAACAAAGAAACGCAACTATAGTAGGTATTCAACCGGGAAAAGACAATTCCAATGGAAACTCAACTACCTACACTACAATTACCTTAAGAAATTCCGATGGACTTTTGGATGAAATTACCGTGGTGAAAAGCAGCAAAAAACCTGTAAATAACTCTGAACTTCCTGTATTCAAAAATGCTAAGATAACAAGTTCTGCTGACCTGAAAAAAGGAGACAGAATACAATACATAGCGGGGACAGAGGACAAGATAGTCAGATATGTCCGGGTTCTGGCAAAGAATGAAGTTGCCCCGGAAGAGGTGGAAAAAGGCTTATATGCAGGAATAGTTGAGGAAAACAACCCTCAGCTGGGATATATCACTTTGTACAATGAAGATGGAACAGGAAAAACTCCACTTGCACTTTCAAAACTCAGAACATATAACTATGCAGACCCCAATGATATTCAGGTATATAAAAATCATGTAGAAGCCCAGCTTGATGATATTGAAGCAGGAGATACAGTTTTTATAAGGGTTGATTCAAATAATCTGGTTACCTCCGTAAGCAGTGTTGAAAATTATACAGTAAGATTTGGTAAGATTATTTCCAAAAAACTCAGTTCCATAATCGTAGAATTTGATAAAAAACAGCAAAAAACCTATAATATTGATCGTACAAATGTTATCAAGGATGGAAAGCTTGTAAAATACAGCCAGCTTAAAGACGGTGATACCGTAAAGCTTCTGATAAACGAAGCTCCCAATCTCACAATATTAAAGGAAATCATGGTATCAGGCGGAGATAAGCTTGTTTCCAATGTATATAAGGGAACCTTTGACGACTACAATAGCATTTCAAACACTATATACCTCAATGACCCATGGACTTTCAGAAACGGGAAATGGATAAAGGAAACAAATGGTTCAAAAGTAATAGAACTTGGAAACGGCTTTACGGCTTATTTTGACGGACAAACAAGAGCTTTGAAAGATCTTTCTCTGTTAAAAGACAACACCGTTTATATTGCAAGTGAAAAAGACTACGGTAATGACGAACTTGCTGTTGTAGCTTCATTTACAGACACTACAGACAAGGAAGTACCTTATGATGATAAAGTTTACATAACTGGAACAAATAGATTTGTACTTGAAAAGAGTTCGGTAAATGTTACATATAACCCGGGAACGATTGTTGTTAAAGACGGTCGACTTGTTCAGGGAAGCAGTGTTTCTGCCGACGATTACGCTTATGTTATGGCAAACAGGGACAATTCCGGAAGCAACAGTACTTTAGTTGCGGGAGTCGTTTCAATAGAACAAAGGCCGGGAACGGAAGCAGTTCAACTGTACAGAGGCAGAATCAGCGGTATAGACGAATACAAGACGGTGACACTGGAATCCTATTCGAAACTTAACGGTACAAACTGGGATTATGCAAATACGCCAATGACCTTCAGCTTGTCTTCTAATACACGTATTACAGATACGGACGGAATAGTAGGACAGGGAAGTTTTACTGCTGAAAATACCCAAGATACCTTTAAGGGCAGGACTGTTTATATACTAGGTGATGGAACGAATGCCGTAGAAATAAGTACGGCACCATTCGGCAACTTTAATATACAAGGTATAGTGAACAGTACTGCAGGAGGAACTTTGGCAGAAGACGGTTCCGTAGTACAGGAGCCTCAATCAGTCCTTTTGAAAAATTGCAGATATTATGATACTTCAGCACACCTTTGGGTAACTATGGGGGACAGTAATTTCAATATACTCAAAAATTCACTGATACTAAAAAACAACAAGAAGATAAATCCTTCTGACCTTAAAAAGGGAGATTCATTAAGGATACTCAAGAAGGACAATGCAGTTACAGGAGATGCTTACATTATTATAGCTGAATAACAGGAATAGAGAGTGGAGGGTACATAAATTGCAGAAAATACTTTACAAGAGAAATAACAAATACGGCATATTAACAAAAACTGCAGGATTTGTTTTATCAGCTGCCTTGACAATAGGCATAGCAGCTCCCGGAACTGCTTATGCACTCCGTGGAGACAGCGGCTACGAAGGAGGTATTTCCTCCGGGGAAAATCCCAATGTTACAGTAACATCTACAACAAGTAAAATCAGTTATCAGTATCAAGAGCCATTTTTTCTTACAGGGACTCCAATAGTTCTCACTGGAACCATGACTATAAAAAAGGCACTTAAAACTGACTCCAAGTCAGGTGTTCAGACACTTACAACAACATATGATTATAATGTACCTAACGCAAACAACAATTCTCTGGTCAGGAATATAGTAATGACAACCACAATTACTCCCAGAGCTAATGGGCAGAAAACAGAGACAACAAAGCTGACAAGTGCTTCTGAAACACTAAAGCTCAACGGAACAAGTTATTTTATATCAAAAAGCAATCCAAACGATTATATGATATCAAAGGCTATAACAAATGACTATCAGCCTGCAGTAAGTTATTTTGCAGGCACGCTTATAGGCAAGAAAACTTACCATGTAGGCACCAGTAATAGTGCAGATATAATTGTAGTGGATTCCACATGCAATACAGTAGGATATGATGAATACTGGAGTACTGCTGAAACTCAGACCATTAAACAGACTATTACCAGCCGCAAGGCAGGGCAAGCTTCAATTGTTTTGGGAAATGCAAATATAGATATATCAACTACAACAACAAAACAACTTAAATACTATGAGAATCAGCCCGAACAAATCAGCTTCGAAGGTGGTTACTATAAGACTCAGTATAACGAAAATGTCTTAAAATACACAGCTAACCTCAAAGAGCTTGATAAAAGCGGAGTACCTACAAGTAAAACCGTAGCATATACAAAAAGTCTTAAACTCGAGAGTTTTCCATTTAATGACCCCTTGGTTGCACCAAATCTTAAAAAGATAAAAGGACATCCTGCCGAGGAAAGTATGGCTATAATGTTTGGACTTGAAGCATACAAGGACATAGACAACTTTAACCCACAGGAGTATATGAGCAGAGGCGAGTTTATTGATGCCTTCACAAAGATTGCACCTGCAGTACCTCTGGATCCTGTTTTCAAGCCCAAGACAACAAAAACTACTACAAGCTCTAGCAAAAAGAAAACACCTATAGTACTGCTTTTTAAAGACGTACCTGAAAAGAACAAATATTTTTTGAGTATAAATGATGCGGCAAACAGAGGAATGGTATCAACTGGAGGCAATTTCAGACCGGATACAAAAATAACCTTGGCAGAAGCAGTAACCATAATAATAAATTCACTTGGTTTGAAGGGACTTGCCCCCAACCCGTCACCTGTTACAAGCTTCAAGGACAACGACAAGATACCCGGATATGCAAGGGCTCCAATGTATGTTGCTGAGAAAATAGGCTTGATTCAGGAAGATAGCAAGGGATATATTTATCCGACAGCCAAAATAACAAAGGCAAATGCGGCCAGACTTATGAAGTCGTATATTGACTATATGAACAGCGGAATACGTGAAGAATATATGGAGCGTATTATCAGTTATAAATAAAAGAAACCTGTTTGGAGGACATTGAAAAATGAACAAATTAAAGCGGATTACAGGAATACTCCTTGCAATATCTATTTCCATTACAGTATTTACTTCCACAGCCTTTGCGGCAGACAGCAAATCTACAGATGGAGAATACCTGCAAAGCGTTATTGATCTTATAAAGCAGAAATACAACGGTAAAATTACAGATGATGAGCTTTTGCAAGGAGCTTTAAAGGGTATGTTTGATACTCTTGACCAGTACTCCGCATATTATACCCCAGAGGAATTCGATGATTTCTACGGTTCTCTTGAAGGAGCAGTTGAAGGAGTAGGTATCTCAATTGAAGTAATTGACAAAAATTTTATAATTAACAAGGTTTTTGCAAATTCACCAGCCAAGAAGGCGGGTGTCCTATCCGGAGACAGGATAGTGCAGGTTAATGGAGAGTCGGTTCAGGGAAAAGAGCTGGATGAGGTTGTTTCCAAGATAAAAGGTACAGCAGGAACGAAGGTCAAGTTGGGCTTAATGAGACAGGGAACAAAGAGTATGCTAACTCTAGAAATGTCTAGAGCGCAAATTGACTTGCCAACTGTACATTACGAAATAAGAGGAAACATAGGATATATTCTAATAGATTCCTTCAGCCAGAATACTTCAAAAGGCATATCGGAAGCGTTAAGTTTTCTTGACAGCAAAAAAATTACATCAGTCGTTCTGGATTTACGCAATAATCCCGGAGGATATCTTGAACAGGCCATAGAAGTCGCTCAAAATTTTGTTCCAAAGGGTTTAATTACAACCATTGACTATAAAGATTCATCTTTGGAAGATAAAAAATATTATTCCCAATTAGAGAAGATAAAGTATAAGCTTGCCGTTCTGGTTAATGAAAACACAGCTAGTGCAGCAGAAATACTTACAGGGGCAATAAAGGATACAAAAGCCGGTGTGGTAATTGGAACTAAAACCTTTGGAAAGGCAAAGGTTCAGGAATCCTTACCAATTTTGTCCGACGACGCATACGATAAGTACAATGACGGCAATGAGAATAAGTCTGCAAATGCCTATGATTTTAATTCGTACACCACGGATTTGTCTGGGTGGGCAAAAATGACAATAGGCCTGTATTATACTCCCAATGGAAATTGTATTGACTTGAAGGGAATTGAGCCTGATATAAAAATAAAAGAGTCAACACCTTCCGGCATACGTGTTAATTTGCTGGAGCCTATGTCTCTTACAGTAAAGCCGTCTCTGGGGACACATTATTATGATGTATTAAATGCAGAATGTGTCTTAAAGCTTTTGAAATATGATATAGGCACACCTGACTACATACTTGATACCAAATCTGTGGAGGCTATAAAAAAATTTCAGAAGAGCAATAAGCTCAGCAGTTCCGGTATTCTTGACTTTGCTACCCAGAAACTTCTGAATAGCAAAATAGATGAGATAAAGCAGAAGCAGGATGCAGTTTATACCAAAGCTGTATCCGAAATAACGAAATAATCATTATCTGAAAAAATTAAGTAATTCAAATAAATATATTGACCTTTGTTTTGCCAAAATATAAAATATTAAAAGTATGAGTAAGATGGATAAGTATTGTCTTATTCATTAAACAATTAATTAAACAATGCATTTCTATATATTGTAATTATGTGAACATATCGAGAGGAGCAAAACAATGTCAGTAAAGTATATCTTCGTAACTGGTGGTGTGGTTTCCGGCTTAGGCAAAGGAATAACAGCAGCATCATTAGGAAGGCTTCTAAAAGCAAGAGGAGTACATGTCACAATCCAAAAGTTTGACCCGTATATAAATGTTGATCCGGGAACTATGAGTCCATATCAGCATGGAGAGGTTTTTGTAACGGAAGATGGAGCGGAAACAGACCTGGACTTAGGTCATTATGAAAGATTTATCGACGAAAATCTCAGCAAAAACAGTAATGTTACCACTGGTAAAATTTACTGGTCAGTTATCAGCAAAGAGAGAAAAGGTGATTTTCTCGGAGGTACAGTTCAAGTTATCCCACACATAACTAATGAAATAAAAGATAGAATTTACAGGGTTGGAAAATCAGAAAGAACAGATGTCGTTATAACTGAAATCGGCGGAACAGTCGGTGATATCGAAAGTCTACCATTCCTTGAATCAATCAGACAAGTAGCTACCGAAGTAGGAAGAGAAAATGTAATGTATATTCATGTTACGTTGGTTCCATATTTAGGTAAGTCCGGAGAACTTAAAACAAAACCTACACAGCACAGTGTTAAGGAATTGAGAAGTATCGGAATACAGCCTGACGTAATAGTATGCAGAACTGAAAAATACCTGTCACAAGATATGAAAGACAAGCTAAGTCTGTTCTGTAATGTTCCTGAAGGTGCGGTTGTACAGAATCTTGATGCAGAGGTTCTTTATGAAGTACCTTTAATGTTGGAAAAAGAAGGACTAGCCAAGATAGTATGCAAGAGGCTTGGACTTGAATGTAAAGAACCAAATCTTACAGAATGGGAAGAAATGGTTAGAAGGCAGAAGAACCCGAAGAGTGCTGTTACTATAGGTTTGGTTGGAAAATATGTTGAGCTTCATGATGCATATTTAAGTGTAGCTGAATCACTCCGTCACGGCGGTATCGGAAATGATGTCGAAGTAGACTTAAGATGGGTTAATTCTGAAGAGATAGAGAATGGAGATGTAAACACTTTCCTTCAGGGAGTTGACGGAATCCTTGTTCCAGGAGGATTTGGCGATAGAGGAATAGAAGGAAAGATAAAGGCTATAACGTATGCTAGAGAAAACAAAATACCTTTCTTTGGTATTTGTCTTGGAATGCAAATGGCTGTTGTAGAATTTGGAAGAAATGTAGCAGGTTTACATGATGCAAACAGTTCAGAATTTGGAGAAACACCATATCCTGTAATCGATCTTATGCCCGAACAGCGTGATATAGACGAAATGGGCGGAACAATGAGACTGGGTGTTTATCCATGCAAAATTAATGAGAACACAATGATTAAAAGTATTTATGAGGACGAGCTTATCTATGAAAGACATAGACACAGGTACGAGTTTAATAATGAATACCGAGATACCTTTATTAAGAGTGGTATGACACTTTCAGGCTTGTCACCAAGTGGAAAACTTGTTGAAACCATTGAACTTAAAGACCATCCGTGGTTTATAGGAGTTCAATTCCACCCTGAATTCAAATCAAGGCCAAACAAGCCACACCCATTGTTTAAAGACTTCATAAGAGCAGCATATGAATATAAAAGTAAATAAACACAGATAACGAAGGACTGTTGTTGGGGGAATGAAATTATTCACCAGCAGCAGTTCTTTTTTATTTTTATTAAAGCATTATTTTCATTTCTTGTATAATTAACCTTATATTTGACAACAATTATTCATAGAGACGTAATTACTATTATTATGAACAGCGAACACAATTTTAGTAATTTTAAAATTTATGTTAGTGCCACTAAAAATAGGCACATTGGGGATATGGAGGGGAATCGTATGAATACGGGTTTGTCATTTAAAGCAACAAGCATTTTAAAGGTAAGTATAATAGTAGCTATTTTGATAGTATTTTCATTGTGGATGCTGTCTTACACATATGCTGAAGATGTAAATGCAGGACTTTCAGAGAATCTAGTTAGGCTTCATGTAATAGCCAACAGTGATTCTGCATCAGATCAGGCACTGAAGCTCAAGGTAAGAGATGCTATTATTGAATATATGAAGGATAAGCTTGCAGCTTCACAAAATATAGATCAGACCAAAGAAATAATAAATGAAAATTTGTCTAATATTGAAAATATATCAAAGCAGGTAATTAAGAAAAATAGTAGTAACTATTCGGTTAAGGCATCACTTGGGAACTACTCGTTCCCTACAAAGACTTATGGAGATATAGCCTTGCCGGCAGGAGAATACCAGGCATTAAGAGTGGTTATCGGTGAGGGAAGCGGAGCTAATTGGTGGTGCGTACTTTTCCCGCCTCTATGTTTTATTGATGCAACACATGGTACAATTCCCGATTCCGTTAAGCAGGATCTTAAAACTTCATTATCAGCTGATGAGTATAAGCTCATTACCACATCTGATAAGGAAATACCTGTAAAGATTAAATTCAAGCTGGTTGAATTCCTTGAAGGTTCTAAAGTAAAATTGTCCGGAGTAATAAACAAAATGTTTAATTAAATCCTCCTGTGCTAAAAAGCTATGTAGTGTTGTTTGCTGCATAGCTTTTTATATTATAAAGAATTAATTATTCTAATTTTAATAAGTACTGATATAATTAATTAAAATACTAATATTGTGAAATTGGAAATGGCGGTAATTTATGTGGATTATACATTGGTTAAACAGTAACTATGAATTTTATATATCTATGATTATCAGGCTGGCATTAGCCTGTTTGCTTGGAGGCATAATAGGCTTTGAAAGAGAGCATGTACATAGGCCTGCCGGCTTTAGAACACACATACTTGTTTGTGTCGGTTCGGCTCTCGTAATGATAACTTCTGAATATATATATTATAACTTTTCTTCCCATGTAAATACCGACCCGGCACGATTGGGAGCACAAGTCATCAGTGGTATCGGTTTTCTTGGAGCCGGAACAATAATAAAAGAAGGAATAAGTGTAAAAGGTCTGACTACAGCAGCAAGTCTATGGGCTGTATCCTGCGTAGGAATTGCAGTAGGAATAGGCTTCTACGGCGGGGCTTTTATTGCCACTGCATTTATATTTATTACACTTGTTGTTGCTAAAAAGACACAGAGTAAAATGGCTGTTAAAAAAAGTATACGCTTGTATGTACACACCCAGATTAAAAAGGGGGAAGTAAACCAGCTGTCTTTGATTATTCAGGAAATGGGTGTCAAAATAATTAAGACTGATTTTATAAGTAGTGAGAGAGATGGGGAAATGGTGCTAAGGTTCACTTTAGACCCCAGTATGCAGGTTTCAGTTGCAGAAATTATAGAAGCTATCCTTTGTAACGGGTCAGTAAGGCGGGTTTACGAGGAAGTCTAAAATATGTTAATTAAATAAACATAATATCAGTATGGACAACAAGTAAAATCTTGTACTATTTTTGTAATCCAACGAATAGACATATTCGTAGAATACAAGAAAGGTGATTTCAAAGGTGACAAGATGAGTGTAACTGAATCCATGCTTAATTTTACGAACTCCGACAACCTTTTATCTAAGGGCCTTACTGATAAGGAGGCCAGACACAAGCTTGAAAAACACGGACCCAATCTGTTGTCGGAAAGAAAAAAAATTTCCCCAATCAAAATTCTGTTTGAGCAATTTACTGATTTAATGGTTATAATCCTTATGATTTCAACTGTTATTTCGGGCATTATGGGTGAGATGACAGAAGCAATCACAATAATAGCAATAATTGTAGTAAATGCCATAATGGGATTTGTACAGGAGTACAGGACTGAGAGAACCATGGAGGCGTTAAAATCTCTTGCGGCACCCTATGCAAAGGTCATCAGAAATGAGCAGCAGGCAAGTATACCTGCAGAGGATATAGTTCCCGGGGATGTTCTTGTGCTTGAGGCGGGGGACAGAGTAGCAGCTGATGCTGCCATACTTGAATGTAACAGCCTTCACATTGACGAATCTCTTTTGACTGGTGAATCCCTTCCGGTAGAAAAACACCAGTTAAAGAACAAAGATGCCTTAATGGACCCGTTTGATAAGAAAACTTCCGTATATATGGGAACGGTAGTAACCGGCGGAAGGGCTAAAGCAGTGGTATATGCTACGGGTATGAAAACTGAAATGGGCAGCATAGCCGACATGATTCAGAATATAGAGGATGATGAAACCCCTCTGCAAAAACGTTTGTCCCATCTTGGTAAGTTTATCGCAGTAGGGTGCTTAATAATATGTGCGATAGTATCGGTTACGGGAATTATGAGAGGCGAGAAGCTGTTTAACATGTTATTGTCAGGAATAAGTCTGGCAGTTGCAGCAGTTCCCGAGGGGTTGCCAGCAATTGTTACCATTTCTCTTGCCTTGGGTGTTCAGAGAATGCTGAAAAGAAATGCACTTATACGTAAACTGCCAGCAGTTGAGACCCTTGGCTGTGCCAGCGTTATTTGTTCCGACAAAACAGGAACACTTACTGAAAATAAAATGACAGTGAGAAAGATGTATGCATCAGGGTACCAACTAGACATAACAGGTAATGGCTATAACCTGGAGGGAAATTTTCTTGTTGATAACAAGCCTACTGACCCATCTAGGGTTGATGGAATAAGACTGGCCCTTGAAATAGGCGCATTATGTAATAATTCGGTAATCTCACATCCTGTACAGGAACATACGACAGTAGGAAAAATTAAATCAATTTTTTCAAAGCAAGAAAGCTTCAAAATATCAGGTGACCCTACCGAAATAGCATTAACCATAGCTGCGGCGAAGGCAGGAATAAACGAAAACTACCTGAACAGATCATATAAGCGTATTGATGAGATACCCTTTGACTCAGATAGGAAATGTATGTCTGCAATATGCAAAAATAATAGCGGAGAGCTGCTTGTATTCACAAAAGGTGCGCCGGATGTGATAATTGATAAGTGCAGCAGGATATTATCATCACGAGGTGTTATCAAACTAGATGAGTTGACCAGAAGATCAATAATAAAGCTTAACGATACAATGGCTAATGATGCTTTGAGAGTTATAGGAGTAGCATACAGAAAACTTGAGACCGGGAAATATAATCCGGGTAAAACAAATATTGAAAATGAACTTATTTTTGTTGGCTTAATGGGAATGATTGATCCCCCAAGAAAAGAAGCCGTTGAAGCAGTACGTAAATGCAGACTGGCCGGAATAAAGCCTGTAATGATAACAGGGGATCACAAGCTGACAGCTACTGCTATAGCAAAGGAATTAAACATATATTCTTTGGGTGACCAGGTTCTGACTGGGCAGGAGCTTGACAGGATGACCGAAACCCAGCTTGAAAAATTGGCAGATTCCGTATCTGTTTATGCCAGAGTATCTCCAAAGCATAAGCTAATGATTGTTAGGGCCTTGAAAAAGACAGGGCATATAGTTGCTATGACAGGAGACGGGGTTAACGATGCACCTGCCGTAAAAGAGGCAGATATAGGTGTATCTATGGGTATAACAGGAACCGATGTAACCAAGGAGGCCTCATCTATGATACTCCTTGATGATAATTTTGCCACAATAGTTGCAGCAGTTGAAGAAGGACGTGTAATTTATAATAATATCAGAAAATTTATAAGATATATGCTCGCTTGCAACCTTGGAGAAGTACTGACTATGTTTCTGGGAATGCTGTTGTGGCTTCCTATACCACTTATGCCAATACAAATTTTGTGGGTAAATCTTGTTACTGACGGATTGCCTGCCATTGCATTGGGCCTTGATCCGCCCGAGAACGATATAATGTTCCGCCGACCAAGAGGTGCTCACGATAATATATTCTCCAATGGCTTGCTGAAATTGATAATAGCCAGAGGGATATTTATAGGACTAAGTACTCTGGGAGTATTTGTAACAGTAATGTATTTCGTACATAACGTAGAACTTGCGCGAACGGCGGCGTTTATGACATTAGTACTTACCCAGCTGGTCCATGTATTTGAATGTAAATCTGAAACTAAGAATATATTTGAGATAGACATATTTAATAATATGCCTTTGGTGCTAGCTATTTTATGCTCCCTTGCTATGATACTTGCAGTTGTATATGTTCCTTCCCTTCAAGGAATATTTGAAACGGTTCCTCTAAGATTGAACGAGTGGATGCTTATTGCCGGATTTTCACTTATGGGGCCAGTTCTTTCGAGCCTCATAGGAATAAACAGAAAGAATAGGTATTGTTGAATATAGTTAAATAATAGCTAAGGATATATTAATGGGTACTGTCCCATTTAATATATCCTTTTTGCATATACTGATTAATTTAGCCTGGTATATTGTGTAAAAAAACCGTGAATAAAAGGAGTTCCAACCCTTCCTAAAATAGAATAGCTTGAAAAGAATTGAAAAAAACTATATAATTTAGCAGATACTAAATGTTACATTTAGTTCATAGTTTATTAAAAATAATTGTGGATAATATAACATGTGTATCATACAAAAAACATGCCTAAAAAAGTGTAATAATGCACCGGAAACAATTTAGGGGGGAAAAAAATGATTGAAATTCAGAATTTGACCAAAAGTTACGGTCAGATAAAGGCTGTAGACGATATAAGTTTTACAGTTGAGAAAGGTGAAGTACTTGGTTTCCTGGGGCCGAATGGTGCCGGAAAATCAACTACCATGAATATCATTACCGGGTTTATACCTTCCACAGAAGGAACAGTAAAAGTTAACGGTTTTGACATTATGGAGAGCCCTGCGGAAGTAAAAAGAAGAATAGGTTATTTACCTGAACTGCCACCATTGTATATGGATATGACAGTATCAGAATACCTGAGCTTTGCTGCTGATTTAAAGAATGTAAGTAGTAAGCAGAAGAAGAGCCAGATGTCTGATATCATGGAATTGGTTAAACTAACAGATGTAAGAGGCAGATTGATAAAAAATCTATCAAAAGGATACAAGCAAAGGGTTGGCTTGGCTCAGGCACTTATGGGCAGTCCTGAAGTGTTGATTCTTGACGAACCTACAGTTGGTCTTGACCCAAAGCAGATTATAGAAATAAGAAAGTTGATAAAGGCTCTTGGAAAACAACATACCATAATATTAAGCTCACATATTCTGCCTGAAGTTAGTGCAGTTTGTGAGAGAGTTGTTATTATCAACAAGGGTAAAATAGCAGCTATAGATACCCCTGAAAACCTTTCAAAGGGAATGGGTACTGTGAGCAAGCTTTCTGCTACAATCGTCGGACCTAAGAGTTCAATCATTGGATCTATCCAAGGAATATACGGAATAAAATATGTAGAACCTCATATAGAAAAGGACAAGGATGTTGTTGAGTACATCATCGAGTCTGATAAGGAAGTTGACGTAAGACGTCCTCTTTTCTTTGCTATGGCAAAAGCAGGATATCCAATTATAGAGTTGAAATCTCTTGATCTTACTCTTGAAGACATATTCCTGCAGATTACCACACAGGAAAAGGAGGTTATATAATTATGTTTTCTATATTTAAAAAAGAATTCAAATCATATTTTACTTCGGCTACGGCGTACGTAATGATGGGCATGTTTGTTTTGGTTTCTTCAATACTATTTTATATTAACCTTGTATCTATGACTGCAGACTTTAGTTTTAATCTGAACTATATGTCTATAATATTGATAATTATAATTCCCATACTCACAATGAAGATATTGGCAGACGAAAGAAAGAGCGGTACGGAAGTAATGTTGATAACCTCACCTACAAGCTTGACAAGTATTGTAGTTGGTAAGTATCTTGCAGCTCTTTGTGTATTTTTGATAATGACAGCAATTACATTTATATATCCTATAATTCTAGCAGTTCTTGGAGAACCTGCTATGGCAGAAATTATCGGAGGATATATTGGCTTTATACTCTTAGGTACTTCATTCCTTGCATTTGGTTTATTTGCTTCAGCATTAACCGAAAGCCAGATAATAGCTGCAATAGTGAGTGTAGTCGGCTTAGTACTTATGTGGCTTCTTCAAGGAATCGCTCCTGCACTTGGTGGAGTAACTGCTAAAGTACTAAACTGGTTCTCTCTATTTTCAAGAACAGAAGATTTCTATGCCGGAATCCTTTCTCTTGCACCAGTTGTGTACTACCTGAGTTTTTCGGCTATATTTGTATTTCTTACAATCAGGATAATAGAAAAAAGACGTTGGAGTAAGGGGTGATAAAAGTGGGCAAATTGAAATTTATGAATAAAAGGTCTCTTAAATATGGGACAAATTCTTTAGTTCTAATTGTTGCTGTTGTTGCAATAGCAATTGTTGTAAACCTACTTGTTGGAATGGGTAATTTCAGAGTTGATTTGACTTCTGAAAAATTATACAGCTTAAGTGACCAAAGTAAGGACATTATAAAGAAAATCAAAAAAGAAGCAACAATATACGGTTTGTTTGATAATGGTACTATTCCGGGTGGTTCGGAATACCGAGAAATTACAAACCTTGTAAATGAATATAAGGCTTTAGGGATAAAAGTTAAATACATTGATCCTGATAAAGATCCGGGAACAATAACATCCCTAGACCCACAAAAGGCACTGGGACTTTCAAAGGGTGATTTCGTTGTAAAATCAGGTAATAAAGTGAGAAGACTTGAAGCACAGGAACTTTATGGACAGGCAAACCAACAATACGGTAGAATGTACAGCGCGGAGCCTCTGATAACCGGAGCTATCAAGTTTGTTACTTCCGATAAAACACCTGTTGCATATTTTGTTGAGGGACATAACGAAATTTCATTGAAGGAAGATCTTACTCAGGTTTCAAAGATATTGGAAAGCAATAACCTGGAAGTTAAGAGCCTTTCACTACTTACAGAGAAAAGCGTTCCAGAGGATTGTCACCTGTTGGTATTTGTATCTCCCCAAAAGGACTTGACTGAAGAGGAAAAAATAAAGCTTGATGCTTACATTAAAAAGAATGGTAATGCTATATTCCTATTTGACTCATTGGAATCAAGTGAGAAGCTAGCCAACTTTGAAGATTCGCTAAATTACTTTAACATAGGAATCAACTATGATAAAGTTAAGGAGAATGATTCAGACAAACACTTGCCAAACGATGATTATGCGGTTATTGCGGGCTTGCAGGAGAATGACATAAACAAAGCATTCGCAGGTGCAAATTATCCTGTATTTATGCCTGACTCAAGAAGTATAAATATATTGCAAAATCAAAAAGACTGGCTGACAAATACTCAACTTATCACAACCACAAATAAGGCTGAATCTACTGATATACTAAGTGGAAAAACACACAAAGGTCCCTTTAATCTTGCTGTAGCATCAGAGATAAAAGGTGGCAGTAAGGTATTGGTATTTGGTAATAGTAAATTCCTTAGCGACAAGGCTTTAACTAGCCAGTACGGAACTTACTTCCAGTACGGTACAAACTATTTCCTTACTACAGTAGTTAACTGGATGCAGAATAAAACCGACGAGCAGACAATTGAAGGAAAATTGGTTTCCAGCAAGGCTTTAACTGTAAACGAAACCGAGACTAAAGTTCTTTCTATTGTTCTTATAGGTGTGGTTCCTCTGCTGATTCTTGGCTGTGGTTTGTTCGTTTGGTCCAGAAGGAGGCACTTGTAAAATATGAAGTTATATAGAAATGCAATTATACTGGTTGTAGTTCTGGGACTTCTGGTAGGAGCTTATTTTTTCATAAATAACAAAAAATCAGGAACTACCGATCCTGCCAGTCAATCCACTGAGGCTGCTAAATCCATAAATGTAATTGACGTGGATTCACAAAAAATTAGTTCAATTGAGTATTCAAGTGAGAAGGGTAAGTTTACCTTGAAAAAGAACGGTGAAACTTGGGTAATGGACCCTGCATTTGAACTGGCGCTGGATAAAAATACAGTAGATAATACTGTAAGCAGTCTTGCTAATATGGAAGCAAATAAAGTTGTTGCAGAAAATGCAGACCATTTAGCTGATTTTGGTCTTAATAAACCGTCCACGGTTAAGATGGTGTTGTCTGACGGAAGTTCAAAGGAACTTGAAGTCGGGGATAAATCGCCTACTGGTGAAGACGTATACGTTAAGCTGAAAGGTCAGTCCAAGGTATACACTGTTGGTGGTTATTATGAAGATATGCTAAAGGTTGGAAGAGGGCATTTTCTATCAAAGCAAATTCTTCCTTTAGAAGCAACTGCAATAAAGAAATTTGAATATAAAAAAGACGGAAAGATGCAGTATTCTATAGATATTGAGTCTGAGTCAGAAATGAATATACTGGCTCCGATAAAGGAAGAAGCAGATACAACAAAGATCAGTCAGTTAGTACAGACAGTTGTACAGATGGAAATTAAAGATTTTGTTGAGGAAAATCCTTCGGATCTTGCTAAATACGGTCTAGACAAACCTGCACATGAAGTAACTTATGGCAATGGAAATACTACTAAGACCGTGCTGTTAGGTGATAACGCTGGAGCAGAAGAAAGTGGATCATCTGGCAAGGTTCTATATGCAAAGTTTCCTGACACAAACGTTGTCTTTACTGTTGATGTTTCAAAGTTAACATTCCTTGATGTTACTTTAAAAGATGTAATAAGCCCGTTTGTGTATATACCAAACATAAACGATGTTAACAAGGTAGAATTAGTTATTGATGGTAAAACAATAGTTTCTGATATAAAAACTGTTGAAGGCAAGAAGGAAGAGGAAAAGTTTAAGGTTGACGGTAAAGATGCAAATATGAAGGATAGCAGCGACAAATCCCTTTTCAAAGCCTTTTATCAGGCAATGATAGGTATAACCTTTAACAAGTACCAAGCTGATCTTAAACCTCAAGGAACGCCTGAGATTACTATCAAATACTACATGAAAGCTGATAACAAAGTAGTAACAGTTGACTTTATTCCTAAGGATAATAACTATTATTATGCAGTAAAGGATGGAGTCTACACAAACAGATTGGTGCTTAAAAACAAGTTTAATGAAGCAGAAGGAGTAAGGGACACTTACAAAAAGCTTAAAGAAGCCATAGATAAAGCAAAATAAAATGTAATTTGCCAGGCAACTCCCACATAGAATTATATAAAAATCTATGTTGGGGGTTGCTTTTTTTGATAAAAGGAGAATTTTCAAATATACTCAAAGTTGCATTTCTATATATGGCAACAATAATAGGTGCAGGTTTTGCATCTGGACAAGAGATTATACAGTTTTTTTCCATATACTATAAGGGAGGGTTTCTTGGCATAATTCTTGCGGGAGGACTCTTTTCCATAATAGGCTATATAGTACTGAGTAAGGTTTATAGCGAACGGATAAGAAGCTATGATGAATTTCTATTTCCAATGATGGGCTATTTTTTGGGAAGGGTAATGGAATTCATCGTAATGCTATTTATGGCTTGCATTATGAGTGTAATGGCTGCGGGATTGGGTAATATATTAATGGACCTTACTGGTCTTGATTACAGAGTCTGTGTAATTATTGGAATTGCGGTGTGCTTGATTGCGATTTTAACCAATATAAAAGGAATTGTCGTACTTAGCTCATTTATATCCCCCATACTTATTGCAGGGATAGTGTTTGTAGGGTGTTATATTCTTGTATCCAAAGATACTTCAGTATTCAATATTTCTAGTAAATTGAGTGTTATAACAAATAACTGGATATTTTCGGCGATACTATATGTCAGCTACAATACAATACTGTCAACAGTGCTTCTTACAGGAATGCTGCCATATTTGAAGTCAAAAAAAGTCAGTGCATGGGGAGGCTTGCTTGGGGGAGGAATGTTGGGAGTTACTGCATTAATCCTAAACTCTGCACTTTATTTTTTCTATCCTCACTCAATTACTTCGGAAATACCTGTATTAGGAATAATACAAAATAATAGCAAGCTATTATCACAAATATACAGCGGAGTTTTGATATTGGCAATGTTCATATCTGCAGTCACCTCTGGCTATTGTCTTGCAGACAGAATAAGTAAAAAAATGAAGCTCAATTATAAATTGGTTGCAGTTATATTATGCACGATAATAGTGCCTTTGACTTCCCTAGGCTTTTCAAATTTGATATCTACATTGTACCCTGTTTTTGGATATTTGGGTCTATTCCTTGTTTTTGTAATCATACTCCAATACATAAGAGGAGTGTTTGCAAATAGATATTCAAGGGGGTAATTTTTATTTTGGATAGGGGAAACTGGATAAATTCATATTGATGTGCTAAAATTTTGATATATAGCTTGTAACTAAAGAAGAAGTATGAGGTGAAAAATATTTGAACACTAATCCAAACCCTGAATACAAAGTTGTAAAACTTAAAAAATCTGGTATAGTCAGTGTAATATCATTTCTGCTACTTTTAGCCTTAATTTCAGTAACTGCTTTTATTGTTTATTTAAAGAGTGCAGGATATGATTTTTCAACAATGAGTGTAAAGGATGCAGTAGCCTTCTTGAAGGATAAATCAAATAATAAAAACGCAACGTCAACTGAGATTACATTTTCTCAGGATGGAAGTGTTGATTGTAAATTGTATTCCAATTATACAGTAATACTATCTCAAGATAGCATAAAATGGTTCGACCAAAAAGGTAAAATTCTTCAGGAAAATGCACTGACTTTAGCAAGACCCGCACTACGCATATCAGAGAAATATATGGCTGTAGCTGATATATCCGGCAGAGACATATTTTTTTACAAGGGTAAAAAGCAGCTATGGTCAAAAAAACTTGATAATCAGATAATTAACGTAGATGTCAGTGATGATGGATATTGTACGGTGGTTACACAGTCAAAAGAATTTAAATCAGCAGTTCAGGTTATAGATATAAACGGGTTGGAAAAGTATACAAAACTATGTGCAGAGGATATTGTAGTTTCTGCAAAATCCATTCACGATGGTGAAGATGTATTCATAAATAAATTATCAACCGGCAGTGTTAAAACGGGAACCAGGCTGGAATTTAACAACATATATGACGAAAAGCCTTTTGCATCTGTGAATATAGCGGATACCATAATACCTTTAGCATTAACCCAAGGCGACAATATATTGGCTGTGGGACAAAATCTACTTCTATATTTGGACAAGCAAGGAAAAGAAGTTTGGAGAAAAAGTGCTGAGTCAATTTTTTGCGTTGTGCCGGAGATTGAAAAATACATAGTTGTTGCAGGGAAATTCTCTGGAGAAGGGGAGGGTGCAGGACAACAGGTTTTAGTTCTGGATAAGAAAGGGGATACAATATATAATTTTGAACAACCTGAGAATATAATTGGCATGGATACTTTTGGAAGCAGAGTATTACTACGTACGCAAAGAAGTGTGTACCTTTATAGTATAAAAGGTAAAAAGCTTGGACATTACTCTTCAAGAAATGAATTGAAGGATGCTTATCTTGTTGGGGATAATGAGGTAGTTGTAGTTTCAGGAGGCTCAATAGAAACAATAAAGATAGACGACAGTAAGACTTAATATACTAAGGAAGGAAACAGTATGAACTGGGCAGATTTTGCAGTCTTGATCATTATAGCCGTATTTACTTTTATTGGATTAAAAAATGGCTTTCTTTATTCGGTATTCAGACTATTGTCATACATTCTTTCTGTCATTTTTGCAGTGAAATTTTATCCTGTTCTTTCAGGGATACTTCAGAAGACAGTCTTATTTGACAGTGTAAAAATGTCAGTAATAAGAGGATTGATGAAGCAACAAGTACAAACTGTATCCAACGCCAAGGAGACTGCGGCACAAACAGTAGTTGACGGTTTGAAACTGCCGGGTTTTTTAAAAGATTCTATACTGGAACATATACAAAAAAGCAATATAATTGACTTTTCAGGAATAATAAATGCCATTGGCTCTGAAATAGCTTCACTTGTAATGAATATATTAAGTTTAATAATAATTTACGCACTTATAAGGTTCGGACTCGTATTTGCAAAGGTTGTAATAAAAACTATTGCAAGAGTACCTGTGTTCCGACAACTGGATAAAACAGGCGGAATAGTGCTTGGTGCGATAGAGGGAATACTGGCGGTTTATGTACTTTGTGCAGTTCTGATACTGTTCAGCGCATTTCCAAAATTCAGCTCATCTATAGAAGATATAGAAAAATCCCTGTTTGCGGGTCATTTCTATGAGAATAATTTCATAGTTAGCTGGATATCTCCAAATGACCTTGACAAGAATTAATGTTTTTTATTTAATACACAATTCTAGTTAATGTTTTTTATCTAATTCACGCCATATTATAGACACAATTCCATCAAAATAGTAGAATGATGTTACCTTAAAAAACAGTTTCTTACAGTTTACAAGAATTTTTAATATTAATAATATGCAGTCTTGGAATTATTCCGACTGCTTTTGTATATTTATGCTGTTAAATATAGAACTGCCATAGAGAAAAGGAGGCTTTGTTATGAGAAGTGATGTAGTTAAAAAAGGTATAGAAAAAGCACCGCATAGATCACTATTCAAGGCTATGGGTTACACTGATGAAGAACTGGAAAGGCCTTTAATCGGTGTGGCAAACTCAAAAAGTGAAATAATACCGGGACACATACATTTAGATAAAATAACTGAAGCGGTAAAAGCCGGAATCAGAATGGCCGGGGGAACACCGATAGAATTTGGTGCAATCGGCGTATGCGATGGTATAGCAATGGGACATACGGGAATGAAATACTCACTTGCAACCAGAGAACTTATCGCCGATTCGTGTGAAGCAATGGGAAGAGCACACAGCTTTGACGGAATGGTTTTCATCCCTAACTGTGACAAAATTGTACCTGGAATGCTGATGGCTGCAGCAAGGGTAAATATTCCGTCAATAGTTATAAGTGGCGGCCCAATGCTTTCTCTTAATAAAGATGGTAAGCAGCTTGATCTAAACAGTATGTTTGAAGCTGTTGGTTCGTATAAGGCAGGGACGATGACAAAGGAAGAAGTGGATGATATTGAAAACCATGCATGTCCGGGCTGTGGTTCCTGTTCGGGAATGTTTACGGCAAACTCCATGAACTGCCTTACAGAAGTCCTCGGAATGGGACTCACTGGCAACGGAACAATACCCGCTGTATATGCAGAACGTATAAGATTGGCAAAGTATGCAGGAATGAAAATTATGGAGTTGGTTGAAAAAGACATTAAGCCATCCGACATACTCACAAATGAAGCATTTGAAAATGCATTAACAGTGGATATGGCCCTTGGTTGCTCAACAAACTCAGTACTTCACCTCCCTGCCATTGCAAACGAAATAGGGATAGAAATAAATCTTGATATTATTAACGAAATCAGCTCAAGGACTCCAAATCTGTGCAAGTTGGCTCCTGCAGGAAAATATCATATACAGGATTTATACAATGCAGGTGGTGTTCAGGCTGTGATGAACGAGTTGGCTAAAAAAGATCTACTTCATCTGGATTTGATCACTGCAACCGGGAAAACGGTTAAAGAAAATATTCAGAATGCGAAAGTAAAGGATTATGAAATAGTAAAAAGCATAGATGCACCATATAGTACTACCGGAGGAATAGCTGTATTAAGAGGTAATATTGCACCTGATGGAGCAGTTGTCAAAAAGTCGGCTGTCGCTGATTCAATGTTGGTTCACACTGGCCCGGCAAGAGTATTTGACAGCGAGGATGACGCAATTACGGCTATTTATAACGGACAAATAAAAAAAGGTGATGTTGTCATCATACGCTATGAAGGCCCTAAGGGCGGCCCCGGTATGAGAGAGATGCTGGGCCCTACATCAGCAATTGCAGGAATGGGTCTGGACAGTGATGTTGCACTAATCACAGATGGTAGATTTTCAGGTGCGTCCAGAGGTGCATCAATCGGCCACGTATCACCCGAGGCAATGGAGGGCGGGCCTATAGCGCTGGTTTGTGAAGGCGATATAGTAGACATTGATATACCTTCAGGTCGTATAAATATTCAAGTATCAAATGATGAGCTTGCAAAGCGTAAGGAGAACTGGAAAGCTCCGCAGCCTAAGATAACCACAGGATATCTAGGAAGGTATGCAAGACTGGTTACATCTGCAAGCACGGGAGCAGTACTTAAATAACAAATTAGAGTCAATTATGGAATAAAAAAGGGAGAGTGATGTGCGTATGAAACTGTTAGGTGCTGACGTTATTATAGAATGTTTAAAGGAGCAAGGCGTTGATACAGTTTTTGGATATCCGGGAGGTCAGGCATTAATAATTTATGATGCGTTGTACAGGGCTAGAAATGAAATACGGCATATACTTACCTCCCATGAACAAGGGGCATCACATGCTGCTGACGGTTATGCACGGGCAACAGGAAAGGTTGGCGTGTGTATAGCAACATCAGGGCCGGGTGCAACAAACCTGGTAACAGGTATTGCAACAGCATATATGGATTCCGTCCCAATGGTTGCAATAACAGGACAGGTGCCTACTGCACTTTTGGGTAAGGACTCCTTTCAGGAAGTAGACATTACGGGAATAACAATGCCCGTAACCAAGCACAATTTTATAGTAAAGGATGTAACAAAACTTGCACAAACCATAAGAAAAGCCTTTGCTATAGCTAAAGAAGGCAGGCCGGGGCCTGTTCTGGTGGATGTTTGTAAAGACGTTACGGGAACTGAAGTAGAGTATATACCCCAAAAGCCTGATAAAGACGATTATCAATCAACAAAGCTGACTGAAATAACCTCAGATGATTTGGAGAGGGCGATACAAGCTATAAACGAAGCAAAAAGACCTTTTTTACTCTCTGGAGCAGGGGTTGGTATAGGCGGTGCTGAAAGCGAAATCTTAGAATTAGCCGAAACAGCATCAATTCCCGTATGTGCATCACTTATGGGAATGGGGACATTCCCCGGGGCACATCCTCTATACACTGGAATGGTGGGCATGCACGGAACAAAAGCCTCGAACTATGCCGTACATAGCTGTGATTTGCTTATAGTTGCCGGGTCTCGGTTTAGTGACAGAATTGTAAGCAATATAAGCACATTTGCACCGGAAGCAAAAATAATGCATATAGATGTAGACCCTGCTGAAATTGGTAAAAATGTCAGAGTAGATTACCCCCTTGTTGGTGACATAAAGAAAATACTAAAAGCGTTGTTAAAAGGGGTAGCTTATAAAAAGGACACCGATTGGATAAAAAAGATATACGAATGGAAAGAAATTTATCCTTTAAAATATGATAGAACAAATACGGTATTAAGGCCTCAGTATATTATAGAAAGAATATGCGAACTTACTAAAGGTGAAGCAATAATAACAACAGAGGTAGGACAGCACCAGATGTGGGCGGCTCAGTATTTTAAATATAATCGGTTCAGGCAATTTATATCCTCAGGTGGTCTCGGAACAATGGGCTACGGACTTGGGGCCTGTATTGGGGCACAACTTGCCAGACCTGATAAAAAAATTATAAATATTGCAGGCGACGGAAGCTTCAGAATGAATTGCAGCGAACTTGCCACGGCAGTTGAATATAAGCTTCCAATAATAATCGCACTTTTTAATAACAAATCACTTGGAATGGTTCGCCAGTGGCAAGAATTGTTTTTCGGGGGCAGATTCAGCCAAACATCAATAGATAGAGGTACGAATTTTGTGGCACTTGCTGAGGCTTTTGGAGCAAAGGGTATAAACGTAAACCATCCGGAACAGGTAGATGCCGCTATTACATCAGCTTTAGCTGAAACCTGCTGTCCGGTGCTCCTGAATTTTGAAATTGACAAGGACGACAAGGTATTTCCAATAGTTCCACCGGGTGCCGGCTTAAATGAAGTGGTTGATTGTTAACTATATATTATGAAACTAAAAGGGGTGGCGTTTTAATGCCACCCCTTAATCAGTATATTTTAGATTATTTGCCAAAAAGTTGATTAAAAATTCTTTTAAGAAAAGGTTGTTTATTCATCTTTTTATTGTTAGCAGAACTGTCAGTATTAGCAGTTTTAATAGAGTGATTCTTGCTATTGGCTGCAACAGCTGACGAGTTACGCCTCAAATCATGTGAATTTAAGCCCGGAGAATTGGGTGATACGTGTCTTGAAACGGAACGAATGGGAGGCTTTGAACTCCTAATAGGAGTAACTGGAGTCCTGTTAGGCTGCCTTTCTGAATGCACTGTATTACCCGTATTAGTTTTTTGCGACCTTGACACGGAGGAAGTCGATTTTCCGGTAGGCCTTCCCTGTACATCAGAACGTTTTGAATTATCCGGCTTTGTTTGAGATACTCTCTGAGAATCTCTGCTTTGTCCCGTTCTCTTATAATTAACAGGGGAAACCGCAGAAGTTGCACGGGGTGCTTTCTCTTTCAAAGAGTTGGCTTTTATCCATTGGTCTGCCTCTTCAAGAGCCTTATTAAAGGTATCCTCGTTCGGCAATTCCTCCTCAGCTATCAAAGCCCCGATATGTTCTTCAATCTCATATAAGCTAATAATGTCATCCCCGGTAACCAACGAAAAAGCACGCCCCTCATGCCCTGCTCTGCCTGTACGACCGATTCTATGAACATAGTTGTCCTTGTCATTAGGGACATCGTAGTTTATTACCAGAGAAAGGTCTTCAATGTGAATACCTCTTGCGGCAACATCCGTTGCTACAAGTAAATGAAACTTTCCTTGTTTGAATTGCTGTATGGTGCTCAGTCGCTTACCCTGCGGAATGTCTCCGTGAAGAGCCTGAGAAGAATAGCCTTTTTTTGTGAGAAAGCTTTGAACTCTGTCAACAGCAGCTTTTGTGTTGCAGAAAATCATGCAGCTTTCGGGTTTTTCAACTATTAGCAGACGGTTCAACTGTGTATTCTTTTCATTATAATTAACCCTGTAATATACCTGATGGATAGTATCTACAGTTTTAGTCTGTGATTCAATCTCTATGGTAACTGGATTCTGCATATACCTGCTGCAAATATTATGTATTTCAGGGGGCATGGTAGCAGAAAACAGAAGAGTTATCCTATCTTTGGGCAAAGTCTTAATAATCCTTACAACCTGATCAAGAAAGCCCATGTCAAGCATTCTGTCAGCTTCATCCAGAACAAGGAAACGAATATTCTTTGTAATCAGGGAACCATGACTGATATGGTCAAACACACGTCCCGGTGTTCCCGTGACAATAGATACACCCTTGTTAAGAATTTGAGTTTCTACATTAATATTATGTTGACCATACACCGCTGTAGTTTTATGCTTGAGATATTTGGCCATTTTACTGATGTCACTGTCCACCTGGACTGCCAATTCTCTAGCTGGAGTCAAAATAAGGCCTTGAGGTCCTGCTGCTTCAGGATCGGTCATTTGAAGCATGGAAACACCGAAGACCGCCGTTTTACCACTTCCCGTTTTAGACATAACGATTAAATCTTCGTTATTAAGGATGTGCGGTATTGCTTTGCTCTGGACTTCAGTGGGAGTTTTAAAACCCATGTCATCAATAGCTTTTAAAATAGGGGCTGAGATGCCCAATTCATTAAATGTGTTGTTCATTGTAATCTTCTTTCGTTAAAATTATATTGTTAATTATAACATTTAGTTAATGGTTGTTCTATACCGGGGAAGAAAACAGGTTACTCGGTTATAGTTTAGAAGCTTTAGACTTAATTGATAGAACATACTCTGACGGAGTCATATCAGTAACATTTTTGAAGTATCTTGAAAAGTAATGGATAGATGTGTAGCCCAAAATCTCAGATATTTGAGTAAAATTATATTTACCTTCACGTATCATTCTTTTTGCTTCTTCAATTTTAAGTTTTTTAAAGTATTCCATTACTCCTGTCCCCATTTTTTCCTTGAATAAGACTTTCAGGCTTGTCCTGCTGAGACTGGAAAATCGGCATACATCGTCAAAAGTGAGGTTTTTTGTAACATTTTCATTAAGGTAATTAATAATTTTTTGAAGCAAATCGTTGTCAGATCTCACTTTAACGGCTGTTGAAAGCCTACAGCTACTATTTACGCTGTTACCTTTCCTAATCATGATTATCAATAATTGCTCCAGATATATCTTAATTAGCTGTTCGCAGCCGAAAAGCTGATATTGCCTTTTCTCTAATTTTTTCATATATGTGATATCAAGATCGCAAGAATAGGCTTCTTTAGCTTCATTTATAATTTGAACAAGCAAGTTCTTTTCAAAATCATTTATTCTAAGTATTTTATTCTCATAGTACTTTATTGCAGGCGATTTACACTCGAAAGATATAACTATAAGATTAGGAGCGACTTTACCGTTGGCCCATACATTATGGAATTCATTGGGCTTATGAAAGATAATTTCGCCCTGCTTCAATTTTAAACCAAGAGAGTCAGCCATGACTTCGACCTCTCCTTTATCGACGTATAGAAACTCCCAAAAGTCATGCTTTTCACCCTCGAAAACATAATCCTTGGCATATTCGAAGTAATGTACAGAAACAATCTTTTTAATGACTATTTCTTCTTTTAAAATGGTTGATTTGTAATCCATAATGACCTCGCAGCATTGGTGTTAACTATATTATAGTTAATAAAAGGTTATTTTTATAGCCCAAAAGTCTAAATAAATTGACCTTATTGATAAATAAATAATTATACAAAGGGATTAACATAAGATTATAGATAAATGTTAACCAATAGGGGGTAGATAATATGTCTATTTTAGTGACGGGTGGGGCCGGCTACATTGGAAGTCATGCTTGTGTAGAGCTTTTGAATGCAGGGCTTGAGGTTGTGGTTATTGATAATCTTAGTAATAGTAATGAAGAAGCCTTGAAAAGAGTTGAGAAAATAACAGGGAAGTCAATTAAGTTTTATAAAGAAGATTTGCTTGATAAAGAGGCACTGGAAGAGATATTCAAAAAAGATAAAATTGATGCAGTAATGCATTTTGCAGGACTAAAGGCTGTTGGAGAGTCTGTGTCACAACCGCTGAGATATTACCATAACAATATTTCAGGTACATTGGCTCTATGTGAAGTAATGAATAAATATGGTGTTAAAAATCTTGTTTTCAGCTCATCTGCAACAGTTTACGGAAATCCTCATGCAGTTCCTATCAAGGAAGAATTTCCACTATCAGCAACTAATCCTTATGGACGTACAAAATTAATGATAGAGGAAATACTGAGGGACTTATATGTAGCTGATAATACTTGGAACATAGCTATACTAAGGTATTTTAATCCAATAGGAGCTCACTCTAGCGGCAGAATTGGAGAGGATCCGAAAGGTATACCAAATAATCTGGTGCCATACATTACTCAGGTTGCAATTGGTAAGCTGGAAAAGCTTAATGTTTATGGAGATGATTACCCCACATCTGACGGAACAGGCGTCAGAGACTATATACATGTTGTTGATTTAGTATTAGGGCATCTCAAGGCTCTGGAAAAACTAAAGGACAATCCGGGTGTTATAACCTACAATCTAGGTACTGGAACAGGCTATACCGTTTTAGAGGTTGTGAAAGCTTTTACAAAAACTTCAGAAAGAGAGATACCATATAAAATTGTAACCAGAAGACCAGGAGATATAGCTGCTTGCTATGCTGACCCATCAAAGGCAAAGGATGAACTGGGTTGGAGTGCAAAAAAAGGACTAGATGAGATGTGCAAAGATTCTTGGAATTGGCAGAGCGGGAATCCGAATGGATATGAGAAATAAGGAGGGATTATACTATGCAAAAACCGACACTTGTTATAATGGCAGCCGGACTGGGAAGCAGGTATGGAGGATTAAAACAGATAGACCCTGTAGGACCAAATGGAGAAATAATAATGGATTACTCTATTTATGATGCACTAAAAGCCGGTTTTGGGAAAATAGTGTTTGTCATAAAGGAAGATTTTCAGGAGATTTTCAGAGAAAGAATAGGAAATAGAATTGAGAAGCTGGTTGATACAGTATATGTATATCAGAAAATAGATGACATTCCGTGTGGTATTCAAGTACCTGAAGGCAGGGTGAAACCATGGGGAACCGGTCATGCAGTGCTAAGCTGTAGAAATGCAGTAGATACGCCATTCGCTGTTATTAATGCAGATGACTTTTATGGGGCATCAACTTTTAAAATACTTAATGATTATTTGACTTCCGGAACTGATGAACAAGGAATGTACAGGTACAGTATGGCAGGCTTCATTATTGAAAACACTTTATCTGATCATGGACATGTTGCACGTGGGGTTTGTAATGTAGATTCAGAGGGTTATCTTCAGCAAATACACGAAAGAACCAATATTCAGAAGTTTGAGAGTGGGGCGAAATATTCTGAAGATGGACAGAATTGGGTTCAAATACCCAAAAATTGTTTCGTTTCAATGAATACGTGGGGATTCACTCCAAGCATTTTCGGAGAACTTGAAGCAAGATTTAGGGACTTTTTTCAGAATAATAGCAGCAATCTGCTAAAAGCTGAGTACTTCTTACCTGAAGTCGTTGATAGGCTTATTTCAGAAAACAAGGCAAAAGTTAAAGTACTGCCATCACAAGAGAGATGGTATGGGGTTACGTATCAAGAGGATAAACCATTAGTGAAGAATGCAATAAGTAGTTTTATAGAACAGGGTATATACCCGAAAAAATTGTGGGAGGGAATATATGGACGCTAATATAAAATATGATTTTAAAAGTATTATTAAGAACTTCGCTTTCGGAGGAAACTTAATATCAATTCAGCCATACGGCTTTGGACATATCAATGACACCTATGCAGTATATTTTTCAATGCCCAATGGTGAAATGAAGCGCTTTATCCTGCAAAGAATAAACAGTAGCGTATTCAAGAATCCTGAAAAGCTTATGGAAAATATTCAATCAGTTACCACTTTCTTGCGTAATAAAATAATTCAGCTTGGTGGGGATCCGGAGAAGGAAACCTTGAATTTGATTCCTGCAGTTGATGGAAAAAGCTTCTACAAAAGTGATGATGCAGATTATTGGAGAGCATATGTATTTATAGAGGGTGCTAAGACATACCAAGTTGTAGAGAAGCCTGAACATCTTTACAATGCAGGCAAGGCCTTTGGGAATTTCCAGAAATTATTAAGTGATTATCCTGCTGAAACTTTATATGAAACTATTCAAGATTTCCATAATACAAAGGTACGATTTAATACATTTGTTAATGTAGTGGAGAAAGATGTAATGAACCGTGCTAAAGATGTAAGACAAGAAATTGACTTTGCGATAAAGAGATATGATGATGCCATTCTGTTCGTTAATATGCAGAAAAAAGGAGAATTACCTCTTCGCGTAACTCATAATGATACAAAGTTTAATAATGTTATGATAGATGACAAAACAGGAGAGGGAATCTGCGTAATAGATTTGGACACTGTTATGCCGGGTTTATCCTTATATGATTTCGGAGATGCTATCCGTGCCGGAGCAAACACAGGAGAAGAGGATGAAAAGGATTTGTCCAAGATTCGGATGGATATTAACCTTTTTGAACAATTTACAAAGGGATTCCTCAGCGCCGCAGGAAGTAGCCTGACAAAAGCGGAGTTATTGCATCTACCACATTCGGCAAAAATTATGACATATGAATGTGGTATAAGATTTTTGACAGATTATCTATCAGGTGATACATATTTTAAAATTCATAGAGAAGGTCACAATCTAGACCGCTGTAGAACCCAGTTCAAGCTCGTTGCGGATATGGAACAGAAATTTGAACAGATGCAGAAAATAACAAATGGAGGTATTTGTAATGACATACATGTGGAATGAGATACTTGAACAACCTGAAGTACTGCAAAGATGTGTTAATAGTAATGAAAAAACAATATTAAACATTGTTAAAGATATTAAATCAAGAAATATTAATTCAATTGTAATTGCGGCTAGAGGAACTTCGGATCATGCGGGTATTTATGCAAAATACATTATAGAGTCTTTAATAGGAATACCTGTTTCCCTTGCTGCTCCCTCGATTTTCACTATATATGGGAAGAAAATGAAGCTAAATAACAGTTTGGTCATAGGTCTTTCTCAATCAGGGAAAGCAGCTGACGTGCTGGAGGTAATAAAAAGTGCCAATGAGAGCAATGCACTGACTTTGACCATAACTAACGACACAGAATCTCCTTTGGCAAAGCAAGCTCAATATCACTTATTCTGCGACGCCGGAATTGAAAAAAGTGTTGCTGCTACAAAGACATTTACCAGTGAAATGATGCTCGCAGCACAATTGGTTGCACAGTGGTCAGGAGATGAGCAGTTTAAAAATCAATTAGCTCAGGTTCCAGCTAATCTATCAAAAATATTTCAACAAGAAAATAATATTACACATAAAGTACAGAGATACCGCTTTATCAGCGAATGTTTTGTTCTTTCCAGAGGTATTAATTACCCTATAGCACTGGAGTCTGCCCTGAAAATTCAGGAAACATCTTATGTAAGGGCAAGAGCGTATGCAACATCTGATTTTCATCACGGACCTTTTGCTATGATTGACAAGGATATGCTTGCAATTATTTACGCTCCAAACGGACCATCTCACAAAGATGAGATAGAAATGATAAGCAAGATTAAGGGTAGCGGTGCTGAGGTATTAATAGTATCAAACAATAAAGAACTGCTTGAATCGGAGGACTTTACCTTTGAAATTCCCCAAACGGACAATGATATGATATCTCCGTTTTATAATGTAGTTATTGCACAAATGTTTGCATGTAAGTTATCACTTTGCAGAGGCCTTAATCCTGACTCACCTCGGGGATTAAATAAGATTACAATAACAAAGTGATATCTCATAATATGGAGGTTTATTTATGTTGAAGCTCGGAGCAAAACCAAAGGTAATTCCGATACTTGATAAGGATTTTATGCCAATCTCCGTTGTTAATAGGGCTTTTCGTGATAGATTGAAAGCATCTTATAACAGTGTAGCTATAAAAATAGCTATTGAGAGGGAAGAGGGCTTGATTTCTACATATAGCACTGAGATTTTTCCTGAAAACAGTGAGATGGACGAAGAAAATCTTCTATATGTTGAGCGTATTGTAAAAACCCTCATATGGGCACGTGGAGGATGGAAGATTATAATTGGAGGTTCAACAAGCGTAGGAGAATATATCAAAAAGGCATATTCCCCTGGTGGAATAAGGGAATTTGACGCGAAATTTATGAGCCGTGTGTACGAAAAGAAATTCACAGTAGAAATTACAGATTTAAAAGATTTTCCGGAGACGAACGAAGCAGTAAAAGCCATAGGCCGTCATTTGAAAGGCTGCAGAATAGGTCTGGATTTAGGAGGAAGCCGCAAAAAGGTATCTTCAGTAATTGACGGAAAAGTTGTATTTACAGATGATGTTTTATGGCAACCAAAGACACATGATAACCCTGATTATCATTATGAAGAGATAGTAAATATCATCAAAACTGCTGCAACACATATGCCAAGAGTTGATGGATTGGGAATAAGTTCTGCAGGGGTACTGGTAAATAATAGGGTTATGGTTTCATCACTTTTTATTAATGTACCGGATGATGCATTTGATGATAAAGTTAAAGAGATATTTAAGAATGTTGATGCAGCCTTCGGAGCTATTCCTATTGAAGTGGCCAATGATGGTGATGTTACTGCACTTGCTGGTGCTATGGGGCTAGATGCTGCAAATGTTCTTGGAATATCAATGGGCACAAGCCAGGCAGGCGGCTATGTTGATGGAAAAGGTAATATAACAGGCTGGCTCAATGAGCTTGCATTTGTTCCAATAGATTATAATTCTCAGGCGATGGTTGACGAGTGGTCAGGAGATTATGGCTGTGGGGTTAAGTACTTATCACAGGATGCGGTTATCAAGCTGGCTCCGGCTGCAGGAATAACTCTTGATCCCAGTCTTACACCATCTGAAAAGCTCAAGATTGTACAGGAACTGATTCAAACGGGTGACAATGGTGCCAGACAGATATTTGAAACGATAGGTTGCTATCTTGGGTATGCAATTGCACATTACTGTGACTTCTATGATATTAATTATGCTTTTGTACTTGGGGGCGTAACGGCTGATGAATGTGGTAGGATTATACTGGATAATGCCCATAAAGTACTTGGTCAGGAGTTCCAGGAGTTGGCGAATAAAATTAAGTTTACGGTTCCGGATGTATCTACCAGAAAGCTTGGACAATCTATTGCAGCCGCCAGTTTGCCCGAAATAAGCTTATAGAAAACGGAGGGATTTATATATGATTTTTAACAAAGCTGATGCAGAATTATTTATACCAGATGGAAAGTCTGAAGAAGATGCATTAAATAGGACTACCTGTATGGCTATTTCTGCTCATCATGATGATATCGAGATAATGGCTTACCATGGTATCGAAAAATGCTTCGGAAGAAACGATGAATGGTTTTGCGGGGTAGTTGTCACAAATGGTGCAGGTAGCCCGAGAGATGGTATCTATGAGAAATATACAGACGAAGAAATGCAAAGGGTCAGAAGGCTTGAACAGAAGAAGGCGGCTTATGTAGGAGAATACGGAGCCGTAGCGCTTCTGAACTATACCAGCAGTGAAACCAAGAATCCTAAAAACAATACGGTTTTAGAAGACATCAAAGAGCTGATTAAAGAAGCCAGACCAAAGGTTATTTATACTCATAACCTTGCTGATAAGCATGATACACATGTAGCAGTTGCTATAAGAGTTATCAGTGCAATCAGGTTGCTTCCCACGGAGCTTAGACCTCAAAAGGTGTATGGCTGTGAAGTATGGAGAGGACTTGACTGGGTTAATGACAACGAAAAGATTTTATTTGATGTATCGGCACACACTAATATAGCAGCTGCAGTACTTGGTGTTCATGATTCTCAAATTTGCGGCGGAAAGAGATACGATTTGGCAACAGAGGGAAGAAGACTTGCAAATGCAACATATTCGGAATCACATGGAACTGACGGTTCGACTGCCTTAAGCTACGCTATGGATTTAACACCGTTAATTAAGGATGATTCACTTGATATAAGTGAATATATTTTGAGCTACATCGAACATTTCCGAAATGATGTTGAAAATAAAATAAGAGCCTTTAGCTCTCAGTTTTAGAAAGGGAAATAAAATGCATTATTATTGCAGTAAAATTGAAGATGATTTGTTACTTGATGGTAATATTGATAAACTACAGTGGAAATCAGCCAAAGAGATTTTACTGGTTGACAATAGTACGGGCGGTAAGCCTCAGCAAGCTACAACTGCAAAATTATTATGGAATGACAAAAATCTGTATGTTTGCTTCATGTGCATAGATACTTATATCAGTGCTACAATGACAGGCTATAACGACAAATTGTATCAAGAAGAGGTTGTCGAAGTTTTTATAGATGACAATAGCGATTTAAAAACATATATAGAAATTGAAGTAAATCCGTTAAATGCCATACTACATTATAGCATTCATAATGACGTTAGAGGGAATATTCTCGCCTATGGCAGAGTAGATCAAAAGGTAAAGTCAGCCGTCTTTCGTGATGATTTAAATGGTATATGGAGTGTAGAGCTTGAAATACCTTTTTCAGAATTTATCACAGCTGAAAATATTCCACCCCAAAAGGGTGACAAGTGGTTGATAAATTTATTTAGAATTGACAGACCTAAAGATAAAAAAGAAGAGTACATATCCTGGTCTCCTACGGGAAAAGATAATTTTCATATGCCCGAAAAATTTGGAGAATTAATTTTTGATTAGTGTAATAAAAAGTCATGGGTTAGTGTTTATATTAACACTAACCCATGACCTTTAATCTGCAAATAAATGATTTTATGTTGAAAATGCTGATGTTTCCTTTTTGCTAAAATTCCGGTTATGTTTGAAATTTTAATGTGAAAATTACAGTTGTGCTATGCCCCTTGCTATCAATTTCCAAGCCGTATTTATTACCTTCATAGAGTTTAATTTTGTTATTAATATTAATTAGTCCGATATTTAAAGCATCGTTTGTTTTCATGTTGATTTGATTATCTTCAAGTGATTTTCTAATATATGTTAATTTCTCATCAGGAATACCTATACCGTTATCGTTTACATATATTTTTAATTTGTCCCCTAATTTATCTGCTTTTACTTCAATTAATCCATCACTATCAATTTTCTCAAGGCCATGAAAAATAGAATTTTCAATAATCGGCTGTAAAATCATTTTAGGAATTTTACAATTCTGAAGCGATTCATCAACACTTATTTTATAGTGGATTTTGTTTTGAAATCGCACTGTAATCATATATAGGTATTTATCAATAATGTCAAGCTCATTTTGAAAGGTTACATAATTATCTCCTTTTATTGAATAACGGAAGAGATCAGCCATATTAGTAGAAATATTTGCAAGCTCCTTTACACCATGCATTAGAGAGATTCCACGCATACATTGCAGCATGTTGTAAAGAAAGTGAGGATTAATTTGACTTTGATATGCATATAGCTGTGTTTCTTTTTTTGATATCTCCATTTCATAAAGTTTAGCTTGTGATTCTATGTTTTTTCTATTTAAAGAAGATATTTTATCTAGTAATTCATTGATATGTGAAGCAATTGATCCTATTTCGTTTTTAGCAGTATGATTTATGTGAGTGCTTTCAAAATTAATGTTTTTTATTTGTTTGTTCAAGCTATTAATGGGCCTTATTATTGTCCAATCAACTGCTATAAAGATGTATATCAGGAATATTAAATAGAAAATACTTGCGTATATTGAGATATTTTCAAATGATGTTGCCTTTTTAATTGTAAAATTAGTTTGTGGAGAACCCCTCAAAACAAGATTTGAGTTGGGTATCTTAGATGTAGCGTGGATATTGTCATCTGTATTAAATCTTTCTAAATCAAAATTAGAAGAATTTGATATTAACACTGCATTAGTATTTGTATCAACAAGCTCTATATATATATCCTTTGAAGAATTAATAAGCTGAGATACCGTTCTGAATGAGGATACCATTGCAACATACCCTAACTGTTTTCTATAATTTGTTGTTATTTTAGTAGCAAATATGGGCGTGAAGTGTATTAGAAATGTGCTGTTAGAGTTTGCATCGTAGTAAGCAGTATAGACACTATTTACACCTGAATTATTTTGAACATATGACTTGATATAGTATTCAAGGTTTAGGGATATATATCCAAAAAGACTAGTTGTACTTTTTGAATTACACAAAAGAATATCAACCAAATTTGAATTATATATTTTTGAGTGAGATATCGTATCACTTAAATTATGCTTTGCTTTATTTTTTTCAGCTTCAGATATTGAAGAAAGCAGAATTTGAGCATGTTGGCTATTTGCAAAAATAGAGGCACCTTTGGACATATTCTCAGATTGTATAGAGAGGTTAATCTTTATATTATTAAGCGTAGATTCACAATATGCTTTTTGTTCTTCGATACGGTTCTTTTGAATCTGATTCAAATTCAAATAATTGACTAAAGATATAAAGAAAACAGGGATAATCATTATAACTGCAAATTGCTTAAATATTTTCTTATTCATTTCTGACTCTCCTTGAAAGTCTTTCTATAATCCTTTGGTGAAAGATTACTGTATTTCTTAAATACATTACTGAAATAAAAGTAATCATGGAAACCTACGAGAGAGGATATCTCATCTAAAGAATATGAAGAGCTTTCCAATAGTTTTTTAGCCTCAGACAACCTAATATTGGTCAAATATTGTGAAAAAGTCATATTCTTATACTTATTGAATAAAGAACAACAATAATTGGGATTAAGATAAAATTTATTAGCAAGACTTTTAAGTGTCAAGGTTTCATAAAAATGGGTTTCAATGTAATTTATCATTTGATCGAAATTATCAATGTTAACTTCAGTAGTGGGATTACTATCTGCACTGTCGTTATTTTCCTGATTCCTTTTGTCTATGCGATCTTTTGCTAATTTCAATGTTTCTGAAACTTCTTTCTGGTTTAGTGGTTTTAAGCAGTAACCGGTTGCACCAAACTGTATTGCTTTTTTAGCATATTCAAATTCTCCATAGCCACTTATTATAATAATTTCACTACAGATGTGTTGTTCTCTAATTTTTTGCATTAACTCTATCCCGGTCATATTGGGCATTCGTATATCGGTAATTATCAAATCAGGTTTTTGTGTAATAATATAAACTAATGCAGTCTTAGGATCTTTAAAGGAGTTAGTTATACGGAATCCGAGTTCTTCCATTGGTAAGGTTTGCTCAATATCAATAATAGTCCAAGGTTCATCATCAATTATTATTGCTGAATACATATAGCCTCCAAATGAAGTTGCTAGTTGAAATTTTAGTACTATAGATAGTTTTTTTGAACTGTTTATTATTCCATATAAATATATTATCAGATAACATTAAAATTTTAAAGATTAATTGTTTACGTAATAATTACAAAATAGGCTAATATATGAATTGATTATAAACAATATTCTCTTGCAAGTTGTATATAATAACTAAAAAAATGTAAAATTCTCATATAAATTGTGTGAAATAATAAATTCTCTGAGAATAGTCCATACAACTTAATTGTCCAAAAAGTTAAAATAAGTTCATAAAACAAATAAACTTAATGGAGGGTACAACAATGAGAAAAAGGTTATTAGCATCAATAATTGCAATGACTATGGTTGCTGGTATGTTGGGCGGATGTGGAAGCTCAGGGACAAGCTCTGATTCTACCGCTAATTCATCAACCGGTAGCTCATCACAGACAGCAAATTCAGATGAAAAAATTACGCTCTCTTTTTCCACTTCTGTGTATGTTGAAGAACCCCATCAGAAGGCAATTGATGGATTGATTGCTGCTTATACAAAAGCAAATCCAAATGTTAAGATTGAAATCTTTGGAGCTGGGTATGATGGTTACTGGGATAATATTACGACTGAAATTCTGGCAGGTAACGAAAGTGATATGATTCAGGTTTATCCTGAAAACATTTCCACATATAATGTTATTCGCCCAGAAGGAGTATTTGTGGATTTAAAAAGCAATTTAGAGAAATCAGGATTAAAAGATAAGTTAGTTGGGCAAGACTTCTGTACAGTTGATAATAAAGTATTAGCTATTTCAAACTACGCTTGGGGAACAACCGGAATATTCTATAGAAAATCATTATTAAATAAAGCTGGTATTGATCCTAACAAAATTAAGACCCAAGAAGATTTCAGAAACGCTTGCTTGAAGTTTACCGGTAATGGAAAGTATGCTATGGGCGTTGTTTCAGGAACACATGCCTTTACAGTTAGTGAATGGAACAGATTACTTGCCAGACCTGTTGCGGGCGGTTTGTATTTCCCAAATGGGGAGACAGGGCCTTATACAGCTGATAAAGTCAATGTAAATTCAAAAGAAAATGTGTGGGCAGCTCAGTGGTGGCAGAACCTTATCGTTAAAGATAAAGCAGTTAAACTAGTTACTGATAAAAAAGATTCTCGTGAAATGTTCTGGAATGGAGATGTTCCATTCAATATGGATGGTCCTTGGTTCGTTGGAATGACAAAATCAAGAGATACTTCACTCATAGAAGATATCGGCATAATGCCTCAATTTGATATTTTATATGAGGGAAAAACATATAAGCCAAATCCAACAAATTACCCATTAGTAACAATGATAAGTAAAAACTGCAAACATCCTAAAGAAGCTTGGAAATTCCTAGAATGGATGGCATCAAAAGAAGCACAGAAAATCATTGCTGATTGCGGCATGGTTCCTAGCAATTTGGACTTCTCAACAAGTGATGAATACATTAAAAATTATTCCCTTGAATATGGTATTGTTGATTTTATGAAAAATAATTATACAGATTTAGTTTCTGACCCTAATATTCCTCAGCTAGGTGAAATTTCTCAAATCATGCTGGATTCATGTCAGGCTATGTTCTCGGAACAAGCAGCAGATCCTCAAAAGAAATTAGATGAAGCAGCAAAAGCAATTAAAGAAGTTATGTCAAGGAAGTAAGCAGATAACCTAAGCATGGTGTGGTTGTAGGAGTTAAGACTTCACCTAAAGACGGATATTCTAATTGACCACACCTGTTTAATTTTAGCCAAAGGAGATAGATAATATTTGTTAACATAATATAGTAATCTATTAAATTTATAATCGAGGTTTTCTTATGAAAAATATTAATAAAATAAAGAAAAAGAGGGATTACGCACCGTATTTATTTATTGGCCCCTTAGTAATAATAATATTTGTTTTCTTGGCCATACCTATTATCAAAGCCGCAATTATGAGCTTTCAATATTGGTATATAGCAAAACCATCTGCAAACGGACACTATTTCTTAGGATTGGAAAACTATAGAAATGTTCTATCTGATACATATTTTTTCAATTCAGTTAAGGTAACAGCACTTTATATTATTGTAACGGTAGGTGCAAGATTTATTTTAGGATTTTTAGTAGCACTATTATTAAATCATGCTTTTAAAGGAAGAGGCCTGGCAAGATCCTTACTGATTATTCCTTGGGCAGTGCCAGAGGTTGTAGCTTGTTTAGTTTGGATACTTATGTACGACAAGGATTACGGTATTATAAACTTTTTATTTAATAATTCAAATATTCTAACACAGAATATAGCGTATCTTCAGGATGTTAAAGTAGCTTTACCGGCAGCAATGGCAGTGAATATATGGAAGGGTTTTCCCTTTGTTGCCATTATGTTATTGGCCGGAATGCAAAGTATATCTAAAGATTTGTTTGAAGCAGCTGATATGGATGGTGCTAATTCAATACACAAGGTCAAGCATGTAATAATTCCATCAATTAAACCAGTCTCAATGATAGTTTTCTTACTCTTAATAATATGGACAATTAAAGATTATGCAATAGCTTATGTTTTAACAAAGGGTGGTCCATCGAGAGCAACTGAAATATTAACAATTTATGTTCAGCAAAATGCATTCAAATACTTTGATTTTGGAAAAGCATCTGCTGCAGGTATGATTTTGTTGGTATTTTCATTAATCTTTACATTTATATATTTCAAAGTATTACAAGGAGGTGAAGAAGAAGTATGAAAAAATTAAAAATAGCACATTATTTAATTATTTTCGTAGTAATACTCATATGTGTAGTTACATTATTCCCGTTCATTTGGATGATTTCAACTTCTTTCAAGCCTGCAAATGAAGTCTACAGTTATCCGCCTACTTTTGTGCCAATAAAGTCGACAGTTAGAGGGTATATTGAAATTTTAACAAAAAATGCTTCAAGCTTTAATTTTCTTAAGTGGACTACAAATAGTACAATTATTGCAGTATTTACAACAATATTTTCTATGGTTATAGCATCACTGGGAGGATATGGTCTTTCGAGATTTAAGTTTAAATGTAAAGGAGCATTAACCTATACAATCTTAACATCACAAGTATTACCGGGTTCACTTCTTATTGTTCCTCTTTACATTATAATGAGTAACCTGAAATTACTTGATACTCATTTAGGTCTGATTTTAGCATATGCTACTTTTTCAGTTCCATTTTGCACATGGATGATGAAAGGATTCTTTGACACTATATCTACAAGTATAGACGAAGCAGCAATGGTAGATGGAGCAAATAGATTTAGACTATTCACTACTATAATCATACCACTTACTGCTCCGGGTCTGGTGGCAACAGGATTGTTCTCATTTATTACAGGTTGGAATGAATACTTATTTGCAAGTGTTTTCATGAAGAGCTATAAGAACTGGACATTACCAGTTGGTATTGCAAGCTTTCAGGGACAGTACGCAACAGATTGGGCAACAATTATGGCAGGCTCTGTATTAATAACATTACCTGTTGTAGTTTTATTCTTAATATTACAAAAGCATCTGGTTAGTGGAATGACTGCCGGTGCTGTAAAACAATAAACTTAGGAGGGAATATCAATGGAAATCAACCAAATAAAAATGGGAATCGTAGGCGCTGGTACTTGGGGTGAAACACATGCTTCAATATATGCAGAACATTTATTTGCAAACCCAGTAGCCATTTGTGATAAAGATGAGGCTAGGGCAAAAGCAATAGCTGAAAAATATGGAATAAAAGAAGCATATACAGATTATAACGAAATGGCAGAAAAGAGTGATATTGATGCTGTTGCAATTGTTACCCCTGACTTTTTACATGCGGATATCGCTTGTAAGTTCGCGGATTGTAAAAAGCATCTTTTGATCGAGAAACCATTAGCAACAACTAAAGAGGATATTAAAAGAATATGTGAAGCTGTTGAAAGAAATGGTGTTCGTTGTATGGTTGATTTACACAATAGATGGAATGCTCCTTTTAATACAGCTAAACAAGAAATACAAACTGGTAAAATAGGTGAACCATATACAGCTTATATTAGACATAGTGATGTAAAATGGGTTGCCACTGATATGCTGAAATGGGCATCAAAATCATCAATACTCTGGTTCTTAGGAAGTCATAGTCTGGATACTTTGCGCTGGATTTTTGATGATGAAGTTAAAAGGGTATATTCAGTAAAAAAGGAAGGAATATTAAAGGAACTCGGAGTTGATACAACTGATATATATTTGACTACAATTGAATTTGAACGTGGTGGAGTAGCACAAATGGAAAATGGATGGGTAACTCCAAATGGTAATACAAATATTAATGATTTCAAATTTAGCGTGCTTTGCACAAAAGGTATGATTAGCCTTGATTTATCAAGCCATAACTTAATACACATGGTAACAGATGAAAAGGCTACAACACCGGATATTTTGGTATCCAATATGGTGTTTGATAAATGCAAGGGTCTTTCTTATGAAAGTATTCGAGATTTTATTGACAGGTTGGTAGATGGAAAAGAATTCAGAGTAACTCTTGAGGATTCAAGAAAAACTGCGCTGGCTATCATTGCGATCCATGAATCAGCAGAGACAGGCATGCCTGTAGAAGTTAATTATTAAAAAAGACTCTTTAGGTTATCCAAATCAGGTGCTGTAAAACTCAAAAAAATAGGGTTTTATAGTACCTGATTATTTTATAAAAAAGAAAAAGCACAATTATGATTATATAGCTTCAAAGGATGGCATAGGCACATTTATCTAAGAGAAGGAGGAATATCATTGCTGGACGGACACATTCATATATTTAATAAAACAATTGATAAGAACGGATTAGCTGAAAAATTCAATGAGGCAGGAGTGGAAGGGGGAATAATATTGTCTCTTCCACCGGAATCATTAAACTTTGGATATTTCCAGCAAAAAGAGCGGTTAGACAATCTCTTTAAGTGGAAAGAGGCCGGAAGCAATTTGTATCCGTTTTATTGGATAGATCCAATTGAAAATAGTGCATTGGATCAAGTTAAGCTGGCTGAGGAATATGGCGTTAATGGATTTAAAATAATATGTAATAATTTTTATCCCAATGACAAAAAGGCTCTTAAAGTATTTCAGGCAATAGCACGTATAAATAAGCCAATACTGTTTCATTCGGGAATTCTATGGGATGGGGCAGTTTCATCACAATACAACAGGCCAGCCGGATTCGAAGTTCTATTACAAATTGATGGAATGAAATTTTCACTTGCTCACGCTTCTTGGCCGTGGATAGATGAGTGCATTGCGGTTTATGGCAAATTCCAAAATGCATATTCAAGGCGACCTGATTTATCAACTGAAATGTTTATTGATATAACACCGGGAACTCCAGCTATTTATAGAGAAGAACTGCTCACAAAGCTCTTTAAAGTCGGATATGATGTCCAAAACAATATTATATTTGGCAGCGATTGCAGCCTGGACAACTATAACTCAAAATGGACTAAAGATTGGATAAAAAGAGATAATTATATATATGAAAAGCTATCAGTGGATAAGGTTATTAAAGAAAAGGTATTTTCAGAAAACCTAAAGCGATTTTTAGGATTGAAAAATAAGCATATCCAAAAGGAAACATTGAGTGTGAGTACATAGATCTTGTCATGCCAATGTTTGGAGCAATATTGTTTAGCTGTCTGCATTAGCTTCTAAAAACACTGCTTGACTTTTTAATATATATATGTTAAATTTAATATTGCTCCTGTGTAAGTCTTTTTTTTTATGTCAAAAATGATTAAAAAGTATATACGGAGAAAATACAATTTGAGCGGCTGGAGGTGTTATTGATGAGAGTTAAGATTACGCTCGCATGTACTGATTGTAAACAGAGAAATTATTCTAACATGAAGAATAAGAAGAATGACCCAGATAGACTGGAACTTAAAAAATATTGCAAATTCTGTCACAAGCACACTGTTCATAAGGAAACAAAATAGTTTTGTGCAAAAGGGCGGCAATGTTTAATTATACGTATTTTGTGTCAACAATTACGGTATAACACTGCCAATTATATTTAAATTTATTATTGGGAAGTGATTAAAATGGCTGAAAACGAGGTTAAAAAAGTATCTCGGTTAAAAAAGAGTGGCCAAGGAATTGTAAAGTTATATAAAGAGATCAAGGCTGAGCTGAAGAAAGTTATTTGGCCAAATAGAACTCAGCTTATAAATAATACCGCGACAGTACTTATTTTCTGCCTGATTGTTGGCGCGATAATATGGGTTGCTGATTTCGGATTTACGAAGCTCGCTGAGGTTGTATTTACAAAGTAATTGGTTCACAAGAATTAGAGGGAGGACATGGGGCTCTTGTTGGATGGGCCTGTTTTTGATATGTCTGAAGAAACTAAGTGGTACGTTGTTCATACCTATTCAGGGTATGAAAACAAAGTTAAAGCAAATCTTGAAAAGATAGTTGAAAACAGAAGTATGCAGGATTACATCGTTGACATTGTTGTTCCGATGGAAGAGCAGATTGAGATCAAGGATGGCAAGAAGAAAGCTACTCTGAAAAAAGTTTTTCCTGGGTATGTTCTTGTCAAAATGATTATGTCGGACGAGTCTTGGTATATCGTTAGAAATACCAGAGGGGTTACCGGCTTTGTAGGACCTGGATCAAAACCCGTGCCTTTGTCTGATGATGAAGTAAAGGCAATGGGAGTGGAAGAATTTGCTCCGGAAGTAGATTACGAAGTTAATGATAATGTCAGAGTTACATCCGGACCTCTTGAAAACTTTATCGGGATTGTCGAAGAGATAAATCTTGAGAAAAAGAAGGTTAGAGTTTCTGTATCAATGTTTGGCAGGGAGACTCCTGTTGAACTAGAATTGACACAGATTCAGAAAATTTAGGCCATAAGGCAGATAAAACGGGAAACTGTTTTATCATTTTAATAAATCAAAATATGCAATAGGTAAGAAATTGGGAGGTGGAATTAATGGCAAAGAAAATTGCAGGTTACGTAAAACTTCAAATTCCTGCGGGGAAGGCAACTCCGGCTCCACCGGTTGGACCAGCATTAGGACAGCATGGCGTTAACATTATGGGTTTTTGTAAGGAATTTAACGAGAGAACAGCAAAAGAAGCAGGATTAATTATTCCTGTAGTAATAACAGTTTATGCTGATAGATCGTTTTCCTTCATAACAAAGACTCCTCCAGCGGCTGTTCTTCTGAAAAAGGCGTGCAAAATTGAGAGCGGCTCTGGTAAGCCAAATAAGGATAAAGTTGCGAAGATAACAATGGATGAAGTCCGTAAAATAGCTGAGCAGAAAATGCCTGATTTAAATGCGGCAAGTGTTGATGCAGCAGCAAGAATGATTGCTGGTACAGCTCGCAGTATGGGTATCGTAGTAGTTGAATAATTTTCAGGCGATGTACGAAAGTGCAAAGACTGCTCGTAATGCAGTTTTGACAATTCGTGGGAGGAAACGTTAAGTTTCCGACAATAATTAACCACTTAAGGAGTGTGACAAATGTTTAGAGGAAAGAAGTATCAAGAAAGCTCAAAACTTATTGATAGATTAAAGCTTTATGAACCTTCAGAGGCTCTTGAACTTACTCAGAAAACTGCTAAAGCAAAGTTTGATGAGACAATCGAAGTTCATGTTAAGCTTGGTGTTGACTCCAGACATGCAGACCAACAGGTTAGAGGTGCGGTAGTACTTCCTCACGGAACTGGTAAAAAGGTTAGAGTGTTGGTATTCGCAAAAGGAGATAAAGCAAAGGAAGCAGAACAAGCCGGAGCTGATTTTGTTGGTGCAGAAGAATTAGTATCAAAAATTCAGAACGAGAACTGGTTTGAATATGATGTAGTTGTAGCAACTCCTGACATGATGGGTGTTGTTGGTAGATTAGGTAAGGTATTAGGTCCTAAGGGTCTTATGCCTAACCCAAAAGCAGGTACTGTATCAATGGACGTAGCAAGAGCTATCGCCGATATTAAAGCCGGTAAAATTGAGTACAGACTTGATAAGACAAATATAATTCACTGCCCTATTGGAAAAGCATCATTCGGTAATGAGAAGTTGATGGATAATTTCCGTACTCTTCTTGGTGCAATTGTTAAGGCTAAGCCTGCAGCTGCAAAGGGTCAGTATTTAAAGAGTGTTGTTGTTACTTCAACAATGGGACCTGGTATAAAAATCAATCCATTGAGAGTTGAATAATACTTAGCAAAAAAAGGTACTTTACAAATAGCTTGTTTAGTATTATTATATTATAGTAAATTGAATATTGTGCCATAGACAGTAGGTGCAGAGGTATTTTATACTGAAAGCATAATTGATTCAAAATCATCCTACCGAGGTTATTATTAATAATGAATTAATTACCCTTTGTATGTCTATGCACAAACAAAGGGTTTTTTATTTATATTTTATATAAATAAACTGCTATTAAACAAAGGAGGTGGATGTTTTGCCTAGTAACAAGATTCTTGAACAGAAGAAACAAGTTGTAACAGATTTAACTGAAAAGATCAAGTCTGCACAATCAATTGTACTTGCTGATTATAGAGGATTAACTGTTGAACAGGACACAGAACTCAGAAACGCTCTTAGAAAAGCTGGAGTTGATTACAAGGTTGTTAAGAATACATTAACAAGCCTTGCAGCGAAGGAAAGCGGCCTTGAGTTAGATGAATTTTTAACAGGACCAACAGCGATGGCTATCAGTTCAACTGATGCTGTAGCACCTGCAAAGGTTCTTTCAGAGTTTGCTAAGAAATTTGAAAAGCTCGAACTTAAAGTAGGTGTAGTTGAAGGTAAGGTTATAGATTTAGACGGTATTACGGCTCTTGCTGAATTACCATCACGTGAGGTACTTATTGCAAAGGTTTTGGGTGGCTTCAATGCTCCTATATCCGGTTTTGTAAATGTATTGAACGGCAATATGAGAGGTTTGGTTGTAGCATTGAATGCTATTGCTGAACAAAAAGCGAATGCTTAGTTTTACTAAGAAGCTTTAAATATTAAAAAAATATTAAAAACAAAAATTATTTGGAGGTATTATACAATGGCTAGCGAAAAGGTTTTAAAGTTAATTGAAGATGTAAAGAATTTGACAGTATTAGAATTATCAGAACTCGTAAAGGCTCTTGAAGAAGAGTTCGGAGTATCAGCAGCAGCTCCTGTAGCAGTTGCAGCAGCACCAGCAGCAGGCGGAGCAGCTCCTGCAGCTGAAGAAAAGACTGAATTCGACGTTATATTGAAGGACGTTGGAGCAGACAAAATCAAGGTTATCAAAGTTGTTAGAGAAGCAACTGGTCTTGGTTTAAAAGAAGCTAAGGATCTCGTTGATGGCGCACCTAAGACTATCAAAGAGAACGTTTCAAAGGACGAAGCAGCTGCAATCGAAGCTAAGTTCAAGGAAGTTGGAGCAACTGTTGAAATTAAGTAATTTCAACTTAATAAAAAAGAGGCACTCAGTGAGCGCCTCTTTTTTTTAAATCTAAGTTAAATTAAACTACTTTAAGTTAATATATACAATATGCAAAAAAACAAAATAAAAAAACGCCATATTTAATGCGTTTTTATGATTGACAAGCTATACATGCAATGATATAATTATACACTGCATTAAAATTGTATTATTATTTCCAAGTCGAGGAATTCGTACTTGATGTACATAATTATAGCATATACGAATAAACAAGACAATAATTGTTAATAATATTTTAATGTTTGCTATGGGTTTATTATATGTAGGTTTAAGAAATATATACGGGATCAGAAGTGCCTGAAAAAATTGCTAAACCACGCCCTAATAAATCACTATTTAGTTATTAGTTGTAACTGCAGTTAATTTGATTTACGATTTTGCATAATATAATTCTAATTATGTGAAATTTTAAAATATTCCTAATAAAGTCATAAGTTTATGAGGTGATATAAATATGGTACAACCCGTAAAATTGGGTAGAAACACCAGGATGAGTTATTCCAAAATGCGAGAAGTACTTGAAATGCCAAACCTGATAGAGGTTCAAAAGAATTCATATCAGTGGTTTTTGGATGAAGGACTTCGTGAAGTTTTCAGGGATATATCCCCAATAACAGATTATACTGGAAACTTGATATTGGATTTTGTGGATTATTCGCTTGATGATACGCCAAAGTATAGTGTCGAAGAATGTAAGGAAAGGGACACTACATACTCAGCCCCTCTCAAGGCGAAGGTAAGATTAATTAACAAGGAATCTGGAGAAGTAAAAGAGCAGGAAATCTTTATGGGTGATTTTCCTCTTATGACAGACACTGGAACCTTTATAATTAATGGTGCAGAGCGTGTAATTGTCAGCCAGTTGGTAAGATCACCTGGTATTTACTATTCAATGAAGTTTGACCGTGTTGGTAAAAAGCTGTACTCAAATACAGTTATTCCTAACAGGGGAGCATGGCTTGAATACGAAACAGACTCAAACGATATACTTTCAGTCAGAATAGACAGGACAAGAAAATTGCCTCTAACTGTACTGCTCAGAGCATTAGGATACGGTACTGACTTTGAGATTACGCAATTGTTGGGTGAAGATGAAAGACTTCTTGCAACAATACAAAAGGATAATGCAAAAACTTCAGAAGAAGGCTTACTTGAAATATACAAGAGATTAAGACCTGGAGAACCGCCTACAGTTGATAGTGCAAGGTCTCTGCTTAACAGTTTGTTTTTTGATCCAAAGAGATATGATCTTGCTAAATTTGGTAGATTTAAGTTTAATAAAAAGTTAGCAATATCAAATCTGATCAGCGGGCAGGTTGCAGCAGAAAATATCGTATCAGCCGAGACAGGCGAGATATTGGTAACCGAGGGTGAATTAATTGAAAGAGAAAAGGCTGTAGAAGTTCAGAATTCCGGTGTTAACATAGTATACCTGTCAGTTGAAGGTAAATCTATAAAAGTCATCGGAAACAATACTGTCGATATACGTGCTTTTGTTGATTTTGATGTATCTGATATAGGTATAACTGAAAGAGTGCAGTATGCCATATTAAAGGAAATTCTTGAAAATACAAGCGGCGAAGAGCAGATAAAGAAAGCTCTTAAAGAGAGAATCAACGATTTGATTCCTAAGCATATCACAATTGATGATATAATTTCATCTATAAATTATATTATTAATCTTGATTACGGAATTGGATCTATTGATGATATAGACCATTTGGGTAACAGAAGACTCCGTTCTGTGGGAGAATTGCTTCAGAATCAGTTTAGAATAGGTCTCTCGAGAATGGAAAGAGTTGTAAGAGAGAGAATGACTATACAAGATATTGACATAGTTACTCCTCAGGCATTGATTAATATAAGACCTGTTGCAGCAGCTATAAAAGAATTCTTTGGAAGCAGTCAGCTGTCACAGTTTATGGATCAGACAAATCCTCTTGCTGAATTAACACACAAGAGAAGGCTCAGTGCATTAGGACCTGGTGGTTTGAGCAGAGAGAGAGCTGGCTTCGAAGTACGTGACGTTCACCACTCTCACTATGGCCGTATGTGTCCTATAGAGACACCAGAAGGACCGAACATTGGTTTGATAGGTTCATTGAGTACCTATGCAAGAGTAAATGAGTATGGATTTATAGAAGCACCATACAGAAAAGTAGATAAGAAAAACAGAAGAGTTACAAATGAGATAGTTTACCTTACAGCAGATGTAGAAGACCCGTTTGTTGTTGCTCAGGCAACAGAACCTCTTCAAGATGATGGTACTTTTGTTTCAAATAAGGTAGTTGCTCGATATAGACATGAAATATTGGAAGTTGAGAGTAATAAAATTGACTTCATGGATGTTTCTCCAAAGCAGATGGTATCTGTCGCTACAGCAATGATTCCGTTCCTTGAAAACGATGACGCCAACCGTGCGCTGATGGGTTCTAACATGCAGCGTCAGGCTGTTCCGTTGATCAAGGCTGATTCTCCTATTGTAGGTACAGGTATTGAGTACAAGGCCGCAAGAGATTCAGGAGTTTGTGTAATTGCAAAAAATGCAGGTGTAATAGATAAAGTATCTGCCAGCGAAATAGTTATTAAGACAAACAGCGGGCAAAAAGACACCTACAAATTGCTCAAATATATGCGTTCAAACCAAGGTACCTGTCTGAATCAAAGGCCTATCGTAAGAAAAGGCGAGATGATAGAAAAAGGTGAAATTATTGCTGACGGACCGTCAACAAATAATGGAGAAATAGCTCTTGGTAGAAACATTCTCATAGGATTTATGACATGGGAAGGTTATAACTATGAGGATGCTATCCTTATAAATGAGAAACTGGTTAAAGAGGATGTTTATACATCCATACACATAGAGGAATACGAAGCAGAATCAAGAGATACTAAGCTTGGACCTGAAGAAATCACAAGAGATATCCCGAATGTCGGAGAGGAAGCTCTTAAAGACCTCGATGACAGAGGAATTATCAGAATTGGTGCAGAGGTTCGTGCAGGAGACATCCTTGTTGGTAAGGTTACTCCAAAAGGAGAAACAGAGCTTACAGCAGAAGAACGTTTGCTCAGAGCAATATTTGGAGAAAAAGCGAGAGAAGTTCGTGATACATCACTGAGAGTACCTCATGGAGAATCTGGTATTATTGTTGACGTTAAGGTGTTTACTCGTGAGAATGGTGATGAACTGCCACCGGGAGTAAATCAGCTTGTTAGATGTTACATCGCTCAGAAGAGAAAGATTTCTGTTGGTGATAAGATGGCAGGAAGACACGGAAACAAGGGTGTTATTTCAAGAATACTTCCTGAAGAAGATATGCCGTTTTTGCCTGATGGTACACCATTGGAAATAGTTCTGAACCCACTCGGCGTTCCTTCACGTATGAATATCGGTCAGGTACTTGAAGTGCATTTGGGTTTTGCAGCTAAAGCACTAGGCTGGAAAATTGCCACTCCTGTATTTGACGGAGCAACAGAGGAAGACATCAGGGACACTCTTATCCAAGCAGGAAAAGATCCGGATGGTAAAACAGTACTTTATGATGGAAGAACAGGTGACCCGTTTGACAATAGGGTAACCGTAGGATATATGTATTACCTTAAACTGGCTCACTTGGTTGATGATAAGATACATGCCCGTTCTACAGGACCATACTCGCTTGTAACACAGCAGCCACTTGGCGGTAAGGCCCAGTTCGGTGGTCAGAGATTTGGAGAAATGGAAGTTTGGGCTCTGGAAGCTTACGGAGCTGCTTACACATTGCAGGAAATACTTACAGTTAAGTCTGATGACGTTGTAGGTAGAGTTAAGACATACGAATCCATAGTTAAGGGCGAGAACGTTCCTGAACCTGGAATTCCTGAATCCTTCAAAGTTCTTATAAAAGAACTTCAGAGTTTGGCACTTGATGTTAAGGTTTACTCCGAAGAACAGGGAGAAATTGCTATAAAAGAGTATGTTGAAGATGATCTTGAAGATTTGAATGTTAACATCGAAGGCAGAGAAGATGAAGTTATTCTGACAAATGATTTTGACAATGAATTAAGGGACGATGTTCTTGAAGAAGAACTGGATATTGATGATATCGATATAGGAACCATCAGTACCGGTGATAATCTGGAAGAAGAATTGACTGAAGAATTATTTGCTGATGACGATCTAAGCGATGACTTTGAAGACAATGAAGATTTTTAAGGAAGGGAGATAAGCTATGTTTGAACTGAACAATTTTGATTCTATAAAAATAGGATTAGCTTCTCCGGAAAAGGTCAGAGAATGGTCAAAGGGTGAAGTAAAAAAGCCTGAAACTATAAATTACAGAACTTTGAAGCCTGAAAGAGACGGTTTGTTCTGCGAAAGGATTTTCGGTCCTCAAAAGGATTGGGAATGTCATTGTGGTAAATATAAAAGAATTAGATACAAGGGTATAGTATGTGACCGTTGTGGAGTTGAAGTAACAAGGTCAAAAGTTAGAAGAGAAAGAATGGGACACATTGAGCTTGCTGCTCCAGTATCCCATATCTGGTACTTCAAGGGAATACCAAGCAGAATGGGCTTGATCCTTGATATGTCTCCTAGATCTCTTGAAAAGATTCTGTATTTTGCATCATATGTTGTCATTGACCCAGGTCAGACACCATTGTCCAAAAAACAGGTATTAACAGAAAAGGAATACAGAGACAGTGTTGATAAGTTTGGAATGAACTTCAAAGCTGCTATGGGTGCTGAAGCTGTTAAGGAATTGCTTATTGAGATTGATCTTGAAAATCTTTCAAAAGAATTAAGAGCTGAACTGACTGATTCGACAGGACAAAAAAGAATCAGAGCGGTTAAGAGACTTGAAGTTGTTGAGGCTTTCAGACTTTCAGGTAACCGTCCTGAATGGATGATATTGGATGTAGTTCCGGTAATTCCGCCTGAACTCAGACCGATGGTTCAGTTGGATGGAGGAAGATTTGCAACGTCTGACTTGAATGACCTTTACAGAAGGGTTATAAATAGAAATAACAGATTAAAAAGGCTCCTTGATTTGGGAGCTCCTGATATAATCGTGAGAAATGAAAAACGTATGCTTCAGGAAGCAGTAGATGCGTTAATAGATAATGGCAGAAGAGGACGTCCTGTAACAGGACCTGGAAACAGACCTCTTAAATCACTATCAGATATGCTTAAAGGTAAGCAGGGTCGTTTCCGTCAGAACCTTCTGGGTAAGCGTGTTGACTACTCAGGACGTTCCGTTATTGTTGTAGGCCCTGACTTGAAGATATTCCAGTGTGGTCTGCCAAAAGAAATGGCGTTGGAATTATTCAAGCCGTTTGTAATGAAGAAGCTTGTTAATGATGGCTTGGCTCACAATATAAAAAGTGCAAAGAGAATGGTTGAAAGAGTAAGAAATGAAGTATGGGACGTTCTTGAAGAAGTTATAAAAGAACATCCTGTGTTACTCAACCGTGCTCCTACACTTCACAGACTTGGTATACAGGCATTTGAACCTGTACTGGTTGAAGGAAGAGCGTTAAAGCTTCATCCTTTGGTATGTTCAGCTTATAATGCTGACTTTGATGGTGACCAGATGGCTGTTCACGTTCCTTTGTCAGCGGAAGCACAATCAGAGGCAAGATTCCTGATGTTGTCAGCAAATAACCTGTTGGCGCCTAAGGATGGAAAGCCTATTACCGTACCTACACAGGATATGGTTTTGGGAAGCTATTATCTGACAATAGAAAAGCCAAATGAACCTGGAGACGGAAAAGTATTCTGCGATATGAATGAAGTTCTTATGGCATATCAAGAAGGTGTACTTGGACTTCATGCTCAGATAAAAGTCAGAGTTGAAAAAGAGATAAACGGTGTAAAGATGCGAAAAGTTATCAGTTGTACACCGGGTAGACTTATTTTCAATGAAGCGATTCCACAGGATCTTGGTTTTGTAGACAGAAACGACGAAAGCAAGTTGTTTGACCTGGAAATTAACTTCCTTGTAGGGAAGAAAGAACTTGGAAAAATTATAGACAAATGTATAAGGGTACATGGAACTACCAAAACAGCCGTTATACTTGATAAAATAAAAGCGTTAGGCTTTAAGTACTCCACAAGAGGTGCTATCACAATCAGTGTATCCGATATGGTAATACCTGAGATAAAGAAGCAATATTTGCAGGAGACTGAAAATACTATTGATAATATAGTTAAGCAGTTTAAGAGAGGACTTATTTCAGATGAAGAAAGATATAATTCTGTAATAAGTGCTTGGACTGAGACAGGTGAAAATATCACAAAGGCTCTTATTGATAACCTTGACAGATTCAACCCTGTGTACATGATGTCACAGTCAGGAGCGAGAGGTAATATCAATCAGATTAAACAGCTTGCAGGTATGAGAGGTTTGATGGCCGATACATCAGGTAAAACCATTGAGATACCTATTAAGTCAAACTTCCGTGAAGGTCTAAACGTTTTGGAATTCTTTATTTCAACTCACGGAGCCAGAAAAGGTCTGGCAGATACTGCACTTAGAACTGCTGACTCAGGTTACCTCACAAGACGTCTTGTTGACGTAAGTCAGGATGTTATAGTAAGAGAACTTGATTGCGGTACTGATAAGGGTATTGAAGTATACGACATCAAGGACGGCGGTGAAATAATTGAACCGTTATCCGAAAGACTTGTAGGAAGATATTTAACTGAAGACATGTACGATCCTAATACAAAGGAATTAATAGCATCAAAGGACGAGGCTATAGACGAGAAGAAAGCTTCTACAATAGCTAAATCCGGAGTTAAGAAGGTTAGAATCAGATCAGTACTTACTTGTCACTCAGAGGTTGGTGTATGTGCCAAGTGTTATGGTGCGAACCTTGCAACAGGTGATGCTGTAAACGTTGGTGAGGCAGTTGGTATAATAGCTGCACAATCAATCGGTGAACCGGGTACACAGTTGACAATGAGAACCTTCCACACTGGTGGTGTTGCCGGTGATGACATTACACAGGGTCTCCCTCGTGTAGAGGAATTGTTTGAAGCAAGAAAGCCAAAGGGACTTGCAATTATATCTGAAATTGCAGGTAGCGTTAAGCTTTCAGAATCAAAGAAGAAGAGAGAAGTAATCATTACTGCCGAAGACGGCGAATCAAAATCATATCAGATACCTTACGGTTCAAGAATTAAGGTATATGACGGAGATATTGTTGAAGCCGGTGATGAATTAACCGAGGGTTCAGTAAATCCTCATGATATCCTCAAAATCAAGGGAATCAAGGGAGTTCAGGCATATCTTCTTCAGGAAGTTCAGAGAGTTTACAGAATGCAGGGTGTTGATATCAACGATAAGCATATAGAAGTAATTGTAAGACAGATGATGAGAAAAGTTAAGATTGAAGATGCAGGAGATACAAGCTTACTCCCGGGAGGACTTGTAGATATATTCGAGTTTGAGAAAGAAAATCAAAAAGCACTTGACGCAGGATTAAGTCCCGCTACAGGTGAGCGTACTCTGCTCGGTATTACTAAGGCTTCACTTGCTACTGATTCATTCTTGTCTGCAGCTTCCTTCCAGGAAACTACAAGAGTTCTTACTGAAGCAGCAATTAAGGGTAAGATAGACCCTCTCGTAGGATTAAAGGAAAATGTTATCATTGGTAAGCTTATACCAGCAGGTACCGGTATGAGCCGATATAAGGATATAAGTATAAGCAGTGTAGTTGAGTAACGGTTAAATATAAGATAAAGCATGGGCGGTCATATTATTATGGCCGCCTTAATATTAATAAAATCTACTGATTGATACAAATTCTGTATGCTTGACAAAAGATAATACAGAGTGATAAAATAATTCAGTGCATTGATTTTGTGCATTTTTTTGTGTGCAATTTCAGTACACTTCTAAAATTAAAGAGAAAACCACAATTGGAGGACTAAAAAATTGTTGGATGATCTTAAACACTGTAAGAAGGCAGTTGGTGTCAAACAATCCACCAAAGCCGTAGAAAACGGTGTCGCGTCAAATGTTATTATTGCGAGGGATTGTGAACAGAGGGTTGTAAGAGGAATTATAGATCTTTGTGAGTCAAAAGCAATTCCTGTAATATATGTTGATTCAATGAAACAATTGGGGAAAGCCTGTGGAATTGACGTTGACGCTGCAGTTGCATGTATTTTAAAGTAGCTTATATTTATTTATTCTTACTAATTGGTAAGGTATATATAAAATATATAATAATTACCTTTGAAAGGAGGTGTACTAATGCCAACATTTAATCAGCTGGTTAGAAAGGGCAGGGAAGTTATCGGAAAGAAATCAACTGCTCCAGCTCTCCAGAAAGGATTTAACTCAAAGAAGAAAAAGCCTACAGATTTAAGCAGCCCTCAAAAGAGAGGTGTTTGTACAGTTGTTAAGACTCAGACTCCAAAGAAGCCTAACTCAGCGCTTCGTAAAGTTGCCAGAGTTCGTCTTACAAACGGTATAGAAGTAACTGCATATATTCCTGGAATAGGACATAACCTACAGGAGCATAGTGTTGTTCTTATCAGAGGCGGAAGAGTTAAAGACTTACCTGGTGTAAGGTACCACATTATTAGAGGTACTCTTGACACTGCCGGAGTTGCCAAAAGAATGCAGAGCCGTTCAAAATACGGTGCAAAGCGTCCTAAGGCAGGTGCCGCTAAAAAGTAATAACACAGCGTGCTGACAAATTTAAAATGTTAGGTGCTTAGTACGTGATTATATATATATTGTATAAGAGAAAATAGGTTTTTAAATAAAATTATCTATAATCTGTTAAACTAGTAAGGTATATTAATGTACTTGCACTGACGACGGTTTAAACCACGAGTACCTGTGATACTTTCTATGGGTATATCCCATATCAAATGTTATCATAAAAGGAGGGAAGTAAGGTGCCAAGAAAAGGTCATATTTCAAAAAGAGATGTTTTAGCAGATCCTATATATGGAAGCAAAACTGTTACTAAACTGGTTAACAACGTAATGTATGATGGTAAAAAAGGTGTTGCACAGCAGATATGCTACGATGCTTTTGATATTATCAAAGAAAAAACCGGCAGAGATCCTTTGGAAGTATTCGAAGAAGCTATGGCAAACATCATGCCAGTTCTCGAAGTAAAGGCTAGAAGAGTCGGTGGAGCAACATATCAGGTTCCTATGGAAGTTAGACCTGAAAGAAGACAAACTCTAGGTTTAAGATGGCTCGTTGATTACTCTCGTAAAAGAGGCGAGCGTACTATGAGGGAAAGACTTTCAGGTGAAATACTTGACGCTATCAACAATATGGGTGGAGCTTACAAGAAGAAGGAAGATACTCATAAGATGGCTGAAGCTAACAGAGCATTTGCTCATTACAGATGGTAATAATAATATAAATGGATTGATAGTTTATCAATTCGAACTATCGTGAAAGGAGGGTAATCATGCCCAGGCAATTTGATTTGGAACATACTAGAAATATCGGTATAATGGCTCATATTGATGCTGGTAAGACAACAACAACCGAGCGTATACTGTTTTATACAGGAAAAGTTCACAAAATCGGCGAAGTTCATGAAGGTGCTGCTACTATGGACTGGATGGAGCAGGAGCAGGAGAGAGGTATAACTATCACTTCTGCGGCTACTACCGCACAGTGGAAGGGTAACAGGATAAATATTATTGACACGCCGGGGCACGTTGACTTCACTGTTGAAGTTGAAAGATCTCTTCGTGTACTCGATGGTTCGGTAACGGTTTTCTGTGCAAAGGGCGGTGTTGAACCTCAATCTGAAACAGTTTGGAGACAAGCTGATAAGTATGGAGTTCCCCGTATGGCCTATGTAAATAAAATGGATATAATGGGAGCTGATTTTTACAACGTAGTCGCTATGATGAAAGATAGATTACAATGTAATGCAGTACCTATACAATTACCAATAGGCAGTGAAGACAGCTTTATTGGTATGGTTGATTTGGTTACTATGACTTCTCATATATTTAAAGATGATTTAGGTCAGGTAATTGAAGATCAGCCTATCCCTGACGATATGATGGAAATTTCAAAGAAATATCGTGAAATATTACTGGAATCAGTTGCTGAACAAGATGAAGAGACTATGATGAAATACCTTGAAGGTGAAGAACTCACTCTTGAGGAAATAAAGGCTGGTATCAGAAAGGCTACTATTGCCGTTAAAATGATACCTGTAACTTGTGGTTCATCATATAAGAATAAAGGCGTACAACAAATGCTTGATGCAGTTGTTGATTATATGCCATCACCACTTGATATCCCAGCTATAAAGGGTATATCAATGGACGGTGAGGAAGAGATTGAAAGACCTGCAGATGACAGTGGTCCGTTTGCAGCACTTGCATTTAAGATTATGACCGACCCATATGTTGGTAAACTCTGCTTCTTCAGAGTATATTCAGGAACATTGAACTCAGGTTCTTATGTTCTTAACTCTACAAAGAATAAGAGAGAAAGAATCGGAAGAATTCTTCAAATGCACGCAAACCATAGAGAAGAAATACAGGTAGTTTATTCAGGAGATATTGCAGCTGCTGTTGGTCTTAAGGATACAACAACAGGAGATACTCTTTGTCTAGAAGATAAACCTGTAATTCTTGAATCCATGGAATTCCCTGAGCCTGTTATCGAAGTTGCCATAGAACCTAAAACTAAGGCAGGACAGGAAAAGATGGGTATCGCACTCCAGAAACTTGCTGAAGAAGATCCAACTTTCAGAGTTCATACTGATGCTGAAACTGGACAAACTATCATCGGCGGTATGGGAGAACTTCATCTTGATATCATCGTTGATAGAATGATGAGAGAATTCAAGGTTGAAGCTAATGTTGGTAACCCACAGGTTTCTTACAAGGAAACAATCCGTAAGGCAGTTAAGTCTGAAATGAAATATGCTAGACAGTCTGGTGGTAAAGGTCAGTACGGTCACTGTGTAATCGAACTTGAACCAAGAGAACCAGGCGCTGGTTACGAATTTGTTAATAAGATTACTGGTGGTGCTATTCCTAAAGAATACATCGGTCCAATAGATGCAGGTATTCAGGAAGCTATGAATACAGGTGTTCTTGCCGGATATAACGTTGTTGACGTTAGAGTTACTCTTATTGATGGTTCATACCATGAAGTTGACTCATCTGAAATGGCATTTAAGATTGCCGGTTCAATGGCATTCAAGGATGGTTGCAGAAAAGCAAGTCCTGTTCTTCTTGAACCAATCATGAGAGTTGACGTTAGCGTTCCTGAGGAATACATGGGAGACGTTATGGGTGGACTCAACGCAAGAAGAGGACGTATTGAAGGTATGGAAGCACGTGGTGGAGCTCAGAACATAAGAGCTATGGTTCCACTATCAGAAATGTTTGGATACGCTACAGCACTTCGTTCCTCCACACAGGGAAGAGGTACCTTCTCAATGCAGACAAGCCACTTCGAAGAAGTGCCTAAGAGCATTCAGGAGAAAGTTGTTTCCAACAGAAGCAGTGCTGAGTAATCATATAGTTTTTGGTTAATTGCAAGAGTAAACTTTATAGTGAAACCACTGTAAAGTTTACTCCTGTTAAATAAAGTAAATGAGTATAAAATTAGCGCACTGCGCTTTAATGAAAGGATGGAGATTTTAAAATGGCTAAGGCTAAATTCGAAAGAAACAAACCCCACGTTAATATCGGAACAATTGGTCACGTTGACCATGGTAAGACTTCTTTAACAGCTGCTATCACTAAGGTTCTTGGATTCTCAGGAAGAGCTGAATACAAGGCATACGACCAAATCGATGCTGCTCCAGAAGAAAGAGAAAGAGGTATTACAATTAATACCGCTCACGTTGAGTATGAAACTGAAACAAGACACTATGCTCACGTTGACTGCCCAGGCCATGCCGATTATGTTAAGAACATGATCACTGGTGCTGCTCAGATGGACGGTGCTATCCTTGTTGTTTCTGCTGCTGACGGCCCAATGCCTCAGACAAGAGAACACATTCTTCTTTCACACCAGGTTGGTGTTCCTTACATCATCGTATTCTTGAACAAGTGCGATATGGTTGATGATGAAGAACTTATCGAATTGGTTGAAATGGAAGTTAGAGAATTGTTGAGCTCATATGATTTCCCAGGTGACGATACTCCTATCGTAAGAGGTTCAGCTCTTGTTGCTCTCGAAAGCACTTCAACTGATATAAATGCTCCTGAATATGCTCCAATCGTTGCTCTTATGGCAGAAGTTGACAAGTATATCCCAACTCCTGAAAGAGCTACTGACAAGCCATTTATCATGCCTGTAGAGGATGTTTTCTCAATCACAGGTCGTGGTACTGTTGCTACTGGTAGAGTAGAAAAGGGTATTGTTAAGGTTGGAGATGAAGTTGAAATCGTTGGTTTGATGGAAGCTCCTAAGAAGACTGTTGTTACTGGTGTTGAAATGTTCAGAAAGCTTCTTGACCAAGCTCAAGCTGGAGACAACATTGGTGCCCTCTTAAGAGGTGTTCAGAGAAACGAAATCGAAAGAGGACAGGTTCTTGCTAAGCCAGGATCAATCAAACCTCACACATACTTTGAAGGTCAGGTTTACGTTTTGACTTCTGCTGAAGGTGGAAGACATAAGCCTTTCTTCAATGGTTACAGACCACAGTTCTACTTCAGAACAACTGACGTTACAGGCGTTATCGAAATTCCAGAAGGAACAGAGATGGTTATGCCTGGTGACCACATCACTATGAAGATCAAATTGATCACTCCTATCGCTATGGATGAAGGACTTAAGTTCGCTATCCGTGAAGGTGGTAGAACAGTTGGTGCTGGTAACGTTTCAAAGATCATTGAATAATTTTTGATTATATATTGTAATTAAAATATTATTTATAGATATACAAAAGGCAGAGTCTGATTGCAGACTCTGCCTTTTGTGCTATGTACAAGCTTTTACTAAGTAAGATTATGGGAAGCGCATTTATGATCTATCTAAAATTGCAATAATTATTAAGATGTGTTATTTTTATATTAAAGTTACATAAAAGTTATACATAACAAAAGAATAAAAAAATTCTGCTATATTCATCAGGTATTAATCAGGGGGTCTGTATGGGTAAAAAGCGGTTTTTCAGCTTGCAATACAAGGTGTTGCTTTTTTCGTTCATTATAATAATTATACCGATAACAGTTCTAGGAATAATATCTTTTGTAAAGTCATCCAATATTCTTCAACAAAAGATAGCTATTTCTAATATGAACACTGTTAAACAGATTGGTAACAATATCGAGTTTATAGTAGAAAATATAGGCGACACTTCACTGTATCTTATACAAAATGAGGACGTAAGGGAATTTCTAAAGCTTAGGTCCGATGAGCAGTCAGAAATAATAACAAAAAAGAAAATAAAAATAGAAACAGATTTAATGCAATTATTAGCTTCCAAATCTTTTGTAAACTCAATATATATAAAAGGCTTCAATAACTTCGAACTAAATACTGCAGGTACAAGAAATGAAATTGATTCTGCTACCATAGACAAGGTATCTCGATTAAGAGGAAAATCCATGTGGTATATAAATAAGGTCATTAATTATAATGATAAAACCACAAATGTATTTTCTATGATAAGAACAGTAAATGATGTAGCAAATGTGTCTAATAAGCTTGCTATTCTTAAGATTAACTTAGATGAAAATGCCTTTTTTGACATTTATAAGGATAAAATAATTGGAAAAGGTGATGATTTCTTTATTATTAATGATGAAGGAATTATAATATCAGCGACTAACAAAAAGAAAATAGGACAAAAATTTGAAAATAATATTTTCGGGAAAAATTCATTAGATTCTATGGAAGACTATTTTAACTATAATGGCAATGGAACTAATTACTTGGTGACTTATTATACACTTGGGAGCTTGGGATGGAAGGTTGTTAATATGGTCCCAATGCAAGAACTTCTTAAGGAAAACATAAGAACCCAGAGTGCAATTCTTTCAGCAATGATAATTAGCTTTTCAATTTGTGTTATTATTGCGATTCTTTTTTCAAAGGGTATACTGAGAAGGCTTAAGAAACTTTATAAAATGATGGGAAGACTTGAAAATGAAGACTTTGATGTATATGTGGAGCCTCAGGGAAATGATGAAATTACCCTACTAAGTAGAAATTTTAATAAAATGTCTGCGACTTTAAAAGAATTGATTCAAAAAGTATATACAGTTCAGATAAAACAAAAGGAGGCTGAACTCAGAGCACTGCAGGCTCAAATTAATCCTCACTTTCTATATAATACTCTTGATAACATATACTGGATGGGAAGAATGGAAAAGGCTTATGAGACCTGCACTCTTGTTGAAGCCTTATCAAAGTTGTTTAGATTAAGTCTCAATAGCGGTAATGAGACCACAACCGTCAAGAGGGAGCTTGAACATATAAAGAATTATATAGTTATCCAGCAGTCAAGATATAAAGATATGGTCAAATTTTCACTGCATGTGGATCCTGAAGTTCTTGAGTGTGTTACTTTAAAGCTAGTTTTACAACCACTTATCGAAAACTCTATAGTTCATGGTATTGAAAAGAAAGGGGAAAGTGGTGAGATTGATATTACGGTTAGACAAGAAGAAAACAAGCTGGTATTTATTATTAGTGATAACGGTTATGGTGTTAATCTGGAAGAAATCCAACAGCTTCTTGACAAAACAACTGAAAACAATAAAGGGTTGGCAATTAAGAATGTTAATGACAGAATAAAGCTTTATTATGGAGATAAATACGGTCTAGAATTTTTTAACCGCGTATGTGGCACTACAGCTGTAATAACTCAGCCATATAGCATGGAGGCAATGGAAAAATGATAAAAATACTAATAGTTGATGATGAAGCGATTATACGTAAAGGTATTATAACATCCATTGATTGGGAGTCTATGGGGATGACTGTTGTGGGGGAGGCTGCTAACGGAAGGGAAGGCTTTGAAAAGGCATTATTGTTACAGCCGGATATTGTTATTACAGATGTTCGGATGCCTGTAGTTGACGGTCTTGAACTGACAAAGTTGCTCAGGGAAAACATGCCTGATGTGAGAGTAGTTATTATAAGCGGGTATGATGAATTTAAATATGCTAGAGAAGCACTTCGCATGGGTGTTAATGAATATTTATTAAAGCCTATCGGTGCTGATGAACTTATTAAAATTATGCGTAAGCAATGCGATGAAATTATCAAAAAGAATAATGAAATTAGTCAGGATATAAGGATTAAGACTATTTTCAGAGAAAACCTTATATATATGCAGACACGGTTTATAACTTCGATTTTAAAAGGAGATGGTGGAACTATATCTGATATTATCGATAAGTCCCAAGAATTGAATGTTGATTTGTCGGGTAAGGAGTTTCAACTTATTATCATTGATATTGACGATTTCTTTTTGATTACCGAAAATAAAATCAGCAGCGAGAAGGAGCTACTCATAAATAAAATAAAAAATTGTGCCGAAGAAATTCTAAATCCATCAACTAAAAGTATAGTATGTGTCAGTGATTCAGATTATCTGTTTTCTATTATTAATGTAAAGGATTCTAACAGATATGATTTATTTAACCTTTATAAGGAAATACGATATACCGTTAAAAAACAGTACGGAATAACTCTAACCATAGGTGTCAGCAAGATATATAAAGCTATATCTGAATTGCCTATGGCATATGATGAAGTCTTATGTATATTAAAAAACAAAGTCTTTGTAGGGAAGGACAGGATTATAACTATTGATGATGTTGAAAAGGTTGGCACTGTTTCACAGGGTATTTACCCTTCTTCGGATGAAAAAGAGGTTATAGGATATCTTAAAACAATGGATATTGATAAGCTTTTTATGGTTCTTGAGAGGATGTATTCAAACTTTATAGTAACTAAGGCCGATTATTCTGAAGTAAAAAATACATGTCTTAGAGTTATCGCTATTGCCGAAAGCCAGCTGGATGAGCTTGGTGTTGACTTTAGAAATTATGGCGAAAGGCACTTTGGAGGATATGCGGAGATAGAAAAGTATGAAACCATTGAGGATATTAAACTTTGGATGAAAAATATCTTTCAGGGTTATATAGAAGCAATGCAAAAAGGCAAGAACGAGAAATTTAAAGGTATTGTAAAGGTAGCAATGCAATATATGAATGACCACTATGCAGAAAATATAGGGGTGGAGGACATTGCTGCTATTACCTATGTCTCCCCCAACTATTTCAGCAGGGTATTTAAGAAGGAAACAGGAAAAAGCTTTACGGAATGGCTGAATACCGTAAGGCTTGATAAAGCGAAAGTTATTTTGAAAGATATAAAGTTCAGAGTATATGAAGTAGCTGAGAAAGTCGGATACAATGACTATAAAATATTTGCTAATAACTTTAAAAAGTACGTCGGATGTACCCCAAAAGAATATAGGGAAAACCTTCTGCAAGCCTCTCAAAATAATACACACGCTGTAAAATAATTATTTGCAGCGTGTATATTAAAGTAATCCTTTAATTATGTAAATAAAATAGCAACATAACATAAATAACGATATTATTGTAGATATAAGCATGTTTTTTTTACAATAATAATCTTATAATTCTAATATGAACTGATGGCGCTGCAGTTTCTAGTAGTAAATTCTTTAATTTAATTTTCAAATCAAAAACCAATAAGTACAAAGAAATAAGTTTTCACAAGATAATAAGGGAGGAAAATATTTTATGAAAAGAAATATTAAGCTTTTAGCCCTGTTGGTCGCTATTTCAATGATCTTCTCTCTGGCAGCCTGTGGTTCCTCAAACGTATCAGAGAATAGTACGGCTCCTTCTTCTGTGGGACAGAGTACTGTTTCATCAGGAGACAGTCAGGAACCTGTTTCACTTTCATTTATCCACATGTTTCCCAAAGAGGATACAGAGGGTAACTCAATAGCTTTCCATAAAGCAATGGATAAGTTCAAAGCTGATAACCCAAGTATAAAAATAAACGAAGAACCGCTAAGTCATGATAACTATGAGACTAAAGTTAGAACACTGGCAGCCGGTAATGAACTTCCTGACATATTTATAGTTAAGGGTTCTATGACTAGCATGTTTATTGATAATAAATTGATTAATCCTGTAGATGATATATTAAATGCAGATCCGGATTGGAAAAACAGCTTTTTGCAGGGTGCTTTTGATGATTTTGCAGTCGGGGGAAAGAATTACGGTATCCCATTCCAGATGCTAAATACACATTTGATTTACTACAATAAGAAATTACTTAACGATGCAGGGATCTCTACATTTCCTACAAATTGGAAAGACTTCCTTGATGCTATCAACAAGCTTAAAGCTAAGGGAATAACTCCTATATCTCTAGGAAACAAAGGTAACTGGGTTGCAGAATCATGTATCCTCAGTACACTGGGAGACAGATTTACTGGACCTGAATGGTTCACCAGCATAAAAGAGAAAAAAGGTGCGAAGTTTACAGACCCTGAATTTATAAATGCTTTGGCAGCTTTGCAGGAACTTGCAAAAGTAGGCGCATTTAATTCTGATTTAAACAGTATTGACAATATGCAACAAAAGACACCTTACTACAACGGCAAGGCAGCAATGTTCATGGAAGGTAATTGGGCAATAAGTAATGTAATTAACGATGCACCAAAGGATATTCAAGAAAATACAGAACTTGCTCTACTTCCTGCAGTCGAAGGCGGCAAGGGCGATCCAATGGAGAACTCCGCCGGTGGTGCATGGGCTTACAACGTAAATTCAGAATTAGAAGGAGCTAAGTTGACAGCAGCCTTCAAGATTCTTAAAGCTGTTACAGATGCTGATTATGCAAAAATTGCAGTAGAATCTAATGCATTCCCAGCAAGTAATCCAAAAGACGTTGACAAGAGCAAACTTGCTCCTCTTTCGTCAAAATACCTTGAGCTTGCGGCAAAGATCAAAGCTGTTCCGATATATGATGCACAGTTATCCGCTGATCTGATTCAGGTTATGAATACAGGACTTCAGCAGTTATTGATAAATAACATTTCTCCTGAAGAACTTGCAAAGAAGATACAAGCAGAATACGAAAAATAAAAGAGGTATTAATGATGATGAAATATATATCCGGGAGGTAACACTCCCGGATATATACTAATCAGAACATGGAGGTTATATGGCTAGTAAGACTTTAAGGCCCAAGGGTCGTGTTATAGCAGCCTACTTAGCTCCCGGTTTGTTAATATATTGTTTCATAGTAATAATCCCGTTGGTAATTTCACTCATATATAGTTTTTATAATTACAGCGGTGGTGCTAGTATGAAATTCATCGGGCTAAAGAATTATCAATATCTTATAAAAGACATGGATTTCTGGAACTCATTCAAAAATAACCTGGTGATTATCTTATTATCAATGGTGGGACAGGTAGGAATTGCTTTAGTTATAACAGCGCTAATGATTTCAAAGTTGTTAAAGTTTAAGGCAGTACACAGGAATATCATTTTTCTTCCAGTAGTAGTATCTGCAATAGTAGTAGGCTTTCTCTGGACTATTATGTATAACAAGGATTATGGCTTATTAAATTTTTTATTGAAGTCAGTTGGATTAGGATCTCTCATAAAGCCATGGCTTGATAATCCTAAATATGTAATGTTTTCTGTAAGTATTCCAATAATATGGCAGTATATAGGTTTTTATCTAGTAATATTCTTGTCGGCTGTTCAGGGTATATCACCTGATATATACGAAAGTGCAGACCTTGACGGAGCAGTGGGAATAAAAAGATCAATATACATTACAATACCATTGTTAAAGGATACACTGAAAGTTGCGGTAATGCTCTGCATAGCCGGAAATATGAAGATTTTTGACCACATATATGTAATGACCGGCGGAGGACCGGGAACCAGTTCAATGGTAATGGCTCAGTATGCATATATAAACTCGTTTATAATGTTTAAACTTGGATACGGCAGTGCAATTTCTATTGGAATTCTGGTACTTAGCCTTACGCTTATTCTCCTTAGCAGAAAACTATGGGGAGGTAAAGATAATGAAGCCTAAAATAATTACATTGATCTCACAAATAATTGCAAACCTGTTTATGATTATGTTTTCAATTACATGTATCTTCCCGTTGGTATGGATGCTGTATTCTTCCCTGAAAACACAGCAGGAATTCAGCCTTGATATAATCTCATTACCAAAGATTCTGCACTTTGACAACTATATATCAGCATTTAAAGTAGGAAAAATGCATCTGTTCTTTGGAAACAGTCTTTTTAACAGTGTAACATCTGTAATATTGATAATCATTATAGGCTTTATAATAGCATACTTTTTATCCAGATATAATTTTAAATTAAGAAATGCAGTGTATGTCCTGTTTTTATTTGGAATGTTGGTGCCTGTCCATAGTCTACTGATACCGCTGTTTATACAATTCAAGGTGCTACATCTTCTTGACCAACGTTTCACCCTTATTTTTCCGTATGTTGCATTTGGACTTCCAATGGCTGTATTTCTTTTTGAAAGCTTCATAAAATCTACACCTGTTGAGATTGAGGAAGCAGCATATCTGGATGGAGGCAGTACTTCAACAATAATTTTTAGAATTATCATGCCTATATGCAGACCGGTAATTTCAACAATTTTAATACTTTCATTCTTAAATTCATGGAATGAATTCCCGTTTGCACTTATTCTATTAAGAGATCAAGGTTTGAAAACTATCCCGATAGGCCTGTCAAATTTCAACGGACAATATACGGTAAATTATCCTCAATTAATGGCAGCGATGGTTATTGCAGTTCTTCCTGTTATTATAATTTACCTGTTGTTTTCCAAAAGGGTTATTGAAGGTATGACAGCAGGTTCAGTTAAAGGTTAACATAATGTAATACACTAATTGTGTTAATAAATGAAATAGGCTAATAACCATAAGTTTAAACAAGAATATTTAACAAGGACGGTGTCTGGTTTGGAAAGAGGAATATATTTTGACGGTTGGTACAAAAATAATCATTGTTATCACCCAAGCTTGCCCATAAGAAGTATGCAGATGGTAGAGGACTTGGAGAAATATCACGGCACATTGCTTGTCTGGTCTGCACTAGGAGGCGGTTCCATTTCTCTTCCGTATTTGGAGCATGAAGCGTTTGGAGAGGTAGACCCCAGGCTTCGATTTTACGGATATATGAATGACTCTGAGTTTATTGCGGAATGTAATAAGAGAGGCATAAAGGTTTTTGGTATAGTATTTGAGGTGCAAGGGTGGGAGTTCCCTGCAATTTTCAGCGATGATAAAAAACAGTTTAAGGAGTTTAATGTAATAAAGGATGGTAAAACTCATGACTGGTATGGTTTACGGGAGTTTTCCAATGACAAGTACTATGAAGTATTTGGAAAAAAATTCTCAGATTATTTCCCAAATGGTTTGTTCAACAGTGACGGAGAACCTGTAACAAATATATGGGAGGAGTGCTGTGCAAGGGATTTCAATGGGGTTCCCTGTCATGCGGAATGGGTTGAGGTAAAAAATCATGAGCATATAGCATATTCAATGTGCAGAAATAATCCAGTATGGAGAGAATATCTTAAACAAATTATTAAAATACAGATAAATGCAGGTGTTGCAGGAATTCAACTGGATGAATGTGAGCTTCCGATGACTTCCATAAGGTACGGAGGCTGCTTCTGCAAGGATTGTATGAAACAGTTTAATGCGTACCTGAAGGAGCTGGATGCTAAAGGACAACGTCCTGAAGAGCTGAAGGAGGTTAATCTGGATAGCTTTAACTACGGTGAATTTCTTAAGGAGAGAAATGTAGTTTATCCGGGTAATGTAGGAGAACTTCCTTTATTTAAGTATTACTGGGAGTACCAGCTAAGAGCAATAAAGATACATTTTAAGGAACTTGCGGACTATGCAAAAGGATATGGAAGGCAAATAGGCAAGGATATACTGGTATCAGGAAACTTCTTTGATATCATGCCTTCATACTACCCATTGGAACCAAGTGCTGATGTGATAATAACCGAAATGAAGCAAAGTATATTGAAACAGTCCCACTGGTACAGATATGTGGCAGGCTTCGCAGGGGACAAGCCCGTAATTGTAGCAGAAAATCCTTACGGAAGTGCGGTTTATGAGTTGGTTGACCTGCTTAATGAAGGAAAGGGCTATGACCTATACAGGCTTCTGTTAATAGAGGCTTCAGCATATGGCTGTAATATGTCGGTTCCATATGGTGCATGGATGGGAAATACAGTTAAAGATGCTTTCTGGCCTCCCAGAAATGTAACCTGCGAGGTACAGGATTTCCTTGTAAACAACGAAAGACTATTCAGTAAGAAATCTGGAGCAAATGTGCTAGTTCTCTACAGTTTCGCCAGTAACTACTGGTCCGAAGCTATTGCAGGATACTCCAGCAGTGTTTTGGACGGTGAGGAGGAGGGAACTCTTTCATACAGTGTAATTGATCCTGATGATCCAAACGGTGTAAGAATGCCTTTCTGGGAAGTGAGCAGAAGTCTGTCCAAAAAGCAGGTAGGCTTTGACGTAAAGTTTATTGCAGATGGAGAGCTAAGGGAAGACGAGTTCTGTGTAAAAGATATTGAAAACTACGATTTGATTATTCTTCCTGAATGCAGCATATTAACTGAAAAACAGGCTGATGTAATAAAAAAATATGCTAAACAGAGCGGTAAAGTCTTGATATTCGGTCAGGCAGCAAAAAACTTGCCGGAATGGATTGAGGATATGAAAAAAATAGACACAGTTTCTTATTGTATAAATGACAATTATAAACCTACAGCTCTCAAGGAATTTGATAAAGTGTTCGAGAGTGCCTACAAGGATTTATGGAAGGTTACTTTGGATAATGAGACAATCGGAGTGCAAACCCATTCCATTGAGAATGGAACGGCAATACACCTGATAAACTATGACTATTCCAAGCAGGAGGATTTCGTAAAGCCTTTGGCGGAATTGAACTTAAAGATACATTTAGCAGGTAACAAATATAGCAATATTAAAATTCATACTCTCAATGGCAATGAGATAAAATTTGACGATAGTATGGATGGGGACATTCTGAACATTAAAATCTATGATTTGCCTTTGTATGCAGTTGTGGAAATTAATAAATAATAATTATATAATAATTATAAAATACAATACCACTTAAACCGGCTTTATCCGAGCTATGGTTTCATGGAGGTCTTATTAAGAAAAGGGATGAATAGTTTATGTTGAGTAAGCAGGAATTCAGTAAGATAGTAGAGGCTACCCTGGCTTTTTTTGAAAAGGCGTCAATCGTTCTGACAGATGATGAGAAGAAAAGAATTGAGGTCGCAGATTTTGGACTGAATGATTTAAAACAAACGGGTCTTCAATTAATAACTTTTGTTAATACTGACAGAGTTTGCGCAAAGGAAATGGTTCTTTTCCCACACCAGACGTGTCCTGAGCACAGACATCCTGACAGGAATGGCAGCCCCGGAAAAGAGGAGACTTTCAGATGCAGAAGCGGAAAAGTTTACCTTTACGTTGAAGGCGAAAAGTCTGAGGAAATTCATTGCAAAGTGCCAACAGGAAGTGAAGAGTACTATAGCGTGTGGCATGAGATAATATTAAATCCCGGAGAGCAATATACCCTTTATCCAAATACTCTTCACTGGTTTCAGGCAGGTGACGAAGGCGCAATTATATCTGAGTTTTCAACAAATTCAGATGATGCATCCGATATTTTTACGGATAAAAGGATAAAAAGAATCCCAGAAGTAGAGAAATAGCATTATATGATAATAGGGCAGGAAAAAACCCCGGAAGACTCTTTTTTAATAGAAACGAGTCTCCCGGGGTTTTATTTATAGATAAAAATGTTTAACAAGTTTAGATGAGGGTATATAATATAGAGTATTATTCTAAATGGATAAGTAAAAGATAAACTTGAAATTATATGAAAGGACGGGAATAAATAGATGATAGAAATAAAGAAGAATATATACTGGTGCGGAATAAGAGACTGGGGACTAAGTGTTTTTCACGGACATGAACTTTCAACTCACAGAGGTTCTTCGTACAATTCATATATTATAAGAGATAAGAAAACAGTACTTATTGATACTGTTTGGGACCCGTACAAGGAGCAATTCGTAGAGGATTTGGACAAGAGTGTAGGACTGTCAAATATAGATGCTATTGTTATTAACCACGTTGAGCCGGACCATGGTGGAAGCCTCGGACTTTTAATGAGCAAAATTCCTAATACTCCTATTTACTGTACAAAAAACGGTTCTGAAATTATTAAAAAATACTTTGGTCAAGATTGGAATTTTAATATAGTAAAAACCGGAGATACTCTGGACTTAGGAGAATATAAGCTGAATTTTGTTGACATGCAGATGATTCACTGGCCTGACAGTATGCTTGAGTATGTTGAAGGTGCCAAATTGGTTATATCCAATGATGCTTTTGGTCAACACTATTGCGGAACTGATATGTTCAATGATCAGGTAGACACCTGCGAGCTTTATCAGGAGGCTATAAAGTACTATGCAAATATTCTTACTCCTTTCAGACCCCTTATAAAGAAAAAGATAGAGCAAATATCTTCTTTAAATCTTGATATTGATATGATTGCTCCTAGTCATGGAGTTATCTGGAGAGATAATCCATCTCAGATTATCGAAAAATATGCTGAGTGGGCTGACCCTAACTATAATGAAGGATATGCTGCAATTATTTACGATACAATGTACCATACTACCAGAGCTATGGCTGAAGCTATCGGAAGAGGCTTTGAAGAAGAAGGAGTTAGCTACAGGATAATTAATGCTGCCACTAGAGATAAGAGTGACCTAAATGTAGAGATTTTTAAGGCAAATGCCATTCTTATAGGAAGCTGTACTGTTAACAATACAGTTACAAGACCAATAGCAGCGTTGTTGGAAGAAATTAAGTCCTTAAAAATTAAGAATAAGCTTGCTGCAGGATTCGGAGCATATGGCTGGAGTGGTGAGGCACACAAAAAGATAAGCAAGGATCTTGGTGATGCCGGTTTGACCATTTGTGCTGAGCCGCTGGGCTTTAGATACAAAATGTCCGGGCCGGAAGTTGAGCAATGTGTTGAAATGGGACGTAACATTGCCAGACAGCTTAAAGCAAAATAATATTATAAAGTAGATTTTTCGTGTTTTTTTTAACAAAATGCTACTTACAATTATCATAAATATGTTATAATAAATGCTGGTATTTTGAATATTTATCTTCGAATACCAGCTTTTGTTTTGCTTCTCTGTATGTAGAAACAGAAGTACATAATAATGTCGAGGCAACAGCCTCAAACTCAATAAAGCTATGAATAAAATTTCAAATAGTTATGCGAAGGGGGAAGTCAAATGAATTACTCACATGAAGTTGAAAATATGTGTGTTGTAAAGAAGGGCCCACACCATGGTCCTGCTCCAATTCCTGAAGAAGGTAAGTGGGTAAAAGCAAAAGAAATCAGCGATATATCAGGTTTGTCACATGGTATTGGTTGGTGTGCACCTCAACAGGGTTGCTGTAAGCTCACATTGAACGTTAAAGAAGGTATAGTTGAAGAAGCTCTAGTTGAAACATTAGGCTGTTCAGGTATGACTCACTCAGCAGCTATGGCGGCTGAAATTCTTCAAGGAAAAACTATTCTTGAATGTTTAAATACTGACTTGGTTTGCGACGCTATAAACGTTGCTATGAGAGAAATTTTTAAGCAATTAGCATATGGTAGAACACAGTCTGCTTTCTCAGAAGGCGGTCTTCCAATCGGAGCCGGACTCGAAGACCTTGGTAAGGGCTTGCGTTCACAGGTTGGTACAATATTTGCAACTAACGCTAAGGGTGTTAGATACCTTGAAATGGCTGAAGGTTACATATTGAACATAGGTCTTGATGCTGATGACGAAGTTATCGGTTATAAGTTCGTATCACTCGGAAAGATGCTTGATGCAATAAAGAAGGGTGTAGATCCTAAGGAAGCTTATGAAAAGAATATAGGTACTTACGGCAGATTTGCTGAAGCAGTTAAAGTAATAGATCCTAGACACGAATAATTAAAGAGAGAGGTGAATACTGTGGTTAGATTTGAAGGTTATGAAAGAAGAATAGCTCAAATAGAAAAATGTTTAGCTGAGTATGGCTTTAAGAGTCTAGAAGAAGTAAAGGATTTCTGTACTTCAAAAGGAATAGATGTTGACTCAATCGTTAGAGGTATACAGCCGATCGCATTTGAAAATGCAGTATGGGCATACACTCTTGGATGTGGTGTTGCACTTAAGAAGGGTATAACAAACGCTTCTCAAGCTGCTGAAGCAATCGGTATCGGATTACAGGCATTCTGTATCCCTGGTTCAGTTGCAGAATCAAGAAAAGTTGGTTTAGGCCACGGAAATCTTGCTGCAATGCTTCTTAAAGAAGAAACTAAGTGCTTCTGCTTCCTGGCAGGACACGAATCCTTTGCAGCTGCTGAAGGTGCTATTGGTATAGCAAAAACAGCTAACAAGGTTAGAAAAGAACCACTTCAGGTTATACTGAATGGTCTTGGTAAGGACGCAGCATTTATTATTTCAAGAATCAACGGATTTACATATGTTGAAACTGATTATGATTTTTCAACTAATACTCTTAACGTTGTTAGAACAAAAGCTTATTCAAACGGCGATAAGGCTAAGGTTAGAGTATATGGTGCAAATGACGTTCTTGAAGGCGTTGCTATCATGATGCATGAGAATGTTGATGTATCAATCACTGGTAACTCAACTAACCCAACAAGATTCCAGCACTTAGTTGCAGGTACATACAAGAAGTGGGCAAATGAAAATGGTAAGACATACTTCTCAGTTGCTTCAGGTGGAGGAACAGGAAGAACATTGCATCCTGATAATATGGCTGCAGGACCTGCTTCATACGGCTTAACAGATTCAATGGGTAGAATGCACGGAGACGCTCAGTTTGCCGGATCATCTTCAGTTCCTGCTCACGTTGAAATGATGGGTCTTATCGGCGCAGGTAACAACCCAATGGTTGGTATGACTGTTGCAGTAGCAGTTGCTATTGAAGAAAGTGCAAAATAATTATTTTTGCCGAGATTCGCACGAATAAATTGATGTAAAAAACACAGTACACGTTGTTTTAATAAATTTTATTATGACGTGTGCTGTTTTTTTATACAAGAATGATAATAATGCAACTTTTGCCATTGGAATTTGGGATGCGGCATGTTATTCAAAAGGAATCGGCAGTGAAGCTACGAAGTTAGTATTGGAATATGCTTTTTTAGTATTAAAACTTCACAGAGTTGATCTAAAGGTTTTGGATTATAACAAAAGGGGTATTCGTTGCTATGAAAAATGCGGTTTTAAAAGAGATGGAGTATTAAGGGAAAATGCTTATATTGAAGGTCAATATCATTCTGATATTATAATGAGCATTTTAGAAAGTGAATACATTGTATAAGAAATTTATTTCTAAGTATGGTGGGAAGGAGAATTATTGTATGGAAAATTGGATTAATGCCTCTAACATTCAATAATAAGGAGGTATGGTATTTTAACCCTCTGCCTCCATAAATGAAAGGAAATTATTTATGGAAAAGGGTAAAATAATATTTTTAAACGGTGTATCAAGTGCCGGAAAAACAACACTAACAAAAGTTTTACAAAGTAAATTAACTATGCCATATTACCATATATGTTGTGATGACTTTATGAACATGTCACCGAAACATGCGCTACAAAATGATTTTGATAAACAATTATCAATAACTCAATGTATTATGCATGAAACCATTTCTTTGTTTAGCGATAGAGGTCATAATGTTATTGTTGATGATGTTGTTCTTAACCTGCCGGATAAGAATGATTGGCTATATGATTATGCAACAATGTTCCAGAATTATCCTATTTTATTTGTTCGTGTAGATTGTACAATTGAGGAGTTGGAGCTTCGCGAGATAAAACGAGGTGACCGTAGTATTGGACAATCAAGATGGCAACTTGAACACATGGACTTTGACGTAACATATGATTTAGTAGTGAATACTTATAAAAATACTACAGAAGAATGTGCTGATAAAATAATTTCTATACTAGATACCCCTGATAAATGGTTTGCAGTTAAAGCTATTAAAAGAGATATCGAAAATAGACGTATTTAACTTTAATTCATAAGGAGTTGTCACAATAGTTTATCAAACTTTGTGAGGCTCCTTTTTGCAATTATTTCAATTGAGCTAAAAGAATATAATATATTCAAAGAGGAATTATAATACTATTATATATTTCTCTTTTTTTGAAAAATAGTATTGAACAAGGTAAAAAATCGTATTATACTATTACTAAGGTCAAAGAAAGTCAAAATCAGTTTAGGTAGAGGTGATGTTGTGGCGAGTTTAAGTGATTTGATTGAGGCTTTTATAAAACAAATGATATCGGATACAAACGGATCAATAGAACTGCAGCGTAATGAACTTGCAAACCAGTTCAATTGTGTACCGTCCCAGATTAACTACGTTATATCTACCAGATTTACTACCGATAGAGGTTACTACGTTGAGAGCAGGCGTGGCGGCGGGGGACATGTAAAAATAAAACGTATCAATATAAATATACCCGGAAATTATCTGATGCACATAGTATCTTCTATGGGTTCCAGGATATCACAACAATCTGCAGAAGTGTTTATAAACAATTTTGTAGATTATGAAGTTATAAGCGAAAGAGAAGGATTTTTAATGAAAGCTGCTGTCAGCGATAAGATTCTTGGCGGATTGCCCATGCCGGATAGAGATATAATCAGGGCATCCTTGCTAAAAAATATGATTATGAGCTTATTGGTTTAGGAATATAGTTTTAAGGGTATTGTTTTATTATGGAGGTAATTTTATGGTTTGCCAAAATTGTCAGCAGAGAACTGCGAATGTACATTTTACCCAAATTAATAATAACACAAAGTTGGATATCTACCTTTGTGAAGAATGTGCAAAGGAAATGAGTCAGCAGGATTTTATTTCACCTTTTGGCTTTAACGACTTAATTAGCGGATTATTTGGCGCACAACTGAAACAGGAACCCGCCGTGAAGCTGAAATGCAAAGACTGCGGAATGGAGTACGATGAATTTCTTAAAACATCAAGGTTGGGGTGTTCCCATTGCTACAAGGCATTTGCGGATAAACTGGATCCTATAGTTAGAAGACTGCACGGAAACGGTGAACATCACGGTAAGGTACCGGCAAGAGTAAGCAGTAAGGTGAATATTACTAATGAAATAGATAAGCTTAAACAGCTTTTAAATGAGGCTGTTAAAGATGAGAGATATGAAGAAGCAGCAAAAATCAGAGATCGGATAAAAAGTCTGGAGGTGGGAGAATGAGTAAGTTACCTGCAGAGAAGGGTCCTGAGTTTGATATTGCAGTTTCAAGCAGGGTAAGACTAGCGAGAAATTTTGATGATATCCCATTTTCAGCAAAAATGAATACAAAGCACCAGGCTGATTTAATAAAAAGAATGCAGGAAATAATGTCAGGGTTTACTGTTTATGGTAAGCTAATGTTTGCAGACATGAATACTCTGCACCCTGTAGACAGAATTTCACTGATGGAAAGACATCTAATCAGTCCCGAATTGGCTGATAGTAAGGAAAACAGCGGAGCGTTTATAAATGATAATGAAAATGTAAGTATAATGGTTAATGAAGAAGATCATTTACGCGTCCAATCAATTTTTCCGGGAATACAGTTGGAAAAAGCCTACAAGGTTTGTGATGAAATTGACTCCCTTATAGCTGATAAAGCAGACTATGCTTTTGACGTCAAGTATGGATATCTGACAAGTTGTCCCACAAATATAGGGACGGGGATGAGAGCTTCAGTAATGCTGCACCTACCTGCTCTGGTTATGACAGGATATATGAAATCCATTCTGGAAAGCTGTAACAAGGTAGGTGTTACGGTCCGGGGAATATATGGCGAGAATAGTGAAGCTGTAGGAGATATGTTTCAGGTATCAAACCAGATTACTCTTGGCAGAAAAGAAGAAGAAACCATTGCAAGTATAGATGGCATTTGTAAGCAGATAATCGATAGAGAGAGGGCGTTGAGACTCCAACTCTACAAGAAGAATCTGTACAAGTTTGAAGATAAAATATTCAGATCTTATGGTATTTTAAAGAATGCTAGAATTCTTTCAGCACAAGAATGTTTCAAGCTTCTATCTGATGTAAGACTTGGGGTAAGTATGGGCATAATTAAGGATATAGATATAGTTACACTGAACGAAACTATGGTGTTGGCGCAACCGGCAACACTTCAGAAAATATCAGGGAAACAGCTGGAGCAAGATGAAAGAGATATAAAAAGAGCTGAATTGATTAGAATGAAAATTACAAAATAAGTATACGAGAGGTGATGAAAGATGTATCAACGTTTTACAGAAAAGGCAGAGAGAGCAATTGGTTTTTCACAGCAGGCTGCTGTAGATTTAGGACATAATTATGTCGGTACCGAACATATACTCTTGGGACTTGTAAAAGAAGGAACAGGTGTTGCAGCCAGAGTACTTCAGGGACAGGGAATAACCGAGGATAAGATTCTCAAGGAGATCGAAGAACTTATTGGAAAAGGGGATGCCGAGGGTGCACAGCCTGTAGGGTTTACTCCTAGAACCAAAAGGGTACTTGAGCTTGCTTTTAAAGAGGCAAGAAGAATGGGACAGGGATACATTGGTACAGAGCACCTTCTACTAGGGATTATGAAAGAAGGAGAAAGTGTTGCTGTCAGAATTTTGATGGATTTGGGAGTCGATCCCCAAAAGCTCCTGAATGAACTTGTAAAAATTCTAACTGAAGAGGCTCCCGGTTCAAACGGTTCTGCAAAGAGCAGCAGTTCAAACTCAAATACTCCAACACTTAACCAATTCGGAAGAGATTTGACAGATATGGCAAGAGACGGGAAAATTGACCCTGTTATAGGACGTGACAAGGAAATAGAGAGAGTTATTCAGATTCTTAGCAGAAGAACCAAAAACAACCCATGTCTCATAGGTGAGCCAGGTGTTGGTAAGACTGCTATTGCAGAAGGTCTTGCACAGAAAATAGTTGAAGGTAATATTCCCGAAATTTTAAGTGACAAGAGAGTTGTTACTCTGGATTTATCCTCTATGGTTGCAGGTGCAAAGTACAGGGGAGAATTTGAAGACAGACTTAAAAAAGCTATGGAAGAAATCCGAAAGGCCGGAAATGTAATATTGTTCATTGATGAACTGCACACCATTGTCGGCGCGGGAGCTGCAGAGGGAGCTATTGATGCTTCAAACATACTCAAACCTTCCCTTGCAAGAGGCGAAATTCAGGTTATAGGTGCAACAACCTTAAATGAATATAGAAAACATATTGAGAAGGATGCTGCTCTGGAAAGAAGATTCCAGCCAATAACCGTAGGCGAGCCTTCAAAAGAAGAGGCTGTAGAAATATTGAAGGGTGTTCGTGACAAATACGAGGCACACCATAGAGTAAAGATAACCGATGATGCACTTGAAGCTGCAGTTAAGCTTGGGGACAGATATATAACAGATAGGTTCCTGCCTGACAAGGCTATTGACTTGATTGATGAGGCGGCTTCTAGAATAAGACTCAAAACCTTTACTGCTCCACCTGATTTAAAGCAAATGGAGGAGAAGGTTGAAAAGCTTAGCAAGGAAAAGGAAGATGCTATCAGGTGTCAGGAGTTTGAAAAAGCTGCAAGAATAAGAGACGACGAGCAAAAGCTTAAAAATGAGCTTGATAAGATAAGAGATCAATGGCACCAGAAGAATCAAACAAAAACTGATACTGTTACCGAAGACGACATAGCCGATATAGTTGCAAGCTGGACTGGAATACCTGTAAAGAGGCTTGCAGAAGAAGAATCGGAAAGACTTCTGAAAATGGAGGAAACACTTCACAAACGTGTAATCGGTCAAGATGAAGCTGTTAAGTCCATATCAAGGGCAATCAGAAGAGGACGTGTTGGGTTGAAAGACCCGAAACGACCGGTGGGTTCATTTATATTCATGGGCCCTACGGGAGTTGGTAAGACTGAGCTTTGCAAAGCATTGGCAGAAGCCATGTTCGGCGATGAAAAGTCAATGATTCGCGTTGATATGTCAGAGTTCATGGAGAAGCATAGTGTTTCCAAACTGGTTGGGTCACCGCCGGGTTACGTAGGTTATGACGAGGGAGGACAGCTTACTGAAAGGGTTAGAAGAAAGCCGTACTCAGTACTTTTGTTTGATGAAATAGAAAAGGCACATCCTGATATTTTCAATATACTGCTCCAAATACTGGAAGACGGAAGACTTACTGATTCACAAGGACGTGTGGTGGATTTCAGAAATACAATTATAATTATGACATCAAACGTGGGTGCACGAACCATTACTGAACCTAAAAGACTTGGATTCTCAGCTTCAAGCGATGAGAGCGCAAAGAATTATGAGGATATGAAGAGTAATGTAATGGGAGAACTCAAAAAGATGTTCAGACCGGAATTCCTTAACAGAATTGACGATATAATTGTTTTCCACCCGTTGAGTAAGGAAAACATAAAAGAAATTGTACGTCTCATGCTGGATGTTCTTGTAAACAGGCTAAAGGCTAATGAAATAACAATGGAAGTAAGTGAAGAGGCTATGGGGCATCTGGCTCAAAAGGGCTTTGACCCCGTTTTTGGAGCAAGACCGCTAAGACGTGCTATACAAAGTATGGTTGAGGATAAGTTAGCTGAAGACATGTTGGAAGGCAAGGTAAAGGCAGGAGACAGCATTAAGATTGAGTTTGAAGAGGAAAACATTGTAGTTAGTAAGAAGTAAGTATAAGAATATTTGCTCGTCATGACAAATTTACTAAAATTAAATACTTAATTCAAGTAAAGTGCATCTTAAAATGTTAGATTTTCTGTCAGACATTTAGGATGCACTTTTTGTATATGTAGGTTTTGGCTGTTTTTTAAAAAGGGAAATGGAGCTTATATTCCCAAATTAAATATAGTTGAAAATAACGAGGTTAAAATACTTTACACTCAAACCAACATAGAGACAAAAGATGTTCAAAGAATTATTAAAAGAAATGAAAAGAGAGGGCAATGTTTAATATTTTGAGTACTATGACGTCTATCAATAAAGAGTAATAGCGATTTTGCTGTGCATGGAGAATACCAGGATACATGGTTATTTATTAAGCAAGGTTTGAACTCTCTGAACAGATATAGCAACTTTCATTTGTTCTTTGAATAGTAAAGCTGCTAAACCTTCACAAGATAAATACGGAGGTTTAGCAGAATAAATGTTTAAGGTTTTATTACCCGTTGCTATTCTCCAATTCACTTATGCTAATCTGCCTAGTATGGACAGTATGATTCCACTCCTTGTTGTTTTTCTCCATAAATCCTTGTATGGTAATTGGAACCCAGGTCAGACAATAGTACGGGTAAATAACAAACCCAAGTATCACCTTTAAACTGAACTTTTTCTCTGCCAGAATAACCAACGGCCCGTAGAGTACCTCAAAGAGGCCCATTAAATACCACACCTGAACGGGAAATACATATTGTACGCTGTAGATAGGGAATTGAGGATAAACCGTTTGAACCCACATCATAACAGTCATTAATCCTACAAAAATAAATCTTATGGGTTGAAACAAATACAAGGCACAGTCAAGAGAAGTAAGGTCACCTTTGAAAAAAGCTTTCTTAAACAGGGCTCCCAGATACATCTGAGCGCACTCCGCATGACCCTGCATCCATCTTTTTCGCTGATGCCAGGACTGTCTAAGTGTAATGGGTTTTTCATCATAAACCACCGCTTCGTGGGCCCAGCCTATTTTAACTCCATTTAAGGCAAGCTTCATGGTATATTCTAAATCTTCGGTCAGACATGTAGCTCCCCATTTTAAAGATTTAAGTATTGAAGTATCAATACAAAATCCTGTTCCGCACAACCCGCAGCTTAGCTTGAGATAGTATCTAGGTAACTGAAATATCCTGTTTGAAAGCCAGAAAGCAATGGAATAGGAGCAGGTTATCCAACTGTCATATGGGTTTTTACTGTCAATGTAACCCTGAACAACCTTGAAGCCTTGGCACATTTGTTTGTTCATTTCCAATAGAAAATTCGGAGATACAAGATTATCCGCATCAAAAACAGCCACGGCATCATAGCTTGTATTCATATGAAAAATCCTATTAAACATCCATTCAAGTGCATGTCCTTTACCCCTTTTAGTGGCATTCTCACGGATATGTACCTTGGCTCCGAATTTGCGGGCAATTCCGGCAGTATTATCTGTACAATTATCAGCTATAACAAAAACATCATACAAATTTTTGGGGTAGTTTAGCTTAAAAAGACTGTCTACGATATGGCCTATTACAAGCTCTTCATTATGGGCAGCTACTACAAGGGCAAATCGTTTTGCAGGAACAATATTTTGCGAGAGTTTTTCTTTTCTTTTAATCCAACCAAAAACAGATATTCCAAAAAAATAGCAGCCTGCAATGAACACTAATATCTGTATAAGCTCGCTTATATAAAAAATTATATTAAATAATAATGTTTGCATTTTTTCCTCCAAAATAGTATTTATCTGAAGTAGTTTGTGCATAAATAGATTAAATTATTTATATAATTTGTTACTCTGTAAATTCAATATGCTATAATGAGGTAGTAAAATGCGGAGGTTTTTATGCAAAAATCATATTATAACAACGCAATTACCGGAAATTCTTCAATGTTGGCATGTTTTAGCGAAAGAGCTGAACTTTTAAGGCTTTTCTGGCCTGATATTGATTACGTACAACATTTGGATAAAATGTTTCTGGGATTATTTGAGAAAAATAAAACAGGAAGTACTGTTTGGCTTAATGACATCCGATGCGATTATCATCAGGAGTATCTTCCTGATTCCAATATAATTAAAAACACGGTTACCAACTTTTTTGATGGATACAAGGTAGTGCTATACGACTTTGTACATCCTGAAATGGATGTTTTGGTTCGTAGACTTGAAATAGAGAATCTGCATAGCGAGAGCAGGGAGCTGGGACTAATGAGTTTTTCGGCAGCTGCCAGTAGTGATTCAGAAGTAGCATGCAGCTTGTTTGATTTCAAGAATGAAGCAATGGTTCACTATATGCCTGATAGCTATATTGCCATTACCTCAGATACACCGGTATACCAGTTTCAAATCGGTAATAATGCCAGTGATGCGGCAATTAATACATACCTTTATGGCAAGGACGATATAGGAATGATGAAGGATGCTGCTGTTTCGTGGGAGTTAGGAGTTTTCCAACCTCACGAGGTAAAGTCTTTTAATGTGTATGTATGTGCAGCAGACACACTAAAATCTTGCAAAGCACTTGTGAAAAAGGTAAAGATTGTAGGAGGGCTTACAGCCTTAAGAGAAACAGGACAGTACTGGAAGGACTATCTGGAGAAAACAACAAAATTAAAATCTGGAAATACTCTTTTAGATGAACTTTATAAAAGATCCCTTCTTGTTTTTAGATTAATGTATAACAAAACAAGCGGTGGATTGATGGCTGCGCCCGAAGTCGATGAATATTTTACGAAATGCGGTAAATATGCTTACTGTTGGGGAAGGGATGCGGCCTTTATTACAGGTGCATTGGATATTGGCGGGTTAAGCGAAAGTGTAGCCCATTTCTATAAATGGACTGTAACCGTTCAGGATGAGGATGGAAGCTGGCAGCAGAGATATCATATGAATGGGAATTTAGGTCCCTGCTGGGGCCTCCAGGTAGATGAGACCGGGACAATAATCTGGGGAATGTTGAACCATTACAACTATGCAAAGGACATAGATTTTCTGAAATCCGTTTGGGACAGTGTTAAGTCAGCAGCAGATTTCCTTGTAGATTTTATAGACAGTGAGACCGGACTTCCAAGGCCCAGTTTCGACTTATGGGAAGAAAGGTACGGAGAACATGCATACTCCTCAGCTTCTGTATGTGCAGGACTCAGATCAGCAGCGGCAATAGCGCGTATACTTGGGAAAAGTCCGGAAGATTTTACTATGTGGGATCAAACAGCAGACAATATTAAAAGAGCAATAGTAAAATACTTTTGGAAAGAAGACTACAGACGATTCATCAGAAGCATAAGGGTAAAACTAAACGGCTTCGGACAGGAACCATCTGGAGATACCATGTTAATTACTGTAAATCCAAAGGGTTATGTTAGGGATGTAACCAAAGAGGATTGGATTGTAGACGTAAGCCTTGTTGGACTTGGTATACCTTTTGAAATTTTTGATATAGGTGATCCTATGCTGAAAGATACAGTTTCTTTAATTGAACAAGTTCTTACGGCACAAGGCGTGGGCGGTATAAAGAGATATGAAAACGACACATATATAGGCGGGAATCCATGGATATTAACTACCCTTTGGATAGCGTTGTATCATGCAAAATCAGGAAATTATGAAAAGGCAAAGGAATACTTGATATGGGCAGCAAATGGAAAAACTGAAATGGGCCTACTGCCGGAACAGGTTAACAGGGATACAGGAAAACCCGAATGGATACTTCCCCTTACATGGTCTCACGCAATGTACGTACACGTTTATTCAGAGCTTATAAATGCGGGTGTGCTCTAATGTTTAAGATATACAGTATAGATTAAAAGTAAAAATGGGGTTGGTTAACATAAAAAACAAGACAGTTTTCAAATGTAGCAATTGCGGATACGAATCCTCAAAATGGGTAGGGCGTTGTCCGGAGTGCGATAGCTGGAACACCTTTGAAGAAAGGGAAATACAAAATCAAAAGAGCACCAAGTCAGCTTCTGCAAGGGTGACAAAGCCCATAGTAAAGTTGACTCAAGTTAAGGCCGGTAATAGTGACCGTATCGTAACAGGAATAAGTGAATTCAACAGGGTTATGGGCGGAGGAATAGTCAAGGACTCAATAACCATTATTACAGCTAAACCCGGTGCAGGAAAATCTACATTGCTTCTTCAGGTTGCGGGGGATGTTGCATCAAAAGGACTAAAAGTGCTTTATGCATCCGGTGAGGAAAGCGAAAGCCAGATAAAAAGCCGAGCTGACCGGATTTTTAATAAAATAGATGACAGCGTGTGGGTATACTCAGACAATAGTATGGACAATGTTCTTAATGTCGTTTCACAAGTAGACCCCGACCTTCTAATAGTAGACAGTATACAGACATTCGTACTGGAAGGCTTCCCAGGTTCCAGAGCAGGTTCTCCTACACAGACCATGGAGTGCGCCAATGAACTTCTGAAACTGGCCAAAGACCCAGCACGGCCCAGAGCGGTATTTCTGGTAGGACAAATGAATAAAAGTGAGGAAATAGCGGGACTCAGGGCACTTGAACATTTAGTGGATGCTGTGCTTATATTGGATGGTGATAACGAAGAAGAGCTTAGAGGACTCTCAGTGTCAAAAAACAGGTTTGGCAGCACATGGGAGAGAGGCTATTTTTCCATGACTGAAAATGGCCTTGAATCAATTGATAATCCATCTGAATATTTTATGACCACCAGGGGTAAGAATGAAAAAGTGTCGGGAAGTGCACTTACTGTTGTAAAAGACGGTTCACGACCGATTATAGTAGAAATAGAAAGTCTTGTATCAAAGACATATACACCGTTTCCTTCTCGGATCGGAGAGTGTGTAAGAAGAGAACAGCTAAACACTCTGATATCCATACTTGAACAAAGAGGGAAAATATCTCTCTATGATAGAGATGTTGTTATCAAGACTACAGGGGGCCTTAAGTTTAAAGAGCCTGCTGTAAATCTGTCAATAATAATGAGTATTGTATCCTCTGTTTATGATAAGGAAATACCTAATGATACGGCTTTTATATCCGACGTCGGACTTACGGGGGAATTAAAAAAGGTGCCTTCTCTTGAATTAAGAATCAGGGAACTTGACAGGAGAGGATTCAGGCATGTATATGTAGCTAAGAATGCACTTATAAGATCACTTGACATAAAGAATATAAAAGTACATGAAGTAAAATCAATTCAAGAAGTTATAGGAATGCTTTTTAAATAATACAAATTGTTATAAGCAGTATTTTATTGTAAAATAGTCTAGGAATTAAAAAGTATAGAGTTAAATGGAGGAGCAATTTAAAATGAGGTTGGAGAGATTAAAAAATGACAGCTTTTTAGATGTTTTAAGGATGATGGCACCGGGAACTTCACTCCGAGAGGGCCTGGAAAACATATTAAAGGCAAAAACCGGTGCCTTGATAGTAATCGGAGACTCTCCAGAGGTAATAAAAATAGTTGACGGCGGATTTACAATAAATAAACCTTATACCTCATCACACCTATATGAACTTGCAAAAATGGACGGAGCCATAGTGGTCAGTAAGGACTTAAAGGTAATTTTGTATGCAAATGCGCTCCTCATTCCTGATGCTTCTATAGTAACAACTGAGACAGGAACCAGACATAAAACAGCAGAAAGATTTGCAAAACAGACAGGTGAGATTGTTTTATGTATTTCCCAAAGACGAAATGTTATTACCCTTTACAAGGATAACAAAAAATATATATTAAGGGATACCTCCACAATATTAATCCGAGCCAATCAGGCCTTGCAAACTCTGGAAAAATATAAAAGCGTACTTGATGCAGGAATTAAAAATCTAAACGTATTGGAATTTGAAGATATAGTCACCCTCAACGATGTGGCATACGTTATTCAAAGAACAGAAATGGTAATGCGAATAGTTGACGAGATTGACAGGTACATTTGCGAACTGGGCAATGAAGGTAGACTTATAAGCATGCAGTTAGAGGAGCTTCTCCAAAATGTTGAAAACAATGTATGGCTTGTTATTGAGGATTATCAGATAAAAAAAGACGGGCAAACTACAAATGACATTATAAAACAGCTTCGTAATTTGTCAAACGATGAACTTGTAGACCCAGCAAGCGTTACAAAACTATTGGGATTTTCAGGAGCCACAGTTTCACTGGATACTGCTGTTTCACCAAGAGGCTACAGAATGTTGAGTAGGCTGCCAAAACTTCCTGTTACCATAATGAAAAAAATAATAAGTGAGTTTCAAAATCTTCAAGGAGTAATAAAGGCAAGTATTGAAGATTTGGATAAAGTGGAAGGTATAGGAGAAGTAAGAGCAAAATCTATTACTGAAGGCCTTTCCAGGATCAAGGAACAGACCATAATGGATAAAAGATCAATGTATTAAATATGCTTTGGGTTAAAATAAAATTAAGGGATTAACATATTTGTTAATCCCTTTTAATCATCTCAGATTATATTTGCCAAGCATCCGTATTCTGTCGTTTTCCTTTAAAAAAATATCATAAAGATTTAAATCCAATGTGTTGCAGATTGAAGCCAGATAAAACAGATTTCTTCCGATATCACGTTCTATCGCATCCCTGCAATTGTCACATAAAGTACCTTCAACGTGCCTATTCACAGAGTTCTTCATTTCATCAAAGCTGGCGTCTGCAGGAATGTCCTGTTTGTGGGCATTGATGGTCAAACAACCACATTGAGTAACAGCTTTAATAACCGCCCTGTTTACTCTGGAATTCGAATCCTGATATTTTGTAATTAAGTCTAGAATACTCCTATTTCTTACAAGCAGTTCTTGTGCAGTGTATTGAAAATCATCTACAAGTATATCCTTCATGTGATTCACCTCAGTATTTAGATGTCTGATTTTATTATACGTTTACCTATAAATACTGTCAAACCCCAAAAAACAATATTTAACAGAAATAATTTTAAATGTTAATAGTATTGTTTGATTTTTGACATTGAATATTCTTTGTAGTATACTTAAAGTATTGAGACAATTTTATATAAATTAATCCAAACGCACTCAACTATTGTATTAGTGCGTTTTAGTATTTTTGTTTTATTTTTTTATTATTAACAGCTTGATTGAATATAGCCATTTGTTTATATTCACAAAAGCTTTTGGATATACAAATAGTGGAAAGATTTGCGTTATTTTTATGGAGGAATGCTATGTATAACGTAGGAGATAAAATTGTATATCCCATGCATGGTGCGGGTGTTATTGAATCCATAGAGGAGAAGGAAATACTCGGGAAGAAATGTAGCTATTATGTTATGAAAATACCTATCGGTGATTTAAAGGTTATGATACCTACCAACAATATTACTGATATAGGCATTAGAGGCGTAATAAGTGTTTCTGAAGCAGATAGTGTCTTTAATTTTTTGAAGGACGGCCAGCATGAGATTCCATCCAATTGGAATAAACGCTATAGGGAAAACATGGTCAAGATCAAAAGCGGTGACATTTTTGAGGTAGCTGATGTCGTAAGAAGCCTTATGCAAAGAGAAAAGGAAAAAGGGCTTTCTACAGGTGAAAGAAAAATGTTAAGCAGTGCCAAACAGATATTAATAAGTGAATTGGTTCTTGCAAAAGGTATAAATCAGCATGAAGTTGAGATTAAAATCCAAGAGTACCTTTACGGCTGAAAAAGCCTTTGAAGGAGAATGAATGTGCTAAACAGGATTATTAAAATATCTTTTTCTATTCTAGGAGCTATTACCGGGTTTACTATTTTACATACAGTTTTATCAATGAATATAAAAGTAGATGAAAACATAAAGGTGCCGTTGTTGATACTGTTTTCATCTGTTTTCTGTGCCCTTTTTTATTTTATGGCAGCTAAGATAATTGAAGTGCTTACCGGTTTTATTGATAAAATGGAAAAAGGCATACAGAATGTAACCATGTCAGAACTGGTTCTAGGTGTTGCAGGACTTATACTGGGTCTAATTGTAGCAAATTTAGTAAGCATACCTATAATGAAAATTCAGATAGTAGGGCTTCCCTTTGCAGTAATTATAAATATATTGTTCGGACTTATGGGAGTTATACTGTCACAAAGAAAGAAAAATGAAAGTATAGCAGATATTTTTAAGGAACAATCTTCCTCTCGTAACAAGAAGCTCGTTGACACATGTACAATCATTGACGGTCGTATTCTTGATATATTCAATGCAGGATTTTTGGAAGGTGATATTGTAATTCCGGCTTATGTCCTTGAAGAACTAAGGCATATAGCTGATTCTCCAGACGGACTAAGGAGAGCCAGAGGGAGAAGAGGATTGGATATCCTTAATCTGCTTCAGAAGGAAGGCAATAACATTGTAAGAATAGATGAAACAGATTTCCCGGATGCACTGGAAGTTGATGAAAAGCTTCTTAAAACAGCACAAAAGCTTAAATGCAAACTTGTAACAATTGATTACAACCTTACAAAAGTTGCAGCATTAAAGGGAATACAGGTTCTTAATATAAACGACCTTGCAAATGCAGTTAAGCCTGTTGCTCTACCCGGAGAGGAAATGAATATACTTGTGGTAAAAGACGGCAAGGAAAACGGGCAAGGTGTAGGATTTTTGGACGATGGAACCATGATTGTAGTGGACGGGGGTAAAAAGTACCTTGGTCAGACAATCCCGGTAATGGTAACAAGTATGCTTCAAACCTCCGCAGGACGTATGGTTTTTGTAAAACCCAATATAAGTGATTAACATTACACAATATATGGAGGCATTATAATTTGAATTCAAATGATATAGCTGAAAAAGTAACTGCAATTATAACCGCAGCAGGAAAAGGTACAAGAATGAATTCCAGTATTAATAAACAGTATTTGGAAATAGCGGGTGTACCTGTGCTTGCCAGAACAATAAGCGCTTTTGAGAATTGTTGTGAGGTTGATAATATAATACTGGTTGTTAATGAGGATGACATAAATTTTTGTAAGCATGAAATAGTAGAAAAATTTAATTTTACCAAGGTAATTTCCCTTGTTAGCGGAGGAGCTGAACGTCAGAACTCTGTTTATAAGGGACTTTGTTCTATTAGAGATAAAAATGGAATTGTATTGATTCATGATGGCGCAAGGCCTTTTGTTACAAATGAAAATATCGTTGATTGTATAAATACTGCAAAAAAATTTGGTGCATGTGGAATTGGGGTACGCTCAAAGGATACTATCAAGATTTCGGATGAAAATGGGTTTGTAAAATCAACCCCGGACAGAAGCAGTCTTTGGAGTATTCAAACACCCCAGGGTTTTATATATGATATTATAAAGGATGCCCATGATAAAGCCGTACAGAATAGATATATCGGAACGGATGATATGGTTTTGGTTGAAAAATTGGGTATACAGGTGAAAATTGTGGAGGGAAGCTATCAGAATATAAAAATTACTACCCCTGAGGATTTAATAATAGGAGAGTCAATAATATCTCGTCAAGCAAAATAGTTTTTTCAAATTAAAACTTGACCTTTCTGATGTATGTATTTCATAATGAATATATAAAACACGGAAAGGGTTTACAGATATGGGAAAATTAAGTAGCTTGCTAAAGGTCTTACCATTCATTAAAAAACATAGATTTATTTTCGTTATAGGTATAATCGGTATGGTTTTATGTTCAGCTATATCGACACCTATTCCTTATTTCATCGGACATATACTTGATAACACCGTAACCGGTTCAAAAAGTTATAAAGAACTCTATTATTATGTATTAATCATAGGGGTTCTGTATATTCTGCGATATGTTATTTCTTTTGCTTCCAAATATTTATTTGCCAAGGTAAGTAATGAGGTTACTAATGAAATGAGACATTCAGTAATCAGCAAGGTTTTGGACTTACCAATGAGTTATTTGTCCAGCACTGAAAAGGGTTATGTTCAAAGCAGAATAGGTGAGTGCGGAAACGTCAGTGTTGTTTTTTCACCGTCAATTATTGGTTTGTTTGTTGGTTTGATTGATGCAGTGGCTGCGGCAGTTGCAATGTTTTCACTGAATTATAAATTGGCCACGGTGGCTGTGATATTATCTCCAGCTTTTTATTTTGCTTCAAAGGCATCGGCAGGAGGATTTGTAAAAATAACACAGCAAATGATGGAGTCCAACGCTGTACTAAATGGAGAATTCTTTGAAATTATTAATGGGATTGAAGACATTAAACTACTTAATGGAAAAGAAAATCAGCTTAACAAATTTAAAAGCAAACTTGATGATCTTATTAAAAAGAGCATAAATCAAAGCAAATCTATATTACTATTTGTGGAGAATATTACAGTTGCCAACAATTTCGGAACACTTTTAATATTACTTGTATCGGGAATTTTGATAATCAAGGGGCAATTTTCAATAGGTCTATATACTTCGTTTTCGTTATACATAGGCAGGGTTTTTGGTGCCAGTCAGGGGTTGGCCTCAACTGGAACAATGATAAAGCCTGCCTGCCTGAGCATAGAAAGACTGTATGAACTGTTGGATATGAAGGGTGAGGATGAGGGTAAGACGGAGAATATAGAAAGTATTAATTCTATAGAAGTGGAAAATATAAGCTTCAAATATAACAGCAACACAAATAATGTACTTACTTCTTTAAGTTTTGAGATAAACAAGGGCGAAAAAGTTCTTATCAAAGGCGAAAACGGGTCCGGTAAATCAACACTTATAAAGCTTCTGGTTGGATTGTTTTCACCTGATGGTGGAAAAATTCTTATTAATAACATGAATTTGGCTGTTATAAAAAATAGAAGTCTGCGTGAAAGGATTGGGATTGTGTCGCAGAGTATTTTCCTTTTTCGCGGGACTGTACTGGATAATATATTATATGGTCAGAATCAAAAGAAACGTGAGGATGTGGAACAACTGGTTAAGCAGTTGAAGCTTGAAACATACATAAACAGGCTGCCAAATGGTCTGGATTCTGAAATATCTCAGAATACAGCGGGCGTTTCGGGAGGACAGGCACAGGTAATTGCCTTTATAAGAGCAATGCTTCTGAATAAGGATGTTATAATACTGGACGAGCCTATTTCAAATGTAGATGTTGAAACCAGAGATATTATTTTAGCTGTCTTAAAGGATAAAGATTTTGAGGGAATACTTATTGTTGTTTCCCATATAATTGAGGGTATGGATTTTATACAAAGGGTTATTGAAATTTGATAAACCGGATTGTTACGGTTATTACAGGCAGAAGATAATTGATTTTCTGCACGTAATAACCGTGTTAAGTTTAATCCTAAAGTGCAGTAACTATACAAAAAGCTTGTACCCCTTTTCCCTGACCAAATGCGGTTAGACCTTCACCTGTTGTAGCTGTTATTCCTACACAGTTTTCGGGGATACTTAAAAGCTCTGATATTGACTTTCGTATTTCGGTAATTTTTGGTGATATTTTAGGGTAGGAGCATTCTATTGATATTGAAACATGTACTACTTTGACATCAATCAGATATTTAAGAGCCTCCCGCAAATATTCGGAGCTGTCTGTAATTCCTCTTTCAAGGCACATTTCATCGCTGATTTTTCCAAGTATATTAACGCAAGTTACACCGGATATTGCGTTGGTAAGTGCATGGAGAACTACATCTGCATCGCTGTTTCCATCTAATGGCGTTACATCCTCAAAAACCACGCCGCCTAGTATAAACTTTTTAGTATTGTTTTGAAAATCAAATCTGTGGCTATCCTGGCCTATTCCAACTTTCATAGCATTCTCCAATTCTTTAATAAATGTACAAGCACATTATATTATATACTTTAAGGCCCGTGCAAGTGCTATTGACATACCATGGTAAATATATTATATAATAGTAGTTAGAACTTTTTTGACTTATCTGCGGACTTTTTAAATAAGTCAGCTGACAGTCTATTGATTAATAAATATAAAACTAAATGTTTAAATACAGTACTGGAGGTAATGATGGCTAAGGATAAAAAACTGGTAGAAGAAATAACTTCTATGAATGATGATTTTGCTCAGTGGTATACAGATGTTATAAAGAAAGCTGAACTTGTAGATTACTCAAGTGTCAGAGGTTGTATGGTTATCAAGCCTTATGGCTATGCAATATGGGAAAATCTTCAGAAAGCCTTGGATACAAGATTTAAGGCTACAGGGCATGAAAATGTTTATATGCCTATGTTCATACCTGAGAGCTTATTATTAAAGGAAAAGGAACATGTTGAAGGCTTTGCACCTGAAGTTGCATGGGTAACTCATGGCGGAGATGAAAAGCTTACAGAAAGGCTTTGCGTAAGACCTACATCTGAAACCTTGTTTTGCGAGCATTATTCAAACTCCATCCAATCCTACAGAGACTTGCCAAAGCTCTACAATCAATGGTGTTCTGTAGTAAGATGGGAAAAAACTACAAGACCGTTTTTGAGAACACTTGAATTTTTATGGCAGGAAGGACATACTGCACATGCTACAGCTGAGGAAGCTCAGGAAGAAACCATAAAAATGCTTAACGTATATGCTGATGTGTTGGAAAATGTACTTGCAATCCCTGTTATAAAAGGAAGAAAAACTGACAAGGAAAAATTTGCAGGAGCCCATGCTACCTACACGATCGAAAGCCTTATGCATGACGGTAAGGCTTTACAGTCGGGCACATCCCATAATTTCGGTGATGGTTTTGCAAAGGCCTTTGATATTCAATATACAGATAAGAACAATCAACTCCAATATGTACACCAGACTTCATGGGGTGTAACTACTCGTCTTATAGGTGCTATCATAATGGTACACGGAGATGACAGCGGGTTGGTGCTTCCTCCTGCAGTAGCACCTACACAGCTGATTATAATACCTGTTTCTCAGCACAAGGAAGGTGTTTTGGAGAAGGCAAATGAATTAAGGGACAAGCTTTCTGCTAAGTTCAGAGTAAAAATGGACGACAGCGACAAAATGCCCGGATGGAAGTTCAGTGAGTATGAGATGAAGGGTGTTCCTATGCGTCTTGAAATAGGGCCTAAGGATATTGAAAAGAATCAGGCTGTATTGGTAAGAAGAGATAACAGAGAAAAGATTTTTGTTTCTCTTGATAATCTGGAAGAAACAGTAGAAAAGACACTGGCAGACATACAGAATTCACTCCTTGAAAAAGCCAGAGAGCTAAGAGACAAGAAGACTTATACTGCTACAACTATTGATGAGTTTGAGCAAATTATAAATAATACACCCGGCTTTGTAAAAGGTATGTGGTGCGGTGACCGTGAGTGTGAAGACCTGGTTAAGGAAAAGACAGGTGCAACGGCCAGATGTATGCCTTTTGAACAGGAACAGCTGTCAGACAAGTGTATGTGCTGCGGAAAACCTGCAAAGTCAATGGTATACTGGGGTAAAGCATATTAATTAATAACACTAAAATAAAAGACAGGTAGGGTATCATATTATGGTATCTACCTGTTTTTTTGTTCTTATTCATTAATATTTCTCAATATTGTAAATAATTATGGAAAACATGTCAATACTATCAACATAAGGTGATTTATCCAAATATAGTTATTAAAAAGCAGGAGGGGTTGTAATGAAAACAAAGAAAAAAGCAGCGATAGTATTGAGCATTTTAGTCTCGGCATTTACCTTTTCACCTATCAGTACACTACAGTACAGGGTAGATGCATCACAATCTTATCAACAGGTGGCTTCAACAGCCGGAACGGTTACGGCACAGGATGTGCACTTACGCACAGGCCCGAATACCAAATTTGACAGTTTATGCAAATTAAAAAAAGGGCAAAAGTTAACTGTCATGGGAAAGTTGGGAGACTGGTATGCGGTTTATGACAGCGCAAATGGAAATATTGGTGCAGTATCATCCCGGTATTTTAAAGTTACCCAGCCGAAGAAGGCTGCAGTAAAAACGAAGCAGGTTAGTACAGCTAAAAACACCGTTAAAGCACAGCAGACGGTTGCAGCTAAGGTTATAGATGTTTCGCCTGATGAAAAGGCAATGCTGGATTTGGTTAACAAGGCCAGAAAAGAAGAAGGTCTGAACCCTCTGGTGTTTGATGAAGAACTTTTAAAGTTAGCCAGAATGAAGGCATCTGATATGAAAAATAATAATTATTTCAGCCATACATCTTCATATTATGGAACTCCATTTGATATGATGAAAAAGTACGGTGTAAAGTTCAGTGTTGCAGGTGAGAACCTTGCAGGAAATCAATCAATGGAAAAGGCACTGACTGCATGGCTTAAAGAAAGCGGAAACAATCTATACAACAAAGAATTTACCCACACCGGGATTGGCGTTGTAGAGAGTCCCACATACGGAAAACTCTACGTGGAAATGTTTATGAAGAAGTAAATCAAAAAAAGGCTGCTGAAAATTAATCTTTTTAATTGTACTCAGAGTATAAATTGTATCAATGAAAGCTTGGTTAAAGATGTTTGCAGATGTTTGTCGGCGAATACGGATATTTTACCGGGAAACCTACACGAGGTAGGTTTTAGCGAAACAATGAATCATGGATGATGAATGTGAGCGACGGTAAAATATCCAAAGATGAGCCGCTAGAAACTCTTGCAAATATCTTGGAAGCAATCATTGATATAATTTTATACGGGAGTACCGGTGTTTAAAAAAACGTTGTGTTTGCAACAGCCCATCTTTTTGTTCACAATTTTTTAATCTGATTATCGGCTACCTGTTTCAGACTGAATGGCGGGTCAATGGTAATGGTTTTTTTATTCAGATAATTTAAATGTCTTGCAGAGCTTTGAAAGTCAAAAGTAAGCCTGCTAGCACAAAGAAGCTGGTATTTGGCATTATACTGTTTGTTTTCGGTGTTTTTGCCATATTTGCCGTCTCCTATTATTGGATGGCCATAATAGGCAAGATGTGCCCTTATTTGATGAGTTCTGCCTGTAACCAGCTCTACCTCAAGCAAACTAAGTGAATTCAAAGAATCCATAACACGGTACCTGGTTATTATCTGAACGGAATTTTTGGTTTTCTCAGAGGTTATGAATACCCTGCTGAGTTTTTCATTTTTATCCAGGTAATCAACCAGTTCTGCTTTCTTTTTCTCCATTCTGCCTGATACAATGCAACTATAATACTTTTGTATCTCTCTGTCCTTTATTTTATCCAGCATAACTTCAAGGGTGGCATTATTTTTTGCAATAATCACAAGGCCGCTGGTATTTCTGTCAAGTCTGTGGCATAAAGCCAGATTGGGACCGTAAATACTTTGGAGCTTATCAATAAGAGTAGCTTCTTTTTGATTCTTATCAGGATGAACAGGAATTCCGGCTTCCTTGTTTACAATCAAAAGGTTGTCATCGTCATAAACCACTGAAAAACCTTCGTCGTCACGCCCGATCAGATAATCATCAATAATATATACATCTATTTTGTCTCCGCAACTGACAAGATAGTCCTCTTTTATGCGTACTCCGTTTACTTTTATATCCTTTTTGCGAAGTGCCTTGTATAACATACCTGAGGCAAGGTTAGGGAAAAAATCACGTACTACCCTGTCAATTTTTTTGCCTTCATGGTTTTCTTCTGCTGTAATTGATCTCATATTAACAGTTTGTAATAATCCTTTCTACAATATTGTGAAATCTGATGCAATGTTCTTTGGCTGTAATGGCAGAGCTTCCTTCGGATATTATCTTAAAGGCCGGAGTGTCGGCATCAGGTAGGATAAGCACCCAACCATCTTCAAGGTAGAGCTTTATGCCATCAAGAAGCTCAGCTTTTTTGTCCTTATTATCATTTATTATTCTTCGCATTACCGTACCTTTTAACTCCCAGGGACAATAAATGCTTTTTTTGTCTATGTAGATTTTGGGAATTTCAAGAAGCAGCTGGTTTAAGGTTATTCCCGTCACACACATGTATTCTATTATTTTAACAAGACCTGCTATAGCATCAAAATTAAGCACAAGTTGATCAGAGCCCGCTGAATTGTTCCTCTCACTTAAAATCTCATCCATAACTGCCTGTAGACAATTTTTAGTTCTTTTGACAACACAACGATATCTTGCGGCAAGCCTTTCTATTACATCGGAACTCGTTATTGGTACATAGAAGGTAGTTCCCGGTGATCTTTTGAAAATAATAAGGGAAATAAACGCCTGAAATAAATCGTCTTTTACAACAATCCCTTCTCTGCTTACTAGAGTAAGATTTTCACCGTTACTATCAATTATAGCACCAAATTCACAATTCGTTTCAACTAATACAGAAGTTACAGAGGACATATCAGAGTAATCTTCATGACTGATAGCTTGACAACCCATGGTTGTAAGCATAGGGCCAACAATGGAACAAACAAATTTAGATCTGGAAAATATACATACCCTGGGGCTTTGCTGCGTTATAGCATTTACATTGGTATTCTTGATTAGGTTTCTTACGTAATAGTTGCTGAAATCAGTAATGTTATTTAATCTACTAATCTGTTGCGATGAGCATCTCTTAAAGTCTTCACGGAAGAAGGAATTTTCTATTTTGCGTTCCGAGAATCTGCTTATTGCAGTTCCTCTGGAATCCATAAAATCCACTTTTATTACATTGGGATTATCTATATCTGTCTTTATATGGATTCCTCCCTCTACCTGTAAAAAGCTTATGGCGTATCTGGATATAGGAGTCAAAAGGCTGCTCATATTGAATACCTCCACTCCTACAGATAGTATGCCCGAAATAAAGGCATGTTTGAACATCCGAGCTGAATTTGAGTTCGTTGAGCTTACCACAACCTTTGCTCCTGTTTTAAGATGAGAGCCATAAGCGGCACCAAGTCTTGTGGCGTATTCAGGAGATATATCCACATTTATAATGCCTGATATACCATTTTCACCAAAAATCTTGCTATTATGCTTTGAACCCCAAATCATGTTTCTATCAACTATGGCAAGAGGTTCTACAATTTTCTCAGGCCAAAGTCGTATATTTGGCTTTATTATTGACCTTTCATTTATTTTACAGCGTTCGCCTATTACCGAATTCTCGAATACTGAGACATAATTCTTGAGATTAACGCGATTACACAGTATTGCCCCCCGAAGTTCGCTTCCATACTCTACGTAGCAGTTGTCCCATAAAATACTTCGTATTACGGATACATCGTTTTTGACAATTGTATTATTACCGATAACGGTATAGCTTCCAATAACAGCACCACTGCCTATTTTGCAGTTGGAGCCTATAACACATGGGGGTATAATCCGGGCATTTTTATCAACAACCGTTCCGGGGCCAACCCATACATTTTCATTTAGTTCTTCGCCTATATTTAATTTTAACTTTTTATCCAGTATATCACAATGTGAATTTATATAAGAACGTGTGTCTCCTATGTCGCACCAGTAGTCATTGCTGACATAACCAAAGATTTTCTTTGAAGAAGAGAGTAAAGCAGGGAATACGTCCCGACTGAAATCCGTATTTTTACCCGTTTCAATATAGCTCAGAATTTCGGGTTCCAGTATGTAAATACCCGTGTTAACCATGTCGCTGAATATCTCGCCCCAGCTGGGTTTTTCAACAAATCCCTTTATAGAGCCGTCTTCATCTGTTAAAACGACTCCGTATTCCAGTGGGACATCAACCTTTGCAAGTATAAGTGTGGCGATGGACTCTTTAGATTGGTGATATTTCAGAGCTTTATCTATATCCAAATCGGTAAGAGAATCACCGCTTATAACAATAAAGGTCTCATCTAAAAAGTCCCGGGCATTTTTAATTCCTCCGGCAGTACCTAAAGGAGATTCTTCAAGAAAGTAATGTATGTTTACTCCCAAAGAATGCCCGTTGCCAAAGTAGTCTTTGATTATTTGAGGATGGTACAACAAAGTTATACCTATGTCTGTAATACCATAATTTTTTAATAAACCAATAGTATGTTCCAATACAGGTTTGTTCATTATAGGAACCATTGGTTTTGGTAAATCACAAGTTAGGGGTCGGAGCCTAGAACCTTCGCCGCCTGCCATAATAATAGCTTTCACACTATCACCCCGCATTCCTGATATTTGATTTACTGGTTAAGTTTTCCTATTATATAATATTCATCTTTTATTGTAATAATCCTTTAATATTTTAATGTCTTCAACGCCAAAGCTTTCCTGAAGTACAGAAACCGCATTTTGTTTATTGTCAGGCTCCACTTCAACTACCACTTTTACAACAGTAGATGGAAGCGCTCCGGGAAATTTTTTTATTAACTGTTTCTGGCTTATACCTATATGAAGTCCAAATTCAGTAGTAGTCAAATATGCTTTCCGAATTCCGTTATCCTTTAAACTGCCTAAGACATTTTTGGCATCTGATAAATTGGTATATAGAAAAACAAGTTCTTCCTGCATAGTTTGCCAGCCTCCTTGATTTAGTTACAAATAGTATTTGTAACATTGCAAGGAATTAAGCCGGGTTTTTCTGTTAATCCTTAAACGTAAATATTTTATTCAGTAAAAAGCTTACAAGGGTGTAAAAAACCATTCCTATAAGCTGAGAAATATTTTTTTCTATGTGAATTGTTTCCACCAAAAGAACAACAAATCCTAGCTGTACCGCATAGCATCCTGCAAAAACCAATGCAAACCTTATGAACTGGCTTAATGTGGACTTCTGATTACCTTTAAATGTCCATACTTTATTTAAAATAAAGCTGTTAATAAATCCGCAAATATAACCTGCACCGTTTGCAAGCTTGTAAGAAACACCAAAAGCATTCTGAAGAACAAAAAGTACTATCATAGTAATAAGTGTATTAATTACGCCCACAAGACCATATTTTATCATCTGACCAATAACATTTCCGAATTTATCTTTTAAGATACCGAAGGAGTTCATTTATATTCATCACCCTTTTTAAACATATTTGCATATTATATAAGGTATATATAATACTATAGAAAAACCTTTAATTTCTAATAATTTTACCATAAAAATTGCCTGAAAAGCCAGGATGGTGAAAACTGCACTAATATAATTTGATTGGAGATAGAATATGTCTAAATTCATGAAAAAATTTTCACTTCTTGACACAAGGAAAAATCAGATTCCTTTTAAAAAAAATCGTATTCTGCATATTATGATGGCAGCCTATTTTATAGTTTTTATCATTTTATCAATTAAACCTGTTAATGCCTTTGAATGGTGGTACGAAAGTATTATTCCCATTATAGTAATAGTAATGCTTGGATTTTTATATACGAAAAACAGACTTACAAATACAGCATATTTTTGTATACTGACTGTTTTGTTTTTGCATGCAATAGGGGCCCATTATACCTATACAGCCTGTCCTGTAGGAAGTTGGTTCAGTAGGCTTTTTGGCATGCACAGAAATCACTTTGACAGAATAGTCAATTTTTTCTTTGGTTTGTTGATTTCTATACCGATTTTGGAAAGTATATATTACAGGCTGAGAATCAGATATATCGGAGCATGTATGCTTTCAGTGGTAATTATACTTGCTGCCGGTTCGTTTTATGAGGTTTTTCAGATGTTTTCAACGATGATTTTGAGTGAAGGACGTACAGAAATTTTTCTGGGCTTTCAAGGGGATCTATGGGATTCGCAAAAAGATATGGCGTTGGCTGCACTGGGTTCATTCATTTCAATGAGTACCTGCATAATATTAAGGATTAATAAGAATCATAAAATATATATGGTGAAATGCCGTAATAATTAGTTTAAATGGAGACACAAATGATATTCAGACTGGGATTTGTAGCAATGACATTAGACCTTGAAGACTGTTCACCATCAGGAACGGTAACATATGCCGTATATAATAAGATTAAGGATGAAACAGGAAAACGTGCAAGACTGGATAGGGTTGCAAAATGCAATATTAACAACACCTTGAGGATTCTAAAAAACAGCCTTGCACTAAATATAAAAGTATACCGACTGACATCAAAGCTAATTCCCTTAGCTACTCACGGTGAACTGAAGGACTGGGATTATGTATCTGACTTTCATGATGAATTTGAACGTCTGGGTGAATATATACGAACTAATAATTTCAGGATAAGTGCACATCCTGACCATTTTACAATACTCAACCCGATAAAACCCGAAATTCTGGAATCTTCAATTCGTGATTTGGATTACCATGTGAAGCTTTTTGAGGCTATGGGCTTGAATGACTATAGATACAAGCTGGTCTTACACGTAGGGGGACTGTATGGAGACAAAGAAAAATCCATGGACAGATTTAAGGAAAACTTTCTAAAGTTGCCCGACAGGATTTCAAAAAGAATAATTCTTGAAAACGACGATAAATGTTTTACCGCTGCTGATGTTTTGGGAATTTGTGAAGATTTGAAAATTCCTATGGTTTTGGATGTGCATCATCACAGATGTGTTAACTATGGAGAGGAATTAGGAGATTTGCTTGATAGAATATTGGATACATGGAATTCGGAACCTGACCCGCCCAAAGTTCACTATTCCAGCCCCAAAAATGAAAAAGAGTTCAGAAGTCATGCTGATTACGTAGAATTATCTGAATTTGTAGATTTCCTTCATACAGCGAAAAAAACAAATAGGGATATTGACATAATGCTTGAAGCGAAAATGAAGGACAGGGCCTTACAAAGGCTTTCTGCAGAGCTTTTGGAGATACCGGAAATCAACAGATTGGACAAAGCAACGTTCAGGATATAGCAAACAATCCTGCAAAAAGTTGGTTTATAATTTTCATTTGGTTTGTACAAAATACTGATAGCTTTAAAATAACTTAAAAAGGGGTGCTGTATATGGATAAAGGTAAACCAAAAAGCAGTGATAATGATAAACTTACATTTGAAAATGATCAGCTTGGTGAGAACAAGGACAATAGGGAAGTAAGACAGCAGTCATGTGACTGCAACAAAGAAAACAAGTAATCAAAGGAACTACAATAATAAGAATCGGCTTAAATGTCGGTTCTTATTTTGTTTAAAGGATGCTTCCTTTCCTTGCGGGAAAAATTAATATATAATATCTGTAATTGTTATTAAGGCAGGATAAAGTTACCTATAATTTAGCATAACAGCGGAGGCAGGATATATGATAGATGTAGTGGGACAGCTAACCAGAGAATTTAACTTGAAGCCTTTTCAGGTACAAAATACTGTTAAGCTCATAGATGAGGGAAATACGATACCGTTTATTGCCCGTTATAGAAAAGAAGTTACCGGTGAACTTAATGATCAGGTTTTAAGAGAACTTTATGAGCGCTTGGTTTATTTGAGAAATCTGGAGGAGCGCCGGGAGGATGTAAGAAGACTTATTGATGAGCAGGGTAAACTTACCGAAGAAATAGTAAAATCCTTAGATAAAGCGGTAACTTTGCAGGAAATAGAAGATATTTACAGACCATACAAGGTAAAAAGGAAAACACGGGCATCTGTTGCTAGAGAAAAAGGTCTTGAACCACTTGCAACTATTATATATTCACAGCTTCCCTCTAAAACTTCTGTAAATGAAATTGCTGCAAAGTATATTGACCTGGAAAAAGGAGTAAATAATGCTGATGAAGCAATTGCTGGAGCATTGGATATAATAGCTGAAGAAATTTCTGATAATGCTGAATTCAGAAAGGTACTAAGAGAAATAATATTTAATAACGGACTTGTAGTATCTTCCGGTAAAAAAGATGAGGACTCCGTATACAGAATGTATTATGATTTCAAGGAGCCTGTCTCAAAGATAGCAAGACACCGTGTACTAGCCTTAAACAGAGGGGAAAAGGAAGATTTCCTAAATGTACGAATTGATGTCAACGAGGATTTGTGCCTTAATTTTTTAATGACTAACACTATTAAAAATACAAACCCTGAAATGGCTAAATATGTGGTGTCAGCTGTGGAAGATTCTTTGAAAAGACTGATTTTCCCGTCTTTAGAGAGGGATATACGTAATCAGCTTACGGAGTTGTCTGAGGATCAGGCTATAAAAGTATTTTCTGAAAATTTGAGAAACCTGCTGCTTCAGCCTCCTGTAAAGGACAGAGTAGTGCTTGGTCTAGATCCGGCATACCGGACAGGCTGTAAGCTGGCAGTAGTGGACGAGACGGGTAAAGTACTGGAAACTACCGTTATTTATCCGACTCCGCCACAGAGCAAAGTAGAAGAAGCAAAAAAGAAAGTGAAACAACTTATTGAAAAATACAGGGTTGACATTATTTCAATCGGAAATGGTACAGCCTCCAAGGAGTCAGAGATATTTGTAGCTGACCTTCTCAAGGAAATAGACAGGAAGGTTTACTATATGGTTGTTAGCGAAGCAGGTGCATCTGTATATTCAGCTTCAAAACTTGGAGCTGAGGAATTTCCTGATTTTGATGTTGCCCTAAGAAGTGCCGTTTCAATAGCCAGAAGACTTCAAGACCCTTTGGCTGAGTTGGTAAAGATTGACCCCAAAGCTATTGGAGTAGGACAGTACCAGCATGATATGAACCAGAAAAGGCTTGATGAATCTCTTGGGGGAGTAGTAGAGGATTGTGTAAACAATGTAGGTGTTGACCTGAATACAGCTTCTGCACCTTTGCTTTCATATGTTTCAGGAATAAGTACTTCAATTGCAAAGAATGTTGTTGAGTACAGAGAGGAAAACGGTAAATTCAAGGCAAGAAATGAATTAAAGAAAGTAAAAAAACTGGGAAATAAGACCTTCGAGCAGTGTGCAGGCTTTTTGAGAATAACTGACGGCGGAAATATTCTTGACAATACATCAGTTCACCCGGAATCCTATAAAGCAGCAAAACTCCTTTTGGATATTATGGGTTACTCTTTAGAGGATGTAAAAAATAAAAACCTGGTTGGACTTAACACAAAGGTTGCACAGGCAGGAATGTCCCAGGTTGCAGAACAACTAGGCATAGGCGTACCTACCCTAAAGGATATAATAAATGAATTACTAAAGCCGGGAAGAGACCCCAGAGATGAATTGCCTAAGCCAATGCTTCACTCTGATGTACTTAACATGGAGGATTTGAAAGCGGGGATGATACTCACCGGGACAGTAAGGAACGTAGCTGATTTCGGAGCTTTTGTGGATATAGGAGTTCATCAGGACGGGCTTGTCCATATATCCCAGCTGGCTGACAAATTTGTAAAAAACCCAATGGATGTAGTTGCTGTGGGGGATATCGTAAAAGTCAAGGTTCTTGAGGTGGACGTTGAAAGAAAGAGGATATCGCTTACTATGAGAGAAATAAACTAAAACTATTTATTTATGGGTTATTGTGGTATTATTATAATAAGTTTTTTATAAATAAAAGATGGGAAGAAGAATGATATGGGGATAGTTAATAAAGCGATACATTTAATTGCCAAGAGACCATCAGTGTTGTTGCTTACGGCACTTCTCAGTACTGTTGTATGTGTTTTTGAATATTTTTTTATGACCCTATTTTACGGGCTGACCATGTTTAAAACAGGTAGTCCTTTTGATGACTACGTAAATATAATTCAATTTGTAATAAATACAATCTCCGTACCCGAGACAGCAGTGAAAATCATATTAGCACTAGTAATTGCAGTTGTTGCAGCATCTTTGGTTCTTGGGTTAATATTTTCAGGATGTTTCAATATACTTTTTAATGCGGTTCAAGGTAATGAGAAAAAGGCAGGAAGTGAATTTATTCAGGGAGTAAAGAAATTTTTTCTAAGGATGATTTCTCTTAATCTGTGGACTTTATGTGCAGCGTTTATTTTTGTGATTTATGCTTTAATAGCCATTGTCCCTGCAGCAATTGTAGTGGACAATTCCATTAGTGGAACAATGAATCCGTTGGCGGGAATTTTTCTATCATTAATAACTGCGGCAGTACTGTTTTTCAGCTATACTTTTTTCAGACAGTATATTGTATTTTGGTATCCATCGGCTATTGTACATGATAAAAACCATTTTAAACTGGCAAAAAAAATATCAGACAGAAACTTCTGGCCCTTACTTTCCAGATTCGTAGCTTTTGATATTATATTGGTACTATTCGATATTTTATACATAGTTGCTAATTTTACATTGGCTAATACACAGATCGTTTCAGGGACAATAAATACTATACTGATTGTTGTAAATATTGTATTTAAAACAATCGTTTTTGCAATTTTGATTTGTTTTGTATTTTCATCTTTTAAACAATGTAGTGATGAGTATAATCAAAAAAAAGCAATCCGTTAAAATATATCCAATAACAGATACAGGAGAATAATAAGCAGAAGTTCATCTTCTGCTTTATCTGTATATATCAGTACAATAAGACCTACAAGCAGCAGGTCATCCAGATATATATCATAATCAAAAACCGTAAACAGAGGGCTCCCTGAACGTTCCGTTTTATCTCCGGTTCCCAAAAACGAGGAAAGGAAACCCAAAGGATTCGGTTTTTTTGCTTCACGACTGCCGGGGCTTGCGGGAGGCAAGGACTCTTCTGCCTGAGGAGTATTGACCGACTGTTCTTCTGTTACGGATATATTTGTATCAGTTTGCTCATGCTCGATGTTTTGCTGAGCAGAGTGATTTTTATTATATCTGCGGGACTTTGGGGGACTCTTTCTGTAAACCATACTATCCACTCCTAAAAAAACCATTGGGTATGACCAGAGAGTAAATTGTTTTGCTTAAACAGAACGTCCCTCCGATTCATCCAACATCTTGGTTAAACTGCCAATTTTAATGATTTTCATACACTTCTGAAGTTTTTTTTGCCTATTGTCGTTAAGGTAAGGCTTTATTGCATTAAGCAGATTAACTCTTGGATCATTGTTTGTGTTAAGCAGATTCATAGCCTTTTTCATTTTTCTGGCCATATCGGCTAGGTCATCTGTGTCAGCTTTGGAAGACTCTTCAGACGGTTTTTCCCTTTCTGAAGAGTTGTCATCTGATGAGGTTTCATCCTTTGAACTATTTGAGGACATGAACATATTCAAAAGCCCTTTTACATTGTCAGGAATACCGCTGTTTGAGTCCTGCCCTCCCAGCATTTCGGCTATCTGTTTTATCTTATCTCCCATGTCGTCACTCATCAAAATACCTCCAAGCAATTGATTATATGTACAAAACTAGGAATTTAGAAAATCATTAACCTTTTTCATTATTGCATCGCTGTCTTTTCCAAGGATTTTTTGAAGTTTATCAAGCTCCTTTTGCGTAACTTTCTTCTTTATCTCTTCCTTATCGATTTTTACATTTTTGAGCTTTTCTTCATCAAATTCATTAATTTTTTCCATTAGTTCGTCTTTGTCAAAAGATGAAAGTTTTTTTTCTAGATCTTTGGGACTATCTTTTTTTAGCATATCTATAGCTTTATTTACTTTTGATTGGATCATTTTGTCTTGCATCATTTCCTGAATTTTTTTACCTAGAGAATCTCCCATGAAAAATACCTCCTATAACCTGTTTCAACAGTATCATTACAGTGTATGCTATATGGTTGGACTAATATGTTGAATAATAACCCTTAATCTGAAATAGAAGCTTGGATATGTAACCCAAGCTTCTATTCAAACTTACTCTTACAGCTTTGACAAAATTAATCGCAGCAACCATCTTTGTTATTGCAAAGGAAGAATATAAGCAGGATAACAGCCAGACATACCAACCAATCGCAATCATCGTTGAAGAAATTACCGCCGAAGAATCCATCGTTACCACCACAGCAGCAGCAGATAATTATTAATAATATTATTATCCACCACCAGTCAAAACCATTAGAAGAACCACCAAAACATCCCATGATTTTACCTCCAAATAAAAGATTTAAGATACTGCATATTATGAATTTGTTTTAAAAGGTGTTACACATGTAAGAAATAATTTTAAAAAAAAATTGTTTATTAATATTTAAAAAGGGTATAGTATTCTGGTATATTAAATCATATAAAAAGCTGTCTCTCGGAGGAAAAGGTATGGTTGATGTAATTATAATAGGTAAGGGGCCTGCGGGTATTTCTGCTGCACTTTATACAGTACGCGCGGGGTTGAGGACGTTGGTTATAGGATTGGACAACAGCGCACTTTATAAAACAGACAGAGTGGAAAATTATTACGGGTTCGCTGAGCCAGTGTCAGGTAAATATCTTCTGGAACAGGGAGAACAGCAGGCCACACGCCTTGGAGTAAAGTTTGTTCATAGTGAAGTAATAGCATTAGAGAAAGCGGAGTACTTTGAAGTATATACAGCAGAAGAAAATTATTCTGCCAAAGCAGTGCTTATGGCTACGGGACAACAAACAAAAAAGGTCAACATTGTCGGCTTAGAAGAATTTGAAGGCAGAGGCGTAAGTTACTGCACCACATGTGACGGATTTTTCTATAGAGGGTTGAAGGTAGGCCTTGTAGGCTTTAAGGATTATGCTATACATGAGGCAATGGAGCTGGAGCCATTAACAAAAAATATAACTATTTATACAAACGGCAATGAACTTGAGCTTACTGAAAAATATAAATGTCATGCTTCAAGATTTTCTATTAATAACAAGCAGATTAAATCTGTAGTGGGTAAGGAAGTTATCGAGGGCATAGCCTTTGAAGACGGATCAGTCGAAAACCTTGATGGTTTGTTTGTAGCCTTTGAATCGGCGACCAGCGTGGATTTTGCAAGAAAACTAGGGGTAATAACAAAAAATAATTCAATTGTAGTTAATGAAAACCAAAGCACGAACCTAAAGGGCCTTTTTGCGGCAGGAGACTGTACGGGAGGATTTAAGCAAATTTCAACTGCGGTTGGACAGGGTGCCATTGCTGGAAGGAAAATGATAGAATTCATAAGAAATAATTCATAAAAAAATAACAAGCTTCCTGAAACATATGCAGAAAGAGCTTGTTTAGGGGAAAAAGTTTGCATGTAGTTTTTACCTTCATTTAGTACATATTGAAAATATTTACAATTAGTGATAAAATATGACCACGCCTTAAAAGTAAAATAGTATTACTTGAATAGGAGATATAATATGTTTGTCATATTTGTTTTATTGTGGATAATTTCTATTCTGTTAATTTATGCAAACCCTAAAGAGTATTGGGCGTGGTGTGCAAGCCTTTGCCTGCTATTTAATGGTTTTGGCGGGTTGTCAGCGGTTTTAAGTCAAAATTTTATTCCTTTTATAAAAGGTTATGGCAATGAAAAACTAATTCTGGCTATACGTATATTCAAAGGTACAGCAGATATTTTTCAGCATTACTTTGCCACATATCTATTTTTGGTTTTTGTACTTTTATTTACAAACTTTCTTAATATACAAATAAAGTCAATAATTAAAAAAGCAGTTATCGGTGTGCTGGCACTTCCGAGCCTCCTCATGCTGTTCATTTATCCTATTACACCCGATTTCAACCCAAATTATTCAGTGCTATCTTGCTGGGTATGTGTCTATACTCTTCTGGGCAATTTGATTCTCATAATCAGTATAATTAGGGAAAGGGATGACTATACCAAAACCCAGGAAATTCTTACGGCTTTAGTTGCACTCCCGTCTACAATGTGCGTCCTCTGGACAAGTTATATATCGGTGGCTTTAGGGTATAGTAATGTTTGGAAAATTAATGTTTGGTTAATAGCAGGTGAATTCATTTTATTTTTTGTATTATGCATTAAATACGGAATGTTAGGGATACGTTTAAAGATAGAACGAATAAATATCGATAACAATATAGACTCTGCTATCGGTGGGATGAGTATTGTTTCCCATGCAATAAAAAATGAAGTTTCAACTATTAATTTATGTGTAGATACTATAATGTGCGTTGAAAAAACAAGTCCCGGAATGTCCAATAAATTATCTATAATAAAGGATTCCTGCAAGAATCTTTTGGAATTCACAAAAAAACTTAATGAAATAAAGCTGTATAAGATGAATTATAAACCATGTCTTTTAAGCGAAATCATATCCAAGGTAATAAATCAGGTTGTACCGACTACTTACGGAAAAGACATCCAAATAATTAATGACAGCAAAATAGATTTAACTATACTTATTGATCCCATTCACGTATCGGAAGTATTGAAAAATCTTATTATTAATGCTATTGAAGCTATACACACAGAGGGTGTTATTAAAGTAAATACTGAATTTCTAAGTAACAAAAAGCTGTGTATAACAGTTTCCGACAATGGAGTAGGTATTCCCAAAGATTATATAAATAAGGTTATGACTCCATTTTTCTCTACAAAAAAAGGAAAAAATAATTATGGATTAGGATTAAGCTATTGTTTTAAAGTAATGAAATCACATAATGGAAGCCTTCAAATAAAGAGTAAGGAAAATCAGGGGACTGAAATGTGTTTAATATTTCCGCTTAACAAGATTGTACATGTATACAGTAAATCGTTACCTCAGTCTAAAAACTATAATACGTAATTAACGTGCACCTCATATCAAAAAATATTGACAAGTTTAGAATACTTCCTCATGCTTGGGCATAAAAATAAGTGTGTAAGGGATGAATATTTATAAATACAACTTTTAACATTTTAATGTGAGGTGCATAAAAAATGCGAAAACTATTATGTCTATTTATGGTATTTGGAATTATTTTTACTATGCTTGCAGGTTGTGGAGCTAAAAGTGAAGAGGCTGACAGTGATGAATTAACTCCTGTAAGCAGTCTTACTATGGGGCAGGATGAAGCCAATGGCTTAAAGGATAAAACTCCGGTTCAGTTATACTTTATCAACGAACAGGGCACAAAACTCGCGGCAGAAACAAGGTATATACAAAATACAGATGCGGGCAAGGGTAATGAACACATGGCAACAGTTGTTCTCAAGGAACTTATAAGCGGTCCTGCAAAAGGCAGTCTTTTAAAAGCTTCCATTCCAAAGGAAACAAAAGTTACAACAGATATAAAGATAAAAGACGGTGTAGCAACTGTTGATCTTTCAAAGGATTTTATAGATAAGCATCCGGGTGGTAAAAAGAATGAACAGCTTACACTCTATTCCATTGTAAACACATTAACAGAAATAAAGGATATCACATCAGTTCAATTCAGAATAAACGGAAAAGTAACTAAAGAATTTAAGGGCAGTTACCAAATCGATATAGCTTATTCAAGAGACGCTCACCTTATTAGCAATGAACCCGGTAAAGATAGCTCAATAAAAACAACAACCGATGACAAGGATAACACTCAGGACAAAACAGCACAGCCAACAAAAGAAGATAAAACCAAAAAGACAAATTCCGATGCTGAAACAAATGCTAATTTGGAAGATGAAATTCTAGAATAATTCCGGTTGGCCATCTGTTATATACAACAAGGTATCTTATAGGAACTAACAGCTCCTTTAAGATACCTTGTTTTTTGCAGTGAAAAATCAATGATTACAACAACCGCCGCATACATGTCTGTTGGGACAGTCTCCCCCGGAGTCTTTTCTGGACTGAATAATATTGACATTCTTAAATATGGTTTCAAGATCATTGTTTCCGCAGTCAGGACAAGTAATCTCCTTGTTTTCACGTTGGGACATTTTAGCCATTACGTTGAATTCATTACCGCACTTGTTGCATTTAAGATCATAAAATGGCATAAATCTACCTCCTTTATTATTTTGTATTATACCATCTAAAAAAATCGGGATAAATAGGTGAATAAATAAAAACTTATATACGGACAATAAATACTAATAATGGAGGACCAATTATGCATACAGTTTGGAAGGGCTCTATCAGTTTTGGTTTGGTTAATATTCCTGTAAAAATGTTTACGGCGACGGAAGATAAGGATATCCGATTTAAGTACATTCATAAGGAATGTCATAGTCCAGTAAAGTATAAAAAGGTTTGTCCCGTCTGTAATAAGGAGGTTCAGCCTGAAGATATTGTCCGGGGTTTTGAGTATGAACCCGGTAAGTACGTTATAATGAGCGGCGAAGATTTTGATTCCCTTCAGATTAAAAGCGAAAAAACAGTTGAGATAGTAGATTTTGTAAAGCTTGAAGAAGTAGACCCTGTATATTTCGATAAGACATATTTTCTTGCCCCTCAGGAGACAGGGGGAAAAGCCTATACACTTCTGAGAGAGGCTTTGGGACAAAAGGAAAAAATAGCTGTTGCCAAAATAACTATAAGAGACAGAGAATCGTTGGCTGTTATAAGGGTATACAAAAATTTACTGGTTCTTGAAACAATATTTTATCCAGATGAAGTAAAGGATTCGGCACAGGTGCCCGGTATACCTGAAAACGCAAAGACAACTCAGGCAGAGCTGGATATGGCTACACAGCTTATAGAAAATCTGACAACTGCATTTGACCCGGCAAAATATGTGGATACCTATAGAGAAAAGCTTATTGAACTCATTAATGCAAAAGTTGAAGGAAAGCAGGTGGTAGCTAGAAAAGAAGTAGAAAAGGAAAATGTTGTAAGTCTTATGGAAGCTTTACAAAAAAGTATACAAATGTCAAAGGGGAATAATAAAGATGAAAAAGATAAGGACACTGATAAGGCTGATAAAAGTGTTAAGAATGTTAAAAACAACAAGAAAGACCAGGTACCAGAGGTAGAAAACAGCGAAAACACAGCAGTAGAAGAAAAACCAAAGAAACGTACGCGGAAAACTAGAGAGAAGGTTGAATCATGAACTGGATTATACCAATGGAGCCGGTGATTTGTCCTGCTGTCAAGGCAGGTGCCGACTACATCCATGAAATAAAATGGGATGGTATAAGAGGAATGGTTTATGTTGAGAATGGAAGCATTAAAATTTATACAAAGAAAGGGAAGGAGCGGACAGGCTTTTATCCCGAAATTGATATTTTGAAAAAAGGCCTAGGAGGCAAAAATGCAGTATTGGATGGAGAATTTGTTGTTCTGGATGAAGACGGAACTCCCTCCTTTTATAAAAGCCTCATACGGGAACGTGTACGAAATAGCAGTAGATTACAATACTATACAAATGCATACCCTGTCTGCTATATGGTATTTGATATTTTGAAGTATGGGGACAAAATCCTTGTGAATATGCCACTGATTGAAAGAAAGCAAATTCTTGAGAAAAATTTAAGTTCCTTTACGGGAGATGATACAAATATATTTATAACTAAATCCTATCCCGACGGAAAAGAACTGTTTGAAAAAATGAAAGCACAGAATATGGAAGGAATTGTATCAAAAAAAACAGACAGCCTGTATATAGGCGGAAAAAAGCATGATGCATGGTTTAAGACAAAGTTTATAAAAAAAATGCTTTGTGTAGTAGGAGGAATACAGTGGAAGTCTTTACAACCTAACTCGTTGGTTATGGGAATAAAACCAAGAGACAGCGAAAAACTCGTATACGTGGGTAAAGCATCTATTGGACTTAAACAATCCGATTTAATGCTTATAAAGGAGTATGCAGGGCAGCTTGAACAGGAGGAATGCCCCTTTACCACTGATGAAATTATTCAACTGGACAAGACAGGAGATAGATTTACATGGCTGCAGCCTGCTCTTACGTGTTGGATTAGCTTTCTTGAACTGACGAATGACGGACATTTAAGACATCCCAAAATAGAAGGGTTTGCCGTTCTTCCTGCGGAAGAGGCAGATGGAAAGGTGTTGACAGAATAATGGCTGCTGTAACAGAAATACTTAAGGTGGAAATTGAAAACAAAGTAATTGACGTAAAGAATCCTGACAAGTTGTTCTGGCCGGAAGCCGGAATTACTAAACTTGAGTTTGTGAAAACCATGACAAAGCTTGCACCGTTTTTAATAAAATATTCAAAAAACAGAATGTTGACCTCGATACGTTATCCTCATGGGATCAACGACAAAAGCTTTTTTCAGAAGGAAAAGCCTCAGGGTACGCCCGAGTGGGTGGAAATAGTAGAATTCAATCAAAAAAACTATATTAACCTCAATTCGGCAGCCACCCTTGTTTGGCTCTGTACTCAGGCTGCATTGGAGCTTCACACTAGCTTTAACGTTCATGAAAAGCCAAACCACCCGTCAAGCCTGGTATTTGATTTAGACCCTGACGATGACCTTCACTTTGAGGATGTTGCGGAACTGGCAGACAGAATTCATGAAACATTGGAAGCCTTAGGAATAACAGGTTTTATTAAAACCTCCGGTGCAACAGGGTTGCAGATATTTGTCCCAGTAGCTGCCAAGTTTGACTATGACACCGCCCGCAGTCTCAATGAGTTTTTTGCACAGTATTTTGCTGAAAAGCTCAAAAGCACTGTGACAATAGAAAGAATGAAGAAGAATAGGGATGGCAAGATTTATTTTGACTGGCAGCAGATGTGGATCGGAAAAAGCATGATAACAGCTTATTCTGCAAGGGCAGTGAAAAGTGCGGCTGTTTCGACCCCCATAGAGTGGAGTGAGCTGAAGAGTATACGCCCGGAAATGTTTACCCTTAAAAATATAGTAAATAGATTAGAGCAAAAAGGAGATATCTTTGAACCAAGTCTGAAAAGCGACAATTCACCGCAACTACAAGAAATATTGAAGCAGATTGGTTCAAACAGGTGAAGTAAAATGTTGTTATAATAATAAATATTGTATAAAATATGGTTATAGTTAATTAAAGAGTATCATCGTTGTTTAAGGAAAAGACAACGTAAATAAAATATATCGGGGGGAATCATATGAAAGTATTAGTAACCGGAGGTGCCGGGTATATTGGTACCCACACTTGCGTTGAATTGCTTGAGGCCGGTTTTGAAGTTATCGTAGTTGATAACCTTTGTAACAGCAAGGACACAGCAATAGAAAGAGTAGAAAAAATCACAGGTAAAAAGATAAAGTTTTATAAAGTTGACATATTGGACAAAGAAGCGCTAGAACAAGTATTTATTGATAATAAACCGGATTCTGTAATTCACTTTGCAGGACTCAAAGCTGTAGGCGAGTCTGTTTCAATTCCATTGAAATATTATCACAACAATATAACAGGTACATTGATTCTGTGCGAATTAATGGAAAAATACGGAGTGAAGAATCTGGTATTCAGTTCATCAGCTACTGTGTACGGGGACCCTGCCAGTGTTCCTATCTCTGAGGAATTTCCACTGTCTGTTACAAACCCTTATGGCAGAACAAAACTCATGATAGAAGAAATATTAAAGGATCTGTATGTTGCGGATGCATCATGGAATATTGCTTTACTCAGATACTTCAACCCTATCGGAGCACATGTAAGCGGTACAATAGGGGAAGACCCAAATGGAATTCCAAACAACCTTGTACCATATGTCACACAGGTTGCAGTGGGAAAGCTAAAGGAAGTTAATGTATTCGGAGATGATTACAATACGATTGACGGTACGGGAGTAAGGGATTACATACATGTTGTAGACCTTGCAAAAGGACATATAAAGGCATTAGAAAAGCTCTCTAGTGAACATGTGGGAGTAAGGGAGTATAACCTTGGAACCGGGAACGGATACAGCGTTATTCAGGTAATAAAGGCATTCTCAGAAGCCTGTGGGAAGGAAATCCCTTATAAGGTTGTAGGCAGAAGACCGGGAGATATTGCTGAGTGCTATGCAAAGCCGGACAGAGCAAAGAACGAGCTTGGCTGGTCAGCTGAGAAGGGACTTCCTGAAATGTGTGTAGATTCATGGAGATGGCAGTCACACAATCCAGAGGGGTATAAATAAATTTAATTGGGGCAAGGAGAGAAGAATAACATGAAAAACAACACAGCTTTAGTAATAATGGCAGCAGGTATGGGAAGTAGATATGGAGGATTAAAACAAATTGACCCAGTTGGGCCAAACGGCGAAATAATTATGGAATACTCCATCTATGATGCCATTAGAGCGGGATTTAGCAAGGTTGTATTTATAATAAAAAAGGAAATAGAAGACACCTTCAGAGAGGTCATTGGTAAGAAAATAGAGGGAATTATTGATGTGGAGTATGTATATCAAAAAGTAGACAATTTGCCTCAAGGTTTTAGTGTTCCCGACGGGAGAGTGAAACCCTGGGGAACCGGGCATGCCGTGCTAAGTGCCAAAGGCGCCGTCAACACTCCATTTGCAGTAATAAATGCAGATGATTTTTACGGGGCTGAGACATACAGGCTTTTGAATGGATTTCTGACAAATAATCAGGATGCAACAAACAAATATAAATATTGCATGGTGGGATTTGTTATAGAGAACACGCTTACCGAAAACGGTCACGTCGCTAGAGGCGTGTGTAATGTAGACAGTCAGGGTAATCTTATTGATATTCATGAAAGAACAAAAATAATGAAATTTGGGAATGAGACCAAATACACCGAAGACGATACAAGTTGGATTAAAATACCCGAAAAGAGTATTGTGTCAATGAACACATGGGGCTTTAACCCAAGTATTCTCAATGAACTTGAGGAGCGCTTTCCTGAGTTCCTTAGAACAAACGAGGCTAATCTTTTAAAAGCGGAGTATTTTCTGCCTACAGTAGTTGATAATCTTATCAAGGAAGGAAAAGCAGATGTAAAGGTGCTTTCAACTTCGGATAAGTGGTACGGAGTTACATATCAGGAAGATAAGCCGGTTGTAAAGAAATCCATAAGTGATATGGTGGCTGAACAAAAATATCCCAACCGTCTTTGGGAAAATATAAAGTAAACTGTACTTAAGAACCTACTTCAGTCACTTTATAGGTAACTATTGTATCAATTGTATAAGTATGGAAAATTAATTATTGAAAAATAGGGCCATATGTAATATAATGTAAAACAAATACCTGTGAAGTGAGGGAGATAAAATGTACACTGACAAAACCTTGGTTTGCAAAGAATGTGAAAATGAATTTATTTTTTCTGCGGGTGAACAGGAGTTCTATGCTGAAAAGGGATTTCAGAACGAACCAACCAGATGTAAAGAATGTAGAAGTAAACGAGACCATTCATCAAAAAGGGAATTATTTGAGGCTGTTTGTGCAGAATGTGGGCAAACCACAAAGGTTCCTTTCAAACCTCATTTAGATAAGCCTGTACTATGTAGCAAATGTTTTGCTAATAAAAAATAGGTACATACTTAAAAAATATTAATAAAAATATAATTGGGTTGACTGTAAGGAGTATTCTATCTGATAGTCAACCTATTTTTATATTAACAAATAAACAAAAAGTTTTATAGTTATCCACAGTGGAAAATTCCTATATTTTAAGTTATAAACAAGGTTATACACATTATCCACAGAAACATATACACAAAACAGGTGTTTTGTTGAATACCTGTGCAAAACTTTTGTAAATACAAATTAGATTTACACATAAAATAAGTGAAATTGTTATAAAATTATTTTTGTTAGCAAAGTTTGGGGAAGGATTTTCGTGGTATAAAGTAGAATAATAGATTCATAACATGTACCGCTATTGGATATTATAAAGTAATACTTAGACAAAAATGGAGAGGGGCTGTTATTATGAATATAATTATTAGCGGAAAAAATATTGAGATTACAGAGGCACTAAGAGAAAAGGTAACAAAGAGAGTAAAGAAGCTGGAAAAGTTTTTTAACAGTGATACTGAAGTGCATGTAACCTTGAGCGTTCAGAGAGTGAGCCAGATTGTTGAAATAACAATACCATTTAATGGAGTAACATTAAGAGCAGAAGATCAAAATGAAGATATGTATACATCTATCGATAGAGCAGTAGATTTAATAGAAAGACAGATAAGGAAAAACAAGACCAGACTTGAAAGAAGATTCCATGAGAATGATTTTAGAGTAGATAACTCAAAATTTAACGATGATGTTCAGGAAGAAACTGAATTCAAGGTTGTAAGGTCAAAAAGGTTTGCAGTTAAGCCTATGGATGTTGAAGAGGCAATATTGCAAATGAATCTGCTGGGACATGAGTTCTTTATGTTCTACAATGCAGACTCAAGGCAGGTTAACGTAGTTTACAAGAGAAAAGATGGAAACTATGGGTTAATCGAACCAGAATTCTAATAACACGACAATAAAAAACAGTATGTATCAGTACGCTATACAGCCACTGATACATACTGTTTTTATTTTGTAGCAATAAGCAAAATTACAACAAATTCACATGTATAATTTTAGAGAACTTATTTTACATTTAACCTGTAAAGTAATATAATACATACAGTCTATATATAAATTATAAAAATTTTCGGGAGAATGTATTTATGCTGGGAAAACCTTCATATGGAATAGTCATAGCAAATCGCAGGGGTTTTGGCCGCAAAACCAAGATAGTTGATTATCTTACTCAGGAGTGGATGTCAATATTGACTCTTGCAGTACTGCTGTTTAAATCAATAGTTTTAATGGGCTTTGTATATAGTTCGGATAAATCCGTTATTGACATAGCCCGAGGCATTGGCAACATCAGGTATATGGCAGTATGTGTGGCTTTTTTACTTATAATTGTATCTTTTGGATACTTAGCCAAAGGAAAAGGTCGTTTATGGCTCCTTCTCATACTCAATTTTTTGTGTTCGTTTCTATTTGTATTTGACGCCGTGTATCTTAGAGCAAATGGTAATTTTCTTTCAACACAGCTGCTTAGGCAAACCGGAAATGTGAATAATCTTTGGGGCAGTATTTTTGCAATGTTCAGGCCCTGCGACATAGTATTTTTTGTTGATATACCCATTCTTGTAGCAATCCTTATAATTACTAGAAAGATGCATTATTCATCGCCTTTGTTTACAAGTCTGAAAACAAGACTTATTGCTTTTGGTTCATTATTTGCCATGTCAATTGCCTTTATTATCGGCAGCTATTACGCAATAGATGTGTACGGAAATGATAAATACGGTCATATTTTCCACACTTACTGGAAGCCAGAAGCCACCATATGCAATGCTTCCCCTTTGGGATATCATGTATATGACTGCTATGTTTTCTTCGCTGATTTCAGGCCCTACAAAATATCGGAAAAAGACCGTGCAGATATTCAAAAGTGGATTGACAACAAGAAGGAAAATTTACCTGATAACAATTTCAAAGGCATGTACAAGGGTAAAAACCTGCTGGTGTTGCAAGTAGAGTCTCTAGAGAACTTCGTTATCGGACAGTCTGTAAACGGACAGGAAATAACTCCAACGCTAAACAAGTTGTTGAAGAACAGTATATATTTTGACAACTATTATACTCAGGTTAACGAAGGAACAAGCTCCGATGCAGACCTTATGACAAATACATCAGTTTTCCCCGTTCGAAAGGGAAGTACATTTTTCAGATTCCCATTTACCGAGTATAATACATTGCCTAGAATAATGGAGAAAAACGGTTATTCCACAAAGGCAATACACCCTGATGACGGTGGATATTGGAATTGGAAAGAAGCACTTACAAACATGGGCTTCCAACAGTGCATAGATGCAAAAAGTTTTAAAATGGATGAAGTAATATTCTTGGGATTAAGCGACGGGTCTTATTTCAGACAGATAAAAGATACTATTATAAAGCAGAAACAGCCATTTTATAACTTTATGGTTACTCTTACAAGTCATTCACCATTTGAAATGCCTAAAGAGCACCAAAATTTGAAACTGGATAGCTATCTTGAGGATACAAGACTTGGAGGATACTTCCAGAGCATAAATTATACTGACAGAACCATAGGAACTTTCCTTGATGAACTTGATAAGGCAGGTATTCTTGATAATACGATAGTAGCTATTTATGGTGACCATGATTCAGTTCATAAGTATTTTGATGACCAGATAAAGACTATAAAGCCTTCTCAAGACTGGTGGCTTGAAAATGACAAAAAAATACCTCTGATTTTATATGAGAAGGGTCAAACGCCTCAGGTTATACACACAACAGGAGGTCAGATTGATTTAATGCCGACGCTTTTATACTCTTTCGGAATAGACAAGAGTGAATATGAATCAACTTCATTTGGAAGAAATCTTCTTAATACTCAGCAGGACTATGTTTTACTGGCTGACGGGGAATTCCGAGGGAATGTTGACAAGGCAAAGCAAAAGGAACTTTTGAATGGACTTGAATATGCAGATATGGCAATAAAGACAAACTTTTTCAAGAAATAGAGGGCTTTCGGAGGGAATATGAAAAATATTATTCTTATTGGAATGCCAAGTGCGGGTAAAAGTACCGTGGGAGTAATCTTAGCAAAACATCGTGGGATGTCGTTCGTTGATACAGATGTCCTCATCCAGTCAAGGCAGGGAAGGCTTCTGCAAGAAATTATAAATAGCGATGGAACAGAAGCTTTCCTAAAAATTGAAGAGTCTGAAATAAAAGCTCTAGACTATTCTGATACCGTTATTGCAACCGGTGGAAGTGTTGTATACAGTGATAGGGCTATGGGGCATCTAAAGAAAACAGGAATAGTAATTTACCTGTATGTAGATATGGACACTGTTAACAAAAGGCTTAAAAACCTTAAAACAAGGGGCGTTGTTTTGGGCCCCGGACAGAGCTTGGAAGACATTTATAGAAAAAGGCAGCCCTTGTATGAAAAGTATGCAGATATAATAATCGATTGTTCAGAAGGAACAATCGATTCAACAGTAGAAATGATACATGAAAAACTTGATTCTTTGTCATAAAAATTAAATGAAATATAATTATAAATGCCGGGTAAACCTATCCGGCATTTATAATGTTAAATACTTAATTGAATAAATTATTTCCGGCAATATATATGAGGTTTCGGTACATTTGTATAACATATTCCAATAAAATATCATTCTCCATTTCTAATTATACTACACGCCATATTCAAAGCCATTATAAATGCTATTTTGATTTCAAAATACGGAGCTGATTGTTCTAAGTGAATTTCTAATAATAAGAGCCGCTTTTATAAATGAGCTCTTTTTTTATTGCGTCGTGTATCCAGCGAAGCTGGGTCACGCTAGTCGGTGTAAGTCCGACCACGGAAAGCGTGATTATTGATTAACAGACATAAAATGATAGTTTACAACAAAGCTAAAAAAAAAATTGACAAATAATATGCAATGATTTACAATATTAGACAATAGCATAGTGGAATAATATGTAATTACAATAAATTCTTGTAATAATATGAATATAGAGTCATTATTGTTGCAAATTCCTATTTATTTAATAAATCGCCAATAGAATAATATATAGGTTTAATTATAAAAGATAAGGCTTACTTACTGATGTTTATAATGTCTAGTAAAGCATTTTTGTATTTATTAACAATTTAAATTAAATAGATATTGTAAAGAAACAGCCGCGCTGATTATGGGACGCAAGTAAATGTGATTAATAATAATCTTCACAAATACCCGGTATCAGCAATGTGTAACGTCCTAGGCCTTGTATCCTATTATACTGTGGCCACAATTTAAACCTATATTGATAAATGCAACGAAGCAAAAATATCAAATCTGGTTGAACGCCTTTTTAACGAGCAGCCTCATTTGAATGAAGTTGTAAGTAATTTAACATATGTTCGTGCAGGAATGCGCTGGAATTATATCTGTGTACTTGTCGACCTGTTCAACCGTGAAATAATCGGATACAGTGCAGGTTTCAGCAAAGATGCTGTTTTGGTAAGCAAAGCATTAGCAAGTGTAAAAATAAATCTGAAAAATATTCAGATTTTCCATACGGACAGAGGCAATGAGTTCAAAAACCAGCTAATTGATGAAGCTTTGAAATCAAACGTTCACTCAGTACGAAAGGCTGCCCATATGATATTGGTGTTGCTGAAGCAACATTCAAGATCATTAAGACCGGGTTTGTTCATGGACAAACTTTTAAGTCTCTGAATGAACTACAGTATAAACTAGCTGATTATGTGAATTGGTTTAACAACCATCGCATTCATTCCCCACCGTGGTACAAAACACCGTACAGTATAAAAATGATATCTTAATAATATTGTTTAATTTTTTGTTGCCAATTATGGATAATACCAGTGAAAAAGATAGTGACCACTCCTTCAGTAACTGCTCACACAGGATATTCGTGAAACGCTAATGGTTCATGCATACTTCTGAAGTGTAAGCTATTATACTAGCTTAACTATCTCTATGACTTACCTTTTGGGTGAGGTGAACATATATCTTAACTCCTTAGTCAACAGATGTGGTTGCGTGGGCACTAACTCACTTGATATTAATGTAGGAGGGCAAACTTTTTACAGGTAAATATTACAGCTGATTTTTGTTAAAAACTTTTATGCAGTACAAATGAGAGTTATTAACACTGTTAAAAATTTTCAATAGGACTCTACAAATTTTATATTATGAAGGGATGATAAAATGATAGACACATTTATTAGGTCAATCGGGTATTATATACCTGAAGCAAGGCTTACAAATGAAGGTGTACTCAGAATTTTTGAGGATGAAAACAAAAATAGAATAAGCGAGGATGAGCTTAAGGCAATTATTCGTGGGTACAAAAGGAAACTTGAATTTCTGGGGTCAAAAAGCAGATCGATTCATAGTGATGAAGAAAAAGATAGTATTGCAAATATGGGAATCAATGCTGCATGGGATGCAGTTAAAAAAGCAGGAATGCAGCCAGAGCAAATAGAGTGTATTATTTTTACCGGCGTTTGTAATCCATTTAAAGAGCCATCTTTTGCAACAGTAGTGGCAAGAGCTATGGGACTAAATACAGGTGATTTTTTTGATATCAATGATACTTGCAATGGATTTATGAAGAGTATAGACCTTGCCCAGCTTTATATCAGAAGTGGCAGATATAAAAATGTAATGATAGCAACCAGTGAAAATCCCTGGGAAGTACTAAGAAGTATGAATTCTGGTCTTGAGCTGGAAGATGTAAAAGATGTTGATAATAGATTTTCACTTCTAACACTCGGTGCAGGCGCTGCTGCAATGATTTTAAGTTCAGAAGGAGACGGCAGGATAATCAAGAGCTATGCTGATTCACGAGAATCGGAACACTGGGATGTCTCATGGGTGACTCAACCGTATATACCTACTCCTCCAACAGTTTATGGCAAAAGAGTAAAAGGATTTTGGACTGAGGCACGTGGGATTTCTAATACAATACTCAAGAAAATGCCAATTTTTATTAATGAGAAACTGCAAGAATGGGGAGGAAATGTAGAAAGTATTGATTTATTTATCATGCATCAGCTGGGTGACAATGTAACATTTGGAATATTAAAGCAAATGAATGTTGAACGCAGTAAGGCTCCAATTAATACATATAGTGAAATTGGAAATTTGGCATCCGCTAATATCCCAATTAATTTGGCTATAGCTGAAGAAAAAGGGATATTAAAGTCAGGTAATTCTGTATTGCTTGTTGGTAGTGGAGGGGGAATTTCTCTTTCACTTGCTAAAATTGAGTGGTAGTAATAATAGCATAATAAGGAAGTGATATTTTGGATTTTAAATTGTCAAAAGAACAAATTGAGATATGTCACGAAATACGTGAGTTTAGCAAGAAGAAACTAAATAAAAATGTATTTGAAGATGATGAGGCAAGTTTATTTCCTGCTGAAAAATGGAAGTTGTGTGCAGACTTTGGAATTCAAGGTCTTCCAATTCCAGAAGAGTATGGAGGTTCTGGACAATCCATGCTTGATGTGGCTTTAGCCATAGAAGCACTTGGATATGGATGTAAAGATGAAGGATTAGTATTTTCTATATGTGCACATATGCTTACTTGTGTTATACCAATTTGGCATTTTGGAACGGATAAGCAAAAGGATACATACTTACCTGGACTTATTTCCGGGGATTTGATAGGAGGAAATGGAATTACTGAACCAGATACTGGCTCTGATTCGGCAGCTATGATTACTAATGTCATTAAGGAAGATAGTCAGTATATTATTAACGGATCTAAAATGTTTGTAACTAATGCTCCTGTAGCCGATTTATTGGTGATATATGCCAAGCATCCTGGAGGGATGAAAATGTTGGATGTATCTGCTTTTATAATTGATAAAGAAAATCAGGGCCTTAAGGTTGGACAAGACTTTAAGAAAATGGGATTAAGGACATCTACTATAGGTGAAGTTATTTTAGATAATTGTAAAGTTCCTCTTACTAGTGTTTTAGGAAGAGAAAGGCTTGGAATGAAAGTTTTCAATTATTCTATGCTATGGGAGAGGATAATAATGGGGGCATATCATATTGGAGCTATGCAACAGCAATTTGATATGGTTTTGGACTATACAAATATGAGAACCCAATTTGGGAAAAAGATATTAAAATTCCAGAGAATAGCTGATATGCTGGTTGACATGAAGATGAGAATTGAAAATTCAAAGTTAATGCTGTATAGGAATTGTTGGAACTATGACAACAATAAAGTATCAATGGCAGATGCTTCAATGTTAAAACTGCTTACCTCAGAGTCAAAGGTAAAAAATAGTATGGATGCTGTACAGATATTTGGAGCTTATGGTTATATGAAGGAAAGTGATGTAGAGCGACAGCTGAGAGATTCTATGGCAGCTAAGATATATTCTGGGACTAGTGAAATTCAGAGAAAAATCATTTCTGAATGTTTGGAGAAATATTATGAATAAATATCTATTACACCATTTGTTAGATGAAGCAGTACTGAAATTCCCCGATAATAAAGCGGTTATATATGAAGAACAAAGTATAACCTATAAAGAATTAGAGTATAAAAGTAATCAACTTGCAAATATGCTTATAAATATTGGATTTAAACCAAGGAATGTTGTAGGCATATATTTGAATAAGTCAATAGAGGCAATTATAGCCATATTTGCAGTTTTGAAAGCGGGTGGGGCTTACGTTCCGTTAGATTCACATTATTCACCACTGACGAGAATAAAAAATATAATTAAATTGAGTCAAGCTGAATTTATAATTAGTAACACTATTCAATGGAAGGCTCTAGCATCAACTTTTGTAGATGAAGAAGAGGAGTTGCTTAAAAGTATTAAGGTTATCTTTGCGGATGGCATTAATAGAGTAGATCAAACTTCTGCAGAAAACTATAATAATAAAGACATTATAGGTAGTTGCTATTTTTATGAAGATTACGAAGATTCAACATATCCACAGTTGAGAAAAGAGCCCGAAGTAACAAGTGATGATTTAGCTTATATTTTATATACTTCAGGTTCGACAGGTCAACCAAAAGGTGTTATGCTCACCCATTTGAACGCGATGACTTTTATTAACTGGTCATTATCATACTTCCAGCCAGTGAGTACTGATATATTTTCTAACTTTGCTCCATTACATTTTGATTTATCAATATTTGATATTTTTGTCTCTGTTGGCGCTGGTGCATGCTCAAACTTACTTCCATTCCAAATAAATAGTAACCCACGTGCAATAGTTGAATGGCTGTCAAAAAATAATATAACTTACATGTACTCTGTACCATCGGTATGGGTTTCCATTATGAACTACGCTACTCTCATAAAAGGGGACTTAAAAAACTTGAGCCATATTTTATTTGCAGGAGAAGTATTTCCTCCTAAATACCTCAAGAAGCTGATGGAAATACTGCCACACGCCTTGTACTACAATCTTTATGGTCCTACAGAAACAAATGTATGTACATACTATCAAGTAAAAAGTAGTGATGATGTAACAGATAGTCCAGTGCCTATTGGTCAGGCTTGTGCAAATACTGAAGTTTTGGTTTTGAATGAGATGGACAAGCCTGTTGCTGAAGGTGAGGAAGGTGAGTTGCTGGTCAAAGGGGCGATTGTGACAAAGGGTTATTACAAGGATGATAAAAGAACAAAGAGCGCATTTAGAAAAAGCCCAATGCCTTATCATAATGGAGCTTTACTATATAGAACAGGTGATATTGTTAGAAGATGTAATGACAATATCTATGAATATGTAGGGCGAAGAGATATGATGGTGAAGTGTTCAGGATTCAGGATTGAACTACAGGAAATTGAACATGCACTTTATAAGCATGCATCGATAGAAGAAGCTGTTGCGGTACCTGTATATGATGAAAAACGAGAAAATACTAGTATCTATGCTATTGTGAAGATAAAAGCCGGAGAAAGCTTCTCGGTAACGAATATTAAAAAATTCTTGATAAGTATTCTGCCTAAATATATGATTCCAGAATTTATAGAAAGTATTGATGAAATGCCCAAAAATGCTAATGGAAAAATTGATAGGCAAAAAGTAAAATCTATGATTAATGAAAAAAGATTGGAGGTGTAGAAAAGAACATGAATAAGATAATGAACAATAATGAGTTGATAAAACTCGAAAGACTTGCCAAAAAATATAAAGAAACTAATATACCGTTATATCTTAGTTACCCGACTGAAAGTTGGTGGCGTAATAGTGCTAATGATGAGGAATTTGTCCAAAATTTTAGAAATTTAGAAGAACCGTTTTTGTATTTTCATTTTCCATATTGCAAAAAGGCTTGTTATTATTGCTGCTGTTATAAAGAGGTAACTTTAGAAGATGAAAGAAAAGAAACATATATTCAATACTTGGAAAAGGAATTTAAAAACAAACTGTTTTTGCTTGGAATAGATGGTTTTAAGAAAGTTAAGCATATGCATTGGGGAGGCGGTACTCCTACATACATGAGCTGTAATCAGCTTGAAAGAGTGTATAATAATATTTTTAGTAAAATAGATATAGCTGAAGGTAATGATACAAGCATTTCTATTGAGGCATACCCAGATGAGAAAGTATTAACTGCAGAAAAGCTAAAACTTTTAAGGAGTATGGGGTTCAATGAGATTAGCTTTGGAATTCAGGACTTTGATGAAAGAGTTCAGAAAGCAATAAACAGGGATTGCAAAAAAGATGTTGTACAGAGAATAGTTGAAACTGCAAAAGATTTTGGATTCAGAGTACATATCGATTTATGCTATGGTCTTCCTTTTCAGGGTTTGAATGAACTAGAGCGCACTGTCAATGACATTTTAGAAATGAAGCCTGATAGGATTGCTACTTTTGCTTATGCACATTATCCTATTTCCTTTCCAATGCAAAAGTTAATACCAATGGAGAGTATTCCCAATTCATTTATAAAGGTTTTACTCGCAAAGTATGCAGAAGATACTTTTACAGCTAATGGTTATTTCGGAGTTGGCACAGACCACTTTGTAAAACAGGATAATCCTCTATATAAAGCTTCTTTGAAAAAGATGATAATACGTGACTTTATGGGGTATTCCGTAGAGCAAAGAAGATGCTTTATAGGCTTTGGTAATTCAGCTATCAGCTTTTCAGGAAATGCTTTCTATCATAACATTAAATCCATTGATGACTATGTAAAAAGTATTGATAATAATGTTATCCCACTAGAAAGAAATATATCACATGTATTAACTACGGATGATGTAATACGAAACAAAATAATTCAGAAGTACATATTATGTGACTTCTTAATTGAAAAGAGTGAAATTGAAAAAGAATATGGAATTTGTTTTGACGACTATTTTAAAGCTGAAATGAATAAATTGGTAATATTAGAGCAGGATGGACTCGTTAATTTAGCAAATTCAAATATTATTAAAGTTACTTCTACTGGAAAGTTATTTGCAAGGCATATAGCTTACGTTTTTGACCGTTATTACAATAATAAAATATAGGAGGCACATTATGGAAATAGCTAATGATATTATGGATTTTATCTCAAAGGCAAGCAAAATACCAAGAAATGAAATAGATATGGACACTGAGGTATATAATTCTGGTATTATTTCGTCACTAAGTATCATGGAACTAATGTCATATATTGAAGAACAGTATGGCATTATTATCAACCCAGAAGATCTAATTGAAAGTAATTTCAAGAATATAAAAATATTAGCAGATTTCGTACAGACGAAACTTGATATTAGTAATTGATATAGGTAACAGATTTAATAGCGGAAACGCATTAATGAGCTTAAATACTATACTAAATTGAAAGGATAGTGGATACAATGAAGATTTCAGTAATTTTGGGACACCCTTATAAAGAAAGTTTTAATAATGCTATTGCTGAAACTGTAGTTAAAACGTTGCAGCAGAATAATCATGAGGTATTTTATCATGATTTATACCAGGAAAAGTTTGATCCTGTTATGACAGGATATGAACTGATAAATAAAGTGTCGGAAGATAAACTCGTAGAAAAGCATTGCCAAGAAATTGTAGAAGCTGATGGCATTATTATAGTTCACCCAAATTGGTGGGGACAACCGCCAGCAATATTAACAGGTTGGGTGGACAGAGTACTGAGGATGGAAACGGCGTATATTTACCGCAATGATGGATCTGGATTGCCAATAGGATTATTAAAAGCAAAAGCTGCAATAGTTTTTAACACATCCAATACAATAGAGGAAAGAGAAGAAAAAGTTTTTGGTGATCCACTTGAAACTTTATGGAAAAATTGCATATTTGATTTTTGTGGTGTAAAAGAATTCAAACGAAATATATTCAGGATTATAGCTATTAGTTCACCAGAACAGCGTAAAAAGTGGTTGACTGAAGTCCAGGAAACGGTAAATCAATATTTTCCGGCAGAAGAATAAGAGTCTGGATCTATTTTAAATAGCCATAAGAACTGTGAAACTAATCAATTGTTTTATAAAATAAAATGCATTGCAGATTTAAGTTTAGATGAGGGGGGAAGGTTTACTATGGATCTTTACCCCCTTTTTTACATAAACAAAATTTCCCTCACTAATGGACTCAAGTTATATGAAAAAGTTTCTTGATTGCCTCCCTGTTGGCACGTCCAATGGAACGGACTAGAGGTACACTCTTTGGACATACCTCTTCACATATCAGTGCTTTTCCACATTTTGATACTCCATTATTCCCCATAATTGCTTCAAGCCGGGCTTTCCTGTCTATTTTTCCGCGGGGATGGATACACATCTTAACAACCTGTGCAATGGCGGCAGGCCCCAGATATGATTTGCTAGATTTCTCAGTACGAGGGCAGGAATCGTAGCAACTCCCACAATTAATACATTTTGAATATGAATACATCTCAATCTGCTCGTTCTGAGCATATTTTAAAGGCGGACCGAAGAAATCATCTGTTTCTACCCAATTTCTTACACTAGTAAGGGACTGGAATATACTGCTCCTATTAACTGTTAAATCGCGTATGACTGGAAATTTTTCCAGAGGTTCTATAATAATTGGTTTTTCCATTGATGAAACTGGAAGGTTGATAACTAATGTCGAGCAAGACATGGTAGGTTTACCATTGATTCTGACAGTGCATGTTCCACATATTTCCTCTTTGCAGTTATACTCATGGTGGATAGGAGTTGTCTCCTTTCCGGAGGATGTCTTTGGATCATTTTCTATTTTTATAAGAAGAGCTAGTAGTGTGTCGTTTTTATTAAATTCAAGAGAGAAATTCTCCCAATAGGGTTTATCCTTAGGCGAATTCTGCCTTTTTATTCTGAGATAAACTATATTCTTGTTAGACATTTATATATTCCTTCCTTCTACAGGTTAGCTCATTCCGAATTACTGCACAGTTAACATGACACTTATTCGGAGGGATTGGTGGGGGAGTAAAGTGAAATATCTACTGGTTTGTAACACAACTTTATTTCATTCCCCTCATATTTTGCAATAGTAGTTTTAAGCCAGTCGAAATCATTCCTCCGAGGGAAATCAGGCTTGCAATGGGCGCCGCGACTTTCGTCTCGGGCTAGGGCCCCGGCAACGACTGCCTCCGCAAGTACAATGCATGCACGAAGTTTCCGAATAGCTATTATAGAGGAATTGGCCCACTGGCTGTTATCCCCGGCTGAGATTCGGAACCACCGTTGCTTGAGTTCATTAATCTTAATAAGCGCTTTCTTAAGCTGGTCATTATAGCGTAAAATACCTGCACTGAGCGTCAAAACCTCTCCAAGTTCATTTGAAATAGCTGAAGCACTTTCATTTCCGCGGAAGCTGAAATAACCTTTTATTTCAGTCTCCCATTGGGAAATTGCCTTTACAATCCAAGGTGTTTCGCTGGAGCATTGTTCAAGGGGCAAGGTTCCTCCTTGGTAATCTGCAAGTATGGTGTTTGCAACGGTATATCCACTGTAGGTGGCTGATAACAAAGAATTTCCTCCAAGGCGGTTTCCGCCGTGGTACAGGTAGTCGCATTCACCGCAGGCATAAAGACTTTTTGTACCGGTGCGATGTTTTGCATCGACATAAATCCCTCCCATCGAATAGTGAGGAGACGGAAAGACGTGCATAGGAACATATCTCGGATCTTCGCCGGTGAATTTATAGTAGAGTTCTATAATGTTGGATAGCTTCCTCTCCTTTACTTCCTTCGAAAGATGCGTAATGTCTAGATTTACTTGACGTTTGCCGTCTACTCCCAGTCCCATATCCACAACTACCTTATAGATAGCGCGGGAAGTAACATCACGGGTAGCAAGATTTCCAAGCTCAGGGTACATTTCCTCCATAAAATACCAAGGCTTTCCGTTGCGGGGCACCCAGAGCCGCCCACCTTCACCTCGTGCAGATTCGCTGATCAAACGGGGTTTGTCACCGTCCGCAATGGAAGTAGGATGAAATTGCACAAATTCAGGGTTAGCCACAGGGATCCCCTGAATAAGTAACTGCCCTGTGACAGATCCATTTGACAGCATTGCCGTGGTTGCCCACCCGTAAATACTGGCATATCCTCCAGTTGCAACGACAAGGGCTGTACCTGTATAAGCCTCTAGCTTCATCGTATAGATATTCTGAACAATACAACCATGACAATGCCCGTTGCTATCTATCAGGGCGCTTACAAAATCCCGGCCGATAATCCTTTTAATAAGTCCCTTTTCCTCATAACGTCGTGCCTGACCGTCTAGCGCTGATAGGATCTGAAATCCCGAGGTGGTATCTGCGTAGTGGGTACGACGGAATTTTGTGCCTCCGAAAAACCGGGCATCTGGTAAGCCGTCTGCATGGCGATTGAATGATACACCCAAGTTGTCATACATGGAAATTATTTCCGGAGCAAACTTACACATTTCCATCACTGGTTTCTGATCGGCTAACCATGCTCCTCCACTTATGGTATCCATGAAATGTTGTTTCGGCGTGTCGTTCTCACGAAGTTCGGCTGCGTTAATTCCTCCTTGCGCCATACAGGACGCTGATCTCATGGCTTCATAATAAGAAATCATGGTCACGGCTGTACCTGCACGAGCCAACGTAATTGCCGCCATTAGACCGGATATTCCTGTTCCTAAAACTATGACATTAAGCATTGATATTTTCATCCCTTCTACATAAATGAAGCTGCAATCTGCATGATCGAGAGTCCTCCGACAATCCAGGAGAGTACCATGACCACCTTTCTGGTACGAATGCTCAAACTAATCCCCAACGTGATACAAGCATTATAGAAACCTCTTGCAAGGTGATATCCCCCAAGGACTGAAATCAAGACATTCAGAGCCCAGAACATCCGAATCTGCACTATATTTCCCCCTGTACGTCTCATCATAAAAAAAACGAATATGAGGATTGCAATAGAAGACAGGATATGAAGATAAAATGATTTTTTCCCCTTGATCATTGGCTTCATTTTAAAGCTTGTAGACATAATACGAAATCCTCCAACTATGGCATGAAGCATGATTAAGATGGTAAAAATACGCATAATGGCATCAAACCAAGGCCCCGGGGAATATTTGAAAAGTTCTATAAGCGTTTGGCTGGTAATGGCTTCTCCGGCCAGACTTCCAACCACGCTTTTGTAATTCATAATTAAATATACTAGCGAAAATATGCCTTTTATACAAAAAAGTAGTATAAAAATAAAACCTAACAGACTAAATAGCATATGTATTATGTATGCTAACTGAGACTTTGGTTTATTTGTTGTCTTCTTCATTAAAGATCCTCCAGCATTTTTTCAAAGCAAGTGTTTCATGCATATGAATCCCAGGTGAGAATCACAAATTTACAAGGGGTTATATTTTTTCTATATATAGTGTAAATATCTTTCTGATTATAACCTGAAAAACAGTTTTTACATTTCTACGTCATCGTCCGTATTCTTTTTCCTAGATGTAAAAAATAATACACCTCCAATTACCAAAAGAATAATCGAACTGAAAGGGGCAAAAGAACAGAGTGAATTATAGCCGAGAGGATTTACTTTACTTGCAGTTCCCGTAGGCAAAAGAGCAATAATGGCTAATATAGTCACGAAAATTGAAGGGCCAAGCTTTTTAGGCATTTTATATCTCCTTTTATAATGTTTTTGTAGTTAAAGCGTTTTATTTCTATTCAGCTTTTTTACATTGTAATACTATTTGCAATATATGTAAATAGTATTTTGGGTAATTATGGTTATGTTGCATATAAAAATAAAAATTGACATAATAATACATATTATTTATAATGTATTATATGTATGCAAAATCTACCAAAATTGTATTAATAAGTGGATATAAGGGGGATTTTGTAAATGGATTGTTACAAAGAATATGGCGAGCTTAATGATGTTTATAAAGCTTGGGATATTAGTATCATAATCCTACATGAAGCATTCATGTTAGGTCAAGTTATTCATAAGAAAATAACAGGAAAGTTTGAAATATAATTGCTCCTTCAGGGAACTTAAGAGTACAGTGGGTTTGCTAGATAATCTTGTAATACAATATATCATGTATAGAAGTGGATTAATTACGGCTACGGTTACAAAAACCTAACTGATATAAATGACATTTAATGTATAAAGAAGATGTTCTTAATAAATATAACAATAAGATAGTGAGATGATTATCACATGAAAAAACCCGTAGTGTTTATGTTTTCTGGACAAGGGTCGCAATATTTTGGAATGGCCAGGGATTTGTTCGATGCTGTAACGTCATTTAGGGATTGGATGAAAAGACTTGACAGATTTGTATTTGAAATAAACGGCAGATCAGTGTTGGAATATTTATATGACAAGAGTAAAAACCGGGTAGACAAGTGTGATAATCTTAAGTATACCCACCCCGCAATCTTTATGGTTGAATACTCACTAGCAATGACATTGATTGAGATGGGAATTTATCCCGATATTGTTTTGGGGAGTAGCCTGGGAGAATTTACTTCTCTTGCAGTTTCAGGTGTACTGAGTTTCGAGGATGTGCTGGATTGCATATTAAAGCAGTCTGAATATGTGGAGGCCCTCTGCCCAAAAGGAGGAATGATGGCCGTTTTCCACCCCTCTGAGCTTTACCAAAAGTCGTCCGTAGTATATAAAAACAGCGAGCTGGCAGGAATTAATTACGATTCTCATTTTGTCATATCCGGTAAAAAGGAGAATCTCAAGACAATTTCAGATTATTTTAAAAAGGTAGATGTTTTATATCAAGAATTACCTGTAGAGTACGCTTTCCATTCAAATCTGATTGATAATGCAAGATTGCCTTATCTAGATCTCCTTAGAAAAAAGAGTTACAAGTACCCGGAAATACCGATAGTTTCTAGCCTTTATGGAAAGGCTATTTCGAACGTTACCAGTGATTTCCTTTGGAATGTTACCAGAGAACCTATCAGATTTAATGAAGCAATAGCGTCGCTGGAAAAATCACAAAGCTATACATACCTTGGTTTGGATCCGGGGAGTTCACTTGTTAACTTTGCTAATAGGAGTATGGAAAAGCATTCAAGTTCTATAGGTATACCTATTATTACAATTTTTAATCAGGATATAAAAAATTTTCAGAAAGTCCAAAAATTATTCTCAGAGGAATGCAATCCAAAAACAGGAGAGGATGAAAAAGATATGTTAGCATATGTATTTCCAGGACAGGGGTCTCAACAAAAAGGGATGTGCAGTAGTCTTTTTGATGAATTTAGTGATTTGATTTCGAAAGCAGATGAGATCCTCGGGTATTCAATCAAGGAGCTTTGTATGGAAGACCCGGAGAATAAGCTGAATCAGACTCAGTATACGCAACCAGCATTATATATTGTGAATGCTTTGAGCTATTTAAAAAAAATTAAGGATACAGGGTTAAAGCCCGATTTTGTTGCAGGGCACAGCCTTGGAGAATATAACGCTCTTTTTGCTGCGGGGGCATTTGATTTTCTGACTGGCCTGACTATAGTAAAAAAAAGGGCAGAACTCATGAGCCAGGCCACAGGAGGGGGAATGGCAGCTGTTGTGGGGCTGGATTATGAAAAGATAAAGGAAGTTCTTGAAAATAACAACTTACAGAGTATCGATGTTGCTAATTTCAATACGCCCACACAGATAGTCATTTCAGGGCTCAAGGAGGATGTTGAAAAGGCGAAGCCTTTTTTTGAGGCCGCCGGGGCGAGAAATTATGTTGTGTTGAAGGTTAGCGGAGCTTTCCATTCGCGATATATGGTTGAGGCGAGCAAAAAGTTCGAAGAATTTCTGGAGGACTTTGAATTTTCAGATTTAAGCATACCAGTCATATCCAATGTTTATGCAAGACCCTATAAGAGTAGCCGTATAAAAAGTATTCTTGTTGAGCAGATCAGGAATTCCGTAAAATGGACGGATATAATCAGATACTTCATGGGTAAAGGGGTTAACCATATTGAACAGGTTGGACCGGGAACGGTTCTAACAGGTATGGTTAAAAGTATTCTGAGAGATGCAGAGCCCTTAATAGTCGAGGAAGAGGACAATATAAGTATCGAGCTTGAGAATAATCAGGATATAGTTGAAGAAATAAGGGATGAAGCAGTAGAGAAAGAAAAAGATGCTTTAGGAGAAGACTGTGAGAGCATGCAGAAGACCGGGAGCCGATTCTCTACTGAAAAGCTGGGGTCCGAGGAATTCAAAAATGATTATGGTTTGAAATATGCTTATGTTTCAGGTGGAATGTATAGAGGAATAGCTTCCACTGAACTGGTGATCAGAATGGCAAAAGCAGGACTTATGGGTATTTTTGGTACCGGTGGATTAGACCTTTCCGAGGTAGAAAAGGCCATAAGGCATATAAAGGCTGAGTTAAGCCATGGGGAAGCTTTCGGAATGAACTTCCTGACTAATCTGAATGACCCTCAAAATGAAGAAGATATCGTTGATCTTTTCTTAAGGTTTGGCGTAAACAATATCGAGGCGTCTGCATTTATGACAATTACGCCCGCTCTTGCAAGGTTAAGGCTAAATGGTCTGAAAAGAAATACCAGTGGCATAGCTGTTGCAAAAAATAGAATTATTGGGAAAGTTTCAAGGCCAGAGGTTGCGGAAATGTTTTTAAGCCCTGTCCCCGAAAGAATTGTTAAAAAGCTTTTGGATAAAGGGATGATAACAAGAGAAGAAGCTGAACTATCGAAAGAACTGCCAATTGCTGACGACCTGTGTGTTGAAGCAGATTCGGGAGGACATACCGACCATGGGGTTGCACACGTGCTGATGCCTGCAATGTTGTTGCTCAGAGATAGAATGATGGCTAAATATAACTATAAAAAGAAAATCCGGGTGGGATTGGCAGGAGGAATAGGAACACCTCAGGGAGCAGCAGCAGCATTTGTCATGGGTGCCGACTTTATCATGACGGGTTCAATCAATCAGTGTACCGTAGAGGCATGCACAAGCGACAGCGTTAAGGATTTGCTACAACAGATAGATGTTCAAGATACCGAATATGCTCCGGCAGGTGACATGTTTGAAATGGGTGCCAAGGTCCAAGTGCTTAAAAAAGGAGTGTTTTTCCCTGCAAGGGCGAATAAATTATATGATTTGTACCGCCAGTTCAACTCTATAGATGAAATTGATGATAAAACAAAAGTCCAAATCCAGGAGAGATATTTTAAGAAGAGTTTTGAGAAGGTTTATGAGGATATAAAGAATTTTCTTCCTGCCAGGGAAATTGAGAAAGCCGAACAAAATCCCAAGCATAAGATGGCACTGCTGTTTAAATGGTATTTCGGTTATAGCAGTCGTCAGGCATTGAGTGGGGCTGAGGAATCGAGAGTGGACTACCAGATTCATTGTGGGCCAGCACTGGGTGCTTTTAATCAGTGGGTTAAGGGGACAGCTCTTGAAGACTGGAGAAACAGGCATGTTGATGAGATTGGTATAAAATTGATGACAGAGACGGCCGATTTCCTGGTTGATCGGCTGAATTCTATTCTAAGGTAGTAAACTAGATAAACAAAATAGAAATTTTCGTGGTATTTGTCATTGAGAAAGGCTAATAAATAAACAGAATGCTACACTTAAGTGATAAATAAAAGGGGCATAAGATTTATGGATAATAAAAAAGAGCCTAAAAGGAACACAAAAAGAGATATTGCTATAGTGGGAATATCTTGCCGTTTTCCGGGAGCAAAAAACTACCGGGAGTTTTGGAATAATCTGGCGAACGGGGCTGCCTCAATACGTGAAATAGATAGGTGGAACTTTGAACAGCACTACACTGCAAGCGATGAAGAGAACAAGTGCTCAAGCAAGTGGCTTGGGATGCTGGAGGATATTGATAAGTTTGATAACAACTTTTTCAATATTTCGCCAAGAGAAGCTAACCATATGGACCCACAGCAGAGGATTCTGTTGGAGGAAACCTGGCATTGTATAGAAGACGCAGGGGTAGCCCTTAAAAGACTACAGGAAAAAAGGACTGCCGTATATATCGGTGCACTGTCTATTGATCCCTATTTTAAGTATCCGGTGCCGGATGAAATAGATATTTATTCTGGAACAGGGATTTATCCTTTCATGCTGGCAAACAGAATATCCTACTTTTTAGGCCTAAATGGAGAAAGCAAGACCCTTGACACAGCCTGTGCCTCTGCTTTTGTGGCCTTGCACGATGCCAGAAGAGCCATATTATCAGGTGAAATTGACTATGCACTTGTTGGAGGAATCAATTTACATTTCTCTCCTCTCAAATACCTGATTTGGTCCAAAAACAGGATGTTGAGTCCGGTAGGGAAATGTAAGACTTTCGGCATGGGAGCAGATGGGTTTGTGGCCGGCGAGGGCATCGGTGTTGTATTACTGCAGCCATTAGAGCAAGCCATTGCTGATCGGAGTCATATTTACGGTGTTATCAACGGCAGTGCAGTAAATCATGGAGGGAAAGGTAACGCTATTTTTGCACCAAGGGTAGAGGCGCAAAGAGATGTTATCCTTGATGCCTATAAAGATGCAGGTTACACGCCTGAAACAGTATCCTATATCGAAGCCCATGGTACAGGTACATCCTTAGGTGATCCTATTGAGATAGAGGCTCTAACTCAGGCCTTTGAACAATATACACAAAAAAAGAAGTTTTGCAGAATCGGTTCGGTAAAGACGAATATAGGACATTTGATGGCCGCGGCAGCAATGCCCAGCTTGATTAAAGTTTTGTTGATGCTACAGAATAAAAAGGTTCCTGCTTCATTAAATGTGGATGAAACGAACCCTATTATTAATTTTGACTCTTCTCCTTTTACTATCGCAAAAGGCTATGAGGATTGGGTCAGTCCAGAGCGAGGGATGCCTCTTAGGGCGGGAATCAGTTCTTTTGGATATGGGGGAGTGAATAGCCATGTCTTAGTTGAGGAGTATTGTGGAGATGTTTCAACTCATGCAAGTAAAAAGGGAGAAGCATATCTCTTTACTATTTCCGCAAAAACCCAAAAAAGTCTCGAAGACATGATAAATCATTGGACAGTTTTCTTAAAACAGGATGCTAAGGCATTACCTATATTAAGAGATACCTGCCTAACACTTCTGACAGGCCGGGAAGCCTTTCCTTATCGGTTCTGCAAATGGGTCAAAAACCACGCAGACCTATTGAAAACACTTGAAAGCGTGCAGGAGAGTTCATTTTCAAGGAAGACTGAGGGAACCTTCTGCTTAAGAATCGGAGAAGGCCAGGTTAATTCGTTTGCAGAGTGGGAGGCTCTTTGTAAGGAATATCCTCTATTTGAAAATAAATTGACCGAAATCTTGAGGGTTGTTGAGAATTTTGATGAGGATAACAAGATTACAGAGGGCTTGAAAAGTAGCCCATGGGCTAAGGAGTATGAGGTACTGTACTCATTTATTCTGATGTATTCAGCTGTTTTGGGATTTATGGAACTGGGGCTTGAACCCCAAATTGTAACCGGCTATAAAAACGGAGTTTGGATTGGTCTGGCGATTAGCAAGATATTGAGTTTAGAGGAAATATTAATGTTGTTGGTGGGGAAAATTGACATACAACATGTAAAACCAAACCGTCCGGTTATTCCTTTTTATGATAATTTAAACATGAAGAAAATAAATTCCTTTAATGTAGACACGGATTATTTTGAAGGTTTACTCTCAGACCTCAGTATCTCTGATGAAATACTGGTGCATTATATGAAAAAGGCCCGTTCTCTTTATTCAAGTCAATTTACCTTTAAAAAATATATGGAGGAATGGAACCAGTATTTAAAGCCTATTGAGGCAGACATTAAATACCTTCTTTATGAGAAGGAATATCTAGCTGAGAATTCAGATAAGGCCAGAAGGGATCGATTGCTGACTATGGTTATCGTTCTGGGTTCACTGTGTAGGCTGAATCAAAAATGGAACATTTCAGGAAAGAAGCTGTTGACAGATAACCGGTTTTATGAATTGCTCGATTTGGTTGTCGATGATGTTATTCCTAAAGATTTGGTAATCTCCCTGCTTACGGACGAGAATCCTGATGTTAAAGATGTTTCAGTTGCAATGAATGATAGGATAGACAAGATTTCAGTAAGCAGTCAAAAGCCATACTGGTATTTATCAGAATATAGCAAAAGCAAGACTGAGATAGCGGATTTCCCCATGTGGATCGATAATATATTGAAAATGAATAAACTGCCTGAATTAGAGGGGATGGCTTTTGTAGATTTTGGCAAGCTGCCTAATGTAGATAGAGATAATAACATTGCAATTTTAAGGAAAGGAAAACTTCCCCAAAGCATTAAAAAAGCCCTATCTGATTTGTGGTTAGGTGGTGTAGATATAAAATGGGGGAAATTGTATTCTGCATATTCCTTCAATAAAGTTCAATTGCCCGTTTATCCCTTTGAACAGAATTCCTTTTGGCTTCCTGAAAAGAAGAAAGACGAACAAGAACCAAAAGATTGTAATATGGACAAAAGCTGTATGGTAGTTGCAATCCATCCACTCTTGCATCAAAACACTTCCAGCTTATCCTGTCATAAATTTACCTCTGCTTTTACCATAAACGATGCCTATATGGAATATGATGAAAGTGGAAAAAGTATATTTCCTCCAAGTGCGCTTCTTGAGATGGCTCATGCAGCCATTAAGTATTCGTTGTGGGACAGCAATACTGAAAACGAAGGGGATATAAGAAATGGACTAAGGATTCAGAATATGGTATGGGGCCATGATATATCATTAGGCTTAGAACCTGTGAAGCTTCAAACAGGCCTTGTACCATGGGAAGACGGCAGTATTGCCTTTGAAATATTCAGTGGTTCAAATAAGGATAGGGTTATTCATGCACAAGGCTATGCTAGGCCTTTTTACTTAAGTGAGGTTCCAGTTCTTAATATTGAAGTGTTGAAAGCAAACTGCAGTGAAGGATTTCTGTCCCAAGACCGTTGCTATGAGCTATTATACAAAATGGGTGCAAATTACAGTGATTCGTATAAGGCAATTGCAGGGATATATCAGGGAGTAGGACAAGTACTTGTAGCAATGACCCTGCCTGAGAGTACTTCAGATTCCGTAGTACAATTTACGCTGCACCCAGCAATAATAGATGCGTCTTTACAAGCAATCAAGGCTGTGCAGGGATTTGATGAAAGTTCTATTTCCTTAACAGTGCTCAGACTTGAGGAGGTGGAGGTATTTAACAAATGCTCTTCACGGATGTGGTCTTTAATTAAGTACAGCCAAGATAACAGCGACGGGAAAAACAAACTAAAGGCGGAAATAGAATTATGTAATGAAGCAGGAAACCTTTGTATAAAGATTAAGGGCTTGGAACTGAACGTCCATGTAACTAAAGTCACAAAGAAAGAAGAAACTGCTTGTAAAAGAGAGATTAACTTTTTAAATAAAAAATGGGAGCTTTGTCCAGAAAAATCCAGCAAATTCGTCAGCGGTACTGTCGCCATACTTGCAACAGAGGAGACAAGATCTCTTGCAGAGCTTGTATTGCAGAATTTTATGAATGCTAGGATTTTAGATTATTCTGATTTAAAGGATGAGTTTGAGAAGCCTAAGCATGAATGGAAGAATTATACAGGACTGATAGACCTGACAGGGTGTGGCAACCAGGCAACGGATGGTTTGGACTGGATTAAATGGCTGCAATTGCTTATTGAATATGGTCATAAGGATGGCTTGATGTTGCTGTGTGTAACCTGTGGTCTGGAAGCCTATCAAAACGATTCCATTAATTTAGCGGGAGCTTCTCGCGTCGGGTTGTACCGCATACTTCAAAGCGAATACAGGCACCTATATTCACGGCACATGGATTTGGAAGCCACAACAGATAATTGGAGTCGTGCAGCTCAGATTACAAAGGAATTTCTCATGAAAAGTGAGGAGACGGAAGTTTGCTACCGTGGCGATTCGAGATATAAGTCATTCTTAGGAGAGATTCAAGGGTATTCAAGTGGTAAGGAGAAAATTGTGTTCCCGAAGGAACATGTATTATTCATAACCGGGGGAACCCGTGGGCTTGGATACCTATGTGCAAGCCATTTTGCAGATAAGTATGCTGTGAAACGTATGGTTCTATTAGGCAAGGAAAAGATACCGCCGAGGGAGCAATGGGACGCTTGTGATGACCCTGAGATAGCTTTTAAAGTTAAAAATATACGTGAACTGGAGGCAAAGGGCGTTCAGGTAAAAGTACTATCCACTTCACTTACAGACGCCAAGGGGCTGCATCAAAGCCTTAATGATATCAAGAATACTATGGGACCTATAGGTGGAGTGATACACTGTGCAGGGGTTACAGATACTGAAAACCCTGCATTTATCAGAAAGACCATAGATAGGTTAGGGTATATTTTCGACCCTAAGATAAGGGGCCTTGATTTGCTTTATTCTATCTTAAAGAATGAGCCTCTTAAATTTTTTATCCTATTTTCTTCTGTGTCGGCAATTCTGCCTACCCTGGCCACAGGTCAGAGCGATTATGCTATGGCAAATGCCTATATGGATTACTTTGCTCAGGAAAAAAATAAGGACTGTCCTATCATAAGCATCCAGTGGCCGAGCTGGAAGGAAACAGGCATCGGCGAAGTTAAAAACAAGGCATACCAGCAAACAGGGCTATTAAGCCATACCAACGACGAGGGGCTAAACCTTCTGGATACAATATTATCTAACAAACTTGTTGACTCTTTTTCTCCGGTAATTTTACCAGCAGTGGTAAATCCGGATTTGTGGAAGCCTGAACAGCTTATGGCACCTTCAATTCAATGCGACAGCATGCATAAGCCAGAACCTGTGATGAGTGCGGCAGAAGAGACAAAAGGTTCTGAGTCACTGTTGATAGCTACCCAGGGCTGGCTCATTAGTCTATTCTCAAAGGAATTAAATATGGCCCCTGAAAAGCTTAAAATCGATACACCGTTCCAGAACTTTGGAATTGATTCCATTTTTCTGGCACAGATTATAAAACAGATGGATAAGGAAATTAATAACATATCCATTGAGCCGTCTGCCTTACTGGAATATTCTACGATTAAGAGTTTTGCTGATTTTATGGTTCATACACATGCAGATGTGTTAACTGAACTGTTAGCAAGTAAAGGGAAGCTGAATACAGTAGAGATTACGCATCATGGAAGCAAAGTCCAAGCGGCAAATACCTTCTCACTTTTGAGTAGAGTACAGGACTGGCTCATCGGATTGTTTTCAAAAGAATTGAGTATAAGTCGAGAAAGGTTGGATATAAATAAGGCTTTTCAAGACTTCGGAATCGATTCCATTTTCCTGGCACAGATTATAAAACAGATGGATAAGGAGCTTGGATGTGTGACGGTGGAGCCGTCTTCATTGCTTGAGTATCCTACTATAAATAAGCTTTCGGGCTTCATGCTTGAAACATATCATCAGGTCTTAGCTTCCCTGTTTTCGGATAATGGGGCTTCTGGAGGAGCGGCGACGCCGTTGAATGAGACAGAAAGACCGGAACTGACCTCTATATTGAAGAAAGGAAACGAAGGGACAAGTAAAAAAGATGTCTGCGGTAGCCGGAATAAGGTGGCTATTGTTGGTATGGCGTGCCATTTTCCCGACGCTCCTAATATTGAGGAATACTGGTCAAATCTGAGAAGCGGCAGGGATAGCATCCGGGTAATCCCACGCTCAAGATGGGAATGGGAGAAGAACTATTGTAATGAATACATGGAAGGAAAAAGCATTAGTAAGTGGGGTGCCTTTCTGGATAACATCCAGGAGTTTGATCCCGACTACTTTAAAATATCAAAAGTCCTTGCACCTCAGATAGACCCGCTACAGAGGCAATGGTTAGAGGTGAGTGTGGAAGCTCTGGCAGATGCAGGTTATGAAAAGGAAAGCTTATGGGGAAAACAGGTAGGAGTTTTTGTCGGTGCAAGAACAGCTACCTTTTCACGGCATATAAAAGAGAGAAGAAGTGACACCATCGTTGGCACAGGTCAAAATTTTATTGCGGTTCACCTTGCACATATTATGAATTTCAAAGGTCCCAATATGGTAGTGGACACAGCCTGCTCAAGTTCGTTGACGGCTATTCACCTTGCGGTAAGAAGTATCCAGAACGGTGAATCCGAGATTGCGTTGGCAGGCGGGGTTGATATTCTGGATGAGCCGGTGTATCTGTTGCTAAGTATGGCAAAAATATTATCACCGGATGGACGATGTAAGACCTTTGATGCAGGAGCCAACGGAATTGGGGTGGGAGAAGGCTGCGGCGTGCTGGTTTTGAAATCTCTTGATCGGGCTATACAGGATAATGATAAAATTTACGGCGTAATTGACAGTTCGGCAATTAATAATGATGGAAATACCATGGGAGTGACAACTCCTAACCCAGAAGCACAAAAAGTACTAATTGAAACGGCAATTGCTTCTGGAAATGTTCCACCTGATACCATCACCTATATCGAGACCCACGGAACCGGAACTTTAATAGGAGACCCTATTGAGCTTAGAGGTTTGACGAGAATATTCGAGCAGCATGTTTCCAAAAAGCAATTCTGCGGTGTAGGAAGCGTAAAAAGTAATATCGGGCACATCTTAAGTGCGGCCGGAGCAGCCAGTATTATAAAGGTTTTACTCTCCATGGTTCATAGTGAGCTTCCTCCAACTTTGCATTGTGATAACCCGAATCCACGCTTCAATTTTAATGAATCACCGCTTTATCTGATCCGGGAAGTAACCCCATGGAAAGGTGAGAAAGGTGTTCTCCGTGCCGGAATAAGTGCCTTCGGCCTGGGCGGAAATAATGCACACATTATTGTGAGCAATGAAGGGATACCTGAAACCCATAAGGCTACGCTAAAACCCAGAGGTAAAAAAGTGGTCTTTAACCGGAGTTGGTATTGGCCTGAAGAATATAAAGAGCATTGTGAAAAACAGCCACCAAAAGAATTGGTGGAGACCGGAATGGAAAGCTTTACTAAAGATGAAGAAGCGTTTTTAGACTTTTTCAAGGTTGATATCATCTAGATAAATATGAGAAGAGGGGTAGTTAATATGTTGTCTCACGAGAAAAAAACTTATTTGCAGAAGATTACATTTGATAACTTTATAGTGCGTGATCACCGCGTTCATGATATCCGCAGCTTCCCTGGAGCAGCGCTTTTGGAAATGGTTTACAGACTGGCATGGGATTATTTCGGTGCACAGGTTATTGAGATCAAGGAAGTTCTTTTCAAACAACCTATTGCGGTATCTGAGGAATTCGATAAAAATGTTTTTGTAACATTTACGCCGGAAAAAGATCACTGGCGTGTAGAAGTAAAAAGCCAAAGAATTAAAGGTGATACCGTCATCGATTCGGCCATGGATGAGAATATGGATTGTCTGGCTTTTACCGTAGAGAACCCCGTTAATACTAAAAAAATAGATATAGGAATGTTTATTGAGAAAGCAGAAAAGCAATGGAATATGGATGACATGTATAGCCTAGCACGAGATATATCTATTGACCATTATTCATTTATGAAGGCTCTGGGTAAAGTGTACCAAAAGGGGGATGAAGAGCTTATGGAGCTGCACCTGGGCGAATTGTCGGAAAAGTTCAGGGACAAGTTTTTTGCTCATCCTGCTTATTTGGACGCGTCTATATTTGCAGGTGCTTCTTTCCGCTTGAGTAGCAATCAGAAAGGTCTGGTATATGGTAATATTCCGTATATTCCTTTTATGTTGGACCGTTTTTGTATATATAAGCCCCTTACACAGATAATATATGTCTATTCTAGAAAAAAGGATACCGGGTTCCAGGACTCATCCGTACCTCCGGATGTGGTGTCTAAGGATATTACGGTTTTTAGTCCATCGGGAGAGGTATTAATTGAGTATAAGGCGATGACTCTGAAACGGGTAAGGGAACCCCAATTAATAAGAAATCTCATTGAAAACAGCAGATCGTTGCCGGAGGCCGATTTTACAAGCCATGTTTCGGGTACTTCCGACGATGGGATTTCTGAAGCCTCAAAGGACGTTGAAACAGACACCGATATTCAGCTTGTTATTATCTCATATCTTCAAAATGAAATCGGAAGAATCCTAAAGGAGGATCCTTTGCAGATTGATATAAACCAGGGTTTTTATGATCTGGGATTGGATTCTGGCCAATTGCTTGATCTTACAAAGGTATTTGAGAAAAAATTAGGCGAGCAGATATACCCTACGATTCTATTTGAATATTCAAATATACAATCCTTATCAGAATATCTTCTCGAGAACTTTAAAGAGGGTTTCTTAAAGCCAAAAGTCAAAGAGGAGACAAAAACGGAAGTTCCCCAGCAGGTGATAAAGCAGGTGAGTACTTCCGGGATACTTTTATATGAGCCTGTCTGGAGCAAGTCGGCCATAAAAAGAATAGAACATGATGCCCGGAAAATTAGGCATATAATCGTACTGTTGAATAATTCACCATTTATTCAACATGTCAGGGAGCGCTTTCCAATGGCATTCATAGCCACATTGGATGTTCATGAGGGAAAAAGGGATCTGATGGAGGAAAGCTTTAACCAACTGTTAAGGCTTCTTCAAGGCGAACTCCAACAGCCCATTCCTGGCGAAATGCTGGTACAATTGCTGGCGGTTGATGATAAGGAAGGCGAGTATATTGATGCCCTAGGAGGACTTTTCAGGACGGCCCACGTAGAAAATCCAAAAATCTGCAGTCAGATAATTTCAGTTGACGGAATAGAGAACCTGTCACCTGAAGTTATAACGGACATTCTGGAAGAGGAGGCAAGCGGTTTTGACAAAAAGGCCGATAATATCCATTATCATGGTAATCCTCTTAAAAGGTATGTAAAAAGTCTAAAGGAATTTACTTTAAAAAATGAAAGCATAGCTTATAAGAATAATGGGGTCTATGTTATTACGGGCGGATTGGGAGGCTTGGGCCTGCTGGTTGCAGACCATATAACCAAAAAGGTCAGACCAAGGATTGCTCTTATCGGCCGTTCACAGCTTGGCAACTCTGGGAAAGAAAAGTTGGATCTGCTTACTAGCAAAGGTGCAGAGGTTATTTATATTGCTGCAGATATAGGAAATCCGATGGATGCAAAAAGAGCATTCGATGAGGTCAGGAGCAGGTTTGGTACTATAAACGGTATATTCCACAGTGCTGGAATATTAAGGGACCAAATAATTCTTAAGAAAAAGCCAGAAGATGTTTATGCAGTTTTTAATCCAAAGATTCAAGGTCTTTTAAATATTGACAAGCTTACAGAAAAGGATGTTCTGGACTTTTTAGTATTGTTTTCATCTCTTTCAGCGGTTATAGGTAATTTAGGACAAGCAGATTATGCAAGTGCTAACTGGTTTATGGATGAGTTTGCTTCAAAAAGACAGGAAAAAGTAAGAATGGGGACTCGTTATGGGCAGACTCTTTCTATTAATTGGCCCCTGTGGGCTGAAGGGGGAATGCTTATTGACAAGCAGACAGAAGAATTATTGTTCATGTCGTCAGGACTAAAAGCATTGCCCACAGAACCAGGGCTGGAGGTCATGGACAAGTTGCTTGGAGAGAACAGGGTTCAAAGCGTCCTCCTCTATGGCGACCAGGAGAGCATGCGTAATTATGTCAAGCCCTATATTGTAAATAACGATGAAAGCTATGTAAGCAACTTTTGGGCTGACCAAAATGTTAGTTCTAGTATCAGAGTGAAACAGGAGACATATATAGAAAAACCATCTTATGACCAAGAAGACATAGCCATCATTGGTTTGGCTGGAAGATACCCTATGTCAGAAACAATTCAGCAGCTTTATATGAACTTAAGGGATGGAAAGGATTGTATTTCAAAACTTCCTAAATCAAGGTGGAATAACTACCAATTTGGTTATGATGTAGAACAGTTTTATAAGTATGGCGGTTTTATTAAAGGTGTTGATAAATTTGATCCGCTCTTCTTTAATATTTCCCCAAAACAAGCAGAAAATATGGACCCCCAAGTCCGTCTGTTTATACAGACGGCATGGGCAGCGTGCGAAGATGGGGGTTTTTGTCCTGATAGAACCAAGCATTATTATTCTTACACGAGTGATAAAAGCGTAGGTGTTTTTGCAGGTGTATTCTGGAATCATTATGAGTTGTTTGCTGCAGAAATGGCGCAGAGGGGTTTACCCACATCCATGGGTATTACTTCGGCATCAGTAGCAAACATGACCTCTTTTTGTATGAACTTTCACGGACCGTCAATTGCGGTGGATACCATGTGTTCATCCTCTCTTACTGCAATACACCTTGCGGCAGAAAGCATCAAAAAGGGTGAGTGCCATTATGCACTTGCCGGGGGGGTTAACATTGTTACACACCCGCATAAGTACATGTTCTTGAAGCAGGCTGAGTTCCTATCCTCAGAAGGGAAATGCCGGAGTTTCGGCGAGGGAGGAAATGGCTATGTCCCGGGAGAAGGTGTGGGTGTTATACTTATGACCACACTCAGGAGGGCTGAACAGGAAGGTTACCATATTTACGGTGTAATAAAGGGTTCTGCAGTAAACCATGTAGGTAAAACATCTGGTTCTACAGTTCCGGAGCCTGTTTCCCAGTCTGAGGTTATTGCCGATGCCATTAGAAAATCAAGGGTGGACCCAAGAACCATCAGTTATATCGAGGCTCACGGCACCGGGACGCCTTTAGGCGATCCTATTGAAGCCCAAGGGCTAACCAGGGCATTTGAGAAATGGACTCAGGAAAAGCAGTTTTGCGCACTGGGTTCAATAAAGTCGAATATCGGACATCTGGAGGGCGCAGCAGGGATTTCCAGCCTTACAAAGGTTTTGCTGCAGTTTAAGTACCGTGAGATTTTCCCGTCACTGTATTCGGAGAAGCTGAATCCATATATTTCTTTCAAAAATACACCTTTTTATGTTGAACAGGAGTTGAGGGAATGGAAGCAGCCTATCATTAATGTGAACGGGAAAGATACGGTTTTTCCGAGACGTGCAGGAGTAAGCGCATTTGGAGCCAGCGGCAGCAATGTCCATGTTGTTCTGGAAGAATATATACCGCAAAAAAATACAAAAGCTATTTTCGTACATAAAAGAGATCAGTTCCTGGTGCCTATTTCGGCAAAGAATAAGACCTGCTTGGTGGTTTACGCAAAAACGATTATAGATTTTCTCAAGTCAGGTAATGGCATGAGAAAAGATGTTATTGTCGGTAATCTGAAGGAAGAGCTATGCACTGAAATTGCCGAATTCCTTTCAGAATTGACAAGTGTAAGTAAAGCTGATTTGTTATATTTACAGAATTTTAATGAAATGAATGTTGATTACTTCCAGCTTGACCTCTTACACCAGCACTTAATGAGTAAATTCGGAGTGAATATCCCGAGAGAAGTCTTTATCGAAACCAGTACAATTAATGAATTGGTTTCAAAATTAATTAAAGGTTATCAGTCTGAACTGGATAAGTTCTTTAATGTTTCAAGGGAAGGGGCAATGCTAGGCAATGAGGAGAACGATATTGATATAGCCGATCTGGCATTTACGCTTCAATCCGGAAGACAGGCCATGGAGAGCCGGGTTATTTTCCTAGTGAATACAAAAGAGGAGCTTATTCAAAAGCTGGAAGAGTTTGTTGAGGGAAAGAGTAATATAGATAAATGTTATGCCGGTGAGATTAGGCAGTCCAAAGAAATAGCCAAGCTGTTCGATAAGGATACCGATACAAAAAAACTCATCAACAAGTGGATTGAAAGAAACCAATTGGCGAAGATAGCTGAGCTGTGGTCAAAAGGGGTTAACATGGATTGGAATGATCTTTATAGCGGTCAGAAGCCGTCCCTGATCAGCCTGCCTACTTATCCTTTTGAAGAAGAACGTTTCTGGATTACCGATATAATGCCCCAGACGCTTGCCAATAAGCCTGTGGCATTTATGGCGGATACTTGCATCCACCCCTTGTTACAGGTGAACACTTCCAATCTGTCGGAGCAAAGGTACAGCAGTACCTTTACAGGAGAGGAATTCTTTCTTGCAGACCATATGGTGAAGGGAAGGAAGATCCTACCTGGCGTGGCATATCTGGAGATGGCCCGTGCAGCCTTAGAAGCTGCAACCGAAGGGTTATATGACGGCAACTTCGGGATACGGTTAAAGAACATTGTATGGTCACAACCAGCGGTAGTCGATGAAGAACCGTTACAGGTACACATAGGACTATTCCCGGAAGCCGACGGTGAAATAGGATTTGAGATTTACGGTGAAAGCCATGATGAAGAAGCAGATACGATAGTGTATAGCCAGGGAAGTGCATCCATCTGCAAGACGGTTACAGCACCTGTACTGGATTTAGAGGATATTAGTCAGAAGTGCAGTCTCAGCATCCTATCATCGGAACAGTGTTATGAGGCTTTTAAACGGGTTGGAATCGAGTATGGCCCGGGACATATGGGCGTGGAGGAAATCCGTATAGGAGACGGAAAGGTGCTTGCAAAGTTGGCCCTTCCGATGACTGTAGCAGCTACCGGGAAGCAGTATGTATTGCACCCGAGCTTGATGGACTCCGCATTGCAGTCAGCCATCGGTCTATTTAAAGAAACCGGTGAAACAAAACCCTTGCTGCCCTTTGCCATGGATGAACTTGAAATATTCGGGGAATGCACCGAAAGAATGTGGGCGTTGTTGACAAGAAAGGGCGACGGAGGTAAGAACGGGAAATTCGATATTGAGATATGTGATGATACAGGAAAGCTCAGGGTCAGGATCAAGGGAGTATCAGGAAGAACAATGGATAATGGTATCCCGGAACAGGCTCCACACAAGATACTCATGCTGAAACCCGAATGGAAGGAAAAGGCTGCCGAACAAAAAGCTGCTTTTGAAAGCTATGGGAAGCATATGGTGGTGCTTTGTAATATGGAAGAGACCTTAAAGGAGGAGCTGGAGCTCAACTTAAAAGGAATTTCAGCGGAAAGCCGCCTCATCAATCTTCAATCCTCACAAGAGGACTTGGGAGAACACTTCCAGGTTTGCACGACCAGGATATTTGAAGAAATCCAGGGGATACTGAAGGAGCACTCGAAGGATAGGACCCTTATACAGGTGGTGATCACCGGATATGAACAGCAGCAGTTATACCGGGGACTGACAGGGCTTCTCAAAACTGCAGGACTTGAGAATCCAACGATGGCAACCCAATTGATTGAAATAGAGCAGCAGGAGACAGCTGGAGGCCTTCTGGAAAAACTGAAGGAAAACAGCCAGAATCCTGAGGATAAACAGATAAGCTACAGGAATGGAAAACGATATATTGCAGCCTTAAGTGAAATGGATACAACCGCAAGCGCTCTGGAGATTCCATGGAAGGATAAGGGGGTTTACCTTATTACTGGAGGAGCTGGAGGTTTAGGACTTATCTTCGCGGAGGAAATCACTAAAAAAGTCAAAGGTGCATCCATTATCCTAACGGGCCGTTCTCATATAAGTGGAGAAAAACAGGAAAGATTAAAGGAAATTGAGGCCATGGGTAGCCGGGTTGAATACCGGCAATTGGATATAACCCAGAAAGAAGATGTGAACAGCTTAGTTCAGGAGATAGTAAAAGGTTATGGAAAAATTCATGGAATCATTCACAGTGCAGGAGTCATCAATGACAGTTTTATCATTAGAAAGACCAAGGAAGAGCTGATAAACGTATTGAATCCGAAAGTGAGGGGATTGGTAAACCTAGATGAGTCAACTAAAAGACTCCCGATGGATTTCTTCATTGTGTTCTCCTCGGGGGCAGGAATCATGGGTAATGCTGGGCAGGCGGATTATGCTGCTGCTAATGCCTTCATGGATGCTTATGTGAAATACCGCAATAAGCTGGTGTCCAGAAAGGAACGTCATGGCAGAACCTTTGGCATCAACTGGCCCTTGTGGAAGCACGGCGGGATGCATGTGGACGAAGGCATTGAAAAAATACTGCTGCAGGAAACCGGCATGGTGGCCATGGAAACCGACAGCGGTGTTAAGGCCCTGTATATGGCGTTGGCATCGGACTGTGAACAGGTAATGGTACTGGAAGGGAGACTAAAGCAACTGAGAAAAACCTTCCTTGGGGGAGATAGACAGGAAGCAGAAGTAGTCCAAGTGCCATTGCAAGCACCGATAATAGAAGACAGAAAAGAAAACCTAGATGTATCTGAGGATATATTAAAAGTAAAGACCATAACCTACCTTAAAAAGTTGCTGTCGGCAGTTATAAAGCTACCAGCGGACAGAATAGAAGCTGATGCTCCACTGGAGATGTATGGGATTGATTCGGTCATGGTTATGCAGATGACTAATGAATTGGAAAAAACCTTTAATTCATTGCCAAAAACCTTGTTCTATGAGTACCAAAACGTACAGGACTTAGCAGGGTATTTCATTAAAAGCTATAAGGATAAGCTGAAAGTGCTTTTGGGAATGGAAGGAAAGGCTCTGCCAGTTAAAGAAGATATACAAAAAGCAAGCGAGGTTAAGATAAACATAAGCAGCAGAAGGGGTTCAAGGTTCAGCATGCCAGCCATGAAGTTCTATGAAGAAAAGACAGCTCTGGATATTGCTATTATAGGTGTATCGGGAAGATATCCTGGAGCAAGGAATGTACAGGAATTCTGGAAGAACCTGAAAGAAGGTAAGGATTGTATTACCGAAATCCCGAAAGACCGCTGGGATTACAACCTATACTTTGATGAGGATAAAAACAAACTTGGAAAAACATGCAGTAAATGGGGCGGCTTCATAGATGGAGTGGATCGGTTTGATCCTCTGTTCTTCAATATCTCCCCAAGAGAAGCGGAGCTCATGGACCCCCAGGAGAGGCTATTTCTGCAATGTGTTTATGAAACACTGGAGGATGCCGGCTATACCCGGGAAGTTTTGAGTGCTTACCGGGGTGGCGGACTTGAGGGGAATATAGGTGTGTTTGTCGGTTCAATGTATGAGGAGTACCAGTTGTATGGGGCACAGGAGCAGGTGAAAGGAAGGAATATAGCACTTACGGGGAATCCTGCACATATAGCCAACAGGATATCCTATTTCTTTAACTTCCACGGCCCTAGTATAGCGATAGATACAATGTGCTCTTCCGCCCTCACAGCAATCCACCTAGCATGTCAGAGCCTTCAAAAGGGAGGCTGCGAGTTGGCGGTAGTGGGAGGCGTCAATGTTTCCATTCATCCTAACAAGTACATCGCGCTGGGCCAGGGGAAATTCGTATCCAGCAAGGGCCGTTGTGAGAGCTTTGGAAAGGGAGGAGATGGTTATGTACCAGGAGAAGGCGTGGGAGCTGTGCTGCTGAAGCCTTTGAGCAAAGCAATAGAAGATGGTGACCAGATTTATGGGGTTATTGAAGGAACCGCCATAAATCATGGAGGCAAAACCAATGGATATACCGTTCCGAACCCCAATGCCCAAGGATGCGCCATAGATCAGGCGTTAAAGGCAGCAAGTGTAAATGCTAGGAAAATCAGCTATATTGAAGCACACGGGACAGGGACCTCTTTGGGAGACCCCATAGAGATCGCAGGTCTTACCAAGGCTTTTAGCGAGTATACTCAGGACAGACAGTATTGTGCAATAGGTTCTGCAAAATCCAACATCGGACATTGTGAAAGCGCTGCAGGAATTGCAGGTATCACCAAGGTACTGCTCCAGATGAAGTATGGACAGATTGTACCTTCGCTTCACTCGGAGGAACTGAATCCGAATATTGATTTTAAAAACACTCCATTTGTCGTTCAGCAGACTCTGAGTAAATGGAATCGGCCAGTATTAGATGGAAAAGAAGTAGAGAGATATGCGGGAATCAGCAGCTTTGGTGCTGGTGGCTCCAATGCTCACGTTATAATAAAAGAATATATACCAGGTGAACGAAAACAGCCTGAAATACAGGTTAGCAGTGATAAGCCTGCAATCATAGTGCTATCTGCCAAGAATGAAACACGCTTGAAAGAATATGCAAAAAGAATTTTGGCAGCAGTCAGGGATGGGCAGATTACCGACGAAAATCTGGCAGACATGGCATATACACTTCAGACAGGACGTGAAGCTATGGAAGAGCGTATAGCCATGATAATAGGCTCCATAGGGGAACTGGAGGACAAACTGAACGGCTTCATAGAAGACCAGGAGGAAATCCAAGATCTGTATAGAGGACAGGTAAAGAAAAATAAAGAGACGGTGGCAGTATTTACTGCTGATGAAGAATTAAAGGAAGCCATAGAAAAATGGATAACCAAAAGGAAGTATGAAAAGCTTATTGATCTGTGGGTAAAGGGCCTAGTATTTGATTGGAACAAACTATATGGTGAGACTAGACCAAGACGCATTAGCCTTCCTACATATCCATTTGAAGAAGAGATCTGCTGGATTTCCATAACAGAGGGAGATATAGGAGGAACCGGAAAGGCAAACATCCATCCTATGGTGCAGGTGAACACCTCCAATCTGTCGGAGCAAAGGTACAGCAGTACCTTTACAGGAGAGGAATTCTTTCTTGCAGACCATGTGGTGAAGGGAAGGAAGATTCTACCTGGCGTGGCATATCTGGAGATGGCCCGTGCAGCGGTAGAAGCTGCAACCGAAGGGTTATATGATGGCACTCTTGGGATACGGTTAAAGGACATTGTATGGTCACAACCAGCGATAGTCGATGAAGAACCATTACAGGTACACATAGGACTATTCCCAGAGGCTGGCGGTGAAATAGAATTTGAGATTTACGGTGAATGCAACGATGCAGAATCAAATACAGTGGTATACAGCCAGGGAAGTGCATCTATCTACGAGGCGGGTAAAGCCCCTGTACTGGATTTGACTGATCTTAGTCAAAAGTGCAATCTAGGGGTCATATCATCGGAACAGTGCTACGAGGCCTTTAAACAAATGGGAATTGAGTATGGCCCAGGATATCAGGCAATCCAAAAAATATATATAGGAACTAATGAGGCACTAGCGGAGTTGGTATTACCTGCATCAACTGTATATAACTTAAGCAAATATATAATACACCCTAGCATAGTAGACTCTGCCCTCCAATCACAAATAGGCCTATTTATGGGAGAGGCTTTGTTAGCTGGAGTTGGTGAAAATCAGACAAAACCTGTAATACTGTATGCAATGCAGGAACTGGAAATATATAAAGGTTGTACTGCGAAGATGTGGGCTTTCATCCGTTACAGTGACGACATAAGTATAGAGACTGTCAAGGAAGCAGGAACAAAAGTACATAAATTGGATATTGACCTATGTGATGAGGCAGGAGCTGTTTGTATGAGGATGAAAGGAATTTCATCACGTACACTTGATAATGTGGACAGAACAAGAAACGTAGGAGAGAACGGAGTATTTAGGGAAGAAGTTTTTACCGTGTATTCTGAAAACTATAAATCGTGTATAGAAAACATTAAAAATCGTCTTCACAGCAAGCTATCTAACGAAGGGTCTCAGAAACTGACGAAACAAATTGATGAAAAAGCTATTGGGAACTTAATTATGAAGGTTCAGCAAGATCTTATGAAATCAGCGTCAGACCTAGTCAATCTAAAAGTAGAAGATATGGATGCGGATACTGACATAAGTGATTATGGGTTTGATTTATTTAAAAGGACAGAACTGGTAAATAAAATCAATCAGGACTATCAGTTTGAGTTAAATCCCATGATACTCTCGGAATATTCTACCTTCTTCAGCCTTGCGGAGTATCTTGTGAAAAAATATGGAGTTTCTTTGGATAAAGGCTACGGCAATTAGAGATCAGAATAAAAATCAAGGATGATAGTAATTAGTGATTAAGTATACTTTACAGGGAGGAAGACAGATGGAGGTTATGGAAAGGCTTCTATGCAAATTGCTTTTTGGCCAATTAAAGTCCATGGGGCTGCTTTCGGGAAAGAAGTCTAGCAGGGTGGATCTAAAAGAAAAAAATCGGCTGGACAGCTTATATTATAAGTGGTTTGAGGAAAGTATCGCAATTTTAGAACAAAACAACTATTTGGGGATTGAAAAAGACATTTTGTATCCTACATCTAGTTTTACCGAGGACATTTTAGAGGTCACATGGCAAGAGTGGGAAAAGTATAAGGAATCATGGAAAAAGGATAATAACGGGAAAATGGCACAGGTCACTTTAGTTGAGGCGACTTTGCGAGCATTGCCCGATATCCTTACAGGAAAAGTACCAGCAACGGATATTTTATTTCCAAATTCGTCTATGGCTTTAGTTGAGGGCATATACAAAAATAATCATGTTGCGGATTATTTTAATAATGTGGTAGCTGAGACAGTCGTGGCATTCATAGAGGAACGTATCTGCCAAGACTCTTCGAACAAAATCCGTATTATTGAAGTTGGGGCAGGTACTGGTGGTACAAGCGCTATGGTATTGAAGAAGCTTCAATCCTACAAGGAGAATGTAGAAGAGTACTGTTACACCGATATTTCAAAAGCTTTTCTATTGCACGCGGAAAAGGAATATGGAAAGCAAAACCCGTACTTGACTTATAAAATCTTCAATGCAGAGATGCCGTTATCAGGACAAGATATCGAACTAGGGGGCTATGACATTGCGATTGCAACAAATGTATTGCATGCCACCCGAGATATCCGAAAAACTCTACGAAATGTAAAAGGGACACTAAGCAAAAATGGTATAGTTATTTTAAATGAGATAAACAGCAAATCCTTGTTTACTCATCTGACCTTTGGCCTTTTGGAGGGATGGTGGCTGTATGAGGATGCGGAGCTGAGAATCCCAGGTTGTCCTGGGTTACTGCCTAAGACATGGGCAGAGGTACTGGAGAGTGAGGGTTTCCGTGAAGTGTTTTTCCCAGCAGAGAAAGACCATGTGCTTGGACAACAAATTGTTATCGGAGAAAGTGATGGTGTAGTTCGCCAGCCCAAAGGAGCTTCAAGGCCAGTTAAAACTACTGACTCCAAATCCCTTAAGCAGGCTGCAAAAAGTAACACCGTCGGAATACATGGAAACCTTGTTTCTGAAAAGGGGCTTGCCATCAATAAACATATGCTGCGGGATAAGGTGATGGAAGCTATTATTGATAAGCTGTCAGAATCATTAAAAATAGATGCTCAACTTATTGATATATCTGAATCTTTTGCTGATTATGGTGTGGATTCCATTATTGGGGTTAATCTTGTTAAGTCTATTAACAATACCCTCGGGATAAACCTACAAACCACTGATATTTTTGACAACAGTTCGGTAAGCGAACTCGCCAAATATATTATATCTACACACAAGGATCAGTTGAATAAAGGTATGATACAGAATTCCTTCGTAGAAGGAGGACAAGAAACTGAGGTATTAAAAAATGTAAGTATACAGCAGGAAACAGATGGAAACACACCTCTTACCCAGAATATAAAGAAATTTAGAAGAGGAAGAGTGCCTTTTGAAACAACTGGATTAAATAAAAGATTGAGCTTTGATGACTCAGAGAAAGAAGATCAAATTGCTATCATTGGAATGAGCGGCAGGTTTGCAAAATCAGACACGGTGGATGAACTGTGGGAACACTTGGCCAACGGAGATGATTTAATAGAGCAGATTTCAAGATGGGATCTTTCAAAGCACTATGAAAAAGGCAAAGAATACTGTAATCACGGAAGCTATTTAAAAGACATCGATAAATTTGATCCACTTTATTTCAATATTTCTGGACTGGAAGCAACCTATATGGACCCACAGCAGCGTATTTTTCTGGAGGAGGCATGGAAGGCCTTGGAAGATGCGGGGTATGCGGGGGTATCAATTAAAGGCCAACTATGTGGTGTATACGCAGGATGTGGAGTAGGAGACTATCAGCTTTTGTTTAAGAATACTCCTCCGCCACAAGCTTTCTGGGGAAATACTGATTCTATTGTTCCTTCCAGAATATCCTATTTTTTAGATCTTCAGGGACCTGCTTTGGCTATAGATACTGCCTGCTCTAGTTCATTGGTTTCTATCCACCTAGCTAGTCAGGCGTTAAAATCAAAGGAAATCAATATGGCACTGGCTGGGGGAATTTTTGTCCAGTGCACACCAACTTTCCACCTATTTAGCGAACGGGCAAGCATGCTTTCTCATTCAGGCAAGTGTTACACCTTTGATGATAGGGCTGATGGAATAGTTTATGGAGAGGGTGTTGGTGTTATTGTATTGAAAAGGCTTAAAGATGCTGTCAGGGATGGTGACCAGATTTATGGTGTTATAAAGGGTTCTGGTATTAACCAGGACGGGACATCAAATGGGATAACCGCACCCAGTTTGAATTCACAGCAACGTTTAGAATGTTCGGTGTATAGTTCCTGCAATATCAATCCCGAGCAAATACAGATGGTTGAAGCACATGGTACTGGTACCAAGCTGGGAGATCCTATTGAGTATCAGGCCTTGACTAGGGCTTTTAGAAGCTTTACTGACAAGAAAGAGTACTGTGCAATAGGGTCAATAAAGACAAATCTGGGTCACGGTGTATCCATGGCTGGTATTGCTGGAGTTATAAAGATTCTCTTGTCTTTGAAGCATAAAAAAATTCCACCAACCTTGAATTTCCAATCAGGGAATTCTAATATCGAGTTTAAGGACAGTCCATTTTATGTGAACACGACCCTTAAAAATTGGGAGGTGCCATCAGGAGTAAAAAGGTGTGCGGCAATAAGTGGTTTCGGATTCAGTGGAACAAATGCACACATTGTCATTGAAGAAGCACCAGAACTTATGAGGCAGCACTCCAGGAAACCAGGATATTTAATTGCTTTGTCGGCTAGGAACATGGAACAGCTAAAAAGACAGGTAGAGCGTCTGATTGAGTATTGTGAGAAATCGCCAGAAGTAGATATGGGAAATATGAGCCTAACTTTACTGACAGGCCGCAAGCATTTCAATTACAGGTTGGCATGTGTTGTTGAGGACAGTAACGAGCTGATAGAAATATTAAAGAAATGGATGCACAAAAAAAAGATATCCCAAATTTTCACTTCTGAACTTCGTGAAAATGATTTATATGAACAACCTTCATTAAAAAAGTATGGAAACAGTTGTATTAAAAATTGCCAAAAGCTAACAGACTCTGAGGAGTACCTGGAACAGCTGTTATTAATTGCTGAATTATTTACGCAAGGTTATGAATTAGAATATCCAAAACTATTTGAGGATGGGGAATATTCAAGGATTTCTTTACCTACCTATCCTTTTGCAAGAGACAGATACTGGATTTCTGATGATGAAAATAAAGGAGATACAGGAATTGCAGGAATTGAAGTGAAAAAAGTTAATACTACAAATTCATTAAATGCTGCACCTACTGATATACATCCTCTTTTGCACCAAAACACATCAGATTTTCTTGAACAAAGATTTAGCTCCGTCTTCACAGGTGATGAATTTTTCTTTGCCCACCATGTCGTAAAAGGACAACGTATTATGCCTGGAATGGCATATGTTGAGATGGCAAGAGAGGCTGTTTGCTTGTCGGCAGGATCTTTGAGAAATGAAGATACGAAAATTAGGTTAACAAATATTTTGTGGCTAAAACCCATAATTGTGAGGGAACAGCCTGTCAGAGTGAATATTGGACTTTTGCCTGAGGATAACCAAAAAATAGCATTTAAAGTATACACCAGTCCAAAAGATGGGGGATCTGATATTAAAGTTCAGGGAACTGCTGAAATTAACATTAATGCTGAAGTAAAATTCATAGATATTGAGGCACTGAGGGACGAATGCTATCAAGCGACATTTTCAGCTATGGAATGCTATGAGGCATTCAGTGAACTAGGAATTGAGTATGGGCCTGGACATCGTGGCGTTGAACAAATATTTATGGGAGAGGACAGGCTTCTGGCAAGAATTAACCTCCCTTCTATATTAGATCATTCAAAAGATAAATACTATTTGCATCCTGCTCTGATGGATGCAGCTTTGCAAACTTCAATTGGCTTTATGCTAAAAGATGCTTCTGCGCAGGGAAAACCAAACAAACCTTATTTGCCTTATGCCTTGCAGGAACTGGAGATTTACGGTGACAGTGCTTCTGCCGTATGGGTTCATATTTGCTATAGCGAAGATAGCAGTCCATATAGCAAAATACAGAAGATAGATGTAGACGTTGCAGATGAACAGGGCAGGGTTTGCGTAAGCATGAAGGGCTTCTCATCCAGATTGCTGGAGGAAGAAGCTATGGATGAGAGTAAAGCTGACAAGCTTAAAAGCACAGCGTTAGAGAAACAAACGGAAGAAACCGTCATGTTAACTCCTGTGTGGGATGTGGTTCAGATAGAAAAAAAGGAGATCTATCCTTTAAAAAGCCAGCGCATCGTGATCATTGGGGGAGAGAACGACAGTCTGAAGGATATCATAAATATGTATCCAAAAGCTAAAAGGCTTGAATTAAAGGTTCAAGATAGTGTGGAGGAAATTAAAGAAAGCTTATCGGCTGTGGGACAAATCGATCACATTATCTGGGTTTCCCAATCACCGCAGATAGAGTCATTGACGGAAGATGCACTTATTGATGACCAGAATAAGGGAGTTCTTCAGTGCTTTAGAGTAATAAAAGCCCTGTTGAGCTTGGGATATGGCTCAAAAAATTTGGGTTGGACTGTAATAGTAATCAAAGCCCAACCTGTATTGCAGAATGAAACGATAAATCCAGCCCACGCCAGCCTTCACGGATTGATTGGGTCTATGGTAAAGGAATATCCTATCTGGAATGTACGCGTAATTGATTTAGAATTCGGTACGGATTTGCCTACTAATGAAATCTTCAGTATGCAGTCAGATCCCCAGGGGAACGTGTTGGCCTATCGCGGTGGAGAATGGTACAAGCAGCAGTTGTTACCCATTAAGACAAGTACCACTGAAAAAAAGGTTTACCGCAAAAACGGGGTATATGTTGTTATTGGAGGTGCAGGGGGTATAGGTGAAGTTTGGAGTGAATATATGATTAAGACCTATCAGGCAAATATCGTTTGGATCGGGCGAAGAAAATTAAACGAGGAAATACAATTGAAGATTGATCGTTTGAAAGCCTTTGGAACTGCTCCTATATATATCAGTGCGGATGCCACCGATAGGGATGCCCTTCAGAATGCATACGAACAAATCAAGTTAAAATATGAAGTCATAAATGGCGTAATACATTCTGCAATTGTACTACTAGATAAAAGTCTGTCGAATATGGACGAAGATATGTTTAGAGCGGGCTTATCGGCAAAAGTGGATGTTAGCGTCCGTATAGCCCAGATATTCCAAAATGAACCCCTTGATTTCGTTATGTTCTTTTCCTCTTATCAGTCATTTATTAAAGCACCTGGACAAAGCAACTATGCATCAGGGTGTACCTTTAAGGATGCTTTTGCTTTCCAGTTGTCAAAGGAATGGCCTTGCTTGGTCAAGGTAATGAACTGGAGTTATTGGGGAACCACTGGAATTGTTTCTTCCAAGGATTACGAAAAGCGGATGGCACAGTATGGTATAGGTTCAATTGAACCAGACGAGGCTATGCAGGCACTCGAAAACCTTTTATCCATGCCTGTCGATCAGCTAGCGATGATTAAGATAATCGGTTAGGAATGTTTTTCTACAAAAACAGATAGACTTTGAGGTGAAAATAATGAATAAAGAGTTAAAAGTAAATCTTGAGGAATTAGTTAAAGTTTATTCGGAGAGCATACCATCCATTATTAGAAATCTACATCATTCTACTCCGAAACAAGGCTCGAAAGTAATAGTGATAAAAAACGAGATGGATAGGATAATGGATCAAATCGATAAGATGCTTAGAAAGTTGCTATTCAGTCAGCTTTGTTCATTGGGCCTGTCGACAGAAATGATGATTGAAGATTTTAAGAGGAAAGCAGGACTGAATCCTCTGTTTGACAGATGGCTAGAGGCAAGTATAAATTTCTTAGCAGAGAGCAAGTATATTGAGATTGACAACAAGGCCAATGTCATAAAACCAAATGGATGCTTAGAACCTGAAGATGTTTGGCAAGAATGGGACGAAAAAAAGAATTTGTGGTTAGAGAATTCAAATGTTAAGGCCAATGTTGTATTGGTTGAGACGACTATGCGGTTTTTGCCCCAGATTCTTACAGGGAGAAAACATGCAACAGACGTTATTTTCCCTAATTCATCCGTAGATTTGGTGCAGGGGATTTATAAAGGAAACTTAATTGTTGACCACTTTAATGAGACCCTTTCAGAGGTAATTGTGAGCTATATTGAAGAGCGGATAAAACACAATCCAGCGTCAAAAATTCGTATTATTGAGATTGGAGCTGGAACTGGCGGAACCAGCAGTGCAGTATTAAAGAGGCTTAAACCATACGCTGAGAATATCGCTGAATATTGTTATACAGACATTTCAAAAGCCTTTTTAATCCATGCGGAAAAAAACTTTAAGCCAGAATACAACTTCCTTACCCAGAAGCTTCTCAATATTGAGGTACCAGTATCGGAACAGAACATTGACCATAACGGCGAATATGATATCGCCGTTGCGGCCAATGTTTTACATGCCACGAAGAATATAAGACAAACTTTGAGGAACGCCAAGGCTGTTTTAAAGAAAAATGGTCTATTGGTGCTAAATGAGCTTAGTTCCTTTACCTTATTTAACCACTTAATTTTTGGACTTCTGGAAGGGTGGTGGCTTTACGAGGATCAGGAGCTACGCATACAAGGCTGTCCAGCATTGTCCTCACAATCATGGCAAAAAGTTCTCAAAGGAGAGGGCTTCAAAGAAGTGTATTTTCCTGAGAAAGAATCTCACGAACTGGGACAGCAGATTATTGTGGCTGAAAGTGATGGTATTGTTAGGCAGATGAAAGGAGCGGACAGTAACTCGACTTCTGTGGTGAAAAAACCTAAGAAATGGGCCCATCTGCCCCAAAACACAATGCCCCAGATGGGAGCAGCCAAAAGCGGAGGAGGTATTACTGAACAAATGATTGAAAATTATATAAAGGAAGCCATTATCGAAAAGCTTTCTCAGTCATTAAAGGTAGACTCCGCTGTTATAGAAGAGAATGAAGCATTTTCAGACTATGGTCTGGATTCTATTACAGGTGTGCATGTAATCCAGGAAATCAACCAGGTATTGAATATTGAGCTACAAACCACAGATATATTCGACCATAGCACAGTAAACCAATTAGCCCAATATATTATGCTCAATTATAAGGATGGAATAGCCAATAGCCTTGATAAGTCAGTTCCGGATGAGGTACAGACCGTCTTGCGAACAGATACAGGGGTGGTTCAAGGTGTTCAGGTAACAGATAAGATGGTCAGCGACCATATAAAAGAAACCATTGTAGATAAGCTTTCACAATCATTAAAGGTGGATTTAAATCTGATAGATTGCGATGAAGCTTTTTCGGATTATGGATTGGATTCCATTACTGGCGTACATGTAATCCAGGAAATTAACCAGGAATTGAATATTGAATTGCAGACAACTGATATTTTTGACTACAGTACGGTTAACCAGTTGACAGAGTATATATTATCTAACCATAAGGAGGCTATTGCTGCTTTACTGGGAAAAAGTGTAGGACATCCTGAGATGAACAGATTACCGGTTCAGAAGCCGCAAGCCGTGGGTGACTCGAAGTCCACAAAGCGTTATTTAAAACAGGAGGTACGGCAAGAAAATGCTCCTGTAAAGGATAAAAGCGAGGAATGTGATGGAGAAAGAGAACATATTGCAATTATCGGAATGAGCGGAAGGTTCGCAAAATCCCATTCCTTGGATGAGTTGTGGAACCATCTGGCTAATGGGGACGATTTGGTTGAAAAGGTTTCTAGATGGGATTTTTCCAAGTACTATCCCGGGAAAAGCGAGTACTGCTCTTCGGGCAGCTTTTTGGACAATTACGACCAATTTGACCCATATTTCTTTAATATATCAACGATTGAAGCAACATATATGGATCCCCAGCAGCGCATATTCCTTGAGGAATCCTGGAGTGCGTTGGAGGATGCTGGATATGCCGGAGGGAATGTCGGAGGACGGCGATGCGGAGTTTACGTAGGAACTATCGTAGGTGACTATCAGACGTTATTCGATGATAACCCACCTGCCCAATCCTTTTGGGGTAACTCAAGCTCGGTGGTTCCGGCCAGAATAGCCTATTATCTCGACTTGCATGGTCCAGCCGTAGCAGTGGATACTGCTTGCTCCAGCTCGCTGGTAGCCACACATCTTGCATGTCAGGGTCTTTGGTCAAATGAAATAGAGATGGCAATAGCAGGCGGTGTATTTGTTCAAGCTACACCAGGATTCTATTTGCTCTCCGAGAGGGCGGGAATGCTATCTAAAACAGGACATTGCTACACTTTTGATGAACGTGCGGATGGATTTGTACCTGGGGAAGGGGCAGGGGTAATCATATTAAAGAGGCTGAAAGAAGCTCTGGCGGACGGCGACCATATCTATGGTGTTATCAAAGGTTCGGCCATGAATCAGGATGGAGCTACGAACGGCATTACCGCACCCAGTGCAAATTCTCAGGAACGCTTGGAACAGTTTGTGTATGATAACTTCAAAATCCATCCCGATCAGATCCAAATGGTGGAGGCCCATGGGACAGGGACAAAATTGGGAGACCCTATTGAGTATGGGGCTATTACAAGAGCTTTCAGAAAATATACCCATAAGGAAGGTTACTGTGCCATAGGTTCAATAAAGACCAATATCGGACATACAGCGGCGGCAGCGGGTGTCGCAAGTCTGATTAAAGTATTGTTATCTATTAAATATAAAAAAATTCCACCATCACTCTATTATGAGTTGGGGAATTCAAATATACAGTTTGAAGGCAGTCCTTTTTACGTGAACACCCAACTCAGGGATTGGAAAGTTGAAGACGGCAAAAAACGCTGCGGTGCAGTCAGTTCCTTTGGCTTTAGCGGTACAAACGTTCACATGGTGTTGGAGGAAGCCCCTCAAGAGGTAAGAGCCTCTGAGGAAAAGCCAGGATATCTACTGGTTTTATCCGCAAAGACTCAGCAGCAGTTAAGAGAGCAGGCAGAGCAGTTGGTTCAGTTCTGTCATGCTAATCCCGATGTGGATTGCGGAAACATGAGCTATACGCTTCTAGTAGGCAGAAAGCACTTGAACCACAGGCTTGCGTGTGTCGTCAGAAACAGTGGAGAAATAATTACGTTACTTAATAAATGGCTTGAAAAAGGAAATGTAGCCCAAGTATTAACGGCAGAATTCAATGAAAAAGAGCATCTAGAGCAAGTGGGCCTAAAACGCTACGGCAACAAATGCATCCAGGATTGCAGAAATACAAGGAATGCAACTGAGTATTTGGAGCTTACTGCGACTATTGCTGACTTATTTATCCAGGGGTATGCTCTCGATTACCAGGAGCTTTTTGAAAAAGGCAGGTATTCAAGGATGTCTCTGCCTACCTATCCATTTGCAAGGGAACGCTTCTGGGTTGATGAGACCAAAACCTCAACTAAAAAAAGCAACATGGATTTGGCTGAAACTTACAATTTGTACATTCACCCAATGTTGCAGAAGAATACTTCGGATATTTCAGAAAACCGCTACAGCTCAGTTTTCACTGGCAAGGAGATTTTTGCCATTAAGCAGAGGCGTACTGGTGACAGTTTAGTACCCGGTGTGGCTTGCCTCGAAATGGCAAGAGCCGCTGTGGAAGAGTTTATTGGGTTAAACAAGGAGGAAAGAGGGATAGTAACCCTGAGGGATGTTCTTTGGAATCAGCCTATAGTTGTAGGGACCAATCCTTTATGTATCCATATCGCCCTTATACTGAAGGGAAAAGGAGAAGCCGACTTTGAAATATACAACGAGAAAGAAGGGAATTATGCTTCTTCAATATACGCCCAGGGTAAAGTCTCTTTCAACAGGAGTGGAAAAGCCTCATTAATAGATATAGGTGAAATGCTAAAAGAATTCGATTACAATTTGGCTCCAGAAAATAATATCTATGAGCTTCTGAAGCTGAAAGGCGTAGAGTACACTGAACAATATCAGACAATAGAAAACGTGTACATGGGTACCGATAAAATGTTACTTAAGCTTTCTATGCCGATAATGACCCAGAATCCAATGGAGCAATTGGTTCTGAATCCCGGCATACTGGAAGCGGTATTGCAGGCCACCATGGGCTTTAAAATGAATCCCGATGGTACAGACATGCAGACTAGGATTATATCATTAAAAGAGCTTCAGGTTTATAAGGCATGTACAAAGTCCATGTGGGCACGGATCAGCTATGATGACAAAAGTAAAATAAGCGCATCTGAACAAACAATAGATGTTGACTTATATGATGATACAGGTGAAATGTGTCTTCAGATAAAGGGATTTAAAATAGCTTTGACCCATGAGACCGATTCTAGGGAAACTGTAGAATCAGCTATGGAGACCGCTTCTACAATAGAACAAACTGACGAGAGCGATCTTTATGATGAGGGAATCCTTCGTGCACATTCCATTGAACACCTGAAAAAGATTATGGCGGAGGTTACCAAAATCCCGTCAAACAGGCTGGATTTGAACGCACACTTTGAGGAGTTGGGGTTGGACTCCATCATGATTACAGAGCTAAACAATAAAACTGAACAGTGGATCGGCAAGTCCGATGCAACTCTGTTTTTTAAATATACCAATATTCAAAGTCTGGCCAATTACCTGGTGGAGACTTATCCGGAAAAGATATCCGAGATGGTAAGGAAAACGTCTACACCAGCACTAAAAGAGAAAACGCAGATAAAGACTAATGTAAAAACTGCTTCTGTCCTTACTTCAATTCGCACCGGTAAGGGAAATAACGAAAAGGATCATATTAGAAGAAGTGCCATAGAAAACGCAGATATCGCTATAATTGGTGTTTCTGGACGATACCCAGAAGCAGATACCTTGGAAAAATTGTGGAATAATCTGAAAGAAGGAAGGGATTGTATCCGGGATATTCCAACAAGTCGTTGGCCTATGGAAGGGTTTTTTGAGGCTGATCGATCAAAGGCTGCAATGAACGGGCTTAGTTACACCAAATGGGGCGGTTTTTTAGAGGATGTGGATTGCTTTGATCCATTGTTTTTTAACATTTCTCCAAGAGATGCCATGTTTATGGATCCACAGGAAAGATTGTTCCTGCAGACAGCATGGCACTGCCTGGAGGATGCTGGATATACGAGAGACGCTTTGAAAATGGAGGGTTACGGTAATAAAATCGGCGTATTCGTAGGTGCAACCTATAATAATTACCAACTGTTTATGGCCGAGGCTGCATTGCAAGCCAAACAGAAAATGTACGTCGCTAATAGTTGGATATATTCAATTGCAAACAGGGTATCCTTTATAATGAACTTTACAGGTCCTAGCTTAACCATTGATACTGCGTGCTCTTCCTCCCTTTACGCAGTCCATCTGGCCTGCGAGAGCATAAGAAATGGTCAGTCAAGTATGGCCATTGCAGGCGGAGTCAATCTGTCACTTCACCCAAGTAAGTACATTACCCTTAGTGCCGGACAATTTGCTGCTGATGACGGAAGATGCAGGGCCTTTTGTGAGGGTGGTACCGGGTATGTGCCTGCTGAGGCGGTAGGTGCAGTATTCCTAAAGCCATTGCATCAAGCCGAAAAAGACGGAGACAGGATTTATGGTGTTATTAAAGGAACCGGCGTAAGCCATGCCGGCAAGACAAACGGGTTTACTGTTCCAAGTCCTGTGGGTCAGTCTTTAGCTATTGAAACGGCGTTGATGCAGAGCAACATAAACCCAAGAAGTATAAGCTGCGTGGAGGCCCATGGTACAGGCACCTCTCTGGGAGATCCTATTGAGATTACAGGGTTGGCCGATGTGTTTAAAAAATACACTAAGGACAGGGGCTTCTGTTCTATTTCTTCCATCAAATCAAACATTGGACATGCTGAAGCTGCAGCTGGAATGGCACAACTGGCGAAGGTTATTCTTCAATTGAAACATAAAACCCTGGTACAGAACTTAACCTTGGGAAAAGATCTGAATCCGAATATTGATTTTGATTCCACACCGTTTAAGGTACAGGTAAAAACCGAGGCTTGGAATAGACCTGTCATTGATGGCCGGGAAGTACCACGCAGGGCAGGTATTTCCTCCTTCGGGGCTGGAGGTGCAAATGCACATATTATTGTGGAGGAGTATATCAAAGACAAACAAAGGGTTACTATGGAGGTCAGTGTAAGCAGCCCCGCTATGGTGATTCTTTCTGGTAGAGATGAAAATCGTCTTAAGGAGTATGCTGCGCAGTTGCTGGCTGTCATAAATGAGGGCGGGATTTCCAAAGACCAATTGGACGATATGGCCTATACTCTGCAAATCGGAAGGGAGGCCATGGAAGCGAGGCTTGGAATACTAGCGTTCAATCTGGAGGATCTGGCAGAGAAACTAAAGGCCTATCTGGAGGAGCGGAAGGATATAGAAGGAATTTTCCTAGGACAGGTAAAGAAGGGAAAAGGAAGCTATTTATCCTCGGTACCGGAGTATGATGCAGATACGGTAGAGGAAATGATTAAAAGCAGGAAATACAAACAATTATTGGAGTTGTGGACTAAGGGATTCCATTTTGACTGGAACAGAATTTACGGAGACAAAAAACCCGAGAGAATCAGCTTGCCCACATACCCCTTCGCAAAAGAAAGGTACTGGGTTCCTCAGGAAACCGAACAAAAAACCGAGCAGGCCTCAGGCAGTGTAAACTGGCTGCATCCGCTATTGCACACCAATACTTCGAACCTGGCCGAACAGCGTTTCAGCTCAACCTTTACCGGAAGCGAGTATTTTCTGGCTGATTGCACCGTAAATGGTACAAAAGCCATGCCTGGTATTGTTTTCCTTGAAATGGCAAGGGCTGCTCTAGAAGCTTCTTCAAAGGGGTTAGAAACCCCAGGGGTATTTAGTATTAAAAACCTGGTTTTTGAAGATACACTTTTGATGAGTGGAAATGCTTTGGTACATATCGGGTTGTTTTTGGATGATAATGAGAATATCTCTTTTGAAATATATAATGATAATGGAAATGAAGTATACTGCAGGGGTATGGCGGTTTTGATGGACGTAGCCCCCTCGAGGATATTGGATTTGAACGGGGAAATTGCAAAATGCGGTGGAAGCTTCCCGGTATCACAATGCTACCACGCATCTGAAGCCTTTGGAGTTAAGTATGACATCGGGTATCAAGGCCTTGTTGAGGTTTATATCGGTCAGAATCGTGCAGCGGCAAGACTGTCCCTCCCTGCTTCATCGGCAGGTAAGGAAGATGGATTTTTCCTGAATCCGGGTATTCTGGTATCTGCTTTACAAGCCGCGGCTCCATTGATTGAAAGAAATGGCCAGTCTCCCGTTAATCTTACCTTCCCGGATGAACTCAGGGAAATTGAAATTATGGGCGAATGTACGCCTTCCATGTGGGCATTTGTAAGTATTGCCGATGATGTGTCAGGGAATGTAGTATTGGATATTGACCTTTGTGATATGCAGGGAAAAGTTTGTGTCAGGATGAAAGGACTAGAGTTCGTGCAAAGTACGCTAGGGGCTGATGTGGATTCAAATAAGGCAGAGGCCGCCCCAGAAGAAGCTTATGAAATGCTGACCTTTGAAGAAACCTGGCAGGAAGAGGCATTGACAGAGTTTTTGCAGACTGACATCAAAACTCTGGTTGTTTTTGTCTCTAAGACTGAAAACCAAAAGGCCGTCCTTGAAGAGATAAGAACAGCCAATTCAGGCACACAGGCTATCTTCATCCAGCAAAGTGATGGCTACCGGAAGAACGGAGAAGAAAATTACAATGTAGATACCAATGATCCGGACACATACAAAGAAGCGTTAGTCAGCATCCAGAAAACGGTGGGAGAAATAGATGCAATCCTTTATATGTGGACTCTGGAGGATAGTAGTATCGTCGAAAACTATTTGCCAATCATATCCATTTTAAGGTCAGTTTCGAATGCTAAGCTGAAAGTGAAAAGAATTCTATTGGCTGGTCAATTTGAAAATACCTTGGAACGCTGCTACCTAGAATCATGGATTGGGTTTGAAAGATCCTTAGGCCTTGTTATGCCCAATACCCAATTGGCAGCTATATACCAGACTGCTCAACAGGAGGCTGGAGTAAGCGGCATAAAAAGTATGTTCGGGAGGTTGATGATAGAACTACAGGCGAAAAAGCTAGAGGGTGTCTTATATAAGAATGAAAAACGCCATGTATACAGAATTCAACCTACAAGCCTTAAAGACGGAAGCGTAAGCTTCAAGGTAGGAGCTACTTACCTCATTACCGGGGGCTGTGGAGGATTGGGTTTGATATTTGCCCGTCATATGGCTAAGGCACAGCCTATAAACTTAATATTGACTGGAAGATCTCCTTTGGACGACTGGAAGCAGTCAAAAATAAATGAAATATCGGCCATGGGCAGCCAGGTGATGTATATTCAGGCAGATGTTTGTGATCTGCCTGCTATGAAGGCTGGTTTGGAAGATGCAAGAAAACGGTTCGGACCCATTACCGGGATAATCCATGCTGCTGGAGTCGAAGAGTACCAGCTTGTTTTTGAAAAAGATTATACAAGCTTTCAGCGGGTTTTAGCTCCTAAAATAGAAGGAGCCTTGCTGATTGATAAATTGTTAATAGACGAGAGTCCGGATTTTATCTGTTATTTCTCCTCTTCTGCGGCCATTTTGGGAGACTTCGGTTCCTGTGACTATGCAATTGCAAACCGCTTCCTGATGACTTACGCAGACTATCGTAATACCAGAATGAAAGGAGTCGGTAGCGGAAAGGCATTTGTCATCAACTGGCCTTTGTGGAAGGATGGAGGTATGAGTGTTGGGGATAACAATACCAAAATGTACCTAAAATCCAGCGGTCAGCGCTTCTTGGAGTTAGAAGAAGGTCTTGAAATGTTCGACCGGGTATTGGCACAAGATAGATACCAACATCTGGTATTTGTTGGTCAGCCAGCACGCGTTAAACGTTTTCTCGGCTTGGAAAAGATCGAACAGTCGCCTGCTAGGACAACAGTAGTAGTCTCAAGTCCATCAGGAAAGGGAAGAAGAGCTGAAATGAAGGGGATGAATCTGGAGCAGTGCATAGAATGGGATTTAAAGGAACTCATAGGTAAAGTTCTAAGAATGTCAAAGGACAGGCTTGATAGGGAGATCAATCTTGCGGATTTCGGATTTGATTCCATCAGCCTGACAGAACTAGCGACGGTTTTGACAAATCATTACGGTATAGAAGTTACTCCAGCTATATTTTATGGGTACTCCACCATAGAGAAACTGGTAGAGTACTTTGTAAAAGAGAAAAATGAAACAGTAGTTGCATTTTACCAGGAAGAAACAACAATAACCTTAACAAAAGAACGGGCTGAGAGTACATTGCAAAATAATGAAGCACTGGCAAAAAGGCAAAAGTCTGCCAGAATAAGGAAGACAATTTATACTGAGGCTCAAGGAGTCCCCGAACCAATTGCAATCATCGGAATGAGTGGACGCTTCCCGGATGCACGGAATATTGACGAAATGTGGACTATCCTTGAAGAAGGAAGGGAAGTGATAAAAGAGCCTCCGGAAGATAGGTTTGCCAATAGAGCAGAAGTGAATCCAAAATGGAGATGCGGTTTCGTACCGGGAGTCAGCGAATTTGACCCATTGTTTTTTGAAATTTCACCTAGGGAAGCTACAACCATGGACCCCAGACAAAGGCTCCTATTGCAGGAGGCTTGGAATGCACTGGAGGATGCAGGTTATGGGTCAAAGCAAATCAACAAGGGAAGAATAGGTATGTTTGTAGGAGCTGAAACAGGGGATTACCAGTTCATCACAGGCATGGATGCACCAATAACCTCAAATCACCCCGGAGTTTTATCAGGAAGACTTTCATACTTTTTAAATCTTTCAGGTCCCAATATGGCAATTAATACGGCATGTTCATCAGGGTTAGTGGCTGCACACCAGGCATGCCTCAGCCTACGGAATGTTGAGTGCGAAACTGCTATTGTGGCTGGAGTGAACCTGATGTTGGCTGCAGAGACCTTTGAAATGGTAACTCAGGCGGGTATGCTGTCTCCTGATGGTAAATGCTTCGCTTTCGACAAAAGGGCCAGCGGTATGGTCCCTGGTGAGGCCATTGTAGCTGTAGTGCTAAAACGCCTTTCACAGGCTGAAGCAGACGGTGATCCCATTTATGCAATTATTCGCGGGAGCGGGATCAACTATGACGGCAAAACCAACGGCATTACAGCACCCAGCAGCATAGCACAGGCAGATTTGTTAAAGTTGGTTTATGAGCGCAGCAAGCTGAATCCCGAGGATATAGAGTATATTATAACTCACGGTACAGGGACAAAATTGGGAGATCCGGTAGAAATAAATGCCTTAAACAATATTTTTAAAGACTATACAAAAAAGCAGGCTTTCTGTGCCTTGACCTCAACAAAAACCAACTTCGGGCATAGCTTCGCCGCTTCCGGCTTGCTTAGTCTGACAGCATTGGTACAGTCTTTACGTCATGAAACCATACCGGCAAGCCTCAACTGCGAGCAGGAAAATGATTATATAGAATGGGAGCAAAGCCCGTTTTATGTGAATAAGGCAAACCGTCCATGGCTTGAAAAGAATGGGAAAAAGAGGATGGGAGCCATCAGTGCCTTTGGAATGAGTGGGACCAATGCCCATATGGTAGTTCAAAGCTATAAGAATAAGGAGGCCGGAAGTCAAACTTTGGAGCTTCCCTTCTATATGATCGCCTTTTCTGCTAAGACGCCGGTAGCACTGGAGGAAAAGGCTAGGGATATAATAGCTTTGCTGGACGGAAAAAAATATGAAGATTATACACTAGCGGATATAAGCTATACCTTGTTGGAGGGTCGCCAACATTTCAGCCACAGGTGTGCAATCGTTGCCAAGAACCGAGAAGATGCAGCTATGATGTTGAGGAAGATGCTTGAGAAAGAAAAATTGCCAAACCAGTTCTCTGGCAAGGTGCCCAGAGATTTTAGCGGGCGAAAGGTAATTCAAACCTATACGCAGGATCTGATAAAACAAAGCTTTGATGAACGTCATAACAATAGCAAATACCAGGATATTCTGTGTACATTAGCTGAGTTTTATTGTCAGGGCTATGACATCTCATGGAGTGAGCTCTTCAATTCCAGAGCAAAAAGATTGCATCTGCCCACGTATCCCTTTGCCAGGAGTAAATACTGGAAAGGTCAGAACGGTTCAGTAAATGAGCCTTCCCCGGCGGTGCAGACCAATAGAGAAAAATCGCTGATAACCGAAAGATGGGATGTAGACAACAAGGCAGATGTAAAAAGTATACCTAAATCAAATTCTGTAAAAGCCCAAGCAGTGGCAAAACCGCTGGTTAAAAAAACTGTAGCGAAACCTGAAAACATTATTCTAAAGTCAGTGTTGGGCAAATTTGATGGTGCTGGTAGTCTTGGAGTCAGGCCAAAGCCTGTAATTAATTTAAAAGATTTGAAAACTGTAAGAGATACGGCTGAGCCTATAAACCAGAGCGAAAGGAGCAATGAACCTAAAACCGCTATTCAGACGGAAGTCCTACAGAAAGGCTTGATTTCAACGTTAGCCCAGGTTTTGTCAATGAATCCGGAGGATATTGACGTCGATACTGCATTCATAAATATGGGATTGGACTCGATTACCGGTGTGGAATGGGTTAATGCTATCGACAGACTCTATGGATATTCCATCGAAAGCAGTATGATTTATGAGTATCCAAATATCCGCCAACTGGCATTGTTCATCGAAAAAAATCTAAATAAGAATGGTTTTGCCCACGGTGCTTCGTTAGAAAGCATGGTACCGATCCAAGAGGAAACAAATGAACCGGATGCTGACACATCCCGGCATACCCATGATGCTCTTGAAGCTCGTGAAAATTCCTCATTGGAAGGGTTGGAGGCAGAACTTAAAGCAACACTGGCTGAGGCATTATCGATGTCTTATTCGGATATTGAATCGGACTGCAAATTTATAGATATGGGTCTGGATTCTATTATCGGTGTAGAATGGACCCAGACGATCAATAAAAGATATGGCATGGAAATACCTGCCACCATTATCTACGATTATCCCAGTATAAAGGAACTGGCTGCTTTTCTGTCAAATGAAATCGGTAAGAGTAGTCCGGTTACACCTGTTGATATACTATCCAGGAAAGAGCCAGTAGCCATACCTCCCATACCTCAGGTGGAAACGGACCATTCCAGTATTGAGTCTGTCATTGATTTCGGTGCAAAAACAGAAAAAAGTGCAGCCGTGTCATGGGGAGCATCCATGGAATCATTGGAAGAGGAGCTTGTGGTAAGTCTGGCTGAAGTTCTGGCCATGAACTGCAACGATCTTGATTTGGATGCTAAATTCATAGATATTGGCATGGACTCCATCATCAGTGTGGAATGGGTAGATACGATAAATAAAAAGTACGGCACCAGTGTTGAAGCTGCAACCATCTATCACTATCCTAGCATTCGTGAGTTTGCGAAATTTCTTGTCAAAGAAATGGCAGAAAGTGTTACGGCACAGTCTAATGAGGAAGCAGCACCGTCATTGTCTATACGGGAGTTGATTCAAAATGTTCATGAAGGCACCATGGATATTGAGCAAACAGATGAAATTATTAATCAGTTATTTAAGGAAAATCAATAAATTTGAATTTGATGGGAGGAAAATCAGACATGGTTAGTGTCGGAATTGAAGCGATGAACTTTTTTGGTGGCACAGCATACGTGGATGTTGTTAAGCTGGCACAGCACCGGCAGTTGGATAGAGCGAGGTTTGAAAACCTTCTCATGAAGGAAAAATCGGTAGCATTACCTTTTGAGGATCCAGTTACTTACGGAGTCAATGCTGCAAAGCCCATAGTGGATGCACTCTCCGCGGAGGAAAAGGATCGTATCGAGCTTTTGGTCACCTGCACCGAGTCAGGAATTGACTTTGGGAAATCCTTAAGTACATATATTCACCATTATCTGGGACTGAACAGGAATTGCAGGTTGTTTGAGCTTAAGAATGCTTGCTTCTCAGGTACTGCGGGATTCCAGATGGCAGTAAATTTTGTTTTATCCCAAGTCTCGCCGGGAGCTAAAGCCCTTGTAATAGCATCGGATATATCCCGATTTATCGTGGAAGAGGGCGGAAATGTATTATCAGCTGACTGGTCTTTTGCAGAACCGAGCGTGGGAGCAGGTGCTGTTGCACTTCTGGTTAGTGAAAACCCTGTTGTATTTCAAGTGGATGTAGGAGCAAACGGGTATTACGGCTATGAGATATGTGATACCTGCCGCCCCATTCCAGACAGTGAGGCTGGTAACTCCGACATTTCGCTGATGACATACCTGGATTGCTGTGAGAACTCTTTCCTAGAATATCAGAAAAGAGTGGCGGATGTGAACTATAGGGACACCTTCCAGTACCTTGCCTTTCATACACCATTTGGAGGAATGGTAAAGGGTGCTCACCGAACAATGATGAGGAAGATGGTTAAGGCGAAGCCTTCCGAAATTGAAGCGGATTTCAACAAGAGAGTTATGCCGGGAATGATTTACTGTCAGCGGGTGGCTAACATCATGGGAGGAACTGTATTCCTTTCCTTGGCCAGTACTATTGATAACGGTGAATTTAACACACCCAAAAGAATTGGCTGTTTTTCATACGGCTCCGGCTGCTGTTCGGAATTCTACAGTGGGGTGGTAACACCTGATGGACAAAAATGCTTAAAGGGGATGAACATCGAAAAGCATCTTAACCAACGATATGAGCTAAATATAGAAGAGTATGAAAAATTATTTTTGAGTAACAGCACCATAAGGTTTGGTACCAGAAATTTAAAGCTACAGCACGACATAATTCCGGGAATCACGGACGTGATGCAAGGAAAAGGATACTTGATACTGGATGAAATCAATAATTTCCATAGAGAATATAGGTGGACAGCATGAGTTACCGTACAATAAACGTAAGTTTCCAGGATAAGATATGCTATATAAAATTCGACCGTCCCGAGGCTAACAATTCCATCAATGAGTGTATGATTAATGAACTCCGCGAGGTGCTGGAACTGTGTGAGGAAGCAATAACCATCGTAGTTTTGTTAGGTTCACCGGAAATTTTTTGCTTTGGCGGGGACTTCCAGGAAGTGCAAGAAAGATACCTTGACGGCCTGCAAAGAGAAAGCAATCCAGAGCCGTTATACGATTTGTGGCTCAAGTTGGCCACAGGCCCTTATATAACCATCTCCTATGTAAGAGGCCGGGCAAATGCGGGAGGCATAGGCTTTGTTGCAGCCAGCGATATCGTACTGGCAGACCAAAGCACTCAATTCAGTTTATCAGAACTGCTGTTTGGACTGTTTCCCGCTTGCGTCATGCCCTTTCTAATCCGTCGGATGGGCTTTCAGAAGGCCCACTATATGACGGTGATGACCCAGCCGATTACCTCGGTACAAGCCTTGGCCTGGGGGTTGGTTGATGATTGCAGTGAAAACATTGACGCTTTGCTGAAACGGCACCTTCTAAGACTTAAGCATTTGTCAAAAGTGGGTATAACAAAATATAAGCAGTATGTACATGGGTTGTTTAATACTCTGGAGGATTCAAAAGCATATGCTGTTGCGGCCAATAAAGATATGTTCTCAAATCCCATGGTTGTAAAAGGGATTCTCAGGTATCTAGAGACGGGAAAATTTCCGTGGAACGATTAAACTGTACCCGGAACAAGGCATAGATTAAGTAACTGGCAGGTGATTTGCATGAATGTAAAAGAAATTTTAGTTGCGTTGAAAAGCGGACAAATAAGTCCGGAAGAAGCGGAAAAACAAATGAATAGTCTATTAAGCAGTGTTACTGATAAACCCAACGATAATGCTGTAGTTCGGCTCGAAGAGGTTTCACCCGGTGTTGCGCTGGTGACCATGGAGGATAAAAAGGATAAAAACACCTTCTCCATTGATTTGGTGGTAGGTCTTATGAAGGCCTTTACGGCAATTCAGGAAGACTCGAAATTCAAAGCGGTGGTTATGACCGGATATGACAGTTATTTTGCCTGCGGAGGGAATAAAGAGGGCATGCAGGCCATCCATGATGGAAAGGTAAAAATGACTGAAGCATACTTCTTCAGACTTCCTCTGGACTGCAAAATTCCAGTAATCGCGGCAATGCAGGGGCATGCAATCGGGAGTGGCTTGTGTATGGGACTTTTTTGCGATTTTATCGTGATGAGCAGTGAAAGCTTCTATACTTGCAACCATATGCAATATGGTTTTACACCCGGGGATGGTGCAACCTTTATTGTACCTGAAAAGCTGGGAGTGAATCTTGGAAATGAGATTCTCTATACAGGTAGGAATTACAGGGGGTCTGAGTTGGCAGGCCGCGGGGTACAGATTCCGGTCTTACCCCGTAAAGAGGTGCTACCCTACGCCATAAAGCTTGCAGCAGAGGTTGCCCAGGCTCCTCTGGAATCCCTGGTACTTATGAAGGCACATATGACAGATTCAATTAAAAAACGCGTGGAAGAAACGGTCAAAAAAGAATGGGAGATGCAGCAACAGACCTTTATAAGCAAGCCAGAGACTATTCAAAAGATTTTATCTGCCTTTCAAAGTACGCCTGAAACCCAGAAAGAGGAGCAGAGCGAGGTGACCTCACGGGATTGGACAAAAATGCTGACGGAAATGAAAGAGTCCTATACCAAAGGCATTTTGAACAAAAATCCTGTCAAAATACCGGATACCTCCCCAATAACCAATAAAACAGAAGGTAAGAAGCAATACACCGAGCTTATCCACTTAAACAAAAGTGCTACAGGGCGTCCTGTTTTTTGGATTCATGGCGATGGGGGCGGACTGGAAGGTTATCAGGTAATTGCGGGAAGGTGTAAACGACCGTTCTACGGCTTGCAGGCCTTGGGTAAGATGTCGGGAAAAGAGTCGGTAACAGGGATACCAGACTTAGCCTCCTACTATGTTAAACTTATCCGGTCGGTGCAAAACGAAGGACCCTATGATTTGGGTGGATATTCCCTGGGGGGAGCCATAGCCTATGAAGTTGCAAGGCAACTCCAGATGCAGGGACAGGCTGTTGGGAGTATTGTCATGGTAAATACCCTCGATACCTGTGCGATGGAAAAAATCAGATTTTCGGAGGAAACAAAGATACTCCAGGCGGTAAATATGTCGTTGGCTTTTAGAATCAGGCAAGAACCTCGGAAGATGGTAGGGAAGTTTTTCAAAAGAGAAGAAATCGCCCCTGACTTAAGTTCGGGGGAGCTTTTGAAGTATTTGATTAAAACCGGGAAATCCCGAGGACTTTCATCGGTCAAATCAGAAGAGGAGCTTTATGAGATTTTCCAACATAATTTAAGAGTTCAGCAATCCTTTGAAGCTGACAAGTTCCAGGTTTTGCCTTTACCTGACCGCGATGCTCTGACTTGTTATTATATTAGAAATAAAAATGATGCCTTTCTGGGTCCGTATGAGCCATATTTCCTTTTCCATGGGGATAAAACGCCGGAGGACCTTATCGATCACTGGGAGGAATGGCGGCGGCAGATGGCCCATTTTCATCTGGTTGATATCGAAGCCGACAGCCACTTGCTTCTTATGTTTGAGCCTGATATATGTGCAAGGATTGCTGAAATTTGCAAAAATTTTTATAAGGAATAAGAATATCAGATAATTAATGATTGAAATAAACAGGGTACAAATATTCCATATGGTGAAAGTCGCACACCATTTTTCATTATTATTTATACCGTCTGCGACAACGGTCGAATGGAGATTATAATGGCCAGAATTTTACTAGTTTCTGCAAATACTTATTGCGCACCTGATCCGGTTTATCCTATAGGATTATCGTACATTGAAACCTTTATTAAGAAACGGTTTCCCAGCTTTGAAACGAGTATTTTTGACTTCAATTTATCAAACATGGAAAATTTGAAAAAGGAGCTTGCACAATTTGCTCCAAAGTATATAGGTATTTCGCTTCGCAATATTGATAACATAATGTTAACCAAAAACAAGAATTCATTTACATGGTATGAAGAAATAATCAAAGTCATAAGAGCAAATAGCAATGCTAAAATCATTCTTGGAGGGGCTGGTTATTCTATTTTCCCAGAAATGCTTTTAGAATTGCTGAACCCGGATTTTGGGATTGCAGGTGAGGGAGAAGAGTGTATTGCAGAACTTATTGACGCACTTGAGAATAATAAAAGCTATGAACAGATTGAAGGGCTAGTATTCAAGAAAAATAACACAATTATTTTTAAAAAGCGGACTACATTCCTTGATGATTTTAGGGTCAATTTTGATGATAATCTTGTTGACTATTATTGGAAAAAGAGCGGTGTGATGAATATCCAGACAAAGCGTGGATGTCCCTTAAATTGCATATACTGTTCATACCCGGTCATCGAAGGGAAAAAAGTTAGAACTGCCAATATTGATAATGTAATCGAAACCATAGAATATCTTTACCGCAATAAGGGGATTACGTATTTTTTCTTTACAGATTCTGTATTTAATCTGGTCAATGATTATAATGTAGCACTTGCAGAGCAATTGATAAGAAGGAATATAAAAATACAATGGGGTGCCTGCTTCTCTCCAAGCAATCTCGATGAGGAAATGCTTTCCCTGTTCAAAAAGTCCGGTTTGACTCATGTGGAATTTGGAACTGATTCTTTATCCAATACAATGCTGCAAAACTATAGAAAAGGATTTACTGTGGATGAAATATTTCACAAATCGGAGTTGTGCTATAAACTAGATATTTACTTTGCTCATTATCTTATTCTTGGAGGTTTTGGTGAAACAGAAGAAACTCTTAAAGAAACATTCGAGAATGCTAAGAAAATAAGAAATGGGTTATTTTTCCCAATCACAGGAATGAGAATCTATCCTTGTACAGGACTTTGCCAGAAAGCCATCGATGAAGGTGTTATCGGGGTGAATGACAGTCTGATTGAATCTACTTTCTATATGGCAAGGGATTTGGACCTTGAAGAATCTACAATTAAGAAAATGGGTAAAAAGGCAGGTATCAACCTATACTTTCCAACTCCAAGCCACTTCCCAGTGATGAAGGTAATGAGGATGAGCAATAAAAAAGGACCCTTATGGGAAATGATGATTAAAAAGAAGTAGGGATATGGCATTTTCTATCTCATGAACAAACGACGATGAAAGGAGATTTCGTGGATGAAGTTTCAGCTATTAAGCAGCGCTTTCAAAGATGGAGAGAATATCCCCGATATTTATACTGATACCCGGAAGGGTGAGAATTTATCTCCGCCTCTTCATTGGATAAATCCACCTCAAGGAACAAAGAGCTTCGCTATATTAGTCCAGGACAACTACCTGCCGTTTTTTCCGATTATACATTGGCTGATTTATGATATACCGGTAAACACATTGGAGTTTACGCAGGGGGTAAAAGCTCAGGGAATCCTTCCGGATGGAATAACCCAGGGTAGGAACTGGAAGAGAGAAACTGGGTATACAGGGCCAAATCCGTTCTGGGGTCGGCATGCTTATTGTTTTAATATTTATGCTATTGATACGGTGATAGAATCGGATATAAAATTGAAGGCCGGTCTGTTTTTGAAGATTATTGAAAAGCATGTTTTAGCAACGGCACAATTAATTGGATATTATTCTAAATAATATAAACACATAAGGAATGGAGGTTAAAAAATGGAACAGTTTGAATTTCCAAAAGATTTTCTAATGGGAACCTCGGTTTCATCTGTAATGGTGGAAGGAGGTAACCGGAACACCAACTGGTTCAAATGGAGCGAAGATGGAAAAATTAATGACGGTTCCCATGTCATAAGAGGAACAGACCATTGGAACCGCTACCAAGATGACATTGGGATCATGAAGGAGTTAAACAATGATACTTACTGCATGAGTGTTGAGTGGAGCCGTATTGAGCCGAAAGAAGGGCAGTATGATCTAGAGGCTGTCAGTCATTACCGTGAAGAGCTTTCTACGCTCATAAAAAACGGCATAAGGCCAATGATTACCTTACATCATTTTTCAAATCCACAATGGTTTGATGATATCGGTGGATGGGCAAATCCTGACTCCGTTGATATTTTCACTAGGTTCACCAGTTTTACAGTAAGCCAGTTGGGGGACATTGTAAATGACTGGATTACTTTCAATGATCCCAACATCACTTTGATCGCAGCGTATTTATGGGCCTGGTTCCCACCAGGACTGAAAGAGCCTAAATTGTTGATAAAAGCAATGAAAAACGTGATACATGCTCACATAAAATGCTATACCGAGATACACAGTATCAGAAAAAAAAATAATTTCCCCGGAGAAACTATTGTAGGGGTGTCTATCCATTTCAGGATACTAGACCCTGTCAATAATAACCCCCTGAATAGGTGGGCGGCATGGTTTGCAAAGTATTTTTCACAGGATATGCTTCTTAAGGGAATGACTGAGGGAAAGTTCAGCTATCCTCTGGGCTTTGGAAACTACCCGGTTGGCAAAGGAAAGTACTACGACTTTATTGGAATAAATTACTGGACCCGAAACATTGTCAACTTCAAGCTGGATGTTAAAAACTTGTTTTGCGAACTAAAGGTTAAAGACAATGTCGATAAAACAGACGGTGGATGGGAAATATATCCTGAGGGCCTTTATAGAACATGCAAAGAATACTATCAAAAATACAAAGCACCTATATTTATAGTACAGAATGGTCTGAGGGAGCCGGTAGAAGATAAGAGACCACGGGTAATCTATGAAAACCTAAAGTATGTTGCCAAACTCATCAAGGAAGGCATACCGGTTAAGAGATATTACATCTGGACATTAATAGATATTTTTGAATGCCATGAGGGTGAAAGTGCAAAATTAGGTATCGTGGAAAACGACTTCAGTACCCAAAAGCGAACCATCCGAAAAAGTGGAAAAATGTATGGTGATATTTGCAAAAATAAAGCGGTTACAAAGGAAATCACCGATAATTACCTGAAAAATGCGGAATAGTCTTGAGTAGTCCAAAGCAAGTAAAACTACATATTATCAAACAACACAATCATAAAAAACGGATGAGAGGAATATAAACAATGAGCAAAGAAAAAATTTTTGAAATTGTAAAAAAGAATGTTATGGAGATTCTGGATGATGTGGACCCTGATGAGATTACAATTGATAAACAGCTGAAGGCTTTGGGAGCAAATTCCATTGATAGGGTAGAAATTGTTACGATGACGATAGAGGATTTGAACATTAAGCTTTCACCCAGTGAATTGGGATCGGTCAATAACCTTCAAAGCCTAGTGGATCTTCTCTATAGTAAAGTAGTCTAATCAGGAGAGATACATGGAGACTAAACATTTTGATGTTAGCGGAATTGGCGTGGTCAGTTCTATCGGTAAAAACTTAACGGATTTCAGTACTGCACTAAGACAGGGGCAAAGCGGCATCGGACGGGTGGAGTATTTAAAGGGACTTCCTTGGGGAGATGTCATTGGAGCAGATATCAAGGATTTCAACTTTCAAGAATGTCTTAAAAAGATGGAGCTGTTACCTGAAGAAGTGATAAAAAAAGCTTCAAAGTGTGCGGGAAGGTCACCTTTTACTGTACAGACATCAGTAGTGGCAGCTTTGGAGGCATGGGAACAGACAGGACTTTACAAGGCAAGTCTGGATCCTGAGCGTATCGGATTGGTAGTGTGCGGGCATAACATTTCTCAAAGGTACCACTACGAGACCTTCTTAAAGTACAGCGGACAGATTGAGTATTTGAATCCCAGGTATGCATTGCATTATATGGATACCGATCATGTGGGAACAATCAGTGAAATTTTAGATATCAAAGGAGAAGGTTTTACCGTAGGGGGTGCATCTGCAACAGGAAATGCCGGAATTATAAAAGGCTGCCAGCTGCTGGAACTTGATTTGGTGGATATATGCCTGGTCGTTGCCCCTCCTGCGGAGCTATCTGCAATCGAGGTTCAAGGATTTTACAATATAGGGGCCATGGGTGGTAGACGCTTCATGAAAGAACCCGAAAAAGCTTGCAGGCCATTTGATTCTGAGCATGAAGGTTTTATTTATGGGCAGGGAGCCGGATGCATTATCCTGGAGTCTACAAAATCTCTGGAACGACGTAAAGGGAAGTCATTTGCTGAAATATGCGGTTCAGCGATTGCTCTGGATGCAAATCGCTTATCCGATCCCAACGAAAAGGGCGAGCAAAGGGTCATGATAAAGGCTCTGGACCGGGCAGGACTTAAAGTCTCCGATATTGACTATATTAATGCCCACGGATCTTCTTCTCCGTTGGGGGATGAGGTGGAATTAAGGGCCATTAAAGGTGTGTTTGGGGAAAATATAAAGGATATATGGATTAACTCAACAAAGAGCCTGACAGGACATTGTCTATATTCGGCTGCGCTTATAGAAGCTATTGCAGTGATTGTGCAGATGCAGGGGAGCTTTGTACATCCTAATATAAACCTTGACAATCCCATAGATAGCCAGATCCGTTTTACAAAATCCACCTGTGAAAATGCTGAAGTAAAGTATGCTATTAATAATTCCTTCGGTTTTGGTGGGATTAACACCTGTGTGGTTTTTAAGAAGGTTTGATTTAAACTGGAAGTATATTTAGGTAGGGTGAAATTCCATATGGCAATATGAGCATAACTTTTTACTTATAACCAGGTGGGTTTTCAGATTTTCAATTAACTCTAACATATTATATGCAAAAGATGTATGGAGGCATATCCGGTCGGTAGCGGGGAATATAAAAAAGGCGATATCCAGCTGCATCAGGTACCGGAGTGTGCCTCGATAGTATTGGATTGAAAAATACCGGAAAGGCTGTTGTTGGTTTAAAGGTCAAGGCATTAAGAAGATACTGTTTCAAAGTGTCATTACTGTCTATGATTGATAACTGGCCGCAGAAAAAAATGAATTTCCAGATAAATTTCTATAAAACTGTACGCGATTTTTTAAATTTTAATCAATAATCCTGGTTAAACAGCTAGGAAAGGAGGAAACCTGTGGAAAGTATAAATGTAAATAGGCAACAAAATGTAAAACCTAGAGGCCTTTTTAAAAATGTAAATTTTCTTCTCTTGTTTTCAGGGAGATTAGTCTCGCAATTAGGAGACTCAGTGTATTTATTTGCTATAGTGTGGTATATTCTGGTGAGAACCGGCTCGGCAGCTCAAACAGGAATATTGATGACGTTGGGCATGCTACCGCTGGTAATATTAGGACCATTTGCGGGTGTAGTCGTAGACAGGGTGAACCGGAAAAATATACTTGTGAGCATGGACCTTGTGCGCGGAGTTATTTTTGCGATCATGGGGGTTATGATTTCAATGAACAACTTGCCCATGTGGGTAATCTATACAGGTACAGTTTTGATGGGGATTTGTGCATCTTTCTTTACCCCTGCATGTACTTCCGCCATTCCCAATATTGTTGACGAGGACGATCTGACCCAGGCCAACTCTCTAGATTCGATTGCTGTGAATTCATCCCAGATTATCGGGGTAATGTTAGGTGCCTTGCTGTATTCCTGGGTAGGAATTGTGGGTATATTCTTTATAAATGCAGCTTCTTTCGTCATATCCGGTATTACTGAGGCTTTCATAAAACTGGAAGAGAAGCAAAAGGTAGAAGGTAATTTCCTGACCCAGTTAAAGGAAGGGTTTAACTATTTACTGTTAAATAAAGGGCTACTTACAGTATTCATTTCCTTTGTAGCTATAAACTTTCTCCTTGCACCTATTCTAGAGGTATACCTGCCTTATATCTTCAATAAAATACTAAAAGCAACGGCATCCCAGTTGTCTTACGTCCGTGTCAGCTTGGGTGTAGGCATGGTGATAGGCGCAATCATTTCCTCTGCACTACCTAAAGTGGAAAAAAACTATAAAAGACTTGTTCGCAGTATATTCCTGTTCTCCGTATCTTTTTTCTGCTTTGCAGTACCGATATTTCCCGGACTTAGAACAAGCCTATCCTTATGGATTATTGTTATAACTCTCATTGTCGTGGGCGTAGCTACAGGTGTGTTTTACGGCATGTTGTCCATCGCTTTAAGCGTAATTTTCCAGAAAGAGGTGGAAGACAGCTTTCGGGGAAGAGTAACGGCATTAATGATGACCTTCGGAATTGCGGCAACGCCTCTTGGATATTTGATAGGGGGGTTCATTACAGAGAAAATTCCTATTCACATCATCCTGTTGCTGACAGCTGGTTTGTTTATGGTTGTTGCTCTGGTCATGAGCATGTCTAAGAGCTTGAAGACATTATAGTCCTTCCTAATGATAAGTAGTAGTTAAAAAATAAAATTTAAGGAGGTCAATCATGATAGTAACCATCTTTGCATACGGTACACGAGGGGATGTACAGCCATATTTTGCTCTAGCTATTGCACTAAAAAAAGCTGGTCATACCGTACGTATGCCAGTAGAAAAATTATATAAAAAGGACATAGAAGAAAATGGCTTAGATTACTTGGAGTCCACGGCGGGAAGCTTTCAAGACCTTTTTAGACGACCAGCGATAGAAAAAGCCATTGCAAGCAAGAACCGTTTGAAAATTATTACCACATTTTATAAAGAAGTAAAATCTTTTGCGAAGGATTACTTCGATGAACTATGCAGAGTGAGTCCGGGAAGTGACCTGCTGATATCATCGCCATACGGCTTCGGGGTTGACGATATAGCTGAAAAATTAGGGGTTCATTTTATTTATACAGCATTTGGACCTCTATGTCCCACCACTCAATTTCCTTGCTTGTTAGGACCAAATTTTCCTGATGTTGGGTTCCTAAATCGCTTTTCACATAAAATGGTGCAACAACTTCTTTGGCAAATGGTCCGACCTTTCATCAGCAAGTGGCGTAAAAAGACATTAGGATTAAAAGGATCACCTTTTTTAGGGCCGTACAAGAAGATTTATCGGGGCCCGGCTCCAGTCCTGTTTGAGTATAGTCCATCCTTTATTCCCCGCCCTCTTGAGTGGCCTAAAAATGTCCACGTTACCGGATTCTGGCGCATCGATGACCAAGAGGGCTGGCAGCCGCCCAAAGAGTTGGTTGAATTTATAAATTCCGGCTCCAAGCCTATTTTCATAGGGTTTGGGAGTCTTAAGGATAATTCGAGAGAACGAATAACAAAAGTTATTTTAGAAGCATTGGAAATAACCGGGCAACGCTGTGTATTGGGTGCAGGATGGAATAATATCGGGAGTGGAGAGCAACTGCCCAGCAATGTCTTTAAGGTTGATTACGTACCTCATTTCTGGCTTTTCAAACAAATGGCCGTTATAGTCCACCATGGTGGCGCAGGAACAACGGGAGAAGCATTAAGGGCAGGTGTGCCTTCAATCGTAACACCCGCTGTAGGCGACGGGTTTTTTTGGAGCAGAATGGTTTACAAGGCGGGTGTAAGCCCTAAACCCATATCATATCAAAATTTAACGGCAGAAAATCTAGCTGGTTTGATAAAAGAGGCACTGAATGATAAAAATATGCAGACAAGAGCTAGGGAATTGGGAAGTCAAATTCAAGCGGAAAATGGTACGCAATGTGCTATAAGAATACTAGAGGACTTTTATTCAAAGTATGAAGGTGAGAAGAATACAGAAAAAAGAATCCTTTTATAGAGCTACATATTTAGCAGTTTTTTGTAAATGACTTCAAAAATTTAATGGGGGTTTCTATGAAAAAAGATTTATATAGAAATGAAGGTAAAGAAAACATTAATGCAAAAGGCTTTTTTAAATTAAAAAATGTTGCGGTCGTCGTTTTCATTATGACACTAGCGATTATGAGATTCACTAATTTGGGAGATAAAGGCCTGATACCCTATAGTGGCGATACAGGAACGCTGGATATGATGTTTCACTACAGCTATCAATATGCGTATGGGATGCTGAATGGATTAGGGGACACCGGAAGGTCTATTTATCTGAGATTTTTTATTATTGATATTATATTTATACTAAGTTTTGCGGTTGTTCAAGCTGAAATAATTAAATACTTGGTAAGAAAAGCGGTGCTGCCCTTCAAGTGGAATCGGCTTTCACTGCTGTCCTACACAAGAGGAATGTTCGATATTCTTGAAAACCTTTTTTTAGCTGTCACATTAATCCGTTTTTCGACTGGAAGTACTGTGTTCATTAGAATAGCCGGTATTATGACCACTTCCAAATGGATTGTATTTATTCTGTCACTTGCTACTATGACCGTACTATTGCTTATGGCTATACTGAGACCGAAAACATTTAAAAAAACTGAATAATAAAAGGCTGTCGGCCCCGAGATATTTTAAATATCTCCTGGAAGTTGGGGCTTTTATATCGCCTGTTTTGATGCAAATTAGCAAAAGGGAGAGAAAATAGGAGATGAAAAAATGAATATTTTAGTTTGCGTTAAACAAGTACTGGTGACTCAGAAAGCTAAAATGGATGCAAAAACAAATACCATTATACGAGAGGGGGCAGAAGCTGAAATTAATCCATTTGATACTTATGCTGTAGAGGAAGCGTTAAGAATTAAGGATCAGTACGGAGGCACTGTAACTGTAATAAGTATGGGTATACCTTCAGTTGAAGGCATACTAAAAAAAGCTGTTGCTATGGGCTGTGATAGGGCAATTCTATTAACCGACAAACGCTTTGCAGGTTCTGATACATTAGCTACAGCATACACATTGGCCAAAGCAGTAGAAAAGATAAGTGAATTTGATTTGATAATATGTGGGAAACAGGCAATAGATGGAGACACTGCACAGGTAGGTCCGAGCCTTTCTGAAAAACTTGGGATCCCTCACACTACATGTGTAAAAAGAATAGATCAAATTCAAAATGATTCTATACAGTGCCAAAGGTTAATTGAAAATGGTTATGAAATATTAGAGATGCAGCTACCTGCTTTGATAACAGTAGTAAAGGATATTAATACACCAAGGACACCTTCTCTAAAAGGTATTATTAAATCAAGAGGAGTTCCAATAACACATTGGAACCTAGATGATATAGGTGCAGATGAAAATTGTTGTGGTCTCAAGGGTTCAGCAACACAGGTTGTTAAGACATTTACAGTTGTACATGATAATATCGTAGAAATGATTGTAGGTGATACCAAATCTCAGGTTGAACAATTGCTCCAAAAACTTCGAATACAATAGTGTATTTTTTGATAGAAGAGTTAATATCCTGTAATAGTTAACTGTGAGATATTAGGGGTTATAGGTAGCCTTAAAACCTAAATACGTTGTGTAAGGAGAAATGTGGTATAGCTTATATCACTATTTTAATATGAGTCAAATCATAATAAACAAAGAAAAATGTACAAGTTGTTCGTTGTGCCAAAAGGTTTGCAAATTTGGGGCTATCGAGATACATAATAAAAAAGCCTATATAAACAGTAATTGTACTTATTGTAAAAGCTGCATAACAGAATGTAAATTTCAAGCAATAGATTTTGTGGAAGAAAAAATAAAGGGGACAGTTGGAGAGTTCGATAATTATTCGGGAATTTGGGTATATTGTGAGTATCGCGACGGGAATATTGAAGATGTCGCTTATGAATTATTGGGAGAATCGAAAAGGTTGGCGAGTATATTGTCAGTCCCAGTCTCGGCCGTTCTAATAGGCAACAACGTTGAAAAATGTATAAACGAATTATTTTATAATGGGGCTGATATAGTATATGCTATTGATAATCCCCTACTAGAGTATTTCAATGACGAGTCCTATAGTGAAATTTTAACTCAACTAATTCAATTTTACAGACCGGAAATTATACTGTTTGGCGCTACAACATACGGGCGGTCATTAGCTCCTAGAATAGCCTCAAGGTTAAATACAGGGCTTACAGCAGACTGCACTAAGCTAGATATAGAAATTGAATCTGGATTATTATTGCAAACTAGACCGGCCTTTGGTGGCAATTTAATGGCTACAATTAAAAATTTAAATATTAAACCTCAAATGTGTACAGTAAGGCCTAAAATAATGAAACCCTTAAGTAGGAATACTGAAGTAAATGGAACTGTGATTTATCCAGATTATAAGTTGCCGGAAAAAATTAAAACGGTCGTCAAAAGTATAGTGAAAGCTGATAATGAACTTTCCAATTTAGCTAATACAGATATAATAGTAAGTGTTGGAAGAGGGATTGGGAAAAAAGAAAATTTAAAATTAGTAGAGGATTTTGCTAAGTTAATTGGAGGGGCCATTGGTGCCTCGCGGGCAATTGTTGATTCGGGTATTATTGATTATCCTTACCAGATAGGTCAAACAGGAAAAACTGTAGCTCCCAAAATATACTTTGCATTGGGGATATCTGGTGCGGTACAACATATCGCAGGTATGTCATCATCAGATACAATTGTTGCAATTAACAAAGATCCCAATGCACCTATTTTTGAACTCGCAAATTACGGAATTGTGGGCGATATAATGGAAGTACTACCGGAATTGATAAAACAAATCAAAACAGAAAAGTTTTCAATCAAGTTATAACAATATACTTCAGAGCTAAATTAGGTAACGCAAAAATCGGAGTTTAATGACAATGTTATGTGAAAAGGGAAAATATAGTTTAATTTGTTATAACTCACATGATATTATATATTTTAATAATTGAAGAGATTATGATATACTTTTATCTATAAATAGAATTAAGGAATTTTTAATTCCTTTTTTTGTGTCTAAAAAGAGTTAACGGTTAAGTGAAACGTCAAGTGCTTATTAAAAATTATCTTAAATAAACAAAATTCTCGTATCTCGTATATAGAATAGTCATTTTGTGCACAAATATCTATGATTGGTGGTTAAAAGCAAATGTTAAGTCATTCTACAATAGAACAATTTAGTGAGCTAAGGAAAAAAATATTGGAGCAAGAATTTGGACGCTTAAATAATAAGCAAAAAGAAGCTGTTTTTAATATAAATGGCCCATTGCTTATTTTAGCAGGTGCTGGTAGTGGTAAAACTTCTGTTTTAACAAATCGTATAGCATATATGATAAAGTATGGGAATTCATACCACAGTGAATACGTTCCAGAAGACTTGATAGAACAAGATTTGGAACTTATGAGGGAATTTTTAAGTCAAGATACTGCCGGCAAAACAAGAGTTCTTACTCATAGGATAGCCTATCTTATTGAACAACATGGAGTATACCCTTCAAACATACTGGCTATAACCTTTACAAACAAGGCAGCAAGAGAAATGAAAGAGAGGATAGCCGGACTTATAGGTGATTTGAGTAATGACATGTGGGTGGGTACATTTCACTCCATTTGTATAAGAATACTCAGAAGGGATATCGAGAAGCTTGGCTACGACAGAAGCTTTGTAATATATGATACTCAGGATCAGCAGGTAGTAATTAAGGAATGTCTTAAAGAATTAAACTTAAACGAAAAAAACTTTCCTCCTAAATCAGTCCTTGAAACAATAGGAAAGCAGAAGGATGAACTTATAGATGCCGAGCATTATGAGAAACAGTATGCATCGGATTTTAGAATGGGTAAGATTGCAAAAGTTTACAAGCTTTATGAAAAGAAGCTTAAAGCAAACAATGCCCTGGACTTTGATGATATTATAATGAATACGATAAAGCTTTTTGATAAATACCCTGAAGTTCTTGAATACTATCAAAGAAGGTTCAGGTATATTCTTGTGGATGAGTATCAGGACACAAATACTGCCCAATACATGCTTGTCCGAAAATTGTCTGAGGCACATGAAAACCTTTGCGTTGTGGGTGACGATGACCAGTCAATATATGGCTGGAGAGGTGCCAACATCAGAAACATCCTTGATTTTGAGAAGGATTTCAAAAAATGCTGTACTATCAAACTGGAGCAGAACTACAGGTCAACACAGAATATATTGGATGCTGCAAACCACGTTATTGGAAATAATACAGGCAGAAAATGCAAAAGCCTTTGGACTGATAACAAGGGTGGAAGTAAGATAGTAATATGTGAAAATGACAATGAACATGAAGAAGCCCTTTATACAGCAAGGGAAATTCAAAGGTTAATATCCGATGAAGATAGAAAATACAAGGATTTCGCAGTACTTTATAGAATTAATGCCCAGTCCCGTGTACTGGAAGAAATGTTTATGCGGGAAGGAATACCCTACAAGATTGTTGGCGGACAAAAATTCTATGATCGAAAAGAAATAAAAGATATAATTGCATACATGCGGTTGGTACAAAATCCCGGGGACAATGTGAGCCTGAAAAGGGTTATCAATGTGCCAAAAAGGGGAATAGGGGATGCTACAGTTGAAAATGCAGAGGTATTAGCATATCAAGGAGGCATATCCCTGTTCACTGTTATTTCAAATACAGAAGAGTTTCCTTCATTAAAAAGAGCTTCTCAGAAATTAGAAAACTTTTCACTTATGATTAATAAATTCAGGACCATGAAGCAAAATATGACCATATCTCAACTGCTGGACATAGTAGTCGAAGATTCAGGGATTCTGAGAGAGTACGAGCTAGAGAATACAGTTGAAGCTCAGTCAAGAATTGAGAATATAAAAGAATTAAAATCTGTTGCCATGGAATTTGAAAAACAAAGTGAAGATAATTCACTAGAAGAGTTCCTTGCACATATATCTCTGGTTTCAGATATTGATAGTCTCCAAGAGGACCAAGACTACGTGGTTCTTATGACAATGCATAGTGCAAAGGGATTGGAATTCCCGGTGGTATTTATTCCGGGTCTGGAAGAAGGTGTGTTTCCCGGTTATAGGGCAATCACAGAGGGCCCGGAACAGCTTGAAGAAGAGAGAAGGCTTTGCTATGTGGGCATTACCAGAGCAAGAGAGAAGCTGTATATGTCAAATGCCCGTTTCAGAACTCTTTTCGGAAACTCAAGCTACAACAGACCATCCAGATTTTTAGCAGAGATACCTGAAGAACTTGTTGAGTATCCGTTTAAAGCATCGGGAAGCTTCTCAAGGGCAAAAGAAACACAATCATGGGGTAAAAGTTCGGCTCAAAATTCCGGAGCACAATCTACATTTGGTACGTCAAAATCATTTTCGGCAACAACTTCAAGTACACCTGCCGGTTCAGGTTCCTTGAAGGATTTATTAAATTCGAATCTTGTTACCCGAGGATTTGGTGGCAGCTCAGCAGGTACATCGGCAAAAAGTTCTGCCAGTCAGCCGATTAATAGCTTTGGACGTAGTGCGCCCGTTAAATCTTCATCTGGAGCATCCAATACATTGGGCGATTTTAGTGTAGGTGATAAAGTCGAGCACAAGAAATTTGGAAAAGGAACTATTTCGAAGGCAACAGCAGACAGTGGTGATCAGGTATTGGAAATACAATTTGAAGGGGCTGGAATGAAAAGACTTATGGCATCTATGGCAAATTTAAAAAGATTATAAAAAGCAAAGGGTGGGTGTTAATTTAATGGCATTCAAAGAAGGTTTTGTTTGGGGTACAGCAACAGCATCTTATCAAATTGAAGGAGCTGTAAATGAGGGTGGCAGAGGCGAGTCTGTTTGGGATGAATTTTGCAGGATGAAAGGCAAAATAGATGACGATGATAACGGTGACTATGCTTGTGATAGTTATCATCGGTATTCCGAGGACATACAGCTAATGAAGCAAATAGGTATCAAGGCATACAGATTTTCCATAAGCTGGAGCAGAATTTTACCTGAAGGCACAGGTGAAATAAATATGGAAGGTGTAGACTACTACAATAAACTTATTAATGAGTTGGTTGAAAACGGTATAGAACCCTATGTAACTCTGTTTCACTGGGACTACCCTATGGAGCTTCAATATAAGGGAGGATGGCTGAACTCTGAAAGTCCCCTTTGGTTTGAAAATTATGCAGCCATATGCTCAAGACTATTCTCTGACAGAGTAAAGTATTGGGTAACAAGTAATGAATCCCAATGCTATATAGGTTTCGGCTACAGTACGGGTTGGCATGCACCGGGTTTAAAACTCCCTGTAAATCAAGTGGTAAGAGCCTGGCATCATAATTTAAAGGGATTAGGACTGGCGACAAAAGCAATACGCGAAAATGCCAAAGGGGAAGTCAAGGTAGGTCTGGTATCCTGTGGAGAAGTTGGAATTCCTGCATCCCATAGTGAGGCCGACATGCAGGCTGCACGTAATGTGCTTTTTGACAAAGAACATTCAGGGGATTTAATCTACTTTGGGCATGGCGACCTTTTTGATCCTGCAATAAAAGGAGAGTATCCTAAAAACCTAATACCGTATCTTCCTAAAGGCTGGCAGGAGGATATGAAGGATATTTGTGTTCCACTTGATTATATAGGAATAAATGTTTATATGGGTTCCATTGTGGAAGCATGTGAAGATAAAAAGTACAGGTACCTTAAACTACCTGTTGGTATAGGGAAAACCTCCATGGAATGGTCGTTTAAGCCTGAAACTTTATATTGGGCAACTAAATTTATATCTGAAAGATACAATTTACCTGTATACATAACAGAAAATGGTATGGCAAATAATGACTGGGTAAGCACTGACGGAAAAATTAAAGATACTCAGAGAGAAGATTACATGGATCAATATCTTTCTGCGCTGTCAAAGTCTATTGATGACGGGGCCGACGTAAGAGGATATTTTTACTGGTCCTTACTTGACAATTTTGAGTGGTCATATGGATATGCAAAAAGGTTCGGCCTAGTATACGTCGATTACAGTAATTACAGTCGTACACTAAAACAGTCGGCATTCCGGTATAAGAGAATAATAGAAACGAATGGCGAAATATTAAAATAAACCACAAAAATAAAAAAAGTTTTAGAAAAATTTATCTTTTTCTAAAACTTTTTTTATTTTTGTGTGTATATATAATCAAGGTCAATAAAAGGGTGGGAAAAGTATTTGGATGTTTCGGATATAACCATATTGAAAGAATACAAAAAGAATAGTAGACGCGGTCTGGAACTTGTATATGACAGATATAAAAAATATGTTTATACCATAGCGTTCCACTATGCAGGTAATAAGGAAGATGCTCTGGATATAACCCAGGAGGTTTTCATATCTGTTTTTAAATCAATGGGAAGCTTCAAGGAACAGTTTTCCCTGCTGCCCTGGATTAAAAAATTACCGTAAATAAATGCCTTAATTTTTTGAGAAGTAAGAAAACAAACTTATCTCTTAATGAAACCAATGAAAACGGAGATGAACTACAAAATATTATCAATTCAAATGAAACAACTGATGATGCAGTTTTATGCAAAGATACAAGGCAGATACTTCACCAATCAATAGGAAGGCTTCCTGAACGGGAGAGAATGGTTGTACTGCTAAGACATGTAAAGCAAATGAAATACAGTGAAATTGCAAGTGTAATGAAGCTACCGCCAGGTACAGTAAAAACACTTATACATAGAGCGAGGAAGACAATTAAGGACAATCTGATTAGCTTGGGTATTTGGGAGGTATAAACATGAGCTGTGACAAAGTAGATGCTTCATTGCTTCAGGAATATTTAGAGAGCACAATAGATCCCCTTGAAAAAATATTTGTTGAAAATCATTTGAAAATATGTAAGGAATGCAGAAGGGAATTATCAGAGTTAAAGCTGTTGTTTTATGACCTTGATGATAAAAGTAATTATGTAATTGAAATTCCGGCAGAACTGGAAACAATGAGAGATGATATAATTGACTCCTTTTTGGGGAAAAGGAAAAGCCCCTCCAAGAAAATTATTGAAATGCAGGTTGAAAACATCAAAACTACAGGTAAATTTATTGAGTTTTTGCCGGGGGCAAAGCAAGCTCCAAAAGTTTTAAAGCAAGCATCAAAAGGATTCAAAAAAGGAGTCAAAAAATTAATTGCTAAGTAATAGATGTAAACGGAGGCACGTATGGTAGCTCTTATAATAACTCTTAGAATAATTTTATATGTGTTTTTGACTATTGCTTCGCTAGTTTTATTAATTGTTTTTGTACCTTTCAAATACTACGCAGAGGGAGCAAAGTATGAGACCATCGCTGTAAAAGGCTATGCAAACTGGCTTTTTGGTGCTGTTAAGGTAAACTTTAACTACAGCACTCAAGACGGCTTTGGCACAAATTTCAGCTTGTTTGGCATTAAGAAACACTTTAAGAAAAAAGATGAAAACAAGGTAGTAAAGCAAGCCCGGGAAAGTAAAGTAAAAAAGGAAAGGGATAAGCCTGAATACAGTTACTTTACATATGAAGTATTTATGAAGGTATTAAAATCTGTTTTTAAGATACTAAACCATTACAAACCAAGCACATTCAAAATAGATGCCAAAGTAGGCTTTGAAGACCCCCTGTATACGGGCTTGCTCTGTGCTGTAAGAAATACCTGGTTTGGAATTTTAAATAAAGACAGTATTCGTATTCAGACAAATTTTGAAGACGAAACTCTGGAAGGTAGCTTTTTAATCGGTGGAGGAATTCAAATTTTCTATTTAATACTAGTTGGAATAGGATTTGTTTTCACAAAGCCTTTCAAAAGTATATTGTTTAAAAATATTAAGTATAAAATTAAGAGGAGGCTAAAAAAATGGCGAATAGTTTCAATTTTAGTGAAAACATGAGTGTTATCTTTGACAAACTGGAAAATTTCTTAAAGACAAAGACAGTAGTAGGTGAACCTATTAAGGTTGGTGAAGTAACATTGGTACCGTTTATAAATATGAGCTTTGGTCTTGGAATGGGTGGAGGTACCGGCAATGATGAAAAAGGTATGGGAGGAGAAGGAGGCGGAGGAGGAACAGGAGCAAGAGTTTCTCCTACAGCCGTTCTGGTTATTAGTGGTGACAAGGTAGAACTCCTTCCCATAAAGAAATCCGGTGGTTTGGATAAATTACTTGATATGGTGCCGGGTATTGTGGAAAAGATACAGGAAAAGAAAGAAGAGGAAAACTCTAAAGATGAGTTAAAGGAAGAGTAATAATTTCCTAATAATAAATTACAAGTTAAAACCGTAAAAGCTGCTTGAAAAATGGTAATTCAAGCAGCTTTTTTGCATTTAAGAAATTATAATAAATTCCTTTATCGTAAATTTTTTAAATTAATGGTAAAATTAGATATATTATTTATCACTTCTTCTAATATTAAGTCAATTCTTCGCTTTGCTTAACCAAATACCACATGAAAGGAGGCAAGTTTTTTGTTTTTAAAACAGGTGACTGAAAGTGATATGAGTCTAACCATTTACTTAAAAGAAAGAAAGGAAGGAAAAACCATGAAAAAAATTTATCTTTTAATTTCCTTGCTGGTTGCTCTGTTAATAATTCCTGTTGTAGTTAATGCAGCAATGGTAATTGATATTAACCACCCTGGTTTCAGAGTGGATGAAAGAGCTCTTTATGATAATAGAGGAGAAAAGGTAATTCTCTATGGTGTAAACAAAATGTGCATATGGACTGACAAGGATGGTGTTCCGTCTTTCTCAGAAATAGCAAAAACGGGGGCAAATTGTGTCAGAATCACATGGGGAATAGACGGTTCCGCAGAAGATTTGGATACCGTTATTCGCAATTGCCGTGCTGAACACATGATTCCTATTGTAGAACTTCACGATGCCACCGGTGACTGGTCAAAGCTCCCTTTACTTGTAAATTACTGGATAAGACCTGATGTAGTCAATGTGATTAAAAAACATCAGGAATATTTAATAGTAAATATAGGAAATGAAGTAGGGCAGAACGTATCGGAAGCTGCATTTAAAGCAGACTACTCCTCTGCTGTGCGTAAAATGAGGGAAGCGGGAATTCATGTACCGCTGGTTATAGATGCCTCCAACTATGGTCAGAGCATAGATATGCTACAGGCATGTGGACCGTATCTAATTTTAGACGACCCTGATAGAAATCTGATGTTCTCCGTACATATGTGGTGGCCTTATATGTGGGGACATTCTGATCAGGAGGTAATTGATGAAATTGCCCAATCAGTGAATATGCATCTTCCCCTTATCGTCGGTGAATTCGGACATAAGTGGGATGAAACGGAAAATGGTAAAATCCCATACCAAACAATAATGGAACAGTGCTATAAGAATGAGGTTGGCTATTTGCCGTGGGAATGGGGCCCCGGAAACAACCCTCAGACATTTTTGGACATGACTTCAGATAGTACCTTTGATACCTTAAATGATTATGGCAAGGAAGTTATGCTTAACAACCAGTACAGTGTAAAAAATATCGCTAAGAGACCTGCATCCATGCTCTCAAATCTTCCGCCGGTACTGCCAAAGGAACCTCTGCCATATGGAAATCTGGCATATAAAAAGCCGGTATCAGCTTCATCTATAGAAAGCACTCAAAACAATGAAAGTAATATAGTAGACGGTGATTTCGAAACAAGATGGGCTTCACAGGTCTCAGATCCAAGTTGGGTTTGTGTTGATCTTGGTGCAAAAAAAGAAATAAACAGATTGATTATTTGTTGGGAGGCTGCATATGCAACCCAATACAAGATTCAGGTATCAGATGATCAAAATACATGGACTGATGTGATTACACAATATAACGGAACAGGGAAAACAGAAGATATAAGCCTATCGTGCTCCGGCCGTTACTTGAGGATATATGGAATGCAAAGAGCGAATTACCAATGGCCTTATTCAATATGGGAGATAGGAGTATACGGCCCCGAATCAGAATTAAGTTCATCTATATCCCCTACAGTAGCGGTATTTGATAAAAGTTCGGCAAAGGCAGCAGATATAGCTGTTACGCTAGACCCCAAGAGCAATATTCTGAATGAAATAAAAAATGGTACTTCTGTACTGGTGTCCGGAAGGGACTATACCATAAGCGGTAATACTCTGTTAATTAAAAAGGAATATTTGCAGTCATTGCCCATAGGTACAACAAAGTTAACTTTTGATTACAGTGACGGTATTGATCCTGTTTTTGCCGTTTCAGTGGGAGATACAACACCAGTCGGAAGTATTGGATACCCTGAGCTTTTACCTGATACGGCTACATTTACTAACAGTGCTCCGGAAGATATTCCGGTATTTGTAGCTTCTAACGGAAATTCGCTTACATCAATAAGTAATGGTTCTGAAACCTTGGTTGACGGTGTAGATTACACGGTTGAAGGAGGTATTGTAACAATAAAGAAGGAGTACCTTGCAACAAAGTCTAAAACTATTCGGCTTGTATTCCACTTTTATAATGATAACGTATTGATATTTAAAGTTACAATACTTGTATACAATACCTATGGTGATGCAAACGGAGATGGGGCTGTAGATGCGATTGACTATGCTTTATTGAAATTACACCTCTTGGGTATTGAGTTGCCCGATTATGTTTTAAAATACGTGGATCTGAATCAGGATAATTCTGTAGATGCCATTGACCGTGCAATATTTGCACAATATTTATTAGGTAAAATAACAAGCTTACCTGTAGCACAGTAAAGTTTGAAAAACCGGCTCACGGGAGCCGGTTTTTTATAAGTGTCTCAAGTTTTATGGGATATCTAAAGGGAAAAAGTGCATTGATGATATTTGATATGCATGCAAACTTAAAATATAAGTTTGGAAATAGACACTTTTGGGCAGAAGGATTTTATGTGAGCACAGTGGGACTCAATGAGGCAACTATTAAAAAGTATATACAAGAACAAGAAAAGCACGATATCATGGTAGATAAACTAAGTGTGAAAGAGTATGAAGACCCCTTTGAGGGGTAGCAAGTAGTACGTTTGTCCCTTTAGGGGTGGCAAAAGTGGCAAGGGCAATAATAGCTTGAACAAAGTGAAAGCCAGCGTCTTTAGGCGCTGGCCGGTAACAAGCCCTTATAGGGCTATCTCAAGCCACCCGTTTTACGGGTGGTCATGACTTAAGAAATTATAATAAATTCCTTTCTCGTAAATTTTTAAAATTAATGGTAAAATTAGATATATTATCTATCACTTCTTGTAATATCAAGTCAATTCTTCACTTTCCTTAACCATATACTACATGAAAGGAGGCAAGTTTTTTGTTTTTAAAACAGGTGACTGAAAGTGATATGAGTCCAACCATTTACTTTAAAGAAAGGAAGGAAAAACCCATGAATAAACTGTATTTTATAGTATCCTTACTGGCAATTTTCTTTATATTCCCTATTACAGCAAATGCAGCCGTAGATTCAACCCATCCCGGGTTTAGAGTTGAAGGAAGATTTCTCTACGATAACACAGGAGAAAAAGTAATTCTTTATGGTGTAAACAAAATGTGCATATGGACTGATAAGGATGGTGTTCCGTCTTTCTCAGAAATAGCAAAGACGGGTGCCAATTGTGTCAGAATCACATGGGGAATAGATGGGTCGGCAGAAGATTTGGATACCGTTATCCGCAATTGTCGCGCTGAACACATGATTCCTATTATAGAACTTCACGATGCTACCGGTGATTGGTCAAAGCTCCCTTCACTTGTAAATTACTGGATAAGGCCTGACGTCGTGAATGTAATTAAAAAACATCAGGAGTATTTATTAGTCAATATAGGAAATGAAGTAGGTCAGAGTGTAACAGAAGCCGTATTTAAAGCAGACTATGAATCAGCGGTTAAGAAGATGAGGGAGGCTGGAATTCATGTACCTCTGGTTATAGATGCCTCCAGCTATGGTCAGAGCATAGATATGCTGCAGGCATGCGGTCCATATCTCATATCTGCTGATCCTGATAAAAATTTAATGTTCTCGGTACATATGTGGTGGCCTTATATGTGGGGACATTCAGATCAGGAGGTAATTGATGAAATTGCTCAATCAGTGAATATAAATCTTCCCCTAATCGTCGGTGAATTCGGACATAAGTGGGATGAAACAGAAAACGGTAAAATCCCATACCAAACAATTATGGAACAGTGCTATAAAAATCAAATAGGTTATCTTCCATGGGAATGGGGCCCCGGAAACAACCCTCAGACATTTTTGGATATGACATCAGACAGTACTTTTGCTACATTGAACGAATATGGCAAGGAAGTTATGCTTAATAATCAGTACAGTGTAAAAAACATTGCCAAAAGACCTGCATCCATACTATCAAACCTACCTCCGGTTCTCCCAAAAGAACCCTTACCATACGGAAATCTAGCGTATAAAAAGCCGGTAACAGCATCATCTATAGAAAGTACCCAAAACAATGAAAGTAATATAGTAGATGGAGATTTTGAAACAAGGTGGGCTTCACAAGTCGCAGACCCCAGTTGGATATGTGTTGACCTTGGTGCAAAAAAGGAGATTAACAGACTAATTATATGCTGGGAGGCTGCATATGCAACTCAATATAAAATTCAGGTGTCCGATGATCAAAATACATGGACTGATTTGATTACACAGTATAACGGAACAGGGAAAACAGAAGATATAAGCCTATCGTGCTCCGGCCGTTATCTGAGGATATACGGAATGCAGAGGGTAAATTACCAATGGCCTTATTCGATCTGGGAGATAGGGGTATATGGCCCCGAATCAGAATTAAGTGCATCTATATCCCCTACAGTAGCGGTATTTGATAAGAATCCTGCAAATGCGACAGATATACCTGTAACACTTGACCCAAAAAGTAATACACTTAATGCGATATTAAATGGATCGTCTGTAAAGTTGGTAGCAGGACAGGATTACATAATAGAAAATACAACAAATCTGATTATAAAAAAGGAATATCTGTTGGGATTGCCTACAGGTACAACTAAACTGATTTTTGATTACAGTGACGGAGTAGACCAGGTTCTAGCTATTGCTGTCGGAGATACAACACCGGGCGGTTCGGTCCAATGTCCAATAATCAGTCCCTCCACTGTAACCTTTGATAGAACATCTACAGCGGATTTGAAGGTAACAATATCTCCTACCGGTGGTATTTATTTTCTTGGAATTATGAATGGTACAGTACCTCTGTCGGGTGTAAATTATACTATTTCTGGAAATGTTGTAACAATTAGTAGGAGTTACCTTGCATCGCAACCTTCCGATAATATAAACCTGACTTTTGACTTTAGCGGAAATGGAATTGACCCTGTACTTAAAATTAATTTTCTTCAAAGCACGACAAGTGGTGATGCCAACCTGGACGGAGTTGTAGATGCCCTTGATTATTCAATCCTCAAACAGTACCTTTTAGGACTTAAAACTCCGAATAGTGATATTTTACACTTACTTGACCTGAATCTGGATGGTACAACTGATGCAATTGATTTGTCCATTTTTAAACAGTATTTGCTGGGCAAAATAACCCATCTTCCTATAACCACATAAAGTATAGCAAACCGGCTCCCTAAGGGCCGGTTTTTTTATGGTTTTCTAAAGGATTTTACTATTGACTCATGGAATAAAATGAAATATAATGAATATAATTTAGTAATTTAGCACTTTAACTTAGTAAAGGAATTATAAAATCCAAAATTAATATATATGAGAGGTATTTGCTTATGTCTAGATGGAAGATATACACACCTGACGGTGTACAGGATATCCTATTTGACGAATGTTACATAAAAAGAGAAATAGAAAAAAGAATCAGAAACACATTCAGGTCTTATGGCTATTATGAAATAGAAACTCCAACAATAGAATTTTTTGATGTATTTTCATCAGAAATAGAGCATTTTCCTCAGGAATCAATGGTAAAGTTCTTTGATCAGAAAGGACGTATTCTTGTATTAAGGCCTGACATAACTGTTCCTGTTGCAAGAATAACCGCTACAAAGAACAGAGATGTGCAGTTGCCAATTAAATACTCGTACATAGGCAATGTTTTCAGATTTAATGAGGTTGGCGGAGGCAGGCAAAACGAGTTTACACAGGCCGGGATAGAGATGCTGGGAGATTCATCCTCGGAAAGCGATGCAGAAATAATTGCTATGGCAATTAACACACTGAAATCCGCAGGACTCAAGGAATTCAAAATAGAAATTGGGCAGGTAGAATTTTTTAAAGGTCTAGCTGAAGAAGCGGAGTTTACAAATGAGGATATAGATGCTATATCAAAACAAATAGACAAAAAGGATCTTGTAGGTGTAGAAGAAATACTTAACCGTTATGATATAAGTACAGATTTAAAGGATATAATTTTGAAGCTTACCGGATTATTTGGGCCTGTTGATGTAATAAAGGAATTTAAGAAATCTTCAATTAACGAAAGAAGTCTTAAAGCAATCGAAAATGTAGAAGAAGTAGTATCAATATTAAGTGATTACGGCTTTTCAGAATATGTATCAATAGACTTAGGGATGTTAAAAAGCTTAAATTATGACACTGGGATTACCTTTAGGGGTTTTACAAACGGAGTAGGATTCCCGATACTATCAGGAGGAAGATACGATAACCTTACGTCCAGTTTCGGGAAGGAGTGTCCTGCTACAGGCTTCTCATTAAGGATAAATATGCTTATGACAGCAATGGAAAACTCGGGCCTTACCTTTGAAAAGCCTTCCGTAGATTCATTGATATGCTATGAAAAAGCAAACAGAAAAAGAGCAATAGAAATAGCGGAAGCCCTTAGAAAGCAGGACTTAAAAATAGAAACTTTTGTTTTGACAGAGAACATTGACCAAGCAAAAAATTACGCTTCTTCAAAAAAAATTGGCGGAATTATACGTATTGGCGATAATGATAAAATCACAGTGTACGATATAGTAAACGATACCGCAGAGGAAACAAGCTTTAAAGCCCTGTTAAACATTAAATAACAATAGAATATAAAAAGATTATAAAAAAATTTTGTGGGGAGTTAAAACATGAGATATTTGACAATTGCACTTTCAAAGGGAAGACTTACAGACATGTCGGTAGAGATCTTTGAGAAGATTGGAATAGACTGTACGGAACTTAAATCATCCACCAGAAAGTTAATACTGTCTGATGAAAAAAATAAGATAAAGTTTTTCCTTGCTAAGCCCGCAGACGTACCAACCTATGTAGAGTACGGGGCAGCAGACATAGGAATAGTGGGAAAAGACACACTGCTTGAGGAAGGGCGAAATCTTTATGAAGTACTTGATTTGGGATTTGCAGCCTGCAGAATGGCATTGGCGGGGCCGGCAGAGCTACAGGGAAAGATAGACGAACTTAATATAAAAAGAGTAGGTACAAAGTATCCTAATATAGCCAGAAATTATTTTGAAAAAACAAGAAGAGAAAGTGTTGAAATAATAAAGCTAAATGGTTCAGTAGAACTTGCTCCGTTAGTTGGTTTGTCGGAGGTTATAGTAGATTTGGTTGAAAGCGGCAGAACACTCAAAGAAAACGGCCTTGTAGTACTAGATACAATTGCAGATATCAGTGCCAGAATGGTAGTAAACAGAGTAAGCATGAAAATGGAAAACGAACGAATTCAAAAAATTATAGACGGAGTAAGAGAAGAATTATCCGCAAGGGGGTAACAGTATGCTTAATATAGTGGATTTACGCAGTGACTTTGACGGGGCTGTCGCAAAGGACTTATACACAAAATTAACTAAGAGAACCGGAACCCAAAACGGCGGGAATATAATCAGTATTGTAGCTGACATTATTCAAAACGTTAAAGAAAACGGTGATAGTGCATTAAAAGAGTACACAAAGAAGTTCGATAAGGTTGATATAGAAACCATAAAAGTCTCTGAAGAGGAAATTACTGTTGCATACAAAAAGGTTGATCCACAGTTATTGGAGACTATAAAAAAATCAAGACAGAATATATGGAACTTTCATGAAAAGCAACTTCAAAACAGCTGGATAAATCCTAAAGAGGATGGAACTATGTTGGGACAGCTTGTAAGACCACTTGAAAAGGTAGGCTTATATGTTCCGGGAGGAACAGCACCCCTTATTTCATCGGTATTAATGACTGCGGTTCCCGCAAAAGTTGCCGGCGTGGAAAAACTGATAATGTGTACACCGCCTTCCAAGGACGGTAGCATAAATCCTGCAATACTGGTTGCTGCCAGAGAAGCAGGAGTTGATGAGGTATACAGGGCAGGAGGGGCACAGGCTGTGGCTGCCATGGCATATGGAACAGAAACGATACCGTCGGTGGATAAGATATGCGGCCCCGGTAATGTATATGTTGCAACAGCCAAGAGACTTGTTTTTGGAGACTGTGATATAGACATGTTTGCAGGCCCAAGCGAAATACTGGTAATAGCAGATTCAAGCGCAATACCGGAGTACGTAGCGGCAGATCTTCTCTCTCAAGCGGAACATGATATATTGGCATCCTCTGTGCTGGTTACCGATGATGTAAGCCTTTTGGATAGCGTTAAAACTGAAATAGAAAAACAACTTTTAGCTCTTAAAAGAAATGAAATAATTGAGAAATCACTAAAAGACTACGGATTCGGAATACTGGTTGACAACATAGAAGAAGCAATAGAGGTATCAAATAACATAGCACCTGAGCACTTAGAGATATGTATAAAGGAGCCTATGAGCATACTCGGAATGATAAAAAATGCGGGAGCAATATTCGTTGGAAACTATTCACCGGAACCTTTGGGAGACTATATGGCAGGACCGAGCCACGTGCTTCCCACTAGCGGAACCGCAAGGTTTTCATCACCTGTAAATGTTGACCAGTTTATTAAAAAATCAAGCCTTATTTATTACAATAAACAATCACTTGAAACAACAAGCAACGATATTATAAGGTTTGCAGAAGCGGAATTATTGGATGCACATGCAAATGCCATAAAGGTAAGATTCAATAAATAGACTCACATTCATTGTATTATTGAAAGGAAGGTTACTATGATAGAAGAATTAATCAGAACAGAAATACGTTCATTTGTACCATATAATGCAAATCAGCAGCCCTATAAAATAAAACTGGATGCCAACGAAAGTCCTTTTAATCTACCTCAAGCAGCTAGAAAAAAACTCGCTGAATATATATTGGAAAATCCTCAACTTAATTTGTATCCGGACACAGATTCGATTCAATTAAGGGAATCCATAGGAGAATACTGGAGTGTAGATAAAGAAAATATTATAGTTGGAACAGGCTCTGATCAGCTGATACAAATTGTAGCAAATGTATTTCTGGAGAAAGGTGACAAAGTTCTGTATCCTGCCCCTTCCTTCGGTATGTATAAGGATTCGTGCATTATAGCGGGAGGAAAGGCTGTAGAATATATTCTGAACCAGGATGATAATTTCTCCTATTCAGCGGACAAAATAATAGAGGCCTATGAAAAAGAAAAACCAAAAATTATTTATATATGCAGTCCCAATAATCCAACCGGCAATCTGATGCCACAGGATGAAATATTGAAAGTCCTTAGGGCGTGTACAAAATCAATAGTTGTAGTAGATGAGGCATATGCAGAGTTTTCTGATACAACGGTAATTCCATATATAAAAGAATATGAAAATTTACTTATACTACGGACGTTTTCAAAGGCTTTCGGATTAGCAGGTATCAGATGCGGATATTCCATAGCCTCAGAAAAACTTACAAGGGCTATAAACCTTACGCGGCCTCCTTATAATATCAGTTCATTGTCCCAGTATACAGCCACACTGGTTTTATCTAATATAGATGAAATCCAAAATAACATAAAATATCTCGTTGAAGAAAGGGAACGCGTTCTCTCAAAACTGTCCGAGATAAAAGAATTGAAAGTTTATAGCTCCGCTGCAAACTTTGTATTGATAAAAGTACAAAATTCAAAAGACGTCTACACGAAACTATGCGAAAAAGGAATTTTCATCAGAGCCTTTGGTTCATCACCGCTTTTAACTGATTGTATGAGGATATCCATAGGAACTCATGAACAAAATTCCGTACTGCTTGATGAACTATATACTATCTGTTATAATAAATAACGAACATTACAACGAAAAACATAAAAAAGGTTCGGGTTTTAAATTGAACGGAGGAATACATATGAGAGAGGGTTTAGTCACAAGAAACACAAAAGAAACTCAAATCAATGTAAAAATAAATCTGGACGGCAAAGGTGCCTGTAACGTAAATACCGGCATAGGCTTCTTTGACCATATGCTTGTATTATTTACAAAGCATGGACTTATGGATGCATGTTTTGAAGTAACAGGTGATTTACATGTGGACTCCCACCATACCATTGAGGATACTGGTATAGCCATTGGGATTGCAATAAGGCAGGCACTTGGAGATAAAAAATCCATAAGAAGATACGGGACGGCCTATGTTCCAATGGATGAGGCGCTAGTTCTTGTATCCCTTGATTTGAGCGATAGACCATATCTGGTGTTTGATGCAGAGTTTTCACAGCCAATGGTAGGGCAAATGGATACTCAAATGGTGGAAGAATTCTTCAGGGCAGTAGCATTCAACGCAGGAATCACTCTTCATATAAAAGTTCTTCACGGTTCAAACTGCCACCACATAATAGAAGCAATGTTCAAGGCATTCGGCAGGGCTATCGACGATGCAACAAGACTGGACACTCGTATAGAAGGTGTCATGTCAACAAAAGGTACGTTGTAATATAAAAAGTTAATTAATACACAGGAGGTAGTAAAATGTTAATAAACAATACAGATTTCATCAAGTTGCCGTTATTTGTAAAAGGAAAGGTAAGAAACGTATACGATTTGGGAGATCAGCTCCTGATAGTAGTAACAGACAGAATTTCAGCCTTTGATGTGGTGTTTGATGAACTGATACCCAACAAGGGAACAGTTCTTAATAGTATATCTGCATTTTGGTTTGACTTTACAAAGGATGTTATCGGAAACCATGTAATAACAACTGATGTAAGCAAATATCCAAAAGAATTAGCAGCTTTCAAGGATGAATTGCAGGGCCGTTCAATGTTAGTAAAGAAAGTACAGATGCTTCCTGCCGAATGTATTGTAAGAGGATATCTGGAAGGATCAGGACTTAAGGAATACCAACAAACAGGTACCGTGTGCGGTATAAAACTTCCTGCAGGATTAAAACAGGCTGACAAGCTGCCTGAACCAATATTTACACCATCCACAAAGGAATCAGAAGGCCACGATATAAATGTGTCATTTGAAGTGCTTTGTGAAAAGATAGGAACAGAAATGGCACAAAAACTCAAGGATGCAAGCTTAAAGTTGTATGAAAAAGCCAGCAAACATGCTGAAAGCAAAGGACTCATACTTGCAGATACAAAATTTGAATTCGGAATGCTGGACGGAGAACTTGTTGTGGGTGACGAAATGTTCACACCTGATTCATCAAGATTCTGGGCAATGGATGAATATCAGCCTGGAAGAGCACAAAAGAGCTTTGACAAGCAATATTTAAGAGAATACCTTGAAAGTATTACATGGGACAAACAACCTCCTGCACCTGAGCTTCCACAAGAAGTAATCAGAAAGACAGAGGAGAAATATATAGAAGCATACGAAAGAATTACAGGCAAAAAGTTTCAGGGAGATAAGCTATGATAGCTATTATAGACTATGGTGTAGGCAATCTTGCCAGCGTAAACAAGGCATTGAGCTTTATAGGGTATGAGTCAAAAATAACCTCAGACCATGAAGAAATACTTGCAGCTGACAAGGTTGTTCTGCCTGGAGTCGGTGCATTTGCCGATGCAATGGATAACCTTGCTAAAACCGGCATGATATCAATCATAAAGCAGGTTGCACAAAAGGGAACACCCTTGTTAGGCATATGCCTTGGAATGCAACTGCTTTTTGATTACAGCACTGAAGGTGGGGAAAAGGTGGCTGGCTTGGGCCTGTTAAAGGGTTCTGTCAACCAGTTTCCCCTTAACATGGGACTAAAAGTTCCTCATATGGGATGGAATAGCCTCGATATCAGGCAGGAAAAGGGTGTTTTTAGTGGGGTACGTCAAAATAGCTATGTATATTTTGTACACTCATACTTTGTGACTGCTGAAAATACCTCAGAAGTTGCCGCAGTGTGCAAATATGGAATCGGGTTTGATGCCGCTGTTTGCAAAGGAAACATTATGGGAACACAGTTCCATCCTGAAAAGAGCGGAGACGTAGGACTTGAAATATTAAAGAATTTTGCTGAGATTAAACTTTGATAAAGATATAATGCTGCAATTTGTTTTATCACAATGCGGCATCAAGGAGGCTGACAGTTTACTATGATTATTTATCCCGCAATTGACATAATAGATGGAAAATGTGTAAGGCTGCAACAGGGCAGCTACAGTGAGGTAACTGTTTTCGGCGACAGCCCTGTGGATATGGCAAGGAAATGGGAGAGCCTCGGAGCCGAATATCTGCACGTAGTTGATTTGGACGGTGCAAGATCAGGAAAATCGGAAAATGCCGAAATTATAAAGCAAATAGCAAAGACTTTGAAAATCCCTGTTCAGATAGGCGGGGGGATAAGAAATCTTGAAACCATTGAGACTTACTTATCTGGAGGTTTGAGCAGAGTTATACTTGGGACATCGGCAGTAAATAACCGTGAAATGATGGTATCTGCGCTAAAGGAATATAAAGATAAAATTGCTGTAGGAATAGATGCAAAGGACGGGAAGGTTGCAATTCACGGCTGGGAGAAAACAAGTGATTTTACAGCCGTTGAGTTTGCAAGGGAGGTTGAATCCCTGGGGACAAAAACAATTATATACACTGACATATCAAGGGATGGTATGCTAAAAGGGCCGAACCTTCAGGCTATGAAGGAAATGGCCGACAGTGTTTCATTGAACGTAATAGCATCCGGAGGAGTAAGCAAACTTACAGACATAGTTGACTTAAAGCAAACTGGAGTCAGCGGCGTAATTGTAGGGAAAGCCCTTTATACCGGAAATGTAAATTTGAAAGAAGCTATAGAAGCCATATAACCAAAAGAAAAGGAGCAAATTATGCTGACCAAAAGAATAATTCCCTGTCTTGACGTACATGCAGGGAGAGTTGTTAAAGGCGTACAGTTTGTAAATATAATAGATGCCGGTGATCCGGTGGAAGCAGCTGCATTTTATGACAAAGCCGGTGCTGATGAGCTTACTTTTCTTGATATTACTGCTTCTTCAGATGCAAGATCTATAATGCTTGATGTTGTCAGCAGAGTTGCCGAGCAGGTATTTATTCCTTTTACAGTTGGAGGAGGAATAAGGACAGCTGAAGATTTCCGTCAGATACTAAAGGCCGGAGCTGATAAGGTTGGTGTCAACTCTGCTGCTCTGAAGAGGCCTGAACTTATATCAGAAGCTGCATGGAAATTCGGAAGCCAGTGTGTAGTATTAGCAATAGATGCAAAAAAGCGTGCTGACGGCTCGGGATGGGATACATATCTCAACGGCGGGAGAGTGAACACAGGTAAAGATGCCGTTGAATGGGCTATGGAGGCCGAGAAACTTGGAGCCGGTGAAATACTGTTAACAAGCATGGACAAGGACGGAACAAAAGACGGATATGATATAGAATTAACAAGAACAATATCTGAAAATGTAAAAATTCCTGTCATAGCATCCGGAGGGGCAGGTAAAATGGAGCACTTCAAGGATGCCCTTGTGGAAGGAAAAGCAGATGCAGTTCTGGCAGCGTCACTATTCCATTTCAGAGAGATGGAAATTCGTGATCTAAAGGGTTACTTAAAAGAAAATGGTATTGAAACCAGACTATAAAAATAAAGGCAGCTAAAAGCTGTTATAATTTAAAATTTTTTGTTATGATAAATAAATGAGTGTATGGAGGCGTTCAATAATGAATAACTTAAAGAGTTCGGTTAAATTTGATGAGAAAGGTCTTGTCCCCGTTGTTACTCAGGACACTAAAACAAAAGAAGTCCTAATGGTAGCCTATATGGACGAGGAAGCCTTTGACAAAACAATAGAAACGGGAAAGGTTCATTATTATAGCCGCAGCCGCAGCAAGCTATGGCTCAAAGGTGAGACATCAGGCCACTTTCAGCTTGTTAAATCAATAAAGTTGGACTGTGACGGAGATACAATTTTAATTGAGGCAGAACAGATAGATGCTGCTTGCCATACAGGAAACAAGACATGCTTTTTCAGAACAATGGTTGACGGAGAATGGAAAGCGAATGAAGAAGAAAAGCCAACAGCCGCAATTCTTCATGAAGTTTACAACGTAATAGTAGACAGAAATATTAATCCAAAAGAAGGTTCATATACTAATTACCTGTTCACAAAAGGCTTGGACAAGATATTGAAAAAAGTAGGGGAAGAGGCTGCCGAAGTAATCATCGCGGCAAAGAACAAATCAAAAGAAGAAATCAGATACGAAGTATCGGATTTAATGTACCACTTGATGGTATTACTTGTAGAAAGAGGCCTCACTCTTGAAGACATATACGGAGAATTAAAAGGAAGAAGATAAGTGAAAAATAATTTATTAAGCATCGATGAGTATCGGAATAATCCGGAATTTTATTTCTATAAGGGACTGCGTTGTGCAAACAAAAGAAATTTGAACGACGCATACAAACATCTGGTAAAGGCTTCTGAACTAAGTCCTGAGAATATGGAGTATAAATTTAACATAGCATGCTTCCTTTCTGAAATGCAGAGGCCCAAAGAAGCCAACAGGATTTTTATAGATATACTTTTACACTATGACCCTACAATGTATGATTGCTATTTCGGTATGGGTTGTAACTGCTTTGAGCTGGGCGATATGAAAAAAGCAGCTGAATACTTTGAAAAGTATATCTATTTTGACAGTGATGGTGAATTCAGTCAAGAAGTTTCAGAAATGTTATTTTATTTAAAACTATATAATGACATAGCAGGAGACAACAAATTTTTAAGGTTGTCACAAACCAACTTAAAAAAAGCTCAAAAGAGCCTTTTAAATAGCAAAACTGGCGAAGCGGTAAATGAACTATATAAAGCAATAGCATTTAACCCTATGAATTCCGATGCACGTAATCTTCTGACCCTGATAATGTTGGAAAAGCAGAACTATAAACGTGCATCAAATTTTATCGCCACAGTTACAAATATATATAGTGAGGACATTTGGGCTAATAGTCTGCAAATATATAACTTATACTACACACGGAAATATTCCCGAATGGAAAAATTATTAAAGATCCTTCCGTATAGAAACATTTACAATAGGAAGGACCTTTTGTGTATTGCAACTACTTTAGTAATATTTAAAAAAATAGATGAATTGATTCACTTGTTAGAAACATATATTGTTGAGTACAGTGATTTATTTATATATTCTCTTTTGCTTATAGGATATATAGCAACAAAAAATAACCATAAGGCAACTCAAATTATTCAAAATTTACAATCGATTGATGCTTTAAATGTAGATTTTGCAGACTGGCTCAAAAAGGTCAGTCAATTTTTAAAAGGAAAAAACTCAGAAGTATCTGTTATAGAAGAATATGAGGAAATATTCAATATAATGGGAGAACCTGAAGATTATATGTACAATCCGTCTTGGTATATAAAAATATTTCAAAATGCTTCCAGGCCAAGACAAAGAGCTGTCAGGAAAATTCCCGGAAAGTATAATTCTATAGTTAAGTATGCTGTGCTGCATAAGGAAATAATGTATGCTCCTGAATACGAAAAGGAAATAATACAGATGTTGTACAACATAGTAAATGATACAGGAGAGCTTTTGATAGAGAATGAAAAAGATATAATTGCCCTTTCTGCTGTAGTTGAATATATCTATTGCAAACAGAATTTTATAGAAATGGATAAAGAGGAATTAATTGAAAAATATGGAATTACTCCTATTTCATTTAATAAAGCCCTTAGAAAAATGAGAAATAAGCAAAAAATCTGATATTAATAAAAAAATAAAGCAAATGGAAGAAATAATTAGCAATAAAACCATGATTGAACTAAATGGCAAAATATTGCTCAATTTATCATTATAAAGCGTTTGATAATATTTTATTCAATATATAATATTATAAATATGATTAGCACTCGGTGCTAGTGAGTGCTAACAGTTTACAAGCATTAAATATTCAAGGAGGTAAAACAATGAAGATAAAACCATTAGGCGATAGAGTAGTTATTAAAATGCTTGAGAGCGAAGAAACTACTAAAAGTGGAATCGTATTACCAGGAAGTGCAAAGGAAAAGCCACAAGTAGCAGAGGTAGTTGCAGTAGGTCCTGGTACAGTTGTAGACGGAAAAGAAGTTAAAATGGAAGTTAAAGTTGGAGACAGAGTACTTACCAGCAAATATTCCGGAACAGAAGTAAAATTTGACGGTCAGGAATATACAATATTGAAGCAGAGCGATATCCTCGCAATTGTTGAATAATTATAACGGGAGGTAAGAGAAATGGCAAAGGAAATTAAATTTGGCGAAGAAGCTAGACGCGCACTTGAAAAAGGTGTTAACCAATTAGCTGATACAGTAAAAGTTACCCTTGGACCTAAGGGAAGAAATGTTGTTTTAGATAAGAAATTCGGCTCACCATTGATAACAAACGATGGTGTTACTATAGCAAAAGAAGTTGAACTAGAAGACAAATTTGAAAATATGGGTGCACAGCTTGTTAAAGAAGTTGCTACAAAGACAAATGATGTAGCCGGTGACGGTACTACAACAGCAACTTTACTTGCACAGGCAATAATCAGAGAAGGTATGAAGAACGTTGCTGCTGGAGCAAACCCAATGATCTTGAAGAAAGGTTTGCAGAAAGCTGTTGATACAGCTGTCGCAGGAATCAAAGCAAACAGCCGTAAAATCAAAGGCAAGGAAGACATCGCAAGAGTTGCAACTATATCCGCAAATGAGGACTTAATAGGTACACTTATTGCTGATGCAATGGAGAGAGTAACAAATGACGGTGTTATCACTGTAGAAGAATCAAAGACTATGGGAACAAACCTTGAAGTAGTTGAAGGTATGCAGTTCGACAGAGGATACCTTTCAGCTTACATGGTTACAGATACTGATAAGATGGAAGCAGTTTTGGATGACCCATATATCCTTATAACTGACAAGAAAATAACAAATATTCAGGATATACTTCCAATACTTGAACAAATTGTACAACAGGGAAAGAAGCTTCTTATAATCGCAGAAGATATGGAAGGAGAAGCTCTTACAACTCTTATCCTGAACAAATTAAGAGGAACATTTACTTGCGTAGCAGTTAAGGCACCTGGTTTCGGTGACAGAAGAAAAGCTATGCTTCAAGATATAGCAATATTGACAGGCGGAGAAGTTATCACTGAAGAATTGGGTCTTGAACTCAAGGAAACACAGATAACTCAACTTGGTAAAGCAAGACAGGTAATTATACAAAAGGAAAATACAATAATAGTTGATGGAGCAGGAAAAGCTGAAGACATAAAGACAAGAATTAACTCCATCAAAACTCAGATTGAAGATACAACATCAGACTTTGACAGAGAAAAGCTTCAAGAAAGACTTGCAAAGCTGTCAGGCGGTGTAGCTGTAATTCAGGTTGGTGCTGCAACTGAGACTGAAATGAAGGAAAAGAAACTGAGAATTGAAGATGCGCTTGCTGCAACAAGAGCTGCCGTTGAAGAAGGTATTGTAGCCGGTGGTGGAACAGCGTTAATCAACGTTATCCCTGAAGTTGCTAAATTACTCGATACAACTTCTGGTGACGAAAAGACAGGTGTTCAGATCATATTAAGAGCTCTTGAAGAACCAGTAAGACAGATAGCAGCAAATGCAGGTCTTGAGGGATCAGTAATAGTAGATAAAATTAAAGCAAGCGAAAAGGGTATCGGATTCGATGCACTTAACGAAAAATATATAGATATGATTGAAAGCGGAATCGTTGACCCTGCAAAGGTTACAAGATCAGCTCTCCAAAATGCAGCTTCTGTAGCAGCAATGGTACTTACAACAGAAAGTGTTGTAGCTGATAAACCAGAACCTGAGGCACCAGCTATGCCGGGTGGAATGCCAGGCGGAATGGGTGGAATGTACTAAAAATAAAAAAGTTATATAGAGGATGGCTACAAAATAGTCATCCTCTATTTGTCTTTAATTGGAAAATTAAAAATAATTTCACTAAATACTTGATATTATCTTGTTAATTTATTATTATTTTAACAAGCTTAAAAATGCATTGTTAGTTCCAATGAGGAGGGTCATATAAAAAATGGATATATTTATGGAAAAAATAGTTAAACGTAGAAAAAACGCTGTTGACTCATTAATAATTGCAGCCACAATTTTAATCGGGTTACTACTGATCATGATAGTCGGTTCAGTGAGCTTCCTACAAACCTTCATGCCAGTATTGCTTGTAGTAATCGGGTATTTGGGCTATATGCTTATAAGAAACAGAAATGTGGAATATGAATATATCGTTACCAATGGTGATTTAGATATAGATATGATAATTGCACAGAGGAAAAGAAAAAGAGTATTTAGTGGTTCCTGCAAGGATTTTGAAATAGTCGCAAAAATGACAAGCGGGCAATATAATCAAAGCTATGAAACTGCCAAAAAACGGTTAAATGCTGTAACATCAATGGATTCAAATGAAGTTTACTTTATTTCTACAGTAAAAGACGGCGAGAAAATGCTTGTATTTTTTGAACCACATCCCAAGATGATCGAATCATTTAAGAAATATATTCCAAGAAAGGTTTTTGAATAAATTTGAAACCTAAGGCAAAGGACGTTTTTGTTCTTTGCTTTTTGAATAACAATGGCAAATAGTATTATAATATTTAAATAATTTACAAATGTTTTATAAGGAGGAAATATAAATAATGGCTTTTTATTACAATGAACCTTCGAGGACTTTTAGTGAATACCTCTTAGTTCCAAACCTTAGTACAAAGGAATGCATACCGGATAATGTTGTTTTAAAGACACCGATAGTTAAACATAAAGTAGGGGAAAAACCTTCTCTTGAGTTAAATATACCGGTTGCTTCCGCAATAATGCAGTCTGTTTCGGATAACAACATGGCAATTGCATTGGCAAAGTGCGGGGGTATATCATTCATATATGGATCACAAAGCATCGAAAGTCAGGCTGAAATGGTAAGGAAGGTTAAGAAATATAAAGCCGGTTTTGTTTTAAGCGATAGTAATCTTCATCCGGACAATACACTTCGAGATGTAGTGGCAATGAAACAAAAAACGGGACACTCTACCATCGCTATTACAGAAGACGGAACACCTACAGGTAAGCTTCTTGGAATAGTTACCAGCAGGGATTACAGACTTAGCAGAGCATCGCTGGATGAAAAAATAAGTACTTTTATGACTCCTTTTTCCCAACTGATATATGGAAATGAAAAAACATCATTAAAAGAAGCAAATGATTTAATATGGGAACATAAGCTAAATTGTCTTCCAATAATAGACAGTAATCAAAAATTAATGTATTTTGTTTTCAGAAAAGACTATGACAGCCATAAGGAAAATCCAAACGAATTGTTAGATGAAAGCAAGAGTCTTATAGTGGGAGCAGGTATAAATACCCGTGATTACAAGGAAAGAGTAGCTACACTGGTTGAAGCCGGAGTAGATATCGTTTGTATCGACTCATCCGATGGGTACAGTGAATGGCAGTCAGATACAATTAAATGGATTAAGGAAACATATAATGGAGAAGTAAAAGTTGGTGCAGGAAATGTTGTAGACAAAGAAGGGTTCAGGTATTTGGTAAACGCAGGTGCTGATTTTATAAAGGTTGGTATCGGTGGTGGTTCTATATGCATAACAAGAGAACAAAAAGGTATCGGACGAGGACAGGCATCCTCACTTATTGAGGTATCTGCTGCAAGGGACGAATACATGAAAGAGACAGGAATATACGTACCTATATGTTCTGACGGTGGTATAGTACATGATTATCACATGGTACTTGCTTTGGCAATGGGTGCTGATTTTATAATGCTGGGAAGATATTTTGCAAGATTTGACGAAAGTCCAACCAGAAAGTTAAAGGTTGGAGGAAATTTTGTAAAGGAATACTGGGGAGAGGGATCGAACCGTGCAAGAAACTGGCAAAGATATGATATGGGCGGAGAAGCAAAGCTTGGCTTTGAAGAGGGAGTTGACTCATACGTTCCTTATGCGGGTAAATTGAAGGACAATCTTGATACTACAATATACAAGATAAAATCAACAATGTGCAACTGCGGTGCCTTATCGGTATCAGACCTTCAGCAGAAAGCTAGAATAACGCTGGTATCTGCAACAAGCATCAAAGAAGGCGGAGCACATGATGTAATTCTAAAGGACAAGGAAATATCTTCTTAATTTTGGAATTATATTATTAAAATATATAGAGATAATTATATAAGTATTCGATGATAATCCATATAAATATATGTAAAATATTGGATGAAACATTCTTGACATTATTATATATGTAATCTATAATTAGTTAGCAATATAGCTAACCTGACATCAAAGGTACTACTGCCGTCAGGAACATAATTTAATTTTTATTCCATGTATATTAATATAAGTCAATTAATTGAATATTATATTAGGGGAAAAGAAAGTTTGTATTTTAATTAATATTTATAGGTCTAGCAGAAAAAATTAATGGTAAAGGAGAGGGCTTCAAATGTCAGCAAAAGAAGTCGTTTTAACCTACGAAGGCTTAAAGAAGCTGGAAGAAGAATTAGAATTTTTGAGAGGAACTAAAAGAAAGGAAGTAGCCGAGAGAATAAAACAGGCTCTTTCATTTGGTGATATTTCTGAAAATTCTGAGTATGATGAAGCTAAAAACGAACAGGCACAAGTAGAAGGCAGGATTGTACAACTTGAATCCATGCTCAAGCATGCCAGAATAATAGATGAAGATGAAGTAAAAACTGATGTTGTCAGCCTTGGTTCCAAGGTTAAGATTTTTGATATTGAGTTTGATGAAGAAGTAGAATACTTGATTGTTGGTTCTACAGAAGCTAATCCTCTTAAATCAAAGATTTCTAATGAGTCTCCTGTAGGTGCTGCATTGATTGGACACAAAAAAGGTGAAACAGTTGAAGTGCAAGTTCCTGATGGAGTATTAAAATTTAAGATACTTGAGATATCAAAGTAGAAACAATACAATATGTGTTGCCACAAAAAGCAAAATTAATATATAATTATACTTACAGTTTACATTACAATGTAAACTGTTTTTTATAAAGAAAACAATTAAATACTTAAATATATAAATAGGAGGACATAATGTCAGAAGAGAATATTCAGGAGAATCAACAAAGTGAAGAGGATTTAAGTGAGATACTAAAAGTAAGGCGTGCCAAGCTAAAGGATTTACAGGATAAAGACTGTGATCCTTTTAAGATAGTAAAATATGATGTAACAAATTCAACTAAAAATATTATTGATAATTTTGAGGCACAGGAAGGTCAAACCACTTCTATAGCAGGAAGGTTAATGTCAAAGCGCGGCATGGGTAAGGCAGGGTTTTGTGATCTTCAGGACAGGGATGGAAAAATTCAACTTTATGTCAGAAAAGACGAAGTTGGAGATGAAGTATATGAAATGTTTAAAAAATATGACATTGGCGATATAGTAGGTGTAAAGGGAGAGATATTCAAGACCCATAAGGGAGAAATATCAATCAAGGTAAAAGAAATCAATCTTTTATCAAAGTCATTGCTTCCATTACCTGAAAAGTGGCATGGCTTAAAAGATACAGATTTAAGATACAGGCAAAGGTATGTAGATTTAATCGTAAACCCTGAAGTTAAAAATACTTTTATATTAAGAAGTAAAATAATCAAATCAATAAGAAAATTCCTTGATAACAGAGGATTTCTTGAAGTTGATACACCATTGTTGAACACAATTCCCGGAGGGGCGACTGCAAGGCCATTTATAACACACCACAATACATTGGACATAGATATGTACTTGAGAATTGCGCCTGAACTCTACTTAAAGAGGCTTATAGTAGGTGGAATGGAAAAAGTATATGAAATGGGAAGAATGTTCAGAAATGAAGGTATGTCTGTAAAGCATAATCCTGAGTTTACAATGATGGAAGTGTATGAAGCATACAATGACTACAAGGGTATGATGGAACTTACAGAAAACCTTATTTCGACTGTAGCAATGGAAACATTAGGTACAACTAAGATTCAGTATCAGGGACAGGAAATTGATCTTACTCCGCCTTGGAACAGAATGACTATGATAGAAGCAGTAAAAAAATACTCAGGAATTGACTTCGACACAATAAAAACCGATGAAGAAGCAAAAGCAGCCGCAGAATCCAAAAAAGTTCATGTAAAAGAGGGTATGGTTCGCGGAGAAATATTAAATGTTATGTTTGAAGAATTTGTAGAAAGTAACCTGGTTCAACCTACATTTATATATGACTATCCGGTAGAAATATCTCCTCTTACAAAAAGGAAGCCGGATTGCCCTGAATTAACAGAACGCTTTGAATTCTTCATTACAGGACGAGAAATGGGTAATGCATATTCTGAGTTAAACGACCCTATTGATCAAAAAGAAAGATTTATCAGCCAGGTGAAAAAGAGGGATTCCGGAGACGAAGAAGCAAACATGATGGATGACGATTATGTTACAGCACTGGAGTATGGAATGCCACCAACAGGTGGATTGGGAATAGGTGTTGACAGATTAATAATACTATTGACTGATTCTGCATCTATCAGAGACATCCTGCTATTCCCTACAATGAAACCAAGAGATTAACCTTGGCAATAATAACATATGAAAATCCTAGTGGTAATTGGCGGACTTTAACTGGTCGTGGAGGTTAAATTGAAGTACACAAAAAAAGAATCAAGAACGATAATGGGAATACCCATGAATTCATCAAAAGAAGATATTGAAAAAAAATATGACGTAATCTTAAAAAAGCATCGTAAAATGAAAATGGATGGTACTTTGACAAAAGAAGCTGAGGAAGACTTCCAAAAGAAGACTGATGCTTATAAAATCCTTATGGGTTATGAGGTAGAAGAGCCAAATTCACCAAAAAAGGAAACATATGTTGATAAAGCTTTTGTAAAGGCAGGAATGGATAGGAAAAAGGTGGATAACTTTTTCCATTACCATAAGTATCACATATTGATAAGCATTATAGCTGTTATAATTATAGCAGCATCAGTATATTCCATTGTAACCAAAGTAAAACCTGATATAACCATAGGAATTCTAGGTGAAGTGCACGAACAGGCAACAGATACATTTAAGCAGAAAATAACAAAGAGTTTGCCTGAAATAAAGGAAGTCGGGTTGGAAACGGTAATGCTTAGTAACAGAATTAATGACCCGAATTCATCAATGTATATACAAAAAGCAATGGTTCTTTTTGCAGCTTCGGATACAGATGTATTTTTGTTAAGCAAATATGTATTTGATCAATATGCTTCTGACGGTGCTTTTATGGCCATGGATGATATAGCCAGGGACTTCAGAATAGATACTGAGTCAAGTAACTATCTTAAGCTAAAGGTTGTAGAAGAGTGGAATCAGCCACAGGACCCGAAAGAAAAGAGAACGGTTAAATCCTATAGAGATGCTGAGCCTAAATTATACGGAATAGACGTGACTAACAGTGAATTCTTTAAAGATGTTGATGTTTTAGGACCTGAAAAAATACTAGCTGTACGAGCAGAGCCGGAAAACTTTGACCTTATTAAAAAGTTAATAAAGTTATTTGCAAAGTAACTGTGTAGTAAAATGTCGGTAAAGGGGGTAGTAACATGGAACATAGCGATTTGAATGTCCAAAAAATATTGGATGGAAGTAAATGTCATATAGTTTTGTCAGGCGAAATTGACATATATACATCACAGAATTTTAAAAATGAACTAAATGAGGCGGTTAAATCCTGTAATGGTGATCTCTATATAGATTGCAAGGAACTTACTTATATAGACAGCACAGGACTGGGCATACTTGTAGGAGCACTTAAAGAGGTTAGAAAAGAGGACAATCACATATACATTTGTAACCTAAAGGATAATATCAAGAAGTTATTTCTCATTACCGGTTTGGACAAGTTGTTTAAAATCGAATAAATAAAAAATATAATAGAGAGGGTACACATTACCGTGTACCTTTTTTCTAACTAAAGAAATAGAAAATGTAAATGAGGAGAAAACCAATGGAAAATATATCAAACGATAATGTGGTACTTATCTTACCCGCAAAAAATGAATATGTAAGTACAGCAAGATTAACCGCATCAAGTGTTTCAACCAGAGCAGGTTTTAATATTGATGAAGTTGAAGATATAAAGGTAGCTGTATCAGAAGTATGTAATATAATACTGTCTAGAGCGCAGAAGGACATAAGTCAATACAGAATATCCTTTAATATCAATCCTGATTATCTAAAAATAACATTCACAGCAGAAAACAGTACCCTGAATTGTTTTCAACAATCTATAGAAAATGAATATGGACTATATATTATGAAGGCTCTAATGGACTCTGTAGAGCTATGTAATGATGATCATTCCATAGTAATGATGAAAAAGATTGGAGTATAGCTATGGAAAACAAAACTCAAAATACAATATACGATGAAGCAGAATTATTTTCTAAATACATAAGTACAGGAAACCTGGATTGTAGAAATGATATTGTATCAAATTACCTTGGTCTTGCAGAGTACTTGTCAAAAAAGTTCTTAAATCGAGGAGTAGACTTTGATGACATATACCAAGTTGCTTGTCTTGCCTTAATAAAGGCTGTAGAAAGATTTAGTCCGGACAAGGGGGTAAAGTTTATAAGTTTTGCAACTCCGACAATACTAGGTGAAATAAAAAGATTTTTCAGGGACAAAAGCACAACAATAAAGATACCAAGAAGAATATATGAATCCCGGCAGGGAGTAAACAAGGCAAGAGATGAACTTACACAAAAGTTTAGTAGAGTACCAAGGGCCGATGAAATAGCTGAATACATGGGAATACCGGTTGAAACAGTGCTTGAGATATTAGAAGCCGGAAGTTCCAGTATAGTTAGATCTCTGGATCAAACAATTAATCAGGATAATGATTCCGAGTTGGGTGATACATTGGGCTACGACGAGAAAACATATGAGATGATAGATAACAAAGATTTTATTCAAAAAGCGCTGACATCTTTTAATGACGTTGAAAGAGAGTTTATTACATACAGATATATTCAAAACAAGACTCAGAAACAAATAGCTGAAATACTTGGAGTTTCACAGATGTACATTTCAAGAATGGAGAAGAAAATACTTGATAAATTCAGAACCTATCTTAAGTAGGTATATCCTTGTTTACACCTTAAAAATACGGGTATTATATAATATAACAAATTTTAGGCAGGTGTAATTGTGAGAGCTATTACTTATATCGTCAACGACCCTGTTAATGTATCCGATATCGTTACTCTAATTCTTGATTACATCACAATAGATCATTGTGTATGTGAAGATGTAATATTTGAAATAAAAGTTATACTCAATGAATTAATTGTAAATGCTGTACAGCATGGCAATAAGTGCAATGATTGTAAGAATACGTACGTAACCTTTAAAATAATAGACAATTACTTATATGTGAGTGTAATGGATGAGGGCAGCGGTTTCAACCATACAAAAACAGCTTTGATTAATAAAGATTTGGAATGTGTAAATAATCTGTATTGTGACCATGGCAGAGGATTGGTTATAGTTCGAGAACTATGTGACAAAATGAAGTTTAATAAATGTGGCAATAAAGTTTCAATTATTAAAAACCTTGACACGCAACAACCTAATAATGTTGAGAAAATGAAAGAATAAATTAGAACATAGGTATAAAAAACATATAATTTAAAATAATAGTCGAAAATGGTAGCTACATGGTAAAACAATTTGTTGACAATAAAAGTGCAATTATGATATTCTAAACAAGCCGTTGTTACGGAGAAGGCATTTTTAATACAATATTTTTAAGATTATAATTAAATTGTAAAAAAAGTGTTGACAGTGAAGTATCAGCGTGTTATTATAATTAAGCTGATTGCGGCAAGCAAACAGCAAGAACCTTACAAAGCAGTCGTAAGAAGGCTTTATGGACTTTGAAAAGTAAACAGTGATAAACATGTAAAGGAACTCGAAAAAATTCCGAAATCG
>JAEWCZ010000054.1 GCA_023390335.1 Bacillota bacterium | reverse complement strand
GCCAACTGAGCTAATGGGTCAAATGGCTGGGATGGCTGGACTCGAACCAACGAAATGCCAGAGTCAAAGTCTGGTGCCTTACCGGCTTGGCTACATCCCAACGTCAAGCGCAAAACCTATTATAAAGGGGTTTGCACTTTTTGTCAAGCTTTATCAAAAAAATTATTTTATTATTTTTGAACTTTAAAATCTTGTGTTGCTATATCAATTAGTTTAAGGTCTTTGTTTCTTTCTTCTGCCATACGTATAGACCATTCGTTTTCAAATAAAATGGAATTTCTTCCTTCCTTATCCTCAACAATAATAGATGTACTTGGCAAGTTTAATTTTCTGGGGTCAAGACCTTCATTTTCAATCCACCTGGCGTGTCTGAAAGGAAGATTCTGTACACGGAGAGTAACACTGTATTCATTTTTCAGTCTGTATTCTAGGACTTCAAACTGCAAAGCACCTACAACTCCTATTATCAGTGCCTCTATACCTATATCAATCTGTTTGAATACCTGTATGGCACCTTCCTCGGACAACTGGTCTATTCCCTTAATAAACTGCTTTCTTTTCATTGTGTCGGCAGGAGAAACCCTTGCAAAAAATTCGGCAGGGAAGATAGGAATACCTTCAAACCTGACGTTTCCGTTTCCTTCATATAAGGTATCGCCCAAATTGAAAATGCCGGGATCAAATAAACCGATAATGTCACCGGGATAAGCTTCTTCTACAATTGTTCTCTCCTGAGCCATAAACTGCTGAGGCTGAGAAAGACGTACATCCTTGCCGGCATTTACGTGTTTTACAGTCATACCTTTTGTAAACTTTCCGGAACATATTCTTATAAAAGCAAGCCTGTCCCTGTGAGTAGGATTCATGTTTGCTTGAATCTTAAATATAAATCCTGAGAACTTGTCACTATCAGGAGAGATTTCACCATTGGAAGTTGTCTTAATTCCGGGTGAAGGAGCCAATTCCAGAAATGATTCAAGGAATGGTTGTACACCGAAATTGGTCATGGCACTTCCGAAAAACATAGGTGTCAGCTCTCCACTGCGTATTTTTTCTATATCAAACTCGTCTCCAGCCATATCCAGCAAATCTATATCTTCACAAAGCTTGTCATGGTAATGGCTACCTAAAAGTTCTGCAAATACCTTATCATCAACTTTACCCACTTTTGAGGAAACCTGAGTTTGTCCATGTGAACCGCCGTCAAAAAGTTCTATTTGTGAGAGATTTCTATTATAAATACCTTTAAAATCTCCCTCTGTACCTATAGGCCAGTTCATGGGGTAGGAACGGATTCCGAGAACCTGTTCAATTTCCTCCATAAGTTCAAATGGGTCCTTACTAGCACGGTCCATTTTATTTACAAATGTAAAAATGGGTATACCCCTCAATTTACAAACATGAAAAAGCTTTATAGTCTGTGCTTCCACACCCTTTGCTCCATCGATGAGCATGACTGCACTATCCGCAGCAACAAGTGTTCTGTAAGTATCCTCACTGAAGTCTTGGTGACCGGGTGTATCCAATATATTGATACAATAATCGTTATATTCAAACTGCATTACACTGGAGGTAACGGAAATTCCTCTTTGCTTTTCAATCTCCATCCAGTCGGACACAGCGTATTTATTAGCTTTTCTTGCCTTAACGGAACCCGCAAGTCTGATAGCTCCCCCGTAAAGGAGAAGTTTCTCGGTCAAGGTGGTTTTTCCTGCGTCAGGGTGAGAAATAATAGCAAAAGTTTTTCTACGGGATACTTCTTTTTTTATTTCACTTTTTAAATCAGGCATCTTTTATAACCTCTCGAATTCTATTTATAACCACGTTTCATTGTATATTATAGCCATGATACTGTCAAATAGTAATGATTACTTTAATTATCGCTACTATATTAAATATAAAAATCGAAAAAATTCTGAAATCCTCTTACAATGTTACATACTATGTGTTAAAATTTACCAAAGATAACATAAAGCATCTATAAATAATGTAAAGGGTATTTAAAATCTTTTATAGAATAGTATAATTAGGTAAATGTTATATAAAGTCATATTTAATAAAGCATTCGGAGGTTTTGAATGAATAACGGTCAAATATATGTTACTATAAATAATCAAAAGTATGAATTAGAGGATAAAGTTACTTTGCTGGAGTTAAGTAAACGCTTTGCAAAGGAATATGTATCAACTATTGTTGCAGCTAGAGTTAATAACGATATTAAGGAACTCAGTTTCAGCATAAAAGAAGATGCTGAAATAGGTTTTATAGATTTAACCGACGAAGACGGCATGAGGATTTACAGGAGAAGCCTGTATTTTATATTTATTATGGCAGTTCACGATGTATTTCCAGATAGAAAGGCAGTTATTAGCCATCCTATGAGTAATGGCGTTTACTGTGAGATAGCCGGCAAGGATGAACTTACAGAAGACGATATTGAGTTAGTTGAGAAAAGAATGAGGGAGATAGTCTCCCAGAAAATACCTTTTGAAAAAAAGGAGATTTCAACAGAATGTGCGAGAAAACTGTATAAGGAAAGCGGCAAGCTTGACAAGTACGAGGTGCTGGAACACAGGAAGAAGCCCTATGTGACTTTTTATAATTGCGGTGGTTATGAAGACTACTACTATGGGTACATGGTACCTGACACAGGATATATCAACTGTTTTGCGCTACAGTTTCATAAACCCGGTGTAGTCATTCAGTTTCCATCAAAGACAGACCCATGCAGACTGCAAACCTTTACAGAACAGAAAAAACTGTTTAACGTATTTATTGAATACAAAAAATGGGTGAGAATATTAGGGGTTGAAAATATCGGATCTCTTAATGAAATTGTAAGGTCCGGTGAAATCGGAAACTTAATTAGAGTAAGCGAAGCCCTGCATGAGAAGAAAATTGCGCAAATAGCAGACAAAATTACCAATCATGAAGAAGAAAAAAGAATTGTACTTATTTCAGGCCCATCATCGTCAGGAAAAACTACATTTGCAAACAGATTAGGTATTCAATTGAGGGTTAACGGCTACGTGCCAAGAACGATTTCCCTTGATAACTATTTTGTAAACAGGGACAGAACTCCTATAGATGAAGATGGAGAATTTGATTATGAGGCACTTGAAGCTATTGATGTTGAGTTGTTTAATGAACATCTTTCCCAGTTGCTAAAGGGTAATGAAGTTGAAATACCTATCTATAATTTCGAGACAGGTTCAAGAGAGCACGTAGGTAAAAAAATGATTATGAAGGATAATAATATCCTTGTAATAGAAGGAATACACGGACTGAATGACAAGTTGACGGAAGCAGTGTCCTGCGAAGATAAATATAAAATCTATGTCAGTGCATTAACGTCAATTAATATAGACGATCATAATAGAATACCGTCTACTGATACCAGAGTCTTAAGGAGAATTGTAAGAGATAACCAGTTCAGAGGGTGCTCAGCAATTAATACAATAAATAGGTGGCCTTCCGTGCGAAGAGGTGAGGAAAAAAACATATTCCCGTTTCAGGAAAATGCAGACATTATGTTTAATTCCTCTCTTGTCTATGAGCTTTGTCTGTTAAAAGTATATGCAGAACCTTTGTTGCTTAAACTAGGACCTGATAATGAAAGATATTCTGAAGTAAAAAGATTAATAGAGTTTTTAAGTTACTTTCTGCCTATAGACGCAAAGGATGTTCCCAATAATTCTATAGTCAAGGAGTTTATTGGTGGAAGCTGCTTCTTTTAAATTTCAAAAGCATTTTAGTGCTGTTCTGCTTTATAGGACAAATGTTTGTCGATAACGGCAGAGCAGCCCTGTAAGTGGTTTTTCCAAGTCCGGTATTAACGGAGGAAATATATGACGCTGGAAAGTTTTTTAATAAAAATAGACGGTAAAGTATTAACGGATAATGCAAAAGATATTACTATTGAAAATATATACATATGCGATTTATTGAGCTGGGTTATGTCTCATGCCAAAAAAGGCGATGCATGGATAACTGTACTAACGAATGTGAATGTTCCCGCTGTTGCGCTTTTAACCGAAGTTGCCTGTGTTATTATCCCGGAAGGGATTTCTGTGGAGGAGCTGACACTAAAAAAAGCCAAGGAAAACGGTATCCTTATGATAGGCACGCAATATAACGCTTTTGATATTTGTAATAAGTTTCTAAATAAATAGTTAGTACAATTTTCGGAGGAATAAACATATATGAACTTTATACAAAGCAATCAGAATTCAACTTTAAAGGAAATTAAGTCACTACATCTGAAGAAAAACAGGGATGCTCTGGGCTTATATTTTGTAGAAGGAATACGCTTTGTTAGCGATGCCATTGACAACGGACAGGTTATATCAAAAATAATAATTTCAGACAAGTTGGAAAGCCTTAATGGGGGCAGTGAATTAATAGAAAAAGTTAAAGGTGTTTGTAGCGACATAAGCTTGGTTCCTGAGAAATTATTTAAAGAAGTCTCTGATACGCAGACACCACAAGGTATTCTTGCAGTTCTTAAAAAAAATAAATATGATTTTGATAGGGTTATTTCAGAGGGAAGCTCTGTTGTGATATTAGATTGTCTTCAAGACCCCGGCAATGCAGGAACCATCATAAGGACCGCAGATGCTGGGGGAATATCAGCAGTACTTATGTCAAAAGGCTGTGTTGATCTTTATTCTCCAAAAGTTCTCAGATCTACAATGGGTTCTGTTTTCCATGTCCCGATATTTGAAGGATTGAATATTACAGAAACTATCCAAGTCCTAAAACTAAACGGCTACAAGGTAATAGCTTCTCATTTGTCGGGAAAAAACAACTATTTTCAGGAGGACCTGACAGGCAGGAGTGCCATTATTGTAGGCAATGAGGCAAACGGAATTTCTGATGAAACTGCCAATATGGCTGATAGCCTCGTAAAAATACCCATGCCGGGCAAAGCTGAATCATTAAACGCTTCCGTTGCTGCTTCTATTATGATATACGAAATAGTAAGACAGCAAATTATATAAAATTGTTACAAATACTTGTAGTAATAACAAATCACATATATAATATTCTTAGTTGGGAACGTTCCCATAACTTAGTCTGAAATTTTGATGGAGGCACTTTTGAACAATATTTTTGATATAGCCAGAATGGCAGGAGTATCAAAGACGACGGTTTCCAGAGTAATAAACAACCAGTCAGGAGTCAGGGAAGAAACCCGACTAAAGGTACAGGAGGCCATAAAAAAGCTTAATTACGTTCCAAATCATGCTGCCAGAAGTCTAGTTTCAAGAAAATCCGGAGTTATTGGCGTTGTTTTAAATGAGTTTAATGCTTCTGTGTATCTCAAACTTGCAAACTATCTGGAAAAATTTGCTGCCCAATACAATTATAATGTAGTCTTTTGTAGCTCAAATGATAATTTTGATTCCAAATCCAGATATGTTCAGTATTTCACTGGAGGTGCAGCAGACGGGCTTATACTTTTTGGAAGTGACGCAAGAGACAGGGAACTGGTTAAGAAAACTCTTAATGCGGGGTTTCCATTAGTATTAATAGAGAATTACTTTAATGACATAAAGGTAAATGATGTAATAATTGACAACTTCTCGGGAGCAGAAAATGCTGTCAATTATCTGGTGGAACTGGGACATCGTAAAGTTGCACATATTACCGGAAATATAAACCACAAAGCCGCATTGGAAAGGTTTAACGGTTACATAAAGTCCTTAAATAAAAATGGTATTTCCTACAATAAGGAATACATCATACATACAGATTCCGGCGAGCAAAGCGGCTATAGAGCAGCAGACCGATTGTTAAGATTAAAGGAACCTCCCACTGCAATATTTACATTTAACGATATGCAGGGATATGAGGTTATCCAAAGGGCTTCAGAATTAGGATTAAGCATTCCAAGGGATTTATCCGTTGTTGGTTTTGATAATATTTACGATATACTAAAATTCATACCATCCAATATAAGGCTGACTTCCATGAAACAGCCTATGGAAAAAGTAGCTGAGGCTGCAATACGTTTAATGATGACAAATATTGACGATATAAATGCAAAGTCTCAGATTATTTCATTTGAAACAGAAATATTTCATGGCACTTCTTGTTGTGAACAGAAATAGCTTTACGCTTAAAAAATAAATTTATTTCAGCATAAAATGGGAACGTTCCCAAGCATGCGGAGGGGGTAAACATGAGGTTCGGATATTTTGACCGAAAGAATAGGGAATATGTTGTAACAAGGCCTGACACGCCAACGCCATGGATTAATTACATAGGCAGCGGAAATTACGGGGGGATTGTTTCCAATACGGGAGGAGGATACAGTTTTCATAAGGATCCTCAGAACCGCAGGGTAACACGCTACAGATACAACAATATACCAATGGACAGACCGGGAAGGTATATTTACATAAGGAACAAGGATACGGGGGAGTACTGGAACCCTGGATATCAACCTGTCCAGAAAAAGTTGGACAGTTACAGCTGCCGTCACGGCATGGGCTACACTGTTCTGACAGGAGAATATAAGGGAGTCATAGGAGAGGTTACATATTTTGTACCGGACGATAAGAACTTTGAATTATGGTATGTTAAAGTATCCAATACCCGGAACGTAAAGCAGAATTTACAGGTTTTTGCATACTCAGAATTCTGCTTCTGGGAGGCAATTATGGATCAGCAAAATGTTGACTGGGTTCAGCAGATTAATCAGGGTAGGTTCAATGACGGAATTATAACTTATCATCCTCACCACATCAGTGACAATGCTGCTTTTTTTGCAACAGGTGAAAAAGTAAGCAGCTTTGATACTAATCTGGAAACCTTTATAGGAAAGTATAGATCGGAAAGCAACCCTATTGCCGTAGAACAGGGAGGCTGCAGTAACTCCATATCCTACAGGGCAAACGGAGTAGGAGCCTTCTGCATTGACTGTGACCTTGGCCCCAATGAAGAGCGTGAGTTAGTTTTTGTACTTGGGTTTGCAGAAGAAAAATCAGAAATAAAAAATGATATAAAGGAATATCTACAGCCTGAAAATGCTAAGGCAGCTTTCAGCAGACTACAGGCTTCATGGGTTGATTTTACCTCCAAGCTCAGTGTTGAAACACCTGATGAGGATATGAATCTTTTCGTGAATATATGGAATCAGTATCAGTGTAAAACAACCTTCAACTGGTCAAGATTTGTTTCACTGTATCAATTAGGTCTTGGAAGGGGTATGGGTATCAGAGATAGTGCCCAGGATTCTCTAGGGGTAATGCATACTATACCTGCTGAGGCGAAGGAGCTTATAATAAAGCTTCTCAAATGCCAGTATACAGACGGAAGGGCATATCATCTGTTCTTCCCGCTTACAGGGGAAGGTGGACAGGGGGATGCTCCTGTTAAAAAATTTGACTGGTATTCCGATGACCATTTGTGGCTGATACTTGCTGTAAATGCATATATAAAGGAAACGGGAGATTTTGATTTCCTTAACATGGAGATTCCGTATAACGATAAAATAACCTCCCAGACAGTAATGCAGCACCTTGATATGGCGTTGGAATTTACAAACAATAACCGTGGTCCTCACAATATTGCTTTGGCGGGTCGTGCTGACTGGAATGACACACTTAACCTTGATACAGGTAAGGGCGTTGCCGAAAGCGTATTTACATCAATGCTTTATTGCAGGGCATTAATAGAAATGATTGAAATACTTGAATTCTTAAATAAGACTGATATGATAGGAAAATATTCAAACATGTATGAGGATATGAAGAATGCTATAAATAATACATGTTGGGATGGAGAATGGTATAAGAGGGCCTTTGACGACAACAGCCAACCTCTTGGTTCCAAGGAGAACAAGTTTGGCAAAATATTTATAAATTCACAATCTTGGGCTGTATTAAGTAAGGTAGCAGAAAATGAAAGAGCAAATCAGTCCATGGAATCCGTTGAGAAGTATCTCAATTCAAAATACGGGATTGTTACTATGTATCCTGCTTACACTGAGCATGACACCACAAAAGGAGGAGTAACTACATATCCTCCGGGAGCGAAGGAGAATGGAGGAATTTTCCTTCACACAAACCCATGGGTAATGATATCAGAAGTAATGCTTGGTAACGGGGACAAGGCTTTCATGTATTACGATCAGATTTTGCCGGGCAAAAGAAATGATGATGCGGAGTTATATGAGGTAGAGCCTTACGTATACTGTCAGAATATTTTGGGCAAGGAACATCCTCAATTTGGAATAGGAAGAAATTCCTGGCTTTCAGGAACAGCTGCATGGAATATGGTAGCTTCCAGCCAGTATATACTTGGTATAAGGGCAAACTATGATTCACTTACGGTTGATCCATGTATACCTTCAAGCTGGAAGGGTTTTAAAGCTACAAGGGTATTTAGGGGTGCGACTTATAATATAGAAGTACAAAATCCCAACAGGGTCTGTGCAGGGGTAGCAAAGATAATTGTAGACGGTGTTGAAGCAGAAAAGATACCTGTATTTGATGCTGGAACAGAGCATAATGTAGTTATTGTAATGAAATAAGATAAGTAAAAGGGGAGTGCCGCCGAGGCACTCCCCTTTATTAATTCCTTTCTTTTGAGCAAAATCCGTAAATCAAAACAAACAATGAAATAATGAATTGAACCCCAAGTAAAAGCTTTATGATCGGATTCATATAACTTAAAATTCCCCCGGAGCCTTCACCGTATATCCTGCGAATTATGTTTGAATCATATAAGGTTATTACTGTCATTAGTTCAAACATGCATACAAACAGAAGAACTATTCCGAATTTCAACATAGATAATCCTCTTTGGGATATCCTGTTTACATGTTGGGGAAGATCAGCTCGTTCAACAAGATCTATATGACAGTCACTGCACTTTGTATAACCTTTTTCGTATTCTACTTTGCAATTTGGACAAATCATTATTGCAACCTCCTATAAAACTTATATTTCTATGGAAGAGATAAGGTCTGCCTTTTTGCTTTCATTATCGGAGAGGTTTTTCTTTAGTTCTTTCCTGTTGGTTTCTAGAATTTTTAAAGTTCTGTTTACCTTATCAATAAGACTTCGTAGACTTTCAGCATCGCTTCTTATTTTGTCCCGCACTTTTAAATCAGTAAAAATGTTATCAAACCAAAAATCAACAGCCCTAGTAGTGGAATCAATTTCTGAAGAAAGGTACGAAGCTTGTAAATTCACATCATGTAGTTCATTCTCAAACGTCTTAAATTGTGAGTTTAAGACGTTGAAATATTTCTGAGCTTCATCGATGTGGTTATATTTTGACATGTGAGTTAAAATTCCTCCATCCAGCCATACATCAAGCGTAGCCAGGTCTTCAGCCTTATTAAGATGCTCCATGGCGTTATTAGCTGTAATCAATACATTGTTACCGGCCCTGATAGCTTCCTCAGCCTCAACTAGCTGCCCTGAGATGACTTCATGCTCCTGTTCGATCTCCGTATACATTTTATATGATTCCGCTGAAATATTGTTTTTTATTGATTCCTCACGTTTTGCCAATTCATCCTCAACTGAGGATTTCAAATTATAAAGCTCAGTCAGTCTACCATTCAACTCTAATCTTTGATCATTTAAAACTTTTACATTTTCGACAGCTCTGTCATACTCTAATTTTGCAGCAAGCATTTCCTGAGTTTCCTTATTAATTTTACCCTCATATTTTCCAAGAAGCTTTCGTAAGGAATTTGTAAGGGAGTCTTTTTGTATATTTTCCACATCAAGAGATTCAGCTTCAAATTTATGAAGCAGAGTATTTACATTGGTTTCAGCCTCTTTAAATTTTTTCTCAAGATAATCCATTCTGTATTCAAATGTGGGAAGCACTGCGAGACGGTCTTTTATTTCTTGTAATTGCTTATTGTCCATTTTTAAATCCCTCCTATTTTATCAATATAAAGAACCATATTTTCAATTGTTAAGTAATATGTATTGGTGGTGTATCAATTACATATATAATTTTTTTCAATACACTTTCGTTTTTCTCATAATAACCGGTGTCATGTAAAATACTAAGACTTGTTCCGTAATCGATAAGTCCTCTTGAAATAATAGTACCTTTTCGTATGAGAATAGCGTCAACCTTTAAAATATTCCCCCAGAACTGCTTAGATCTTCGTAAATCTATCTCCTTGCCGTTTTTAAACTTCAAAACATAGTGAAGGTCAACTTTTGAAAAAGATTTTCTGTTGTATGAACAGTAAACCTCAGCATTATTTATATCTTTCCAACTATATGTTCGAGTTTTATTAAAAAAGCCTACATCGGAGATTATCTCATTCTCACTTACTTTTATATATGTAGAAAACAGCTGGATTACTAGCATTAAAAAAATAATAGAAATAATCAAAAAGAATTTCTTAATGCCCAGTCCTGTAATGGTTTTATATATTATAGGAGGGTAAAACCCCGGTTCTTCACGAGAAATAATTATACAAAATATAGTAAAGCCATACAAAACAAATACCCATTTCAGAAATCCTGAACAAACAAAAAGCAAATCTCCTGTTGACATAAATGTTTTTTGTTGAATAAAAATAATAAGATTGTAAAGCATAATTAAAATTATAGAAATCGGTGCACCGGTAAATACACATTTTATGGTAAAGCTAATTTTTTCTGCAGCATTCATGAAAACCTCATAAATTATAAAACATTTCCCATACATTATATAATTTGGAAAAGACGTAGTCAAATAGAAACAAGGAAATTTGTGCCTTGATTGTTTTAGTTTAAGTTGCTATAATACCTTTATATATGTGGTTTTGAAATTATATTCCAATAGCAATGACGGAGAAAAGTAAGCGAGAGAAGAATATTTCAGAGAGAAGGTATCTCCGGCTGAAAATACCTTTATTATACTACTTGCCCAAGTTCCCTCCTAAGCTGCAGCTTTGAACCGTGATATGTTTTTATCAATTGTAGAGGTTGCCGGTTAAAACCGTTATATTTAAAAAGAGTCCGGGTAAGTTTATCCGGAAATTCGGGTGGTACCGCGAAGATATCCTTCGTCCCTTTATTGGGGCGGAGGTTTTTTATTTTGTGACAGTAAGTAATGAAAGGAGATAATAGAAGTGATTGAAAAAATCAGTAAGTTAAGAGATACTGCTATGGGCAGGATTAAGGAAGCCGCCAGCAGTGCAGAGGTAGAAGAACTCAGAGTAAAGCTTTTAGGCAAAAAAGGTGAATTGACTGAAATGCTAAAAGATCTCAAGAATATGGATATTGAGGAAAGAAAGCAGTTCGGGCAGGAAGCAAATGCATTGAAAAATGAATTAACTGAGATAATTGAAGCAAAATTCAAGGAGCTTAGTGCAAATGATGTAAAGAAGTCTTTGTCAAACGGTTCAAATTTTGATATTTCTTTACCTGGCACTAACTTTAAACTTGGTTCTTTGCACCCTGTAACTATTGTGCAAAAGGAAATAGAAAAAATATTTACCGGAATGGGTTTCAATATAGTTGATGGTCCTGAGGCAGAAGAAGAATTTTTCAACTTTGAAGCATTGAATATACCCAAGCACCATCCCGCAAGAGATATGCAGGACACATACTGGCTGGAAAACGGCTCCTTGCTGAGAACCCATACATCCCCATGTCAGGTAAGGGCAATGCAAAAGTATGGCGCACCTCTCAAGGTTATTGCTCCTGGAAGGTGTTTCAGAAATGAAAGCACTGATGCTTCTCATGAAAATACATTCTTCCAGTTAGAAGGAATGATGATAGATAAAAACGTATCAATTGCAAATCTCATTTACGTTATGAAACTGCTTTTATCAGAGGTATTCCAGAGAGATGTTAAAATCAGGCTTAGACCGGGGTTCTTCCCATTCGTTGAGCCAGGTTTTGAACTTGACTTGAACTGTATGATTTGTGGCGGAAAAGGGTGTCCTACCTGTAAACATTCAGGTTGGATAGAATTATTGCCTTGCGGAATGGTTCACCCTAACGTACTCCGCTACGGTGGTATAGACCCTGAAGAATACACAGGTTTTGCATTCGGACTGGGACTTACAAGACTTGCAATGATGAAATATGGAATAAGTGATATCCGTGTTCTTAATTCAGGTGATTTAAGAGCTATGGAACAATTTTCGGTAAGATAGGAGGGAAATAGATTGAAAATATCATTAAATTGGATTAAAGAATATGTTGATTTAGAAGGCATTGATATAAAGGAATTATGGTACAGATTTACCATGTCCACAGCCGAAGTAGAAGATGTGGAATTTGTAGGACAGGACATAAAAAACGTAGTTGTGGCTAAGGTTTTAAGCGTTGTTCCACATCCTGAATCAAAAAAGCTGAAAATTACTCAGGTAGATTGTGGAGACGGTGTAATTCAGATTGTTTGTGGAGCTCCTAATGTTGCCGAAGGAATCTTAGTGCCTTTGGTAAAAATCGGCGGTTCTGTAAGTAAAATACCAAAGATTGGAAAAGCAAAGCTTGTAGGAGTCGAAAGCTTTGGTATGCTGTGTTCTGCTTCAGAACTTGGAATTAGCGACGATCACAGTGGACTTTTGGTACTGGACGGCGATTATGCACCGGGAACAGATATAAAATCAATAATAGATATTGATGATGTAATTATTGAGATAGACAACAAATCTCTTACAAACAGGCCTGACTTATGGGGGCATTATGGGATTGCCCGTGAAATAGCAGCTATTTATGGTAGAGAACTGAAGCCAATGAAGCTCGATAGTCTGGCGGGTTCTGAGGATAAGGCGAAACTGGATATAACTGTTGAAGATACAGAGAAATGTCTCAGATATTCAGGACTCAAAATAGATGGTGTTAAGAAACTGGAAACTCCCCTAAATATGAAAGTCAGATTGTTCTACTGCGGGATGAGATCAATATCTCCGCTAGTTGATTTAACCAACTACCTTATGTTGGAAATGGGACAGCCTATGCATGCATTTGACAGCAGACAGGTGGAAAGCGGAATTGTTGTACGCTCTACAAAAGAACCAACAGTGTTTAAGACACTTGACGGAGTAGAAAGAAAGCTGCCGGAGGATGTACTGCTTATTTGTACAAAGGAGCGTCCAGTTGCAATAGCAGGAATAATGGGGGGAGAAAATTCCGAGGTTCTGGAAGATACTACTTCTATATTGCTGGAGTCTGCTAATTTTGAAGGTTCATCAACCAGAAAAAGCTCAACAAAAATAGGACTTCGTACAGAAGCCAGTGCAAGATATGAAAAAATGCTTGACCCCAATATGACAGTTCAGGCAATTCAAAGATTTGTAAAACTCCTTCGTGATATGCAGCCTGACATACAGTTTACATCAGCCCTGACAGACGTTTACTGCAATAAGCTTGAACCAATTGATATAGAAATTACAAAACCATATATAGACAAATATATTGGAAACACACTAACTACCGAAAAAATGGTTGAGATTTTACGTTCACTGGAATTCAAGGTTGATGTGGAAGGCGATACTTTTAAAATTAAGGTTCCTACCTTCAGAGCAACAAAAGATATAACTATGAAAGTTGATATAATAGAAGAAATAACAAGAGTATTCGGCTATGACAACATTCAACCTCAGACGCTTGATATAGCGTTAAAGCCGCTTCAGTATAACGAAGAAAGACTTTTTGACCACAAGGTGAAGGAACTGCTTTCAGAAAGATTCGGTGCTTCCGAAGTTAACAGCTATATATGGTATGACAATACATTCAATTCAAGAGTAAGTATTGAAACAAAGGCACAAGTAAAGGTTCTGAACCCACAGGCTCAGGATTCCAATACCTTGAGAGACAGTATGGTTCCCGGTATGCTTGCATTTGCAGAAAAAAATGAAAAGACATATGAAGATTTTTCATTGTTTGAAATAGGAAGTGTATTCAAAGCAGAAACTTCAAAGGATAAGTGCGAACAGCATAAAAATATATGTGTTTTGATTGCGAGCAAGATTAAAAGCGAAGATGAACTATTCTATGAGTTAAAAGGTATACTTTCATTTATTGCCAAAAGTGTAAAAAATATTGATCTTGATTTTGCAGCATGTACAAGCGAACAAAACTGGGTTCATCCTATGAAGTCAGTTGATGTAAGCTTTAACGGGAACTTGATGGGATACATTACCGTAGTTCACCCGATGATTAAGAAGAACATTGGTAAAAAGTTGAATGTTGCTGCGTTTGAAATAAACAGAGATATTCTCCAAACTATGGATCAAAAACTAGTCAAATATAAGGAGCCGTCAAAATATCCGGAAGTTCTCCTTGATTATAGCTTCCTGGTTGACAATAGTGTTACATTTGACAAGCTGATGCAGGATATCAAAGGCTTCAAGTCAAAAGTACTAAATGGATTTGAATTTGTTACCATATATAATGGAAAAGGCTTACCGGAAGGAAAGAAGAGTATGACCTTCAGGTTTGTAATAGGCTCAGCGGAAAAAACTCTTTCCAGCGAGGATATAAGTGAATTTGCAAAGAGCCTGCTGGACTACATGTCGGAAATGGGTTATAGTCTAAGATAAGATACTGTAGAATAAGCACACCTACAAAATACCGATTAAAATTGGTTTTGCCGGTGTGCTTATTTTTTAATTTATGCTATTTATTATTGGTTTTTCAACTGATTTTCATAGGCTTCAATCATTCTCTTAACCATCTGTCCACCAATAGGGCCGCCTTCAGAGCCGTTCTGTCTTGCTGTTAAATCTCCCTTGTAGTGGTCGTTGTTCTCTTTGGTGAATTGAGTCCTGCCGATTTCAGCAGCACATTCCATCTTGAACCTGGTAAGAGCTTCTCTGCTATCTTCCACAAGTGGTGTTTTAGGTCTCGACATAATAATTCTCCTTTTTGTTCATATTATTAACGGAAATTATTCCGTTTAAATGTAGTTTAATCAACATTGCTGATTTTGTTACATGTAAATATTACTCGAATTGGTTCAAACAGCATTCTTTTTTATCATAAAATAAGGAAATATAACTTTTATTTGCTATTATCAAATGTTATACTAGTAAAGATAAAATTCTTTAGCAAAAGAGCAATTTAGGAGGGTACTTATGGAAAGAGTAACATTTGACAGCTCCAAAGCTTCAGGCTTTGTAAGCGATTACGAGATTAACTTTTTTGAAGGCTACGTAGAACAGGCACATAAAATGCTTCACGAAAAAAATGGTCCGGGAAGTGATTTTTTAGGATGGGTTGATTTACCTTTAAATTATGATAAAGATGAATTTGCACGTATAAAGAAGTCTGCTGAGAAAATCAAGTCCGATTCAGATGTACTGATAGTAATAGGAATTGGCGGTTCATATCTTGGTGCAAGAGCAGCAATAGAAATGCTTTCACATTCTTTTTACAATATGCTGCCAAAGGATAAGAGGAAAACCCCTGAAATATACTTTGTAGGAAACAACATTAGTTCAACCTACCTTTCAGACCTTTTAGAATTAATAGAAGGTAAAGAAGTATCAGTTAACGTTATATCAAAATCAGGTACAACAACTGAACCTGCAGTGGCTTTCAGAATATTCAAGGAATACATGGAAAACAAATATGGCAGGCAGGAAGCTCAGAAAAGAATATATGCTACAACTGACAAGGCAAGAGGAGCTTTAAAGAAACTTGCTGATGAAGAAGGCTACGAATCCTTTGTAATTGCTGATGATATAGGCGGCAGATTTTCAGTTCTGACAGCTGTTGGACTTCTGCCAATCGCTGTTTGCGGTGCAGACATTGATATGATTATGAAGGGAGCTCTTGACGCATACAATCAGTATAAGGACTTTGATTTCAAAAACAATGACTGTTACAGATATGCAGCTGCAAGAAACGCACTTTATAACAAGAATAAAACTATTGAAATAATGGTTAACTATGAGCCATCACTTCACTTCTTTACAGAATGGTGGAAGCAACTTTATGGAGAAAGTGAAGGAAAGGATCAGAAGGGCATTTTCCCTGCAGGGGTTGATTTTACAACTGACCTTCATTCTATGGGACAGTATGTACAAGATGGATTAAGAAACCTGTTTGAAACTGTTATAAATGTTGGTAAGGCTAAAAAGAGCATAACAATAAAGGAAGATAAGGACGATATCGATGGTCTTAACTTCCTTGCCGGAAAAGAAATGGCTTTCGTTAACAATAAGGCCTTTGAAGGAACGCTACTTGCACATACTGATGGTGGAGTACCAAATCTTATTGTTAATGTTCCTGAACTTAATGAATATTATTTCGGAAACCTCGTATACTTCTTTGAAAAGGCTTGTGGCATAAGCGGTTATCTTCTTGCTGTTAATCCGTTTAATCAGCCCGGTGTTGAGGCGTACAAGAAAAATATGTTCGCACTCCTTGGAAAACCCGGTTATGAAGAACAAAAGAAGGAACTTGAGGCAAGATTGGGTAAATAAATCATACAAATTTTAACAATAATTTAAAATAAACATATGACGTGTAAAGGTCATATGTTTATTTTTTTGGCAAGTATCATAAGTATATTCACATTGTTTATAGCTAAGTATATAATTTAAGCAATAACAGATGTTAAGGAGATAAAAATGGAGAAATCAATCAAAATAAAGTTATCTGAAAATAAAAAAGTAAAAGGTGCATTATCTGATTATACAATTGCTTATTCCTCAAAAAAACTTAATAACAAGAGTGTCAGTAATAGAATAATTTCTGCACTCAAAGGCAATGACAATATTTTTATTGAAATTGACAGTTCATTGATAACCTTAGATGAGGATAAAAAAGATTATTTGCGAAATCGTCTGTCGGAAACTTTTGAACATATGGGACTGGCTTTTATCGAAGAAAAAATTTCTTATGACAAAAAACGTTCCTTCTTATCCGTACCTATGGAAAGCAAGAAGGTTGAAGGCTATAAAATATATCTCTTTGCTGATGGTGATTCCTGGAAGAATAATGAGTTCGTAGAAGTTATTCCTGAGCATGGGGTAAGATATTATATAACAGAAATAATCAATGATCTGAGTACTTTTATTGAAATGGATGAAGAAGAGCGACTTGATAAGTGTGGCATGGTTATTTTTGACCATATTGTGCTGGGAAGCATGGGGATAAGTACATCTAAAACTAAGGAAGAAATAAAAAACTTAATGGACAATAACATGCTATAACTTTACCTGCTTGTTTCAGATTGACTGGATATAAAAAAACTGCTATTGTTTACTTATATTATATAAATTTACCTATACGTTATAATATTTGGAGGTTTACCATGCACTATGAAGCTGCATTGGAGTATTTACATGGTACGTTAAAGTTTGGCAGTATATTTGGACTTGACAGAATTACCAAACTTTTGGATTTAATGGGTAATCCCCATAAAAAACTAAAATTCATCCATATTGCAGGAACAAACGGCAAGGGATCTACAACTGCATTTATCAGCAGCATTTTAATTGAATCGGGATATAGGACAGGAATGTTTACCTCGCCATATATTCAACGATTTACCGAGAGAATTAAAGTGAACAACTCTGAGATATCTAAGGGTGAGTTGGCTGAATTGATTGTTCAAATAAAAGAAAGTATTACCCAAATGGTCAGTGAAGGGTTCGAACATCCTACAGAATTTGAAATTATTACAGCTGCTGCAATGGAATATTTTTATATAAAGAACTGTGATTTCGTGGTATTAGAAGTAGGTCTTGGAGGTATTGTAGATTCTACAAATGTAATAGACATGCCGGAAGCATCGGTTATAACTACGATAAGTATGGATCATATGGATAGGTTAGGCGATACACTTGGGGAGATTGCATATCATAAGGCAGGTATAATAAAGCAGAACGGAAGTGTAGTACTCTATCCTCAGGAGCAAGAAGCTGAGCAAGTAATAGAAAAGATTTCCCATGAGAAAAATGCCCAAATACATAAAGTTGATTTTTCAACATTATCTCAAAAGTCTTTTAGTTTAGAAGGACAGATTTTTGATTATAAGCAGTACCGAAACGTGAAAATTGGTTTATTAGGCGATCATCAGATGAAAAATGCTGCAGTTGCAATTGATACCTGTGAAATTTTATGTAATAAAGGATTTGCTATATCTCATAGGAATATATTAGATGGATTGGAAAATACAACATGGCCTGGTAGGTTGGAAATTATTAATAAAAATCCTTTGATCATGATAGACGGCGCACATAACCTCGAGGGCGGTCAGGCTCTGAATGTCGCATTGGACAAGTATTTTACACAAAAGAAAATGATTTTTATTGTAGGCTTTTTACGGGACAAGGATTTTAATGGAATAATGGATATGTTGAGCAGTAAAGCAGATACTATTATTACCGTCACTCCCAATAATGATAGAGCTGTCCCATCCGCTGAGCTGGCTGAAGTTTTAAAGTTACACTCAAACCACGTAATAGATGGACTGAGTATAGAGAATGGGTTAAATATTGCAGTTGGTCTTGCGGATAGAGAAAGCGTTATCTGTGCTTTTGGATCACTTTATATGATTGGGGAAATAAGAGGACATTATAAATAGAAAAAGTTCAAACTTTGAAGGGAGCTTTTGTTATGGATTTGAAACAGGAAATTAGAAGTTTTACTCCTATTGACATAGAAAAACTATCCCAGGAAAAGAACGTGTCCGAAAAAGTAATAGACTCCGTTAAAGGGTATAACAAAGCAATAGAAAATCTGCGAAACGGCAGCGAAGATATAGCAATGATTGAACTGAAAAAGGTAATTTCAGTTAATCCGGATTTTTATGATGCAGTTAATTTACTGGGATTATGTTACGCATATACAAACCAGTTAGATAAGGCTCAAGAGCTTTTAGGCAGAGTAGCAGACGCAGAAGGCAACTCAGTTAAAGCGGCAGAATATTTGAATTATATAAGCAGAGGAAATACACCCGGAAAGAGCAGTGGCAATAACAAAGCAGTAAAGTCCGAAGTAAAGCCACAAAAAACTGTTTCAAAAACAAAGCCTGCTAAACCAAAGCAGCCTTCTAATGAAGAAGTTCAGGCAGAATATGTTTTGTTCAAAAATTTAGGCTCGCAGTTAAAGAAGCCATCAGTAGCTGTAGCTATAAATATTTTAAGTGTTGTATGTCTTGTAGCAGCAATAATAGTCTTTATGGTAGCCTATAAAAATACCCGTGGTGAGGAAGGTGGACCTGATAAAACTGTAAATACCGAACTCAATGAAAAGTACGATAAGGTAGTGGCTCAAAATGAGAAACTGAAGAAAGATTTGGACGCTGCCAATTTAAAACTAAAGCAAGTACAGCTGTCCACACAGTTATCCCAAGTATCGGGGCTATACGGACAATATAAATATGTTGAAGCTGCAGATAAACTTTTAGCAATACCTGCAAAGGATTTGACGACAGAGAATAAGAAGAAATATGATTCCATTAAAGCTAATGTAATGAAAAACGCAGCAAATCAATTAACTGTAGAGGGAACTAGTCTATTTAATAAAAAGAAGTACAATGAGGCAATTCAAAAACTTGAAAAAGTATTTACTTATGGAGCAAAATGGCCTTTTGGAGATAAGGCTCTCTATGTACTGGGTAAAAGCTATGTGGCAAATAATGAGCCTCAAAAGGGAGCAGAAACATATACAAAGCTTATAAAAGACTATCCAAACTCATCTTATGTCAAATATGCCAGAAGCAGACTAGATTCATTACAATAACATGTACGAATAATATAAAGCGCTTTACACCACACGTGTATAAGTGCTTTTTTTCAAATGTAATTTGTACATGTTGTAATGGTATGTACAATATACTAATTAAGTTCCTGGCATAATATATATACTTTAGATAGTTTTTTATCGAGGGATATGTATATGGATAAAAGAAGTCGAATAGTAAATATTGTACTCAGCGGAGGCGGAATAAAAGGCATAGCCTTTGCCGGAGCATATGAGGAAATTGAAAAAAAATATAAAAGAATAGGTAATGTTGCAGGTGTATCAGCAGGTGCACTGGTGGGAGCCCTTATTGGAGCAGGATACACATCCAGGGAGTTAGGCAGGATTATGAAAGAGTTTGATTTTAGTTCTTTGTCGGACATGGATGAGATTCCTATGGATATCTCCATTGCAAACAACATGAGAAGTATTGAGCAGGAAAGAAAGGTTGTGAGTGAAAGTGATCTTGAAACATTGCTTCACCGTCAAAATTACTCCGAATTAAATCTTGTCAGAAAATCAAAGGAGGATTTTGTTGGTTCCAGAGGGAACTTTCTTGTAAATCTCATAGCTTTCAGTAAAAAGAATGCGTTTTTAAACGGCGAGTTACTGGAACAGTGGGTTGCACAGCTCCTTGCCAATAAGGGAATATATACCTTCAGCGATTTCCGTGGAGGAATCGCAGATAAAGTAAATCCGAGGGGATACAAGGTACGAATGACTGCAGTTGATGCGAATACAGGTAAAGTTATTGTCCTTCCCGATGATATGGCACTATACAACATTGATCCAGATAAATTAGAGGTTGCAAAGGCCGTAAGGATGAGTACGTGTGTCCCTTTCGTATTCGACCCTGTTACAATTGACTTTAAAGATGCCGGAAACAAACCCAAAACTCATTACATTATAGACGGTGGTGTTCTTGATAACTTTCCGGTTTGGCTCATTGACAGTACCGAAAACAATGTAATTATAGGGCTAAAACTTGAGGGTAAAGAACCAAAAGGCCTTGGTTCAGCAGAACATATGTTGAAGAAATTACTCCATTCTTCTCATGACACAGGGGTTCCCAAAAATTCCTACAACATCGATAATATAGCTCATATAAATACCGGCGATATCTCATTTCTGGATTTTGATATTAATGAGGAAGAATCCCTCTATCTTTATAATCAAGGCAAACTCGCTGTTCAGAAGCTTTTTGTCAGTATGCAGAAGAAAACAAGAGGATGGAGAATTTAAGGGAAAATAGTTTAAATTGATATATTAATGTTAACTGCTTCGTTGCTTTTTTTCTATTTTTATTATATCATTAAGTTTGATGAGAATAAGTAAGCTAAAGCGCTAAAGAATACAGAATATATCTCATATAAATAATATATGGTTGGGTATTTGGCAGGAGGTAAAAATGTTATATCGAAGCACAAGAGGAAGTTGCAGAAGTGTGAGTGCAGCTGAAGCAATAAAGAGAGGTATTGCAGCAGATGGAGGTCTGTTTGTACCAGAAAAGACAGTTCAGTTTGATCTTGAACAAATAGCTCTTATGAGTGAAATGAGTTATCAGGAAAGAGCGGTTAAGATACTGGAAGCTTATTTGGATGATTATACTGCCGAAGAACTTTTGGAGTGTGTAAACAAGGCTTATACTGCTGAGAAATTTGAAACCGATGACATTGCTCCTTTGCATAAGCTTTATGATTCGGTAAATATACTGGAACTGTGGCATGGGCCTACAAGTGCATTCAAGGATATGGCTCTGCAGATACTTCCACATTTTCTTGTTAAAGCACTTAAAAAAACAGGAGAAAAAGAAGAAATAGTTATTCTGGTAGCAACATCAGGAGATACCGGAAAAGCAGCTCTTGAAGGGTTTAAGGATGTAAATGGCACAAGAATTATAGTATTTTTCCCAAGCGATGGTGTAAGCCAAGTACAAAAAATGCAGATGGTAACCCAGGAGGGTGGGAATGTACACGCTATAGCTGTTAACGGCAATTTTGACGATGCTCAGAATGGTGTTAAAAGAATATTTGGAGATGAAGATGTATCTGTGTTAATGGAAGAAAATGGATATAAATTCTCTTCAGCAAACTCAATAAACTGGGGCAGGCTGGTTCCTCAAATCGTATATTATTTTTCAGCATATGCTGATATGATAAAGAATGGTGAAATTAAAGCAGGGGAAAAGATAAACTTTGTTGTCCCTACAGGTAATTTTGGTAATATTCTGGCTGCATATTATGCAATGCAGATGGGCTTGCCTATTAACAAGCTAATTTGTGCATCAAATGACAATAATGTGCTGACAGACTTTATAAATACAGGAGAATACAATAAAAACAGGGAATTCAAAAAGACTTTGTCTCCATCAATGGATATTCTTATCTCAAGTAACCTGGAAAGACTTTTGTATCTGATAACAGGTGATAATGCCGAAAAGGTTTGCGATTGGATGAACAAGCTTAAAAATGAGGGTTCATATACTGTCGATCAGGAAACTAAAAAGAAAATTCAGAATATTTTCTGGTCAGGTTATTCAAACGACAGTGATACTTTAAAAACAATTGAAAGCGTTTACCAAGAGACAGGATATGTAGTTGACACACATACAGCGGTTGCAGTAGACGTATACGACAAATATGTTATCTCCACAAGTGATGTTACAAAAGCTGTTATTGTTTCTACAGCAAGTCCGTTTAAGTTTAATGAAAGCGTTGTAAAAGCTATTGCAGGTGAAGAAGCTATTAAAGGAAAGACGGAGTTTGAATTGCTGTCTGTACTGTCTGAAAAATCGGGACTTAAAATTCCTGCTCCGTTAAAGGAATTAGATAAAAAATCTATTCTTCACAAGGAATTTTGCGAACCCATAAACATGATTGCAAAGGTTAAGGAAGCATTAAATATTCAAGAAAATATTAAGACAGAAAAATAAATATATATATGAAAAAAGGCACTAGTCTTATATGATTAGTGCTTTTTTAGTTGCATAAATAGAAAAAATATGCTAATATTACACCAAGGAAACACAGTTGTACGTATCACACGGACAGGAGAAAATATGAAACAAGAATCTATATTTTTTTTAGTTGATTCATTTATTTTACCTGACATATTTAAAAAGGTTATAGAAGTTAAAAAGATTTTAAGTCTTGGTAAAATAAAAACTGTTAACGATGCCGTCAAGGAAGTAGGAATAAGCAGAAGTGCCTACTACAAATACAAAGATTACGTGTTCCCTTTTAATGAGACATCTAGGGGTAAGGTTATAACGTTATTTTTCGTTGTAGAAGACTTTGCGGGCATTCTATCAAGTATTATAAATAAAATTGCTTCAGTCAGTGCAAATATATTGACAATAAACCAGAACATACCAATAAATGGTTTGGCAGATGTGACAATTTCTATCGAAACTATGAATATGAAAATAGATATTCAAAATCTTTTAGCAGAGATTGACAAGGTTGAGGGTGTCAGAAAAAGTGAAATATTAGCTAGATAAAGTAACAAAATGTAATTTATTGCAGGAGGGTTTTTATGGTTAATGTAGCTATTCTAGGTTACGGAGTTGTCGGCTCCGGAGTTGCAGAGGTTATTAAGAAAAATAGTGAAAGCATAAGACAGCGTGCAGGAACAGATATAAAAGTAAAATGGATATTAGATATAAGAGATTTTCCGGATAGTCCAGATAAGGATGTGCTTACAAAAAATGCAGATGACGTATTCAATGACAGTGACGTTAGCATTGTAGTTGAAACCATAGGAGGGGCAAGGATTGCCCATGACTTTACAAAAAGAGCTCTTATGGCAGGTAAAAGTGTTGTAACTTCCAACAAGGAACTTGTTGCAACCCATGGACCGGAATTACTGCAAATGGCAAAGGACAATGGCGTTAGCTATCTGTTTGAAGCGAGTGTCGGAGGAGGTATTCCAATAATACGTCCATTGAACCAATGTCTTGCAGCAAACGAGATAAACGGAATAACAGGTATACTCAACGGAACAACAAATTATATACTTACACAGATGAAAAAAGAAGGCAAAAGCTTTGAAACTGCACTCAAGGAAGCACAGAAGAACGGCTATGCAGAGCAGAATCCTACAGCCGATGTTGAAGGTCACGATGCTTGCAGAAAAATTGCTATTTTATCATCTATTGCATATAATGAATTTGTTGACTGCGAAAACATATACACAGAAGGCATAACAAAAATAACTGTTGACGACATGAAATATGCCGATGCCATAGACGGTGTTATAAAATTGATAGCCGTTAGCAAAAAGGTAAACGGTAAAATTTTTGCCCGTGTTTCACCGGCCATAGTACCAAACGAACATCCTCTTTCAAATGTTGAAGATGTTTTTAATGCCATTGTTGTTAATGGCGATGCTGTAGGAGATGCAATGTTTTATGGAAGAGGGGCCGGAAAATTACCTACTGCAAGTGCCGTTGTAGCCGATGTGATTGACATAGCAAAACATCCGGGTTTTGGAACAGCAGGTGTGTGGGTGAGAACTCAGGAAAAAAATATAGTGCCCATACAAGAAAGTACTTCTAAATTTTTGGTTAGGGTAAGTGTTAAGAACACATCTGATGCGAAGAAGGATATTTTGTCAATATTCGGAGAAACTGAATTTGTAGAATTGCATTCCAAAGCAAAGGATAATGAATTTGCATTTATAAGCGGTAAAATAGCAGAAAGCGAATTCAATGCAAAGCTTGACAAACTTGAATCTGCACCGGACATTACAGTATTAAACAGAATAAGGATTGAAGAATAAATGAGAATTTCTACAAAAAAATTAGTACTTTGTGCATTAATGACTGCGATTGTTTTTTTAATTACCTTTACTCCGTTTTTACAGATTCCAAGTCCAATGACTCAGGGTTACTATAATATAGGAGATGCGGCCATAATGATTACTGCTATTCTTTTAGGAAGAAGGGTAGGATTCATTGCAGGTGGAATCGGCTCAGCATTGGCAGATATTGTGACAGGGTATTATATATATGCGCCGGCAACATTAATAATCAAAGGCATTGAGGGATATATAATAGGAGCAATCGGCAGTAGAAAAAATGGTATTCCATCTCGCTTGAGACAGACAGTAGCGGTTGTAGCCGGTGGATTAGAAATGGTTCTTGGTTACTTTTTATACCAAGCAACTGTAATGAGAGCGATTAACCCAACACTGGGTATGGCAAGCATTATTGCAGACCTTCCAGGAAATTTGGTTCAGGGAGGTCTTAGTGCAGTCCTTGCATTGATTTTTCTTGCTGTATTATTCAGGACAAAGGCGGTTAAGAATTTATTACGTTGAATACGTTGATTTAAAAGAACGGGACTGTTGCAGAATTAATTTGTATCTTCATTAACTTGTATTTAGGAGTATAAATTGTATCAATGGAAGCTTGGTTAAGGATATTTGCAGATGTTTCTCGGCGAACACGGATATTTTACCGTAATACCTACACGATGTAGGTATTAGCGACACAATGAATCATGGAGGATGAATGTGAGCGACGGTAAAATTATCCTATGATGAGCCGTTAGAAACTCTTGCAAATATCTTGGAAGCAATCATTGATACAATTTCATACAGAAGTAACAGTGTTAAAATGGGAAAATTTTAAATCAGTCCGTTTTTCCTACTCTTTAATTTTTCAGCACATCAGCATCTATTTCGCAAAGGTCTTTTGTAACCAATCTAACTGCAATATCTGTCTTTTGGGGCAACCTAGTTTTTGGAATACTAAGTATCTGTACTCCTTTTCTACAGGGAGTACCTGTTACAATTATATTGTTTTCAAACAAATGCACCGAGTCCACAGAGAAATTCCTTATAAAAAATCCTGTATTCTTTTTACTTATTGCAGGACTCTTCTCAAAAAAGCCCAGTTCTCCGTATAAGTCGTTTACGACATCAGAGTCCGAAGGAAGTACAAAAATTTCTTTCATATTAAGATAGATTTTTCTTGGAACATAGCACCATTCAATGTCATAATTTTTCTTCCAAGCAGGATGATAGACCGGACTTTTGTATTTCAAGTTATTGTAAAGGAATTTGTGTGCTACAGGTTTTGAGCTGTTAAAGGCCTCTTCCAAATCTATGTTTTTATCAAGGACATCAGATGTCTGATAGCCTCCGTTTTGCTGAAAAAAGATTTCCTTAGAGGAATCTGAAATATAATGTGTCAACTCCCGACGCAACTGAGTATTTTGTTTGGATAAATCAAAGTTATTCTCTGAGTAAGTTAACATTGTATCATCATCCGTACCGTAATCCTCCGTTGCTTTTGCATTATTACCCAGAACTATATTTTGATAATCCAATTCATAGCCAGCCGGGGTGCATAGTTGTACGGAAATATCATTATAATTATCATCGTACTTATTGATATCATCCTTTTTAACAGCAATTATCTGAACTCCCTTTTTAACTGGCTTTCCAGAAAAAACTATTTTATTACTATATTGAGATGCACTTTCCAGATCAAAATCATAAATAAGAAAGTTTATATAGTTTTCGTTATCAATCGATATGTTAGGGTAAAAACCCAATTCCCCTTCAATATCAAATATATTTGCTAAATTTCCTGTATAAGTAAATAAATTGTGTCTTGCATAAATTATTTTTCTGGGAAGATACAGCCATCCACGATAATAAGCTTGTCTCCATGAATTCACATATATTGGCCTCTGGTAGTCTTCATCGGAATAAATGGTATTATAAGGAAGTGAATTTCCTGAATTCAGAATGTTTGCGGGCTTAACATCTGTAGTATTAGTTGGATTTTTTGCAACACTTGTATTCCTGAAATCATCTTCATAAAGAATTTTATTATCCGCCGGGACAATGGAAGACAAAATTTCTTTCAGTCGCTTATTCTCACTTTGTGGACCGGAAATAGTCTGTGGCTTAACTGGAACATCTTTGGGGGCTGTTTTTGGAAATTCCAGCATAGTGATACCAGCTGCAGAAAGTATAATGAATATGACCGAAATAGCCAGTATTATAAGTTTTTGTTTATTAGTAATCATAATAAGCCGATTCATATATTCCTCCTTTTAAACTTTAGTAAATCCGCTTGTCACAATATATAGTTATTCATTGACCGGTAATTATAGAATTGGAACAATGTAGAAAAGCGTAGTTTTGTAGAACCTTGACTGATTTATAAAAAGCTGTTATTGTATCTGTATAATAAATAAATTATAAAGAAATATTATTTGCTTATATAACGTTAGGAGTTTTAACTATGAATTCCAAGTTAAGGGATGAACATACAGACAGTTTATTTGATGCAATTTTACTTTTAAAGGATAGAGAAGAGTGTTATAATTTCTTTGAAGATCTTTGTACTATTGCGGAACTTAAAGCATTGGCTCAAAGGCTTCAGGTAGCAAAAATGTTAAGAGAAAAGAGAACATATACTGAAATTTGCGAGCAAACCGGTGCCAGTACAGCTACCATTAGCAGGGTTAACAGATGTCTAGTTTACGGTGCTGACGGGTATAATACCGTACTTGATAGATTGCAAGAGAAAGATGGGTAAATGAATGTTTAGAAAGCTTTTTTTAAGTATAATCATATTATCAGCGTTAGCCTCAGAAAATGGGGTTTATAATGCTGCTGATTTTTTTGACTTATACTTGGTAAATTTTACACATCTTGATATAATTCAGGAAAGCAGCAGTGCTGTTTCTGTTTTGGAATCACAAAAAGAGGACTCTTTAAATAGAAAAGGAACACCTCTTTCATTTTTTAAGGCAATTTCTGCAGATGCACTAAATAAGGAAATGCCAAATAATAATAGACATGGGGAACTTGCGTTGCTGATGTCTGTTTCTATTACCATTCTAAGTCTTTTGGTATTTGTTTATTTTAATTCAAATATATATAAAGCTATTTTTTCTAAAAGGGCCTTAATCAGCCAATCTGATTCCTCACCGCCTGTTTGCTGCTAATTATATAAATTATCCCATAATCAGTGGGTTATTTTCGTGCGGTCAGTTTTTTAAAATTTTCCCGTTGCGGGTCATGGAGGATTATGTTATGGTTAAAAATTTTATAGAAAAAATTATTGGGTCATATAGTGACAGAGAATTAAAAAGAATATATCCGATTGTTGATAAAGTTGAAGCGTGTGAGCCTGAAATACAAAAATTAACTGATACAGAGCTAAAAGCAAAAACACCTGAGTTTAAGGAACGTCTTGCAAAGGGTGAGACACTGGATGACATTTTACCCGAAGCATTTGCAGTTGTCCGTGAGGCTTCTAAAAGAGTTCTGGGTATGAGACACTTCAGAGTTCAGCTCATAGGCGGTCTTGTACTGCATCAGGGTAGAATATCCGAAATGAAAACCGGTGAAGGTAAGACCCTTGTTGCAACATTGCCTGTATATCTAAATGCTCTTTCAGGAAAGGGAGTTCATGTAGTTACAGTAAATGATTATCTGGCAAGGCGTGACAGTGAGTGGATGGGAAAAATCTATAACTTCCTGGGATTAACTGTAGGTCTGATAGTACATGATATGGAGAACGAGGATAGACGTGCTGCATACAACTGTGACATAACTTATTGTACAAATAATGAATTGGGTTTTGACTATTTGAGAGATAACATGGTTATCTACAAAGAGGACAGGGTTCAGAGAGACTTGAATTATGCAATCGTGGATGAAGTTGACTCCATCCTTATAGATGAAGCAAGAACACCTCTTATTATTTCAGGTATGGGTGACAAATCTACTGATTTATACAAAAGAGCAAATTCCTTTGCTTCAACATTAAGAGCAAAAGTTATTACTCAAATGGATGACAAGGTTGATGCTGATGAAGTATTCGACGAAGATTACATTGTAGATGAAAAAGCACATACAACCGTTATCACATCAAACGGTATTAAAAAGGCTGAACAATATTTTGGAATAGAGAATCTATCCGATCCTGAAAATATGACAATTTCACACCATGTGAATCAAGCATTGAAAGCACATGGTCTTATGAAAAGAGACAAGGACTACGTTGTTAATGACGGAGAGGTTATCATAGTAGATGAATTTACAGGAAGACTTATGTATGGAAGACGTTACAGTGACGGTCTCCATCAGGCAATAGAAGCAAAAGAAGGGGTAAAGGTAGAAAGAGAAAGTAAAACACTCGCAACTATCACCTTCCAGAACTACTTCAGAATGTACACCAAACTGGCAGGTATGACAGGTACAGCTCAGACTGAGGAAGATGAATTTAATACAATATATAAATTGGACGTAATTATAATTCCTACGAATAGGGAAATGGCAAGAAAAGATCATCCTGATGTTGTATACAAGAACGAGGTTGGTAAGTTCAACGCAGTTATAGAAGATGTAGTAAAGTGTCATGAAAAAGGTCAGCCGGCACTGATTGGTACAATATCAATTGAAAAATCAGAATTCCTAAGTACTATGCTGAAAAGAAGAGGTATTCCTCACCAAGTATTGAATGCAAAATACCATGACAAGGAAGCAGAGATTATCGCTCAGGCAGGTAAATTAGGAGCGGTAACCATTGCAACTAATATGGCAGGTAGAGGTACTGATATTGTCCTTGGTGGTAACGCTGAGTATATGGCTAAGCAGGAAATGCGCAAGCTGGGCTATGATGATGAACTGATAAATGCATCAACAAGCTATAACGAAACAACTGATGAACTTATTCTTGAGGCAAGAGAGCAATTCAGAAAGCTTAATGATAAATTTAAAGCTGTTATAAATGTTGAAAGAGAAAAGGTTGTTGAAGCAGGCGGATTACACATTATTGGTACTGAGAGGCATGAATCCAGACGTATAGACAATCAGTTGAGAGGACGTGCAGGACGTCAGGGAGATGCCGGTTCATCAAGATTTTATATTTCACTTGAAGACGATTTGATGAGACTTTTCGGCTCAGAGAGATTAACCAATATAGTTAATGCACTTGGACTTGAGGATGATCAGCCTATTGAACACAGAATGCTGTCAAATGCAATTGAGAATGCTCAAAAGAAGGTTGAAGGAAGAAACTTTGACGTTCGTAAGAGAGTTCTGCAGTATGATGATGTAATGAATAAACAGAGAGAAATCATATATGCACAGAGAAAGACCGTTCTTGATGGCGATAACCTTAAAGAGTACTTTATAAAAATGTTTGAAAGCGTTATAGATGGCGTTATAGCAAACTACTGCAGCGAAAGCGAATACTCTGACAGCTGGGATTGGGCGAGTATTATAGCTTACCTTGAAAGTGTATTCATTCCACAGGGTGCTTTGGTTCTGACTGACGATGAAAAGAACTCCATGGATAAGATAGACCTTAAGGAAAGACTCATGGAAATTGTTCAGAAGATATATGAGTTTAAGGAAATGGAAAATACTCCGGAGTTAATGAGAGAGTTGGAAAGAGTAGTACTCCTCAGGGTTGTTGATGAAAAGTGGATGGATCACATAGATGCAATGGATCAGTTGAGATCAGGTATAGGTTTGAGAGCATACGGACAGAGAGACCCTGTTGTTGAATACAAGTTTGAAGGATTCCAGATGTTTGAAGAAATGATTAAGAGTATTCAGGAGGATTCCATCAGACTTCTGGTTAGAGCTAGAATTGACAGAGAACACGCTCCTCAACGTGAAAAGGTTGCAGAACCTGTTACAGCAAGTCATGGTGATGAACCTAAAAAACCTGTTGTAAATAAAGGAAGAGTTGGAAGAAATGATATGTGTCCTTGCGGAAGCGGAAAGAAATACAAATTCTGCTGTGGCGCAGGTGAATAATAAACGCTAATTATACAAATATAAAATAAAATAACTCAACTTCTTTTAGAAGTTGAGTTATTTTATTTTAAGCACTAATAGGGGTTAGGCGTAAAATGTAAATTAAGAGGTCAGGAAACATGGGTCATAGAAGTACTGTGCTTTGTGTAGTACTCCTTGAGATTATCATAAATAATACTGCATCTGCCGGTTTCTTTAGCCCGGGAGGTGTATCTGCAATCAGTATAAGCATTTTTATTTACCAAGGCGCATATATGACATGGAATTTCTCCATAGCACTTGCCTGTTAGTATGCCTTCCAGAGTTTCCAGTTTAATTAAACTGCTTGACATATTTAGAGAAAGGAAATTTCTAAAGTAACGTTTTGGTTCCAATACGTCAAAATTGAGGCACGGATTTTTAAAAAGCCAAGGTACTTGAAAGGTCTCTTCACTATATGTTTTAACCAACTTTGAATATGAATCCGGAATAATACAGGGAACAAGGGAACTGCAGGCTTCATATTCCTTATTAGAACAAACGTATTTTCTTATAGCCTTGCTGTAGTGCAGATTGCGGCAAAAAGCACAGGACCTGAAGGATGAAATTCTATGTCTATAGTAAAGATTTGATCCAAACAAAAGTTTATAGTTTATCCTGTAAACTAAATCAACTGACAATAGCCCTGCTTTTTTGAGTATGCCTGTAAATGAATTAATTTTGTCTTCAGTATATTCCACTTATTACCACCTCGCAGATACATTGTATCACTAAAAGCCGATTAGGTCGCTATATTTCCCGAAACCCACGTTTTTCAGGCTGTTCGAGAGATAATCAGACATATTGCGACTGATTAAAACATAAAAAATTGTTTTATGTATTGTGGTATAATTAATATGTAAAGTTTAAATACAAAATGTTTTTATATATAGTTTGGGGAGAATAGAATGGGAAATTTTGTACATCTCCATGTACATACTGAATATAGTCTTCTTGATGGAGCGAATAGAATAAAAGACCTTATACAAAGAGTTAAAGAACTTGGCATGGACAGTGTAGCTATAACTGACCACGGAGTAATGTATGGGGTTGTAGATTTTTATAAGGAAGCGGTAAAGAACGGAATAAAGCCTATACTTGGCTGCGAGGTATATACTGCAAAAAGAACCATGAGGGACAAGCAGCCGGGAATTGACTCGGATTACGGGCATCTTGTTTTACTTGCTAAAAATCAGATAGGGTACAAAAACCTTATGAAAATAGTCTCACTGGGGTTTACCGAGGGGTATTATTACAAACCTAGGATAGACTACGAAACCTTGGAAAAGTACTCAGAAGGCATTATAGCCTTAAGTGCATGTTTGTCGGGAGATATTCCGTCTGCAATACTTAATAATGATTACGAAAAAGCAGTTGAGCTAGCTAATAAGTTGCACCGGATATTTGGACAAGGTAATTTTTACCTTGAGCTTCAGCACAACGGGATTAACGAACAAAACCTGGTTAACCAGCAGCTTATTAAGATGTCAGGGGAACTGGGAATACCTTTGGTTGCTACAAATGATGCTCACTATCTTACTAAAGAGAATGCCAAATCCCATGAGATACTTTTATGTATTCAAACGGGAAAAACAATTAACGATGATAACAGAATGCGGTTTAATACGGATGAAGTTTATGTAAAATCACCAGAGGAAATGTATGATAATTTCAAAAATGTTAAACAGGCTTTGGAAAATACAGTAAAAATTGCTGAAATGTGCAAAGTTGAGTTGGAATTTGGAAAGCTTCATTTGCCCAGTTTTGAGGTTGAAGAAGGGTATACTCCTTATGAATATTTGAGAGAGCAGTGTTATAAAGGGCTAAAGTCAAGGTATGGTGAGAATTGTTCTGAAGAGATAATACATAGGCTAGAATTTGAGCTTTCAGTTATTTCGCAGATGGGCTATGTAGACTATTTTCTGATTGTATGGGATTTTATTAGGTACGCTAGAGACCATGGGATAATGGTAGGGCCGGGGAGAGGTTCAGCAGCAGGAAGTATAGTGTCTTATGCTCTTGGAATAACCAGTATTGACCCTCTCAAGTACAATCTTCTGTTTGAGAGATTTTTGAATCCTGAGAGAATCAGCATGCCTGATATAGATATTGACTTCTGCTATGAGCGCAGACAAGAAGTAATTGATTATGTAATTAGGAAGTATGGCAAGGACAGGGTATCACAGATTATAACCTTTGGAACAATGGCAGCAAGGGCAGTTATACGCGATGTTGGAAGGGCATTGGATATTACTTACGGAGAAGTTGATGCTATAGCAAAAATGATACCCTTTCAAATAGGTATGAATATAGATAAGGCATTGGAGCTGAATCAGGAACTTAAGAAAAGATATGATACCGACGAGGAAACACAGGTACTTATTGATACGGCGCGAACTCTCGAAGGTCTTCCAAGACATGCATCAACACATGCTGCCGGGGTAGTTATATCAAAAGAACCTATAGTAGAATATGTACCCCTACAGGTAAATGATAATAGTGTGACCACCCAGGTAACTGCAGTACCCCTTGAAGAGTTAGGGCTTCTCAAAATGGACTTTTTGGGCTTAAGGACACTTACAGTTATACGTGATGCAGTAGAACTGATAGAAAAAGGTCATGGCAAAAAAATAGACATCCAAAAGATAGACTATGATGACAAGGAAGTCTATAAAATGATTGGAGAAGGTAGGACTGTAGGCGTTTTTCAGCTGGAAAGTGCGGGAATGACTCAGTTTATGAAGGAATTACAGCCAGACTCGCTGGAAGATGTCATAGCGGGTATATCTCTCTACAGACCAGGGCCAATGGACCAAATCCCGAGATATATCAGGAACAAGAACAATCCTAAACAAATAAGATATCATCATCCAATGCTTGAAAATATACTTGATGTTACGTATGGTTGTATGGTGTATCAGGAACAGGTAATGCAGATAGTAAGAGAGCTTGGAGGCTACTCATTGGGCAGGTCTGACCTTGTAAGACGTGCCATGTCCAAAAAGAAGATATCCGTAATGGAGCAAGAACGAAAGAATTTTATATACGGAATAACCGATGAGGAAGGTAACGAGATTGTAAAGGGTGCGGTAAAAAATGGCGTAGATGAGATTACAGCAAATAAAATATTTGATGAAATGATGGACTTTGCAAGCTATGCATTTAACAAGTCCCACGCCGCGGCCTATGCTGTAGTAGCATATCAAACCGCATGGCTAAAGTACTATTATCCCGTAGAATTTATGGCAGCATCCATAAACAGTTTTCTTGGCAGCAGTGACAAAGTATCCCTTTACGCTAATGAGTGTAAAACTCTCAACATAAAGGTGCTTCCCCCGGATATAAATGAAAGTAACGTTAAATTCACAGTTGTTAATAAAAATATTCGTTTCGGTTTAGCTGCAATTAAGAATGTAGGAGCAAATGCAATACAATCTGTTATTACAGAAAGACAACAGAATGGAGAATTTAAGTCTTTTCTGGATTTCTGTCAGAGAATAGAGGGGCGTGATATTAACAAGAGGTGTGTTGAAAGCCTTATAAAAAGTGGAGCATTTGATTCGCTAAAAGTATTCAGATCAAAACTAATGGCAGTATATGAAAGGCTTTTGGACGGGATTTCACAGAACCGTAAGAAGAATATGGACGGACAGCTATCAATATTTGATATGATGAGCGAGCCCCAGGAGCTTTTGCAGGAGGATTTTCCTGACATAAAGGAATACCCGGCAAATGCACTTCTTTCAATGGAAAAGGAAATGCTAGGATTATACGTATCGGGCCATCCGCTAAGCGAATATCAGAACATATTGGAAAGGAATGTAAACCTTTACAGCAGTGAAATGTATGTTGATTCAGACGAAAATTCAAGTGAAATGGAGATAAGCAGTAAAAAACTTCAGGATTCCATGAGGGTTACTGTAGGCGGGATAGTTGTATCAAAGAAGACCAAGGCCACAAAAAATAACAATCTTATGGCTTTTATAGGCCTTGAAGATCTGTTCGGGGCCATGGAAATTATAATTTTTCCCACTGTTTATGAGAAATTCTCCCAGCTTCTACAGCAGGAAAGTATAATCATTATAAATGGCAGGCTAAGTGTGAGGGAGGACGAACAGCCTAAAATAATTGCGGAAGAGGTTTTGCCTATAAAAGGTCTTCAGGAGAAGGGATTGTATTTAACTTTGCCAGATACGCTTCCAAAGGAGGATGGCACAGCTTTGAGAGCACTTCTAAGATATTTTTCTGGTGCTACTCCAACATACGTTGCAAAAAAAAATCAAAATATTTTTAAAAAACTTGACAGGCAATACTGGATAGATGTCAATAATGTAATAATGGAAGAATTAGTAAACAGGCTGGGAGAAGAAAATGTAGTATTAAAATAACTAATAAGTAGCCAAATATTGATTTTTTGCACAAAATAATATAATATAAGTGTCGAGGTGGTTATATATGGACAACCTAGAGGATAAGTTATCTGGTGAGTACGTTGCAATTAAGGCTGGGGAAAACGGGGTCACAATTATCGGGTTAACGCGTGGAAGGGATACAAAATTTCATCATACCGAGAAATTGGATAAGGGCGAAGTTCTTTTGGCGCAATTTACAGAGAATACTTCTGCGATAAAAATTAGAGGCAAGGCCACTGTTTATTGCAGATATGGTACTATTCAAAGCGGTGAATAACAATTTGAAAGGTAGTGTAGATGATAATGTGGACAGTGGTATATATGGCCCAAAGCAAAGATGTTGCTAATCAACTTCAGGAGCTTTTGTCCAATGAAGGTATTCTTGTGAAACTGAGGCCTATAAGTAAAAATCATGAAAATAATGACAATTACTATGAAGTTCTCGTTCCTGAAGCAGAGATTGAAGAAGCACATAGCGTAATCATTGAAACGGGTTATTAATAAAAATGAATGATAGTAGCTCCGAGCTTTTGCCCGGGGCTACTACTGCTTAATACGCAAAATATATTACTATTTGTAATATATTTATCATACTTTTTAAGGAGAATGTCGTATGCTATATATAGATGTACCGATAACAGTCAGATATGCCGAAACAGACAGGATGGGAATTGTTCACCATTCAAATTACCCTGTATGGTTTGAAGTGGGAAGAACAGAATTTATCAAACAAAGCGGAATTTCTTATTCCCATATCGAATCATTGGGCATAATGCTACCGCTGTTGGAGCTGCATTGTAAATATATCAACTCATCTACATATGAGGATAATATAATAGTAAGGACAAGTATTAAAATTTACACTAAAACCAGGCTAAATTTTCAGTACGAGGTATTTAAGTCAGATAATATGGGAAACGCTATCACAATAGGTGAAACTTGCCATGTTTGGACCACCAACGATTTAAAGCCTATAAACCTGCAAAAACACTATCCCGGGCTTTTTGAAATTATTGAAAAAGCAGCAGGGAATGACTAAAGTCACGTAAGTTGAAGAAATAAGAAGTTATTGCATTTAAATGACACATTATGATAAACTAGGTGTGCTATTTACTCTAATATTGGTAATCAGGTGGTGTATTGGTGAGAAAATATATTCCTAACACATTAACATTATTAAGACTCATAATAGTACCTTTTCTAGGTTACTTTATTTATTGTGAAAAATATACTACAGCCATTATTCTTTTCGCTATCGGCGGGTTTACTGATGTCCTTGACGGCTATATTGCCAGAAAGTATAATTTGGTTACAAAATGGGGCAAGGTTTTTGACCCTTTGGCTGATAAGCTCATGCAAATAACAGCATTGGTCTTTCTTGTATTACATAAATTTATACCATTGGTTGTTTTGGTTATTGTTTTAATTAAGGAGTCTTTAATGCTAATTGGTGGTATAATGGTGTATAAAAAAGGAAGAACGGTTATAGGTGCCAACTGGTATGGAAAGCTAGCTACCGTAATATTTTATTTTGCAATACTATCAACCATTATTCTGAAAAATGTTGCAGGTGATAGCGGCTATGCATCAACTGCCATTTATGTTGCTATAGGATTGGCGGTTTTATGTACCTTGTTTGCTTTGGCAATGTACATTAGTATTTATTTTAAGTTCTCCAAGGATTACAGTAAAAAAAACAACAAGTAAATTGTAGTTATATATCTAGGTACACTTTTTGTGTACCTTTTTAAATAAAAGTGGTTAGTGTTCGCAGTAGTGTTCATCAACGGAGGTTACATGTTTGGTTATATAATGCCGGAAAAACCGGAATTAAAAATAAAGGAATTTGACATATACAGGGCGTATTACTGCGGTGTGTGCAAATCAATAGGAAAGAGGCACGGACAGCTTAAAAGAATGACGCTGACTTATGATGCTGCTTTTCTGGCACTTCTTTTAGGATCTATACTTAAAATAAAAACAAGTCTCACAAAAGAAAGATGCATGGTTCATCCATTAAAAAAATCATTTGTCACCCATAATGAAATTATTGATTATTCTTCCGACATAAATATTATTTTAGCGTATAATAATATGAAAGATAAGTGGAATGATGACAAGTCAAAAATAGCACTTGCAGGTATGGCTGTATTTAAAAGAGCATACCGAAAGTTAGTTGTGGAATATCCGCAAAAGTGTGCTATAATTAACCAAAGACTAAGCGACTTGTCCAAATTAGAAAAGGAAAAATGTAATTCTATAGACGTTGCTGCAGAACCTTTTGCAAAGCTTATGGAAGAGGTTTTAGACTACGAAAGACTAGATGATAAAACCAGACAAATTCTAAGATGGATGGGTTACAATATCGGGAAATGGATATATTTGGTTGATGCTTTTGATGATATGGAAGACGATATAAAAAATTCAAGCTACAACCCGTTTTTAATTCAATTTAATTATACGGGACAGGATATAGCTGCTTTTAAGAAGGATATCAAGAGTCAAGCGGAGTTTACAGTATTGTACTGTTTACAGGAAGCATCAAAGGCATTTGAATTGCTTAGTTTAAAAGAAAATAAGGGTATATTAGAGAACATATTATATATAGGGATGTTAAGTAAAACGGATAAAATTTTGTGCCAGAGGAGTTGTGGTAAAGGTGAAAAATCCATATGAAGTACTAGGAATAAGTGAGGGAGCATCAGAAGAAGAAATAAAGAAAGCATACAGAGAACAGGTGAAGAAGTATCATCCGGATCAATACCATGATAATCCTCTTTCCAAACTCGCAGAAGATAAGCTGCGAGAAGTAAATGAAGCGTATGAGTATTTGACCGGAAAAGGTCAATCTGCTAAAACCAGCAATGGTTGGAGTGGAAGAAGCGGTGCTCCCGGTTCTTCGGGTTTTGGAGGTACAAGCGGTGCAGGTAGCGGAAATGCCGGAGGAGATAATAATTTTCGTCAGGTAAGAATGTATATAAACTCCGGTAACATTGCAGCGGCTGAATCTTTACTTGAAAGCATTCAAAACAGGAACGCGGAATGGTTTTATCTTCGTGGACTGGTCTTTATGAAAAAAGGTTGGTATAACGAAGCTATAATGAATATTAAGCAAGCTGTAAACATGGATCCTTCAAACTATGAATACAGGGATGCCCTTAACAGAATAAATGCAAATAACAACATGTACCGCGGCAATGCGGCTAATAGGGGATATGGAGCAGGACCAAGCTTTTGTGACATGTGTACCTGTCTATGGTGTTCTGATTCAATGTGCGAGTGTTGTGGAGGAGATTTAATATCCTGCTGCTAATACCAGTGAAGGTTTAAAACTAAATTTATGAGGTAAATATGAATAACGCAACAAGAGCGAAAAAAATTACATTAAGCGGAATTCTTTTAGGATTTACCGTCATATGTGTATTCCTTGCAGCTGTTTTGCCTACAAGCAGGCTTTCGTTGTATGCAATAAGTTCACTTTTTACTGCAATTATAATAATTGAATTTGGCGCAAAAGCAGGATGGACTTTTTATGCTGCATCTGCTGTTTTGGCAGCGGTTTTGATACCAAGACTTGAAGTCATCCCATATATAGTGTTTTTCGGTGTTTATGGACTGTTAAAACTATACTTTGAGAGGCTGCAAAGCAGGGTTCTGGAATATATATTAAAGTTAGTTTATTTTAATATATGTTTGCTGTTGGGGGTTGTATTTCTAAAGGAATTTATAATGACGGGTGTTGAATTAGCTGCTCCTGTGTATATAATTTCAGCATTAATGGAAATAGTTTTTATAGTATATGATTATGTTTACACTTTGTTTATAAGGTTTTATTCCTCTACACTAAAACCTAAATTAAAAATCTAGAACTTTTGTTGAAGAAGATTTCCGAAATTGAGAAATAATTTGAATAAATGCCCTGAGTATATTACAATATTTGTAAAAATACTCGGGGCTTTTTAGTACGTAAGTACAAATGGAGGTTGTTATGTCACCAGCTTTTTCATACTCAATAGGCGTTTTTATTATAATATTTATCGCAGGCTTTGCAGTTAACCTGCTAAAGCGGCATTATGTATTTCAATTGCTGGGAATAGCCTTCTTTTTTACGTATATTATAGTCAATTCTGCCGTTTATATGGATAGAACCTCTGAAACAACATTTCAAACTCTTTTTTTCAGGTTTATGCCGTCTTTATTTGGGATATCTGCCTGTCTAATAACCATGACTCTAGGTTTCTGGATGTATCCAGTCTTGAGGAAAAAAATAAGATCTTGATATAATTTATTCAATTAAATAGATAAAATATAATAAACCTCTTTGGCTAAATATGCTATAATAAGAATATTGTTGTTATATTATAGATGTTATTACATAAGTTATCACACTCATGGAGGTTTAAAATATGAATGAAAAAGTCAAGGACATTGCTGTAAGAATCAAGGGACTCAGGCTTTTGTCAGGTTACACTGAGGAAGAGGTAGCAGAGCAACTGGGAGTCAAGCTTGAACAATATAAATTATACGAAAACGCTGAAGATGATATCCCTGTCAGTTTATTATATGAGCTGGCAGAAATTTATAAGGTCAATATAACTGAAATTTTAACAGGAACATCACCAAAACTTCACGATATATGCCACGTCAAAAAAGGTGAAGGTCTCAAAGTTGAAAGGTATGACCAATACAGCTTTGAAAGTCTGGCTTATAAATATTCCAACAGAAAAATAGAACCTATGTTAGTTGTTCTTGATCCCGAAAACAGTCCTGAGATGGTGTCTCATAAAGGACAGGAGTTTAATTACTGTCTGGAGGGGAAAATGCAGGTGCTGATAGGGAAAGAAAAATTTGATTTGGAACCCGGGGATTCTTTATATTTCAACTCTTCACTTCCTCACAAACAGATTGCCTTGGATGGTAAGGAAGCCAGATTCCTTACGATAATTTTACTTTAGTTTTTAAAAAATATGGTTTAAATGTAATGGGAGGATATACGAATGAGTTTGGAAACACGGTATTTGGATAAAACTGATTTTGAATCCTATGAGGATTTTAAGGAGAACTTTAAGCTAAACGTTCCAGCTAACTTCAATTTTGCTTATGACATAATAGATGAGTATGCGAGACTGGAACCCGAGAGACTTGCATTGGTATGGTGCGATGATCATGGGAATGAGAAGAAGTTTACTTTCAAAGAAATGAAGTACTGGTCTGACAAGACTGCGAACTACCTGATTGCCAATGGATTAGGCAAAGGCGATAAAGTAATGTTCATATTAAGAAGAAGATACGAATTCTATTTCTTTGCATTCGCAGCCATGAAAATAGGAATTACCTTTATTCCGTCAACGAATCAGCTGATGAAAAAAGACATAGTATACAGAAACAATGCAGCAGAAGTAAAGGCTATTATCGCATATAATGATCCCGCAATAGTTGAACACGTTGAGAATTCAATTGAGGATTCTCCTACTGTTAAAAAGTACATAATGGTTGGCGGAACCAAGGCTAAATGGTTGGATTATGATTCGGAAATAGAAGGATTTTCCCAAAATTGGATAAGACCTGCAGGCGACTTGGATACTTACAATACAGATTATATGATAATCTATTTTACGTCAGGTACGACTAGTATGCCTAAAATGGCAGTACATGATTTTACATATCCACTTGGACATATTGTTACCGCAAAGTACTGGCACAGGGTTGTTGATAAGGGACTTCACCTAACAGTTGCTGATTCAGGTTGGGCAAAGTTTGCATGGGGCAAGCTATTTGGACAATGGATATGCGGTGCAGTACAATTTTTATATGATATGGATAGATTTGATCCTTGCAATTTGCTAGAGAAAATAGAAAAATATCAAGTAAAGACTTTCTGTGCACCGCCTACAATTTATAGGTTTATGCTGCAGAATGATATTACGAAATATGAGCTATCGTCACTAACACACTGCTCAACAGCAGGAGAACCTTTGAATCCCGAGATTTTCAACAGGTTTAAAAGGTTGACGGGACATGAAATACTAAATGGATTTGGTCAGACAGAAACCACCGTAATTGTAGCCAATTATGAATGGCTGCCTGTAGATCCCGGTGCCATGGGAATGCCGAACCCCGCCTACAATATAGATGTAGTAGATGAAGAAGGCAACTCCTGTCAGGTAGGAGTTGAAGGTGAATTGGTAATAAGAGACGTTGATACTAATAAGCCTGCAGGGTTGTTCTGCGGATATTATAAAGACACTGAAGCAACTGCAAGAGTATGGTATAATAACACATACCATACAGGCGATGTTGTTTACAAAGACGAGCATGGATATCTTTGGTTTGTAGGAAGAAATGATGATGTTATTAAAGCATCGGGTTACAGGATAAGCCCGTTTGAAGTTGAAAGTGCAGTAATAGAGCATCCGTCTGTTGTAGAATGTGCCGTAACAGGTGCACCTGACAGTATAAGGGGTACGGTTGTAAAGGCAACTGTTGTACTTGCAAAGGGTTATCAGCCTTCGGATGAATTGAAAAAGGATATTCAAAATTATGTTAAGAAAGTTACGGCACCATATAAATATCCTAGAATAATAGAGTTTGTTGATGAATTACCAAAAACAATAAGTGGAAAAATAAAAAGAGCACAGCTTCGTCAGGATGATCATAAAAAGTTTGAGTCTTCATGACTCAAACTTCCAAATCAGCATAGAAGCTGATGTTTCATATGAATTGGAAGGATTATCTTATGAATGAAAAAACACAAAGAGTACTTGAATTTGATAAAATTATTGATAAATTAAAAGGCTTAACCGCATCTGAATTGGGGAGGGAGCTTGTTTTAGAGCTAACTCCTCAAACTGATTTCAGGGCAGTTGAAAAAATGCTGTCAGAGACAAATGACGGTGTTAGTTGTGTACTGAGAAGGGGTTCACCACCCCTTGGAGGTATTACGGATATCAGAATGAGCTTAAAAAGGCTTGATATGGGAGGAGTACTCAACCCCGGAGAACTGCTGCGGCTGGCAGGAGTTTTAAGAGCTGCCAGAAGATTAAAGGGCTACGTAAATGATAAATTAGACGAGAATAACTCAAGTGTAGTAAATGAACTGGTATCCTGTCTTGAATCAAATCAGAGGTTGGAACAAAAAATTGAGAACTGCATATTAAGTGAAGATGAGATTGCAGATGGTGCAAGTCCTGCACTAAGCAGCATCAGACGTCAGATTAAAGAGCAGCAGGCCTCTATTAAGGATAAGCTGAACTCAATTATTCGTTCCACAAAATATCAGAAGTATATTCAGGAATCTGTTGTAACCATGAGGGGCGACAGATACGTTATACCTGTAAAACAAGAGCATAAGGGGGATATCCCCGGATTGGTTCATGATTCTTCTGCCAGCGGCGCTACTTTGTTTATTGAGCCAATTGCAGTTGTTGAAGCAAATAACAGCATAAAGCAACTTAGGGTTAAGGAACAAACGGAGATAGACAGGATACTTGCAGAGTTGTCTCAGGATGCTTCACTCATATTGCCCCAATTGAATGCAAACATGAGTATAATGGCTAGACTTGATTTTATTTTTGCGAAGGCAAAACTGGCAGTAGACTATAATTGTATATGTCCTAAAATTAATGATGAAGGCAAGATAATTATTAAAAAGGGAAGACATCCTCTCCTTGACCCACAAAAAGTAGTACCTATTGATTTCTGGATTGGTGATAAATTCAGTTCATTAATTGTTACAGGGCCTAATACAGGAGGTAAGACGGTATCACTAAAAACAGTTGGACTATTTACTTTAATGATGCAGTCAGGGCTTCTGGTTCCTGCAAAAGAAGGAACAGAAATGAGCGTCTTTGAAAAGATCTATGCAGACATTGGCGACGAGCAGAGTATTGAACAGAGTCTTAGTACATTTTCATCTCATATGAAAAATATTGTGAATATACTCAGTGGTGTCAACAACAAGTCGCTTATACTCCTGGATGAGTTGGGTGCGGGAACTGACCCTACAGAAGGGGCAGCTTTAGCTATGTCTATTCTTGAATGCCTTCACCAAATGGGTGCTACAACTCTGGCAACAACCCACTATAGTGAACTCAAGGTATATGCCATCTCAACAACAGGTGTGGAAAATGCATCCTGCGAATTTGATGTGGAAACGCTCCGACCTACTTACAGATTGCTAATAGGTGTACCGGGAAAGAGTAATGCATTTGCCATTTCAAAAAGACTTGGCCTTACGGATGATATAATAGAAAGGTCTAAGGAATTTTTATCACAAGAGGATATCCGATTTGAGGATATACTATTAAGTATAGAAAAGAATCGTAGTGAAGCTGAAAAAGAAAAAATGCGTGCCGAAAGTTACAGACAGGAAGCGGAACGACTTAAAAGGGATTTGGAGGATCAAAAAAGAAGATTAGCTGACCAAAAAGAAAGTGAACTTCGCAAGGCTCGTGAAGAAGCACGACGGATTCTAACAGATTCAAAACGCCAAGCAGACGAGTTAGTTTCAGAAATGAAAAGATTGGCAAAAGAGCAGGAAGAGGCTGAAGTACGAAGACAAACAGAGGAGCTTCGTCAAAGACTTAATAAGAGTATAAACAAGCTGGATGATTCACTGGTTGAATCTATAATGCCTAGACAGGGGCTTGTGAAACCGCCTAAAAATCTCAAACCTGGTGATACTGTATTAATAGTTAACCTTAACCAAAAAGGAACGATTTTATCTCTACCTGATAAGAACGGGGAAGCACAAGTTCAGGCAGGAATAATGAAGATAAATGTTCATATTTCAAACCTAAAATTGGTAGATGAGCAGAAACAGCAGATACAAAGAACCGGAATGGGTAAAATAGGTGTTTCCAAAGCTCAGAACATGTCAACTGAAATAGATCTGCGTGGAATGATGCTCAGCGAAGCCGTTGATGTTGTTGACAAATATCTTGATGATGCAAGTATCGCAGGTTTGGGTGAAGTTTTCCTGATCCACGGAAAAGGTACGGGAGCGCTTAGAGCCGGATTGCAACAGCACCTTAAGCATAACCCTCATATAAAAAGCTTCAGACTAGGAAAACTGGGTGAGGGTGAAAGCGGAGTAACAGTTGTTGAACTTAAATAACTTCCACCCAAAATATGCAAAAGGTTGACAATTTAGACATGGTAAATTAGAATAATTAGTGGCTTTTTACTTTATATTAGATATATCGTTTAATATGGCTTAAAAAGAAGATTAATTATAGATAATAAATTAGGATGTAGTGAAGGAGAATTTTTGTGGATATCAGACAGGATATAAAGAACATAGCAATAATAGCTCACGTTGACCATGGAAAGACTACTCTGGTTGATGCTATGCTTAGACAGAGTGGTATTTTCAGAGAAAACGAGGCTGTTGCTGAAAGAGTAATGGATTCCAATGACCTTGAAAAGGAAAGAGGTATTACAATACTAGCAAAGAATACTGCTGTTAACTATAACGGAACTAAAATCAATATTGTTGATACTCCCGGACATGCCGACTTCGGCGGGGAAGTTGAACGTGTATTGAAAATGGTTGACGGTGTTTTACTTTTAGTTGATGCATTTGAAGGTGCAATGCCTCAGACGAGGTTTGTACTTAAGAAGGCATTACAACTGGACTTGAAGCCGATTGTTGTTGTAAATAAGATTGACAGACCGGAAGCAAGGCCTGAGGAAGTAGTTGACGAAGTTTTAGAACTGTTTATAGAATTGGGAGCTGACGACGACCAGTTGGAGTTTCCGGTTATTTATGCTTCTTCAAGAGAAGGATTCGCAGTTTGTGATCTCGGAGGAGAAAGAGTAGATTTAAAACCATTATTTGATGTAATCATAGACAAGGTTCCTTCTCCACAGGGTGAACTGGACGGAACTCTTCAGTTGCTGGTTTCTAATATAGACTATGATGAGTACGTAGGAAGAATAGCTATAGGAAGAGTAGAAAGAGGTTCAGTAAAACTTGGTCAACCCGCAATAATATGCAAAAAAGAAGGAAATCAGCTTAATGCTAGAATAACAAAGCTATATTGCTATGAAGGTCTGAAAAGAATTGAGACACTGGAAGCAAAGCTTGGAGATATAGTTGCGGTTTCAGGTGTGGGTGATGTTACCATCGGAGATACCATATGTGAAGTAGGTGCACCTGATCCGTTGCCATTTGTTGCAATTGACGAGCCTACTTTATCAATGACCTTCAGTGTAAATAACAGTCCATTTGCAGGACGAGAAGGTACATTTGTAACTTCAAGACATTTGAGGGACAGGCTCTTTAAAGAACTGGAAACAAATGTAAGCTTAAAGGTTGAGGAAACTGATTCTGCTGATGCTTTTGTTGTTTCAGGAAGAGGAGAACTTCATCTTTCAATTTTGGTTGAAACAATGAGAAGACAAGGGTATGAATTCCAGGTTTCAAAGCCTTCGGTTATTTACAAGGAAATAGACGGTGTATTAATGGAGCCTATAGAATACCTGATGATAGACGTTCCTGAAGAATTCATGGGAACAGTCATGGAAAAACTTGGTCAGAGAAAATCTGAGATGGTTAATATGACATCTGCAAATCAGGGGTATATGAGACTTGAATTCAGAATTCCGGCTAGAGGTTTGATTGGGTACAGGTCTGAATTGCTTACTGATACAAAAGGAAATGGAATAATGAACCATGTATTCCACGGATATGAACCATATAAAGGTGAAATCCCTACAAGAACAAGAGGTTCACTGATTGCATGGGAAGATGGTGAAGCTGTAACTTACGGCTTGTACAATGCTCAGGAAAGGGGAACTCTATTCATAACACCTGGAACAAAGGTTTATGAAGGTATGATTGTTGGTGAAAATGCCAGATATGATGACCTTGTTGTAAATGTATGTAAGAAAAAGCATGTTACAAATATGAGAGCTTCCGGGTCAGATGAGGCATTGAGATTGACACCTCCTACAAATTTAAGCTTAGAACAGGCGTTGGAATTTATTGCCGAGGATGAACTTGTAGAAATGACTCCAAAGAGTATTCGTTTAAGAAAAAAAGTACTTGATACAGAATCAAGAGCGAAAATAAGAAGTAAAATGTAATTACCGGGAATATGGACAAAATTTAAAAAGAATATTATAGTATTTATTATAAAGCTTTTGAATTTTTAGAATGGAGTCACATATTTGATGGATAGAAGATTAAAAGTATCATTGACAGGGATACTGACTGTGATTGTGGGGATACTGCTCTCAGTACCAAACATCATGAATTATTTTAGAACTCTGTTAAAGGGCTTTGATGCCAAATTTGGACTGCTAAATGCAGTGTTTACTGCATTAGGGCTTACATTGGTTCTTTTTGGTTTATTTATAATTTCAGCCGGATTAAGGAAACTATCCTTCTGGCTGACCATTTTTATTGTTTTTGTATTTATTTTTACTGTGGGAGCCGTTATAACTTTTAGAAATACGGTTTCCACGGATACATCTGAGACAGTAACCAAGGAAGTTAAAATAAAGGCTGATTCCGAAGGTGCAAAGATGGTGGATATACCTATGGGATCAGATACTAAGACTATTGCCGATATACTAGCAAAAGAGGACATTATCAGTAAGCCCCAGGTTTTTACGATTGTATCAAAGATCAATGGTTTTGATGGTAAATATCAGGCAGGTACCCATATTTTGAAGCCCGGATTAGAATTTAACACCATAATGACAATTCTTACCGGAAAGCCTGAAAGCAAAAAGGTAACTATACCTGAGGGCTTGAGCTACAGACAGATTGTCAATACCTTTGTAAAAAAGGAACTTGCTACTACAGACAAGTTTGATTATGCAATGAAATATCAGAAATACGATTACGATTTCGTAAAGGATATAAAAGACAGCAATAATCGTGAATTCAAGCTAGAAGGATATTTATTTCCCGATACATATGAATTTGCCATGAATGCTAGTGAAAAGACAATAATAAATGTAATGCTTGAAAACTTTAAAAACAAAATAACAAAAGAGCATTATAAGCGTGCAAAAGAATTAGGTATGTCAATGGATGAAGTTATTACTCTTGCTTCAATTATTGAAAGAGAAGCAAGCAATACCAATGACAGAAGGTTAGTATCAGCTGTATTCCATAGACGTTTAAAAAGTAGAGACTTAAATAAGCTGCAGTCCTGTGCTACGATACAGTATGTTTTTCTGAACAAAGAAGGTAAAGTTCATGAAAAACTTACCTATGAGGATACTAAAATAGCAAGTCCATACAATACCTACATTCATGCGGGACTTCCACCTGGACCAATATGTTCACCGGGTATGGATTCTATAAACGCAGCATTGTATCCGGATGAAGATACTGACTACATGTTCTTTATAGCCGGGCCAGATGGATCTACTAAGTTCTCCAAGACATATCAGGAACATTTAAAGGCTATGAAGCAATACGGATTGGCAAAATAATATAAAAGCATTTATAAAATAAAGATGGCAGTATGCCATCTTTATTTTAGCGTTGAAGCTGAATGGAGCATTGAAATGATCAATTACGACTATATTACTCAATATATAAGAGAGACTATAAAACCCAACACAGGCTTGTTAGCTGAACTTGAAGAATATGCTTCAAAAAACCATGTGCCAATAATACAGCCTGAAGTAGCAGCACTTTTAAAGGTTATTGGCAGTATGAAGCGGCCCGCCAGGATTTTGGAAGTTGGGACAGCTATAGGCTATTCTTCAATACTGTTTTCAGGATTTTTGCAGCAAAAGGGTATAATAGATACCATAGAGCGAAGTGAAGAAATGATTGAACTGGCTAGAAAAAATATAAAGACAGCCGGACTTCAGGGGACTATAAATGTTATAGCGGGAGATGCTTTAGAAGTTTTGGCCTGCCTTGACAAAAGCTACGATATGATTTTTATTGATGCTGCTAAGGGACAGTACAGCGAGTTTTTTGAACATTGCAAGAGGATGCTTGCTCCAGGAGGAATTATTGTTTCTGACAATGTTTTATATAAGGGTATGACTGCAAGTGATGAACTGGTGGTAAGAAGAAAGAGAACAATAGTAAATAGAATGAGAAGCTTCCTGAAAGAGCTTTGTGATGATGAAGCTTTAGAGACAGGTATTATTCCTATTGGAGACGGAGTAGCACTTAGTTATAATAAACAGTAAATATTGCGGAGGATTTATGAATAAAATAGAGCTTCTGGCACCGGCCGGAAATCTTGAAAAGCTTAAAATGGCAATTATGTATGGTGCAGATGCAGTATATATTGGCGGACAGAAGTTCGGTTTAAGGGCATCTGCTGACAATTTCTCACTCGAGGATATCAAAGAGGGACTTTCATTTGCACATCAGAGAGAATGTAAGGTTTATGTGACTGTTAACATAATTCCACATAATGAGGATCTTGAGGGATTGCCCGAATATATAAAGCAACTTGATGAACTGGGAATAGATGCGGTTATAGTATCTGATCCCGGAATTTTTGATATTGTACGTGAAAATGCTCCTAATATGGAGATTCACATAAGTACTCAGGCCAACAACACCAATTACTCCAGTGCTATGTTCTGGTATAGGCATGGTGCTAAAAGAATTGTTACTGCAAGAGAGCTTTCTCTTAAAGAAATAAGCGAAATCAGGTCAAAAACCCCGGATGATCTTGATTTGGAGGCCTTTATTCATGGCGCAATGTGCATATCCTACTCCGGACGGTGTTTGCTCAGCAGCTACATGGCAGGACGAGATTCCAACAGAGGTGCATGTTCTCATCCATGCAGATGGAAATACCATCTGGTTGAAGAAAAGCGTCCGGGAGAGTACTACCCGGTTTATGAGGATGAAAAGGGAACATATATATATAATTCAAAGGATTTGTGTATGATTGAACATATTCCTGAATTGGTTAAAGCCGGTATTTACAGTTTTAAGATTGAAGGCAGAATGAAAAGCTCCTTTTATGTGGCAACAGTTGTAAGTGCTTACAGACAAGCTATTGATGCTTACTTAGCTGACCCTGAAAATTACAGGTTTGACCCTGAATGGCTGAAAGAACTTTCAAAAGCCAGTCACAGAGAATATACCACTGGATTTTATTTTAATAAGACAACAGGTGCAGATCAGATATATAATACCAGCTCCTATATCAGAGAATACGACTTTGTTGGTATGGTACTGGAATATGACAAAACAACCGGTATTGCTAAGATTGAGCAGAGAAACCGAATGATTGTAGGAGACGAAATCGAAGTGGTAAGCCCCCAAAAAGGCTATTTTACTCAAATTATAAAAGAGATGAAGAATGAGGATGGCGAAAGCATCAGAACTGCACCCCATGCTCAGATGATTGTATATATGCCTATTGACGAAGAAGTGGGGCCTTATACGATTTTGAGAAGGAAGTAGACATAAAATAAAATTAAGCATAATAAACATAAAAAAGAAGAATGCCATTTTATATTTTGATAAGCCGTCATTGAAATTAACTATATATATCATGAATTTACAATCGTTACTGGTCGCTCCTCTTGTAGAAGCGCGGATTGAAATTTACTCGTTTACAATGAGTGGGAATTTATATAGCAAAATTATATTACGAAGTTGTATAACCGTCCCTTTAATATGGAAATAATTAGTACAAATAATCATTTTCAATTAAGGGGTTTATTATGACAAACAGGATTAAAACAATACTATTTATACTTATGGCTACATTTGCTTTACTGGTGACCAGACTATTTTATATACAGGTTGTTGTCGGTCCAGGCTATTCAAAGGAAGCATCTAGCCAGAGAATGAATAATATTCAGATAGAAAACTCAAGAGGAGATTTTTTAGATAAAAACGGAATAAAGCTAACAGGAAGAACACCAAAAGTCTCTGTAGTTTTAAAACCCTCAATTTTACGCGGGCAAAATGAGGTTGTTGATAATATTTGCCAGATATTAGGACTCGACCCGGATAAAACAAAAGAAACCTTACAAAGGAAAAATACACCTATAATCATGGAAATTGACAGTGAAACAAAAACAGTTCTATCCCAGCTTAACAACCAGGGAATATCATTTGTAAACACGTTGAGTAGGTACAACACAGATACCAAGGCAAAGCATTTGCTTGGTTATTTAAACAAAGCTGATCAGGTGGGAAGCTTTGGATTGGAGAAAATTTACGAAAAGACCTTAAATTATGGTAAAGGGGACTCGATAGGGGTAATAACCGACGGAGGAAACAATCTGTTAGGAAGTCTTGGCTATAGGATTATTGAGGAAAACAGTAATAACAAAAAATTGGATATAAGGCTTACCCTAGATTACCATATACAAAGTATTATAGAAAAAGTACTGGATGAAAAGGGGATGACAGGTTCTATAGTAGTTGAGGATGTAGCAACAGGAGACATTGTGGGAATGTGTAGTAAACCGGATTTTGATCCTAACGATATTGAAAATTATTTACTCAATAACAAGAAGCCTTTATTTAATAGAGCTGTTGCCCAATACAATATAGGTTCGGTTTTTAAGCTTATTGATTTGGCTGCCGTATTCGAAAAAGACCAGGATTACAACATGGTATTCAACTGCCCTGGATATATACAGATAGGAGATACCGAGTTTAAATGTTCTTCATATAATACGGGTGGTCATGGCACTATAGATATGAGCAGTGCGCTTGCAAAATCATGCAATGCTTATTTTATAAATATGTCGCTGGATCTTGGTGCGGAGCCTATAATATCAATGTGCGAAAAACTTGGTCTTGGTAAACCTACAGGCTTGACTAAACAGGGGATAGAAGAAGCAAAAGGCGTTATTCCTGCCATAACCGATCTCAAAAATCCAGGAGATATTGCAAATGTATCTATTGGACAGGGACAAACTATGGCAACTCCGGTCCAGATTGCTGATATGATAGCGACTATAGCCAATGGAGGAATTAAAAATAATATCAATGTTGTTGATTGTATAGTAAATGAAGAAGGAAACAAAGTCAGAGATTTAAAAGAAACAGAACAAAAAAGGGTGCTATCAAAAGCAACCAGTGATAGGATTAAAAATCTCATGGAGGGAGTTGTAAATACCGGAACGGGGAAGAAAGCAAGTATTGACGAGTATGGGGGAGCAGGAGGCAAAACCGGAAGTGCTGAAACGGGCCAATATGTGGACGGTCAAAAAATAGTCCAAGCGTGGTTTGCTGGCTATTTTCCGGCAAAATCACCCAAATATTCGGTAGCTGTTTTTATTGAAGACGGAAGAAGCGGAGGAGAATCGGCAGCACCTATATTTGCAGAGATTGGAAAAGAGATTATGAAAAAAGGATTATAAGAAATGTTTATAAAAAAGGTTTCACATAAGCTCCATTACAAAAGAAGGTTGCCATACTGGTGATCTTTTTTTTATGAGAAATGTAGACATAAATTGGATATGTGTTATATTATGAACATGTTGGAGATATTAAAGAAAATACACACTTATGCGAGGTATTTATGGAAACAAGTAAGGTTGCTGAAATAGCCATATCAGCTGGCGAAATACTACTAAGCAATGGTGCAGAAGCATACAGAGTCGAAGAAACAATAGCAAAAATTTGTAATTCATATGGTTATAATGGTGAATGTATTTCAAACCTGACAGGAATATTTATTTCTATAACAAGCCCTGAAGGTGAAATGGTTACATCCATAAAAAGAGTTCGTCAAAGGCGTGTTGATTTATATAGGGTCGAACTTATAAATTCCTTTTCCAGAAGGATTATGGATAACCCGGTATCCTATGAAGAGGCAAAAAGAATACTCAGTGATATTACCCATGCTCCCAATTTTAGCCTGGGAATAAGGCTTATGGCCGCTAGCATGACTTCATTTGTATACACACTATTCTTTAAAGGAACGGTTCAGGATGCAATAATAGCACTCATAATAAGCTTGGGCATTTATTTCTTATTGGAGAAAATAGACGAAGTCGGTTTTTTTCAGTTTCTTCAATACTTTTTATCCGGCTTTTTAATAGGGGCTTTAAGTAACACAGTACAGCACTTCCTACCGTTTATTCATAAGGATAAAGTAATAACCGGAGCAATAATAGTGTTACTACCCGGGGTATCACTTACAAACGGCATAAAAGATATACTATATGGTGATTATGTTTCCGGACTTGCTCAATTTGGTGAGGCTATGCTGGTTATTATTGCAATGAGTGCTGGAATAGTAACAGCACTATCATTATTTATGAAATGGATGTGATTAAATGCTTCAGCAAACCGTTTTAGCCTTTTTTGGCAGCTTATTTCCGGTAATATTATTTAATATTGATAGAAGGAAAATATTGTGGGCAGGTTTATGCGGGGCAATCGGATGGGTAGTATACAGCCTTGTATCAATAAATACTGACAGTCCTATATTATCAACATTTTTTGGTGCACTGGCAATTGGAATATACAGTGAATCCATGGCAAGAATACTTAAAACGCCCACCTTTGAATTTTTGATACCAGGGATATTTCCTTTAGTACCGGGAATGATGGCGTATAAAACATTGCAATATATAGTAGAAAACAACATGACAAAAGCTTTCAGCAATGGAACACAGACGTTAGCTGTAGGCGGTGCTATTGGATTTGGTATAATGCTTTCAACCACAATATTTAAATTTATATCAAGAATAAGAAAGAACAGAAATTCTTCTTAAACCTAACAATCAAACAATTTTAACTACTGTACCGATTGAAACCAGATTACTTAATTCTATAACCTGATCGTTATACATTCTTATACAGCCATTTGAAACATTTTTACCGATGGAAGCTGGATTATTAGTGCCATGTATTCCATAATCACCATTTGGTATATTTAGACCCAGCCATCTTGCTCCGAAAGGTCCTCCAGGATTAATTGCACGATTAATTATTCTAAAAGTACCTGTAGGAGTTGGCGTAGATGGTTTACCAACAGCAACTGTATAGTTTTTATATGCAATATTATCTTTAAAAAGAGTCAATCTATGTAAACTCCTGTTAATAACAATAGTGTAAGCAGGTCTAAACATTTGATAATAGGAACTATTATAAAACATTGCTACTCCTCCTAAGAAGTTATATTATTTACATATTCATTTATTTGTTTAATTGTTACATAATTTTATTTTGACAATGAAACAGCTTATCCGTCACGATTTCACTACTTATTTAGAACAAAGAACAAAAACAACAGAGCATATAGTAAATTACGACAAAAAAATCTACAAATAGTGTTGACAGAGAAATATTGATATGATAAACTGTAAAAGTCGCTCGGCCAAATGAGCGATTATTAAAATGGACTTTGAAAAGTAAACAGTGATAAACATGTAAAGGAACTCGAAAAAATTCCGAAATCGTAAAACGATTTCAAAATTGAGTAACTTGCGAACTTTATAACCTGGTTTTTGGAAACAAGAACTAGAAAAAG
>JAEWCZ010000053.1 GCA_023390335.1 Bacillota bacterium | reverse complement strand
GCTACGAGACCAGTTACAACTACTGTATCTGCTTTTCCTGCGTTATTTGTTACTGTTACCGCATCAGCTTCTACTGCATCTGTTACTGCTTCGGCTTCGTATGCCTTTTCTACTCTTGTACTTTCCTTCTTACCTGAAGATGTTACTGTTACAAATACACTTCCTTCTGCTACTCCCAGCTGTTGAATTGTAACTGTAGCTTCTGTTGCTGTTGTTGCTACTGTTGCTGTTCCCAATGCTGTAGTTGCTGTTCCGTCCTTGTATACCTTTATTATATCTCCTGCTGCAAGTCCGGTTACCTTTACTGTATCCGCTTTTCCTGTTACATTATTTGCTACTGTTATGTTTTCTGCTTCAGCTGCAGTACTTGTTGCTTCCGCTATGTATGCTTTTTCAACCTTATCACTTTCTAAACTATCCATATTAGTTACAGACACATACACAACACCTGCGTCTGTACCGATTTGTGGAATACTTACAATAGCTTCTGACTTCCCTGTCGTTACAGTTGCAGTACCTATTTGTGTTTTCGGGCTATATACCCTTACTACATCACCTACTGATAAAGATGTTACTTTAACAGTATCTGCTATGCCGGCATTATTGGTAACTGTTATATTTGCAGCATCAGGCTTTGGTGATATCCCATCAGCTAATGCCACATTTGTTGTTGATAAAAATAAAGCTGCTGCAACCAAAATACTTTGAACTCTAAACTTAGATTTCATACTTTTTAACCTCCTTGTTATTATGGTGTTACAATATTGTAATGTTCCCTTAATATATCGCCCAAATTATCCTTTTACTTTATACATATTTCGCTAAAAAGCGACTAATTTTACTAAAAATATTTTTTGTAGCATAAATTGTTACTATATTTTGTCGAATTGCAGGTATGTTTAATAAAAAATAAAAGAGCCTATACAAGATTTATTTAAAAATCTTGTATAGGCTCTAAAAAGTACTTTACAATTAACTTCTTTTATTTGTTGCGCTCAAACGTGCCATTGCCCTTGCAAGAGCTGTTTTTGACCTCATATATTCCAATTGACTGAGTTTCTTCTGAAGCCGCTCCTCTGCACGCTGTTTTGCAGCCTTTGCTCTGTTAACATCTATTTCTTCCGGGTATTCGGCCGTATCGGTAAGTATAACAACCTTGTCGGGCATAATTTTTGCAAACCCTTCGGTAACAACTGCCTCAATCCATTTACCCTGTGCATTGATTCTGAGAGGTCCGACGCTTACAGCTGAAACTGTGGGTGCATGCTTTGCCAAAACGCCCATCTCGCCATCACTGGATTTAAATATTACACACTCTGCCTCTCCTGAAAAAAACTTTCTCTCAGGTGTTAATACCTCTAAAAAAAATGTGGCCATGTCTTTTTTAACCTCCATAAGCCGGATAACGGCTTAAAATGCAATAAATCAGGGGATTATCCTTCCATTTCCTTTGCAGCTTCGTAAACTTCTTCAATAGCGCCCTTCATATAGAAAGCTGCTTCCGGTATATTGTCCATCTTACCGTCGATAATCTCTTTGAATCCTCTAATTGTTTCCTTTAAAGGAACATATTTGCCTTTATATCCTGTAAACTGTTCTCCAACAAAGAAAGGTTGTGACAAATATCTCTGAATCTTTCTAGCTCTGAAGACCGTTAACTTATCTTCCTCTGGCAATTCATCCATACCGAGGATAGCAATAATATCCTGAAGTTCCTTATTTCTTTGAAGAATTTCCTGTACTCTTCTTGCAACAGCATAGTGTTCTTCACCTACAACCTTGGGGTCAAGTATTCTGGATGTTGATTCTAGAGGATCAACAGCAGGATAAATTCCCATTGCAACTATATCTCTGCTCAAAACCGTAGTTGCATCAAGATGTGCAAAAGTAGTTGCAGGAGCAGGGTCAGTCAAGTCATCTGCAGGAACATATACTGCCTGAACAGAAGTAATTGAACCTTTGTTTGTTGATGCAATTCTTTCCTGCAATGCACCAACATCTGTTGCCAACGTAGGCTGATAACCAACGGCCGACGGAATTCTTCCCAACAACGCAGAAACTTCCGATCCCGCCTGTACAAACCTGAATATATTATCTATGAACAGAAGAACATCCTGTCCCATTTGATCTCTGAAGTACTCAGCCATTGTAAGTCCTGTAAGACCTACTCTCATTCTTGCTCCCGGTGGTTCATTCATCTGTCCGAAAACCATAGCTGTCTTTTCAATAACCCCTGAGTCATTCATATCGTGCCATAAGTCGTTACCTTCTCTGGTTCTCTCTCCAACACCGGTAAATATTGAATATCCGCCGTGTTCTGTTGCTATATTTCTTATCAATTCCATTATGAGAACTGTCTTACCAACTCCAGCACCACCGAAAAGTCCTATTTTACCACCCTTTGCGTATGGAGCCAGCAAGTCAACTACCTTGATACCTGTCTCAAGTATTTCTGTGGAAGGCCTTTGTTCTTCCAATGATGGTGCTTCCCTATGTATGGGAAGGTAAGCAGTTGGTTTAACCGGTCCTGCTTTATCAACAGGTTCACCCAAAACATTAAAAATTCTACCCAAAACTTCCTTACCAACAGGTACAGTAATCGCATCTCCTGTATCTTCGGCACTCATACCTCTGACAAGTCCGTCTGTAGAAGACATCGCAACACACCTGACAGTATCGTTTCCAAGATGCTGCATTACTTCAGCAGTAACAGTACCAGAACTTGTAGGAATCTTGATAGCATTATATATGTTAGGCAAAATACCATTTTCAAATCTTATGTCAAGCACAGGACCTATAACCTGCACAATGACTCCGGAACTTCCAGCCATTTTATACACTCCTTTCAAAATTAGGAGAACTTTTTCATAGTAAATTTTTGTCCTCTATTTCTATTTTAAAGCCGCGGCGCCACCAACAATTTCAGAAATCTCCTGAGTTATAGACGCCTGTCTTGCTCTATTATAATACAGATTCAACTTTTGCAGCATTTCATCTGCGTTTTTAGTTGCATTATCCATAGCTGTCATACGTGCACTCTGCTCACTTGTAAAAGCTTCAACAAAGGTTCCATACATAATACCTTTTATATACTTAGGAATAAGAACATCAAGAACTTCTTGTTCTGAAGGTTCATATTTGAACTTCTGATCCAATACAATGTCATCCGACTTTACATCCTCCCGGAGAGCACCGATTTCAATTGGCAGAAGCTTTAACATCTTTGGCTCCAAAGATATAGCAGACATCATTTGAGTAAAAACTATATAAACTTCATCAACTTCCTGCTTATTGTATAAATCAAGTATTATCCCTGTAATTTCCCTTGCCCTGAACACCGTAGGATTCTGAACTGCATAATCGAATTCGGTGTGGACATGGTATTCTTTTCTGGTAAAGTAAGACCTTCCTGTGGTACCTGCCACCAGAAGCAAGACATTTTCTTTATTATCACCGATTTCACGTTCTGTCAGCTTTAGAATGTTACTATTGTAACCTCCAGCCAACCCTTTGTCACCGGTCATTACAATATATGCTTTCTTTTTGCCTTCCTTCTCTTCCCTTATGTCAAAAAACCTACTTTCGACTTCAGCACTATGTGCAAGAATATCGGCTATTGTTTCTCTGACCTTATTAAAGTATGGAAGTGTCTCTTCCAGCTGTGTCCTGGCTTTTTTTAGTTTTGACGCCGATATCAACTTCATGGCCTTAGTAATTTGTCGCATCTGATTTATACTTTTGATACGTGATTTAATTTCACGCATATTGTTTGCCATATGATAAACCGCCGTTTCTGTCTCACAGCACGACAAAATTATAAATATAACGCTTATCTGCTGTGTTATTGTTTTAGATAAGCTTTATTAATTTTAAACAAATTGAGCCTTAAACTCTTCTGCTGCACTCTTCATAAGCTTTGAAATTTCATCGCTTATATCACCTGTCTCAGCAATACTGGTTAGGATTTTCGGGTACTTCTCCTTAACATATGCCACAAATTCCTGATTGAACTTTCTGACTTTACTTACAGGCAAATCCATCAGATAATTGTTTGTAGCCCCATACAGTATAAGAACCTGTTCCTCAACCGGTAATGTTGCATACAGAGGTTGTTTCAGCGTCTCTACAAGACGCTCCCCCTGAGTGAGCTTATCTCTTGTGGATTTATCAAGGTCAGATCCGAACTGAGCAAACGCTTCAAGTTCTCTGAACTGTGCAAGGTTTATTCTCAAAGGACCTGCAATTTTTCTCATTGCCTTTATCTGTGCAGAACCTCCAACCCTGGAAACTGATAATCCAACGTTAACAGCAGGTCTTTGTCCTGAATAGAACAATTCCGACTCCAGATATATCTGACCATCAGTTATGGAAATAACATTGGTTGGGATATACGCAGAAACGTCTCCTGCTAGTGTTTCTATGATAGGCAGTGCGGTAATTGAACCTCCACCCAGTTCATCACTAAGTTTAGCTGCTCTTTCAAGTAGTCTTGAGTGTAAATAGAATACGTCTCCGGGATAAGCTTCTCTTCCCGGTGGCCTTTTCAGCAGAAGTGACATTGCTCTGTAAGCTACAGCATGCTTGGACAAATCATCATAAATGATTAAAACGTCCTTATGATATCTGTACATAAAATCCTCCGCCATAGCACAGCCTGCATAAGGTGCAAGATACTGAACTGATGAAGGGTCACTTGCGGTTGATGATACAACAATAGAGTATTCCATAGCTCCAAATTTCTCTAGAGTGTTTACAATGCCCGTAATAGTAGATGCTTTTTGTCCTATCGCTACATAAACACAAATAACATCCTTGCCTTTCTGATTAATTATTGTGTCTATTGCTATAGCTGTCTTACCTGTCTGTCTGTCTCCGATTATAAGCTCTCTTTGGCCTCTTCCTATTGGAATCAAGGCATCAAGTGCCATAATACCTGTTTGAAGCGGCTTGTTAACGCTCTTTCTGTCAATAACACCCGGAGCCGTAAAATCAACAGGTCGATATTCTTCTGCTACAATATCACCTTTTCCATCCAACGGTTTCCCCAGCGGGCTAACAATTCTCCCGATAAGGCTTTGTCCAACTGGAACCTGAACAGTCTTTCCTGTTCTTTTAACCGTTGAACCTTCCTTAATTCCTCTGTCATCTCCCAGAACAACACATCCAACGTTATCTTCTTCGAGATTGAGAGCCATACCAAATACATTATTTTCAAACTGTAAAAGCTCGCCGGACATACATGATTTAAGTCCGTATATTCTCGCAATATTATCTCCGGACTGAAGTACGTATCCAACATCATCAGTCTTTACAGCAGTATCATAATTCTCTATCTGCTGCTTTATAATCGAGCTTATCTCTTCTGGTCTAAGACTCATGTTTCTCACCCCATATGTTCCGATACCATCAGCTAAACACTGACTATCTCAGTTAATGATTCTATCCTGCCTTTTACACTTCCATCGTAAACCTTGTCACCTATAATTACCTTTACACCGCCAATAAGTGATTCATCTACGATTTCAGTGGAATTTACAGCTACTGCATTATATTTCTTTTTAAATTTTTCCCTTATTGTCTCCAATTGAACTTTATCCAATGGTGTAGCCATTATTATTTTTATATCCAGAACATTTGCCATTTCATTTGCCATCAGGACAAATTGGTTAAATATTCCGGGTATTTCAGACGTTCTCTTTTTTGAAATCAGAAGTAATACCATGTTCAGCATATTTTTGCTTAAACGGTCTGTAAATACATTTTTTATAAGCGCCTGCTTTTTATCAGTTTTTATAGCAGGGTTATTCAAAAAGTCTCTGAAATCCTTATCTAAATTATATAAGTTGGTAAAATCGCCAAACTCTTGTTTTACCGAATTAATATCTGAACCTGACAATTCCAGCAGTGCCTCTGCATACCTTTTTTCTACAAGTGGCATTAAACAGCACCTGCCTCGTCTAAAAATTTATCTATCATTGCTTTATTAGCATCAGTATCCATATTAGCTTGAACTAACTTTGTTGCCGCTGCGATTGCAAGTACTGCAATCTGCTGCTTTGTTTGACGAAGCATTTCTTCCCTTTCACGTTCAACTTCTTCACGGCCTTTTTCTACTACTGCTAAAGCATCTCTTTTTGCAGATGCGAGTATTTCATCATACTCACGAGCGGCTTTGGCTCTTGCTTCATTCAGTAATTTGTCACCATCTAATTTTATGTTCTTTATTTGTTCATCATATTTCTTGCGTGCGTCAGCTGCATCTAACTTGGCAGTTTCAGCATCCTTCAACCCCTGTTCTATGGAACTTTTTCTTTCTTCCATGAGATTTGTAATAGGTTTGAAAAGGAATTTTCTCATAAACAAAAATAAGATTATTAGGTTTATGGCGACAAATATAAATGTAAACCCATCAGGCTTTAACATGTACTCACATCCCCTTATTACTGCCCATATTTTTTCTATTTCAACTCAATAAACAATTATTTGTATTTAATTGTAATACTAAGTTTTATTATTAATATTACTTACTACTACATATCTGTGAAAGATATTATTAACATCTCTCACAGATATGTCTAAGTACAAAACAATATACTGTTCCTTCTTAAAAACAATTTGATTATTACATTTTTAAGAAAACCAGTACCAAAGCTACTACCAAGCCATAGATAGCTGTTGCTTCTGCAAGAGCTGCACCTAGAAGTAGAGATGTTCTAATTGAACCTGCTGCCTCTGGTTGTCTAGCAATTCCTTCAACAGCTTTACCTGTTGCCAAGCCAATACCTATTCCTGCACCAATACCTGTAAATGCTGCAATAGCAGCTGCTATAGCTATTATACCTGTTCCTGTCATAATTTCACCCCCTTATTCTAATGCCTCTGAAATATATATAGAAGTCAAAAACATAAACACATATGCTTGAAGAATTCCATCAAACAAATCAAAATAACAACTTAAAACTGCCGGTGCAAATATTGGCAAAGCCATATAAATAAGCTCCATAACTATAAATGCACCTAATATATTACCAAAAAGACGTAATGCCAGTGATGTAGGTTTTATTAAATAGTCAAGAATATTAAAAGGAAGCATTACAGGTGTTGGCTTGGCAAAGCTCTTTATCCAACCGCCTACGCCCTTATATCTTATCCCTGCATAAATCACTACACAAATTGACATTACTGCCAAGCATATTGTAACGTTTATATTTCTTGTAGGAGGTCTTAATTTGAAGCCTTCTTCTCCTCCAGGAATAATATTAAATATTGAAACCGAATTTGCTAAAACCAAGAACAACATAACAGTACCTAAATACGGTGCAAACGCTTTCCAGTGATGGGGAATCGCATCTTTAACCATATTGTTAATAAACTCTACGATTATTTCTGCAATATTCTGTCTCTTATTTGGGATTACAGATAGTTTACGTGTTAAAAAAATAGCAAGGACAATCATTATAGCCATTATAATCCACATAGTAACTACAAGATCAGAAACCGGAATTTTAAATCCAAAGAGCTTTATAACAAATGCAGTGTGTGATTCCATTGCATGAGTAAGTTTTTCGCCCATTATATCACCTTCTCTCCAAACTGATTTTTTGTAATGCCTAAGGCTTCTGTTATAGTATTCAGAATTATAACTATCATTACAGATAAGGTACCTGTCAATGCAGCCAGCAAAGTGTTTACACCAAATCTCACTGCAAGTACAAATGTGATAGAAATAATTCCTAGGTTCAATAAATATATCACTAAATTTAGTACAACTGCAACTGTTTTATTGGAACTTTCCCCCAAATGTTTCAGCACAGATTCAAGCACTGCTAATCTTATCAATGAGAATAGCACACTGACAGTTAGTATGATTATCATTGGTAGTTTATGATGTTTTTCAAAAAAACATACAGTAAGTGCCACCAAATATACGACTAGTACCCTTTTACTAAAAAACTTTATACTATTACTCATATGTTATTATTTTATTGTGGCAATCTCCATAAAAAGTTGTTAAGTTTTCCGCCAAAATTTACGATATCTATTTAGGTTAGTTATCTGCACACAATGATAATAACCACTGATTGGCAAGAAATTAGTTAAATAATAGCACAGTGAAAACGGTAAATCAATGGTACTTTGACGAAAAGTGCTATTACAAGGTTAGTGGATTTAGTAAAATTGCACAAAAGAAATTCAAAAAATTCAGGAGTGGTCATTCTATGGATATTACAACCATTGTAGGTTTGGTACTGGGTCTTGGCGGGGTTATCGGTGGATATTTGGAGGAAGGAGGCAAGCTAGGTGCCCTTCTTAAAATAGGTCCCTTTCTAATCGTCTTTGTCGGAGGTTTTGGTGCAACACTGGTTGCATTTCCTTTATCAGAAATAAAGAAAATGCTTTCCACATTAAATATGCTGTTTATTCAAAAGAAGTACAACGAAATAGATATTATAAATGAATTAGCTGATCTTTCCGAAAAAGCAAGAAAAGATGGTCTTCTTAGTCTTGAGCAGGATGCCCAAACTAATAGCAATGACCTTATAAGAAAAGGCTTAGCCTTGGTTGTTGACGGTATTGAAACCGAAGTTATCAAGGATATACTTGCAAGAGAAACGGAGCTCCAGGAAGAGATTTACGAGTCAGGTGCAAAGATATTTGAAGCTATGGGTGGAACATGGCCTGCCATGGGAGTTTGCGGAACAGTTATGGGTATGATCAGTATCCTCAAAGATTTGTCGGACTCTGCAGCACTTGGTCCTAAGATATCCGGTGCCTTTATTGCAACCATGCTTGGTGTTGGCTTCGCTAACCTTGTATGGCTTCCATTTGCTACAAAGATAAAATCTAAAGCAGCACGTGAAACAATGATTAATGAAATTATTATTGAAGGTCTGTTATCCATACAGGCAGGTGAAAATCCACGTATTATTAAAGAAAAACTTAATCTTAACCTGATGGAGAAGTTAAACGGCGCTAAAAACAAATCAGCAGTTGCTGCGGAAGAAGGAGCTGAAGCATAAGCATGGCTAAGGAGAAAATTGTCAAGGATAATAATGAGCGCTGGCTCCTGACGTATGCCGATCTAATGAACTTGTTGCTGATACTCTTTATAATATTGTTCTCCATGAGCCAGGTTAACACCGAAAAGTTTCAGAAGCTCTCTCAATCTTTGAGTTCTGCCTTTGGTAATGGGGAACCACCTTCTTTGATTCAGGGCGGAAGCTCAGGAAATTCTTTAATTGATTTTCCGGCTACCATGCCATCGCCTGTAATACCCTCAAAGATTGAGGATCAGCAAATGGAGGCATTGCAAGAGGAAATAAAAGACCTTGTAGACTCTGAAGGATTAAAGGGCAATGTTGCAGTAACTATGGAGGATCGTGGTATAGTTGTTAGAATAAACGAAAAAATACTGTTTAAGAGCGGAAGTGCCATAATAGAAACAAAAGATCAGGACACATTAATAACAATAGGAAAAGATATGCTAAGCAAGATTAACAAACATATCCGTGTTGAGGGCCATACCGACAATATCCCAATGAAGAGTGTCTTATATGCATCTAACTGGGAATTGTCTGCAGCAAGAGCAATAAATGTTTTGAAGCTTCTGGTTGACAAAGGCGGTGTTAACCCAAAGATGATTAATCCTGTGCCATACGGTGAATTTTCACCGTTAGTTCCAAATACCTCAGATGTTAACAGAGCAAAGAACAGAAGAGTCGATATTGTAATACTTAGAGATTCTTCCAGCAAGGGTGAAGCTGATACGGATAATCAAAGCTCAGCCGCTAAATAATACTAATAATAATGAATGTGATAAAGGGGCTGTTGTTCAATGAATAGCAATTATTCATTAGACAACAGCCCCTTTTAAATAGTCTTATTTATTAAATTTTGTAGAATCAAACACTAAACTCCTGAGGTATTTCATCTGTTAAGCCGAAGTGATACAGAAGTACCTTTACAATTCTTTCGGAAGCATGTCCATCACCATATGGGTTTACTGCCTTTGCCATATTATCATAGTCTTCCTTGTCATCGAGGAGCCTTGATGCATGTTCTATTATCTCGCTTTCAACTGTTCCTGCAAGTCTTACTGTACCTGCTTTAACAGCCTCCGGTCTTTCAGTTTCTTTTCTTAATACAAGTACCGGCTTGCCCAAAGTTGGCGCCTCTTCCTGTATTCCGCCGGAATCTGTCATTATCATATACGACCTTGCCATAAGATTATGCATATCCTGGACATCCAATGGTGGAATCAAGTGAACTCTTTCCTTCCCACCAAGTATCTCCCTTGCTGTTTCTTGTACAACCGGGTTCAAATGTACTGTATAAACCAGTTCAACATCGTCATACTTATCAACAATTGCAGCAAGCGCACGACAGATATTGTGAAGTGGTTCCCCAAGGTTCTCTCTTCTGTGGGCAGTAACAGCAATAATTCTTTTATTTTTGAAGTCGATACCTCTGAGTTCTTCACATTGGAAAGTGTAATCTTCTTTTACAGTTGTTTTTAATGCATCATTTACCGTATTACCCGTAACATATATTGAATCCTGACTTACACCTTCTCTTAAAAGATTTTCCTTGTTTGTTTCAGTTGGTGCAAGGTGAATATCAGCCATTGACCCTGTAAGTTTCCTATTCATTTCTTCCGGATATGGAGAGTACTTGTCAAACGTCCTTAAGCCTGCTTCAACGTGTCCTACAGCTATCTGCTTGTAAAAAGCTGCAAGGCTGCCTACGAAACACGTTGTAGTGTCTCCGTGTACCAGTACTATATCAGGTTTTTCCTGCTCCATAACGTTCTCAAGGCCTTCAAGAGCCCTTGTTGTAATACCGGTAAGGGTTTGTCTGCTCTGCATTATATTCAAATCATGCTGAGGTGTAATCTCAAACATTTTCAGTACCTGATCAAGCATCTCTCTGTGCTGAGCCGTTACACACACAACTGAATCAATTTTATCGCACCTTTCCAATTCCTTTACAAGAGGTGCCATCTTAACGGCATCAGGCCTTGTACCGAATATTGTCATTACCTTTAGTCTGTCCAACTTTCTACCTCCTATTATAGACATTCTTGACGGGTTATACAGGTAGTGAACCTCTTTTGCCTTGCTGGCACTGTTCACTTCACTCATATACATTGATCCGCCTACTATGAATATAGCCACCGCTATTACCAGTATAATGGCACTAACGGGTCCTTTATAGTCAAGTACTACAGCACATAACCCCAGTGCCGCACTTGCAACATATATAACCAAGACAGATTGTTTCTGGGTAAGCCCCATATCAACAAGTCTGTGGTGCAAATGTCCTCTGTCCGCAACCATTGGTGATTTACCGCTTGCAACCCTTCTGAGAATGGCAAAAAGTGTATCAAACAAAGGCAGTGCCAGAACCAACAGCGGTACGGCTATAGCTATAGCCGTATAAGACTTGTATGTACCTTGAATGGATATCGTTCCCAATACAAATCCTAAAAATGTTGCTCCCGTATCTCCCATAAATATTTTTGCTGGGTTAAAGTTATAAGGTAAAAATCCCAGTGTGGCACCTGTAAGAATTGCTGCAAGAACTGCTGTATGAATGTTCAGGTCAGTTCTTGTTACCGAAACAAAGAACAATGACATTGATGCTATTGACGAAATGCCTGCGGCAAGTCCGTCAAGACCATCTATAAAATTTATGGCGTTAGTAATACCTACTATCCAGATAATAGTTAAAGGGTAAGATATCCATGGTCCAATGAATGACCCACCTATAACTGAAAAAGGATTAGTTACAAATTCTATTCTGGTACCGGTTAACGCAACTATAAGGGCCGCTACTATCTGAATAGGAAATTTAAGTTTTGCGCTTAATGCCATTTTATCATCTATAAAGCCAAGTACTACGATAATTAAACTACCTGCTATCAATCCCAGAAACTGTTTATCAAAAACCAACGCAGTTCCTACATTTAACACTTTTGAACTGATTATACTAAATAGTATCGAAACAAAAAATCCCGCAATTATAGCCAATCCGCCCAACAACGCAGTTGGTTTCTTGTGCATTCTTCGACTATCCTTCGGAACGTCAACAACCCCTAATTTAAAAGCAAGGCTTTTTACTGCCGGAGTAGCTGAAAAAGCAACTATAAATGCAAGGGTGAAAGAAATAAAATACTCATATACACTCGACATTTAAACACCTTCTTGTATTATAACCTAGACAACACCACACAAAAACATACTTTCCAAACATCAAAATAGAGGGAGGCAATCCCCCTCTGTTTTTTATCATGTTTTAAGTGTCAATGCCTTAGGTTATAGTTCTATAATCTTACAACATCTATACCGGCTTCACTAAGAAGCGTCATTGCCAGTTCATCCGGATATTCACCGTTAAATACAATTCTGACAATGCCCGCATTGATCGCCAATTTTGCACATAGAACACACGGCTGGTTTGTAACATACAACGTTGCTCCGCTTACACTCGTTCCGCTATATGCAGCCTGAACGATGGCATTCTGCTCTGCGTGAATTGCTCTGCATAATTCATGTCGCTGCCCCGACGGGATATTCAACTTTTCTCTCATGCATCCAACTTCTGAACAGTGCTTACAGCCCACCGGAGCACCATTATACCCTGTAGCAAGAATTCTTTTATCCTTTACGATAACGGCACCCACTTGTCTTCTAAGGCAGGTAGACCTGGTCTTAATCAGTTCTACAATCTGCATAAAATACTCATCCCAAGACGGCCTCATAAAGCACCCCCCATAGCTAAACTTTCCATACAGGTTATTTATTTAGTTCCAAATAATCTGTCGCCCGCATCTCCGAGTCCAGGTACAATATATGCGTGATCATTAAGGATTTCATCAACAGCCGCACAGTAAATTTCAACGTCCGGATGATCCTTCTGTATTCTTTCAATTCCTGCTTTTGCAGCAATAAGGCACATAAGCTTTATATTCTTTACGCCTCTGTTTTTAATAAACTGTATTGCTGCTGAAGCTGAACCACCTGTAGCAAGCATTGGGTCAAGAACAACTATTTCTCTCTCCTCAACATCAACAGGCAGCTTGCAGTAGTATTCAACCGGCTCTAATGATTCAGGATCTCTATATAACCCGATATGTCCTACTTTTGCCATAGGGATAAGTCTTAACATACCGTCAACCATTCCCAATCCTGCTCTCAATATCGGAATTATACCTAGTTTCTTACCTGAAATTACCTTGGTTTTAGCAGTTCCTATAGGAGTCTCAATTTCCACTTCTTTTAGTGGCATATTTCTGGTAACTTCATAACCCATAAGCATCGCTATCTCAGAAACTAATTCTCTGAATTCCTTTGTATTTGTGTTCTTGTCTCTAAGCAGCGATATCTTATGTTGTATGAGCGGGTGGTCAAAAACAAATACATTTTCCATTTTTAAATTCCTCACTTTATCAAATATTTTTTTTCAATGTCTGAAATTTTGTTAACCCTGTTCTGGTGCCTTCCACCAAGAAATTCTGTTTCCAGCCATGTTTCGATTATATCGAGAGCAAGTCCTGGTCCTACAACTCTTTCGCCTATAGCGATTATATTGGCATCATTGTGCTGTCTGCACATCTTTGCCATATAGCTGTCGGTGCACAATGCTGCTCTTGCACCCGGAACCTTATTGGCAGCTATTGAAATGCCAATCCCGGTACCGCATATTAAAATACCTTTTTCGCACTCCTTGCTAGCCACAGCCTCTGCTACAGCTCGTCCATAATCAGGATAATCCACTGAATCCGGACAGTTTGTACCAAAGTCCTTTACCTCAAGACCCTTACCTTCCAAAAACTTTATAATATCTGCTTTTAACAGATATCCCGCATGGTCACTTCCTATTGCAATCATAATTCCTCCAAAAATTGACAAAATTACTCTACAGCTATAATCACGTCTTTAATTATTTTATAGTATAAATTATTACATGTCAAAAAAAACTCAATTTGTTTAAAAGCAGTTTTATACATTGCTGTAATTCCTTGGCACAAGCCTCGTATACGCCATAGGGCATCCCGTAAGGATCACTTATATCAGCCTCGCTGCTATCTGGGTTTAAATTCGAATAAACATACTCTTTTAATGTAAAAATCGGAGGTTTTTTGTGTGGAAATAATCTTTTAATAATATCCCTGTGTTGTCTTGTCATTGTCAGAATCAAATCTGCCTGTTCCGCATCCGTGTCGCCGAACACTTTTGCTTTGTGAGTAGATATATCTATATCCCAAAGGCTTTTCAGTGCTTTTATAGAATGACCCGAAGCAGGCTCACCCTCAAATGCACTTATTCCTCTTGATGAGATTATTATCCTTCGGGAATCATGTAGTCCCTTTAAAGCCTCTTTCATCAACCCTTCTGCCATACAGCTACGACAAGTATTACCTGTACAAACGAATATTACATTTATAGTATCAGTTAATGAGTTATTCTCCTTCATTGTCAACCTCCAAAATAGAACTAACCAAGGTCTGCCTTGACAATATCATATCCGGCTGCTTTTACCATCCTATTCATTATTGCCAATCCTACACCATTTTGATCAACAGCCTCCGCCAGAATTATGTCTACTCTTCTGTCATCAAATTCTCTTAATATTGAAAACAGGCTAGATGCGATAGTTTCAGGATGATTTCTATCCCCCATGGAAATCGTCTCATAGAGATGATACCTATCTAAGGTCTGTTCTGTAGAACATATTCCAACTTTTTTGTCTTCTTTTATATATTTTTGGGCTAAGCGGCAGATTACTTCCGCCTGTTTGTCCATATCACTACTTTCAACTATAATAACATGTGCCTTGGGAGAATAGTGTTTGTACTTCATACCTGGTGACTTAGGCACATTATCTGCAGTCACTTTCTCCATAATCGTCTTATCAATATCTATACGTCCTATAATTTCTTCTATTTGGAATGGTGTTATTCCTCCCGGCCTTAAAAGAACCGGAGGATCTACCGAAACATCGAGAACAGTGGATTCAAGTCCTACTCTAGAACTGCCTGCCTCTACTACTAACTCTATTTTTCCGTCAAGGTCATCCAGTACATGCTGTGCAGTAGTGGGACTTGGTTTGCCTGAAACATTGGCACTTGGGGCAGCAACCGGAATTCCCGCAAGTTTTATTAGCTCAAGAGCAACAGGGTGTCCTGGCATTCTTATGGCTACGGTATCCAATCCCGCTGTAATCTCTCTAGGAATAACAGAACTTTTTTTCATTACAAGAGTAAGAGGCCCCGGCCAGAGCTTGTCCATTAATGCAACCGCCTTATCAGGGATAAAGGAAGTCAGTTCCGAAACCTTCTCCCTGTCTGCTATATGTACTATAAGAGGATTATCTGAAGGTCTTCCCTTGGCCTTGAATATTTTGCTTACAGCTGCTCCGTCAAGGGCATTGGCTCCTAGTCCGTACACAGTTTCTGTGGGGAAAGCTACGGTCATGCCCTGTTTCAATGCTTCAGCAGCTGGCTCTAACGCAATTTTATCTATATTTTCTGCATCTATTTTAATAACCTGTGTTTTCAAACATTTCACCTCTGATATGGTATTGGTACTAATTGAGCATCGTTACTATTATACCACATACTATTCCCAATATATTACCTACTGATGACATTCTCCCCAGATAAATCCTCTTGGATTCAGGAATAAGCTCCCCGAAGACCACATACAGCATAGCTCCTCCTGCAAACCCAAGGCAAAGTGCAATAAATTGCTGAGAGACATGGCCAAGGATTGCCCCAATAAAAGCTCCCAAGCCCATTGGCACTCCTGAAAGTACAGTCAACAGAAAAGCCTTTTTTGCGGAAAACCCTCCTATTTTCATGGGAAGTGCCATTGCAATACCTTCGGGTACATCGTGAATTGCAATTATAATTGTAAGGGTGAGACCTAGTTTAACAGAAGCTTCAAAACCTGAGCCAACTGCAAAGCCTTCCGGGAGGTTATGAAGTGCTAGACCCACTGATACAAGTATTCCCGCTCGAAGCAGACTTGAGTTGCCTTTTGTGTTTTTCACGCTATCAAGCCTTTTTACCATGTCGTCAAGAATTATTACAATTAATATCCCTAAAGCTAATCCTATGATGGTCAAATTCAGACCTGCAATCTCAAAGGCTTCCGGAACAAGTTCAAAGCATACTACAGCTGTCATTAGTCCTGCTGAAAATTCCAAAATGGAGCTAAGCAGCCTGTTACTTATCCTTTTATCCACAAAAAAGGCTATCAACCCGCCAATACCTGTTCCGGTAATGCCTGATATCAAGCCTACAATTGTTATCTTCAATATATGTTCCACATTAATATCCTCTTTCAAAATAGTATGTCTACTAAACATACTATTCCTGCTTGGTGTGGAATATTATTAAATTGTCCTACTTTTTAAATTAATTCATTAATCTTCATCATCAGCACCACTACCAAGTTTTTCGGATTGGTCTGTAGTTATGAGAGCATCTATCAGTTCATCAAGGTCTCCGTCAAGTACCTGCTCAAGTTTGTACAGTGTGAGATTGATACGGTGGTCAGTTACTCGTCCCTGAGGGTAGTTGTAGGTTCTGATTCTTTCACTTCTGTCACCTGTTCCAACCTGACTCTTTCTGTCCTGAGCAACCTCATTAATCTGCTGTTCCTGTGCTATTTCATAAAGCTTGGAACGAAGAATCTTCATAGCCCTGTCTTTATTTTTGTGTTGTGATCGTTCATCCTGACAACTTACAACTATTCCTGAAGGCATATGAGTTATTCTTATTGCAGAATCAGTCTTGTTAATATGCTGTCCTCCAGCACCGCTGGCTCTGTAGGTGTCTATTCTTAAGTCACTTGGATTGATATCTACATCAACTTCCTCAACTTCCGGCAAAACAGCAACAGTAATTGTTGATGTATGGATACGTCCGCTTGATTCTGTGGAAGGTACTCTCTGAACTCTGTGTACTCCGCTTTCAAATTTGAGCCTGCTGTACGCACCCTTTCCTTCTATAGAAAATACAACTTCCTTGAACCCTCCCAATTCGGTAGGATTAGAATCCATGATTTCGTACTTCCAGCGTTTCTTTTCTGCATACTTGGTCATAGCTCTAAAAAGTACCCCGGCAAATAATGCTGCCTCTTCACCACCGGCACCGCCACGTATTTCAACGATAACGTTTTTATCATCATTTGGGTCTTTGGGGACAATTAATATTTTAAGCTGTTTTTTAATTATCTCAAGTTGTTCCTGTGCATCCTGGAATTCCTGCTGAACCATTTCTCTGAAGTCCTTGTCCAAAGTTTGATCCAGAAGTTCCCTTGCCTCTTCAATCTCTTTTGTTACTTTTGTGTACTCCCTATATTTGAGAACAATTTCTTCCAAATCGGAATACTCTTTCATATATTTTTTATATTCATCCTGGTTGTTAATGACATCGGGATCACTAAGCTTGTGGCTTATTTCCTCGTACCTGTCTTCTGCAGCCTGAAGTTTGTCAAACATAAATTCCTCCGTAAAACAACAGTTTCTATTTTTGGCTATAAGAATATTTTTGTATATAGATTGGCAATTATACATTTATTTGCATAATTGCCGCATTGTACAGTTAAATTCCATACGCAATTCAATATTATATCATGAACAATTAATTTAATCTACAAAAAATAAACAGTCTGGAAAGCTCTGCTTTCAGACTGTTTACCATAGTGGAAAATATCTACTTTTATATATGGGTAAGTTCAGTGGTTATTTATACTACTTTACAATTTCTACATGACCGTTCATTGTTTCTGCATTTATGTTTACCTTACAGAGTCCTGACTCGTAATTCTTGCTTTCAGCTTCTATAAAGCTTCCGCCTGTGGCTTTACGGTTAACATTATGATATAGAATTTCGGGAATCAGAAGATTAATCGTTCCGTTGGTTGCGTGTGCCTTTACTTTATAAACTCTGCTGTCCATATCATTCATGTTTACCTTAATTCCTCCATTTGAAGTTTTAAGGTACATATCCATATCTGTTTCGCCGTCAACATTCTGGGCATTTTCTATACTAATTCTACCGTTCTTTGTAATTGCATTAACAGATTTTGCTTTGATGTGTTTGATATCTATAACAGCATTGGAGGTATTTATATCGATATTACCTCCGATAATATAGTTCAACTGAATTCTTCCGTTTTTAGTATCTACAGAAACTTTATCACTGTTTACGCCCATTAATTCGATATGTGCATTTTTGGTGACAGCTGTAATTTCTTCGGCTATTGAATCTTCTATATATATTTTACCGTTTGAGTTCTGTATAGTAATTTGTTTAAACTTAATATCAGGAAGAAATATTTCATGGGATACACTGACGTTGAAAGCAGTACTGTTGACTTTTAAGGATATATTGGCTGGATCATTGGAAAATGTGACTACTCCCTCTCCATCAGGGACCGAGCTTTTAATCCTTGATATAATAACAATCTTTGGATCTAGATGTTTTTTAATACTTATGGCTCCATTTACACCAGCTATCTCAAAGGTTGCATTTTCAGCAGGATATACCTCAAAGTTTTTTTGAACCGTTTGGCAGCTTCCAAAGACATTAAAGGAATTTGTATCAACGAAACTCCCAACATAATCTATTACCTTGTCAACAATTCCAAACGTTGTTGAAGCAACATTTTTACCAATTTTTTCAGCCTTATTTGCAAAATCATCAATCATATTATCAAAATCGGCTTGGTTATAATTGTTCTTGAATCCTTTTCTCCATTCATTTACCTTTTCTCTTACTTTAGCAGCCTCTTCGGTAAAACCGTTCGCTTTTTGATTACCTTTAAATCCTTCAGCAGTTTCTTGTTCCGCCTTTTCATCAAGAGCCGCCAGTAATTTTGCAGCCTCTTCGCTTGTAATTTTCTTTTCCTCAAGCATCTTTAGTATTAATAATTTTTCTTCGCTTATTGACATTATTTAAATCCCTCCTAAATTTCAGATAGAAAAATGTTATTCCTTCATCAGTTCTATTGCCTCTTCAACACTAATTTCTCCGCTGTTGAGCTTATCAAGTATTTCCTTCTTTCTACCTGGAACTTCGGGCTGCGGTTCACCTTTATGTCCAAGTGCGGCCGCTACATCTTCCAGCTTATTCTTTACTGTAGGATATGACACGCCCAGCTCTTTTTCGACTTCCTTTATATTTCCTCTACACTTTATAAATACATCCAAAAATGTCCTTTGATCATTTGTAAGCTTGCAGAATTTGCATAATTTGAAATGCCCTTCTATAACAGTATCACAGCTGTTACATGTTATTCTTGTTACTTCAGTCTCATTTCCGCAAACCGGGCATTTGCCGATAGCTTCTCTTGCCATAAAATCACCTCTTCAATTTAATTTAAAATTACTTATATTCTCTAAAGTTAATTTTCCCAGACAATTAATTAATTTTTTTAATCCATCAATTAATATTATTAATCTTATATTAATATATTATGCTCAATTTGAAATAATGTCAATATTATTTTTAATATTTTTAACTAATTTATTAATTTTTATGAAATTTAGATTAAAATATTTAATAAAGGTATAAAAAACTGCCACAACAAGAATATAGAATCCCGTTGTGGCAGTTATCTTTTTATTGTATTATTTAAAAATCTTCAAGCAGTACATCCAGTCTAGAAAGGCTTTTAAAGATTTTCCTTTTTACTTGCCTGCACCTTAACTATTCTCCTACTTTCCATTTCGGTTACTCTGAAAACTATGTTTTCATACTGAATAGTAGGTTTCTCGTCTACTTTTGGTATTCTTCCCAGAAGCTTTAAAATAAAGCCTCCCAAGGTATCGAATTCATCAACAGGTAGATCCTCGTCCAATACTTCCTCAACCTTATCAAGACTTACAGCACCACCGAATATATAAGTATCATTCTCAAGATATTCTATATCCTTTTGTTCTACATCGTATTCGTCAAAAATGTTTCCTACTATCTCTTCCAGTAAGTCTTCTATTGTAACTAGTCCCGCTGTACCACCATATTCGTCTATTACAACCGCCAAATGAACCTTGTTCTTCTGCATTTCTTTAAATAACTCGTCTGTTCTCTTTGACTCGGGAACGAAGTAAGCACTTCTTGTTATTTTTTTCAGACTAAAATCCTTAGCATTATTTTGGGTGTACTCCAATAAATCCTTTACATGCAGTATGCCAACGATATTATCCAAATTCTCACTGTAAACAGGAACTCTGGTATATTTGTCTCGGTTCATGACGTATAAAACATACTCAAGGTCTGAATCCACTGGGATTCCGTCAATGTCGGTACGATGTGTCATTATCTCGGAAACATGTTTATTATCAAACTCAAATATGTTATCAATCATTTCCTTTTCAGAATCCTGAATAACTCCTCTTTCTTCACCAACTTCCATCATCATCCTTATTTCTTCCTCGGTTACTTTTTCGTCATCCCCGCCTGCAGGATTTCCTCCAAATATCTTAATGAAGAAGTTGGTTGAAAACGTCAGAAATCTTACAAAAGGATTTGTCACTCGGGATAAGAACATCAACGGACCTACAGCGATGTTGGCCAAGAACTCAGCCTTTTGCATAGCTAATCTCTTAGGTATCAACTCACCAAAGACTAATGTAAAGTACGAAAGAATTATGGTAATCACTATAAGCGAAACACTTCTGATAACTGATTCAGCAACGGGTAAACCCGCGTTTATTAATAATCCTGTTAAATCGTCTACAAAACTCTCCGTTGCAAATGCACTTGCAAGGAAACCAGCCAATGTTATACCTATCTGAATGGTTGCCAAAAACCTGCTTGGCTCACTAAGAAAACTATAGAGCTGCTTTGCCTTTTTATCTCCCTCTTCCGCCTGCTTCTTTATTATTTTGTCATTCAAAGAAATGAGAGCAATCTCAGACCCCGAAAAAAATGCATTTAACAGCACAAGAACCACCAGCAGTAATACTTTAGTTAACAATTAATTCAACCTCCACCGCCATATATGCAAAGTTATTTACGCAACCGTATCGTATAAGCCTACTATACTAAAAAGCAAATTTTGTGTCAACTGATGGAAACAGTCCCAAAACCTTGTTTATAATAGCTTTTCTCATTTGGGCCAGATATATTTATCAACTGCTTTTTCTACGTTCAAATTTTAATACAAAAGGTATCAGTGTTCAAACTGATACCCTCTTTACTTGATTGTTATTTATATTAATTCTCTTTGAATGGTACTTGAAATCTGTGGAACAACTTGTTTTTTCCTGGAAACTACACCCTTTAGGAATGCACTGTTTTGGCCCGTTTTTATATTAAAGGCTTTTTCCATAAGAGCAGCGTGGTCGTCTCCTACAAACAGCAGTTCTGAGCCTTCTTTTATTATGTCGGTAACTAATAACAATATGAGGTTGTAATCTTTGTTTTCCAGAACTGTTCGCATATGCTTCAGCAATTCATCTTTTATCTTGTGAAGACCCTCTGAGTCGCTGGAATTTATTTGTCCTATTCCAATTTTATATTTGTTGAATACAAAATCCTTAAAGTCGTAATCAAGGATTGTCTGAGGAGTCATTCCCTGAAGAGATGCATTTGCTTTAAACAAAGAGGTTGCAAATTCGTCTATATTTATGTCTGCTATCTTCGCAAGCCTGCTTGCAGCTAATTCATCTGCGTATGTGCTGGTGGGAGACTTAAACTTCATTGTATCTGATATAATGGCCGCGCACAAAAGCCCTGCCACACTTTTAGACGGATTCATGCCGTTTTCAAAATACATATTTGCAATCAATGTAGAAGTACTTCCTACCGCATCATTTTTGAAGAAAATTGGGTATCCCGTTTGAATATCGCCTATTCTGTGATGGTCTATGATTTCAAGTATGTCTGCCTGATCTATACCATCTATTGTCTGCGCTCTTTCATTATGGTCAAGCAAGATTACCTTTTTACGGCGTTGTGTAATAAGATGATATCTGGAAATAAAGCCTTTGATAATACCATTGTCATCAACCACCGGATAACTACGATATCTGGTTTTAAGCATTTTATCCTTAATATTGTCTATATAGTCATTAATATTAAAACTGATTAACTGTTCCTTAGTCATAATATGACTGACCGGTATACTTTGATTGATAAGTCTTGCAGTAGTAAAGGTGTCGTAGTAGGTGTCCATTACTATGCAGCCTTTTTCCTCTGCATATTTTATTACTTCCTCATCCGCCGTTGCACCACAGGTAATTATCAGGCTGCTTGCACCAATTTCTATGGCCTTTAGCTGACTGTCTTTCCTGCTACCCAGCAGTACAATATCTCCTTTGTCAATGAAAGGAACCATATCATCGGGTGCCATAGCTGCTATTACAACCTTACCCGCAGATTTAAAATCCTCTTCATTTCCACAAACTAGCTTTGCAGCAAGTGTATCCATTATATTTCTGCAAGGTGTCCCACTGGCGCATAGAATATTGTTTTCAAGTGCATCCAGATAGCTTCCGGTAATATCAGATAGTGTTATTATACCTGTAAGCTTACCCTTAACATCTGCTACAGGGAGGACTTTTACGTTATTTTTAACCATTATGCTCCAAGCGGCCTTAATGGATATATCCTCAGAAACAGGACTTATTATGTCTATATCAAGGTCCGAAATCTGTGTTCTAACTGTTTCTCGGTATTCCGGTACATCTACTCCAAAATATTTTAATACAAACTCTGTTTCCTTGTTTATATCTCCTATTCTAATAGGAACTGCAAGGGTAGCATGTCTCTTTTTTAATTCTGCATATGCAATGGCAGAACATATCGAGTCTGTGTCCGGATTTTTATGTCCGGTAATATATATTATATCTTTCAATTGTAGCAATCCTCCAAATTACCGTTATTTGCAGTTTTATTGTACACTATTAGAATTTTGACTGCAATAAACTTATGTAATCTCACAACTCAATGTTTTTATATTTGCTTATGTTACCCAACTTGCTATATATATTATGGCATAATTAATAAAATTATATATTACCTTATACATGCACCCTCATTTATTTTAGCCAATATTCCTTACAATCTTTTGTTCTTTCCATAAATCCATATTCAATTAGGTATCGCCTGATAGTAGCATAGTCATCATATATAGGTTTCAATATAGTGTTCACTTCATTTTCGGAATACTTAATTTCCTTATCAAACTGTTCAGCAATTTTCCTTAGTATAACAATCTTTTTCTTTTCTTTTGGTGAGAATATTTTTAGTCTAAGTGGTTCTAAAGATTCAAATACAGAACTACATATTTTCACTTCTTCTTCCTTTGTGATTAAATACCTGTCATCAACCATTTTTGCACCATTATGAATATCTACTATATCATCGTTATTGCTATCGACCTTTTTATTTAAAATAGCATCTTCTACAACCTCAAATATTGAAAGATACAGTTTTGCTTGCTTTGCTTTTTCCCTGAACATAAATCGTTGATGTCTGATAGTAGCAGGAGCATTTGAAGTCCTTTTAGCAATCTCCCTATCAGAGAGTCCTTCACAAAACATTGAAAGCAGTTCTTTTTGGTTTTCGGTTATACTTGTATATTTCTTATCAAACGAAGTAAGAATATCAAACATTTTTCCATGTTCTTTTTCTATATGTAACTTTATGGCTTTTGATGCTTCAAAAAATCTACTATCAAACGGAAATACTTCACCTGTCTCAAATTTTTTACCACAAATCAGGCAGGTATATATTTCATCCGAAGTATTATATGAAAATCCATTTTTAACTTCATCAAATGATATCTGGAGTAAATTTTCAATCATAGTATTCACCTTTTCTTGTTTTGTTTACTGATTTTATAAACATTTTATATAATTATTTATATTAAGTCAATATGTAAAAATAAAAAAGCCACAGTTCCATTGCTTTTTTGAGTAGCAATTTTCCTATGACTTCTGATGAATATGATTAAATATATGCATTTTTTCAGAACTATATCTCACGCCGGCCTTCCAAAGCCTTTGCAAGCGTAACCTCATCGGCGTATTCTAAATCGCCACCTACAGGTATGCCATGCGCTATTCTAGTGGCTTTAACTCCTAAAGGCTTTATGAGCTTTGATATATACATTGCAGTTGCTTCCCCTTCAACGTTGGGATTGGTTGCAAGAATTACTTCTTTTACCTCTCCGTTGCCCAATCTTGTTATCAATTCCTTGATACGGATTTCATCGGGTCCTATCCCCTGCATGGGAGAAATTGCACCATGTAGAACATGATACAGTCCTTTGAATTCACGTGTCCTCTCCATAGCTACAACATCTCGGGGATCCTGAACTACACATATAGCCGTTTTATCTCTCGAAGTTCCGCTGCACAGCGGGCAAGGGTCTATATCCGTAAGGTTACTGCACACCGAGCAATATCTTGTCTTTTGCTTTGCTTCCAGTATCGATTCTGACAGCTTTTGGACCTTTTCCATAGGCATATTTATTACATGAAAAGCCAAACGTTGTGCCGACTTGTGTCCAATCCCTGGCAGTTTTTGAAATTCCTCTACCAACTTTGCAACGGGAACTGCATAATATTCCATTTAATAACCTCCACAGGGGCATGCTCTGAATGACCTATTTTTAAAACATTCCCGGTAAACCGCCTAATCCACCTGTTATTTTACTCATTTCAGAGTTAGCCAGTTCTTCAGCTTTTCTCAGTGCCTCATTAACAGCACTCATTATCAAATCCTGAAGCATTTCTACATCATCAGGGTCAACAACCTCTGGCTTTATGATAATTTCCTTAATTTCTTTTTTACCGGTAGCTACTATACTGATTGCTCCGCCGCCAACAGAAACCTCAACAATCTTATTTTCCAAATCTTGTTGTGCCTTCTCCATATCCTTCTGCATCTTCTGGGCTTGTTTCATCAGGTTGTTCATGTTTCCACCCAAACCGCCTCCGAAACCTCCGCCTCCTGGGAATCCACCTCTTGCCATCTGTACTTCCTCCTGTTATTTTAAATTTAATAGTTTACAAATTTATCAATTTATATTATATCCTATTCGTCTATTATATCAAGCGGGACGTTCAATCTGTCTGAAATTTCCCTTGTCATCTTCAGCAACGGGTTCTCTTCTGAACTCTTTGTGGTAGGAGCCTCACTTTGAACCATGTTTTCAACAGATTCCTCATCTACCACCTTTACGCGGATTCGCCTCCCGAGTCTTCTCTCCAAAGCATTTTCAAGGACGTCAATATGCTCGGCCTTTGACACAATTTCCTTCAGCGAGACCACTGCTGGCGGGAATACCACAAGAACCGTTGACTCATCAGCCGCCACTGCTTTCGTAGATGTAAGATAAGATAACAGCATCATTCTCCTGTTAGCTTTCAGGTCTGATAATACAGCGGCCCATTCCCCCAGTTCATTATATGAGTTATTTTTAGCTGGAGCTTTTGGAGCTGAACTACCGGGTACTGGAGGAATGTTGTCCAACTTTTTCCCCGTTGAAACAGGGCTGATATTCTCAGCCTTCCCTTGAACCGGTATACTGCTTCCATCTTTGACTGAGGTTGCTATAGTAATAGCCCCTGTTCTGACAGCACTTTCAAGATTAGCTATTCTATCAGCCAGACTATTATCGCTTTCGCTCTGACCGTAGCTTCCTACACTTATTGAAATAAGCATTACTTCAAGGAACACTCTTTGATTTAAAGCATATTTAAGCTGTGTTTCAAAGGATGAAAGTTCCTTTATTGTTCCAATAAGCCTCTCTTTTGAAAAGGCCTCTGACTGTACAATCATCTTGTCCAGGTACTGTTTTCCCACATCCAGAATATTTTCAGGATTTTTGCTTAGCTTACAAATCAATAGATTCCTGAAGTACAACACTAAATCCGATGCAAACCTTAGGATATCCCGTCCGCTGGCAGATAATTTTTCCACATCAGCTACAAGTCCTTCAACATTCTTACTCTCTATATTATCCACTATTTCCGATATAAAATCATCGCTTACTATCCCTATTGCATCAAGTACATTCTCATAGGTTATAGTGTTGTTACCTTCTGCAATACATTGATCCAGAATACTCAGTGCATCTCTTAATGCACCGTCCGCCAATCTTGCAATTAATAGTGCACCATTATCATCTATTTGTACACCGCTTGCCGTGGCAATGGTCTTTACTTGTTCGGCAATGCCTGCAGGTGTTATCTTTTTAAAATCAAATCTCTGACACCTTGACAAAATTGTAGCGGGAAGTTTATGAGGGTCTGTTGTTGCCAGTATGAAAACAACATGTCCCGGTGGTTCTTCAAGGGTTTTCAGCAGTGCATTGAATGCACCCGAAGAAAGCATATGAACCTCGTCTATTATATATACCTTGTACTTTGCTTGGGACGGAGCATAAACAACCTCATCTCTTATTTCCCTTACATTATCAACACTGTTGTTTGATGCTGCGTCTATCTCAACAACATCCAGAATTGATTCCTCCAGAATACCTCTGCAAACCTCACATTCATTACAGGGGTCTCCATCTTTGGGATTAAGGCAGTTGATGGCTCTGGCAAATATTTTTGCCATTGTAGTTTTGCCTGTACCTCTTGTACCGCAAAAAAGGTACGCATGAGCTATCCTCTCGGATTTTACGGTATTTTTAATTGTTCTTACAACATGCTCCTGTTCAACAACATCTTCAAATACAAGAGGTCTCCACTTTCTATAAAGTGCCGTATAGGACATTTCCTACCTCCTCCTTCTATGTACATTACAATCAAGGGTCACGGGTGTTCTACCTACAATATAATACAAGCCTGTTCATTTGAACAGGCTTGATTTTTTATAAATTGAATGGCCGTACACCCGTTGTCGATAGAAGTGTATAGTCGTTACCTTTACAGTTAGCTCTAATCAGGTAACCCAGCGGCACACAGAATTTGCTGCTTATCGCTGCTTCCTTCCGGATCTGACGAGGTTCACAGAATTCTATTGCGCAAGACCCAATTGTCATTGCCACTTGTAAAGGGCAGGCACTACACACTAAAACCTCGAACGGGAATTCAACCCTGCTATAGCGGATTGCAGGTACAGGGCACCGCTGCCTCCCCGTCTAGTACGACCAAAACTGGCTTTTTTAATGTGTTTCCGAACCATAAACCAAATAAGCTCGGTGCACTTTTAACATTATAACTTAAATACTGTCCTATATCAAGATATATTATTCTTACAATTTATGTATTTATTGTAAGTAACTTTCATGCCAATCTTGTTTATTTTAGGACAGAAAAAAAAGCACCTCAGTATATAATTTATAATAATTCCTGATAAATAGGTGCCCTATGTAACAAAAAAAATAAAATCAATATGTTTAAAGGAGGAACAAAATGAAAAAGCTTATAATGGCTTTACACTTTGTATTATATCACTAATTTCTAGAGAAAATTATTAAAATTGTATAACAAATATTAACAATGTGTGAATGTATTTAGCTTACTTTGTCCCTCCTGCTAATATGTTGATTTTACATTATGAAATTTACTATTATCATGGCAATTCCTACATAAAGTGCAGCCTGTCCGATTGCTGCTCCCACGTTATTCTGTTCGTATATTTCATTCCATACATCAACCATTACTATGGCTGTAAAAATCTTTTTAAATAATACGGATAATATACCGTATATTACAAGACAAACAGCTATTACCAAAGCTACGGTAATTAGATCAAAATCAGCTGTATATGCATCAATTATTCCCGTAATAATTGTCTGTACCGCAAAAACAAAACCCAAAAGGCCAATACCGGCAGCTGCATTATTGTCTATAAATATTTCTTTAAACAGAGTAGTCTTTCTCCTTAAAACCATGCTGTAGCACACCATTGCAACTAATACAAATACTATAAACATTAGAATCTTTATGAGTATGGATGCTCCACTTCCCTCAATTATGTCTATAAAATCTATGTACTTTATAAAAGACACAAATATAACTGAAAGAGTAACTGAGAACAAGGCTGCACCAATGTTTTTCTGTTCACATATTTCTTTATTCAAACATACCTTGCCGTGCCCGTCTTCGGCATTTATGATACTTACTATTGATTTAGACAGAAGTCTTAAAATCGTTAATATTACTACGTAAAAGACAGTATATCCGGTACAAACCGCAAGATCAACCAGGATATTATCGCTGGCAGCTCCTTTTATGGCATGTGACGCCAGGTACAGTACAGGAAATACAAAAGCACCGATGAACTCTATCCATGCTGCAAAATTATCTTTATTAAACAATGCATCTTTAAGCGATACGTCTCTCAGAACCAGATTGTTATAAATAAACCATCCCAATATAAAACCTACCGTTAATATAACAAAACTAAATGACAAGTCTTTCAAGAAAAAACTAAAGTATTCAAACATCTTATTATCCCCCTAAAAGCTATTTTTCTTCCATTCCTTGGTAAACCTTGTATAGTGACCCTTCGAACCTCTGTCCTATAAAAATTCTGAACATCCCGTTGGTTTTAAGCATTTCTATGTTAAGGTACTCTGTTATCCCCTCTGCATCACGCTGATAGTCCCATACCTCAACTTCTGATTCGTATTCTATTTTTTCGGAGTTCAGGTCATAAACCTTCAACGAGCCTTGTACACCGTCTATCCTGTAATCATGTTCCGGCATTGTACATCTTTCGTACTCTGTACCGTCAGGAGTGGTTATACTCTTTTGACCCACAACCTCCAAAAATTCTTCCGAGAACGGAACTGTATCATCCAGAAAATAAAGGTATGTTTCCAACTGGCCTTCCTCTTCACCCTTGTATACCTCAAAAACATATTCCGTCTCTTCTGATCTGGAATAAACAAGGTATCTGGTAAAGGGCCTTTGGCCCACATTCATTTGAATAATTTTACCAAAAGTAAAAAATCCTTGTTCTTCAAGTTCCTTGAGTTTAAATTCTACCATTGAGTTTTTATTGATATTCAATGGATTCAATATATCCTGACCATCCTTTTTTTTGAAACCGAACATCGATATCACGTCCTATTCCATTTAAAGTTTTAAAATTTTTAATATATTCTGCTATGACGGGAGCTTTTAGGCTTTGGTTTTGATAACTTCCTTATTACTATTATTAATGCTACCGATGTTATAATGATAACTACCACAACCGCCCCGGTATTTCTTGATGAACTTGTAGGATACTTATCCGTATAGTATACGTTATCGGGATTCTGCTCCTGATATTGCTGTGAAAGCTGTAAATCCGGATCTACCCCTTCTTCCATGTAATTCGGATCTCTCTGTACCCCTTGTTTCTCTAATTGTTCTACCCTATTTTCTAATTGTTGATACTGATTCTGATCAAAATAATTCCTATAAGGTGATATTTCACTCCAATGGTGATACCAGAATAAATCTGACGCCCTCATCAAAAACCACAAATCCCACGGGCCTACATATGCATATCCATAGGAAAAAGGACTTCCGAACATGGATCTGTTAACATTGATAAAAATAGGCCTGTTGTTGAATACATTTATTCTTGATGTCCGGGTTCTCATTGCATCCTCAAAGTTCATTCTTCTTGAACTTGAGCCATAGCTTTTTTTCATAGAGTCATTATAAACCTTTTGCTGTTGGCTATCGAGTTTTTGCTTATAGGTTTTGTAATTTTTACTTGAAACCTGACTCTTGTAGGTATCCTGCATGTAGGATTTCTTTTTTGAGGCTGCTTTTGCAGTAAATCCTGAGGTGTTGGCCTTCTTACTCGATGAGTCGGTATAAGATTTTGAACCCGGTTTACTTCTGGAGCTGCTACTTTTGGATTTTGACGAACCGAATAAGCTATAGCTTTTTGAGCTGCTTTTCGAAGTACTGCTTTTAGCCTTTGACGAGCTAAAAATTCCGGAACTCCTTGATGAAGAACTCTTATAACTGCTGAAAGATTTTGAAAATGACTTGCTGCTTCTGCCAAATGAGCGGGCACCTTTTGCATCAACTCCCATAAACGAAACAGAAACAAATGCAAAAATAAGCAGTATTGCTAATATTCTTTTTTTCACACACTATCCCTCACATTTTTAAAATGTATTTACATGTAAAATTAGTATTATTTTTAGTATTATACCATGAACACTTTTTAGAATATATATATAATCTTTTTATTTTAAAAAAATGTATAAGAAAATGTAAATAAGGCAATAACTATAACTGACCCCACAAAATACATTTTAACCCCCTAAAAATGCTCCGGCTTAACGCCGGGCATTTTTTTTTACACATTAAAAAAGGATCTGTTGCAAAGCAGAAAGTTTTTCTGTTTTAACAAAGATACTTCCGTATAAAATTATATCAATGATCGCTTCCAAGCTTTCATTGATACAATTTATACTCGCGTATATGTTAAACAAGGTAAAAATTAATTTTGCAACAATCCTATTTAATGTGTATAACAATTGGACTATACTTGACAATTTATCTCATCTGCCCTCTTGTATCTTTTCCTCCTATACCGTCGCTTCCGGTTATTGTTAATTCTATTACTGAATTAGGTGAAAGAATAACAGAACTGTCTGTAACGGATACCTTTTGTGCAACAATTGCCGGATCAAGTGCATTTATCAGAATTCTTTTAGGTGAGCTGGCAAAGTTGGCTCCCGCCTGCATGATTGCTTCGAAGTACGACTGACATGCTCCTGCAAATATACACAACTTATCAGGATCAGATTCATATGCTCTGGCTATTTTTACAGCTTCAATAAAGTATGCTGAATTGGCGTAGCTATCCAAGGATTGATAATTACTGGCACCCTTTTTCAAACCATCATGCCCTGTCAGTACCAAAACATCAGGCTTATACGACTCCAAATATTGCTTTACTACCGAGGGTTGCCTGTTTTCACTTACCCATTTACCGAAACAGTTGATCTTACTTTTTTTATAAAAATCCAAGCATTGGTTCATAAAATCCTCTGCTGAATCTATATGCAGTATTCTACCCGGCCTATGCTTGATTCTGGACAGGAATGATTTGAATACCGGCCTGCAACAATTAATACTATTTTTTACCTGGTCAAGTTCATTTATAGCCCTGGTATACGCCGTCCTTGCATCCTGCTTAACAAGGTCATCTCCCTGTGAATCGGCTTCAATCCTGTATGACAAACCCCTTAAAACATACGATTCCGTTCCGTTAAAGTTAGTTTTTATGTTTACTACTCTAAACAGAATATCTCCACCATAAGAACTTCTGATAACAATATCTCCAATATGAAATTTAGCCAAAAAAATCACTCCAAATTAACTTTTTATTGCATAATATGCAACCATACTACATTTGGGGCTTGTACGTACTAATTTCAGATATATTTATGTAAAAATAAATTGGTTTATTTTTCATTATTTAAGGTTGACTTCTCATAATTTAGAGTATAATATTATATATGAACAATCGTTCATATGAATGATTATCGTTAATTAATATTTTTTTCTAAAGAAGGGAAGGTTTTTTATGGATACTGAAAAGGGGCTTGAAAAATGTGATTATATATGCCTTCACAAAGAAGTTATAGATCAGGTACTGTCACATATGCCTGAAGAGACACAGTTATATGACCTTGCAGAGCTTTTTAAAATTTTTGGTGATACTACAAGAATCAAAATTTTGTATGTGCTTTTTCAGTCGGAAATGTGTGTCTGTGATATTGCCCAACTGCTGAACATGAGTCAGTCAGCTATTTCCCACCAGTTGCGTATATTAAAACAGGCAAAACTGGTTAAATCAAGACGTGACGGAAAGACTATTTTTTATTCATTGTCCGATTCACATGTAAGAGCAATAATTGATCAGGGGTTTGAACATATAGAAGAATAATTTATCAGGGGGTAATTAGATATGAAAAAAAATTATAGACTAAACGATTTGGGTTGTGCAAACTGTGCTTCAAAAATGGAAAGAGAAATTAATAAACTGGACGGTGTTAACAGTGCTACTGTTAACTTTATGATGCAAAAGCTTACTATAGATGCAGCTGACGACAGTTTTGACGATATTATGGCTTCAGTTCAGAAAATCATAAAGAAAATTGAGCCTGATTGTACTGTAAAGATGTAATATAGGTGATTTTTATTTACGAGGAGATTTTTATGAATAAAGCTAAAAAAGAAATTATCCGTATAGGTGCCGGAACGTTGGTTCTGATAATTGCAGTGGCGGCATCATTCCCGTCTTATCTGAATCTTGCATTTTTCCTTGCAGCCTATTTTATAATCGGAGGAGATGTTCTGTGGAGAGCAATTAGAAATATATCACACGGTCAGGTATTTGATGAGAACTTTTTGATGAGTATTGCAACAATCGGTGCATTTTTTGTAGGGGAGTACCCGGAAGCGGTTTCTGTTATGCTTTTTTACCAGGTTGGGGAAATGTTTCAGGATTATGCCGTTAACCGTTCAAGGAAATCTATATCCGCGTTGATGGATATACGTCCTGATTATGCAAATGTTAAGCGAAACGGAGAGCTTGTTACAGTAGACCCTGAGGAAGTTTCTATAAATGATGTTATAGTTGTCAAAGCCGGTGAAAAGATACCACTTGACGGCAAGGTCATAGAAGGCTATTCATTGGTAGATACTTCTGCGTTGACAGGTGAATCTGTTCCAAGGGAAATTAATGTCGGCAGCGAGGTTCTAAGTGGTTGCATAAATCTTAACGGCCTTCTTACAATTCAGGTAACCAAAGAGTTTGGTGAGTCCACAGTTTCGAGAATTCTTGACTTGGTAGAAAATGCAAGCAATAAAAAGGCGAAACGTGAAAACTTTATTACCAGATTTGCAAGGTATTACACTCCGGTTGTTGTTATAGTTGCAGCCATTCTTGCAGTTGTGCCTCCGCTGCTTATTCCGGGAGCAACCTTCAACGATTGGATTTACAGGGCATTGACTTTTTTGGTTGTTTCCTGTCCCTGTGCTCTTGTAATATCTATACCTTTGGGTTTCTTCGGGGGTATTGGCGGAGCCTCAAAACTGGGGATTCTCATAAAGGGAGGCAACCATCTGGAAGCTCTTGCCGCTACTGAGTTAGTTGTTTTTGATAAAACGGGAACTCTTACAAAAGGAACTTTTAAGGTTACCGAGATTAATCCTGTAGGTATCTCTGATACAGAATTATTGGAGCTTACAGCCCATGCTGAAAGCTATTCCAACCACCCAATTTCTCAGTCTTTGAAAAATGCTTTTGAATCAGAGATTGACAATTCCAGAATTACAGAGGTTGAAGAAATACCGGGGCATGGTGTTAAAGCTGTTGTTGACGGGAAAACAGTGTACGCCGGTAATTCTAAGTTAATGGAAAAAGTAGGAGTAATGTATTCCCATAATAAAACTGTTGGAACAGTTGTTCATGTAACGGTAAACGGAGTTTATGCAGGTTATATAGTTATATCAGATGAAATAAAGGAAGATTCAGCCTCTGCCATTGCAAAGCTTAAAGCATGTGGAATACATAAAACCGTAATGCTTACGGGAGACGCAAAGGATGTTGGTGAAGCAGTTGCCCGAAAGCTTGGTCTTGATGAAGTGTACACTGAGTTGCTTCCCGTAGACAAGGTTGAGAAAGTTGAAAGACTTCTAGCGGAAAAATCTCCAAAAGGTAATCTGGCTTTTGCAGGGGACGGAATAAATGATGCTCCTGTGCTTTCAAGGGCCGATGTAGGAATCGCCATGGGTGGACTTGGCTCTGACGCTGCTATAGAAGCGGCTGACGTAGTTATTATGAATGATGAACCTTCCAAAATAGCCACTGCCATTGCTATCTCTAAAAAGACACTTCGTATAGTTAATCAAAATATTGTATTTGCTCTTGGAGTTAAGGCTATTGTTTTGGTAATGGGTGCCTTTGGACTATCAAACCTTTGGGAGGCTGTATTTGCAGACGTTGGTGTATCTGTAATAGCAATTCTTAATTCCGCCAGAGCTTTAAGAGTAGATAATACATTTAAATAATAAAGTTAAAAAGCAGATGCTATTCCAATACAGCCTCTGCTTTTTTCTCATTTATGTATTGTTCCATTATCTCAGCGGCGCACTTTACATATTCCGCACAGGGACGTTTTTTATAATAGATTTCCGTTCTTGCTTCAGGAGTAGGATTGTCAGGCCCCTTGCCCAGTCCCAGTAATTCTCTGCACACTATTGAGCCGTTGGTTTCTTTAAACCTTTCGGCAAGTTCCTGTATAAGCTGGTAGTGTTCTTTTTTAGCTTCAGTATCCTTGGGTTCATCATATCCGAAAATTATACCGGCAACCATGAACATGCCGCTTACAGCACCACAGACTTCCCTCAATCTTCCCATTCCGCCCCCAAAGGACGATGCTATTCTGAAAGCGTTTTTTAATTCCATACCGATGTCATCGCTAAAGGCCCCAAAGACAGCCTGCGAACAGTTATATCCCTCTTTAAACAACTGCTGAGCCTTTTCTGATCTTGTTTCCATACATATTCTCCCAGTTTATGTATTTTATTTTAAGTTTACTTTTTATAATTTTGAGTGTCAACTAATTTTATAGTAGTATATTAGTATGACAAATATAAGTAATAATTCGGAAAATTTAATAATTCTTATACATGAAATTTACGGAATTAACCGCTTTATAAAAGATACTGCCAATAGATTTGCTTTGTATGGCTATGACGTTGTATGTCCTGATTTGTGTGGTCTAGAACATCCCTTTGATTACAGCGAACAGGAGGCTGCTTATAGGTATTTCTTAGAGAATATAGGTTTTGAAAAAGGAACTGATATTGTTATTAACTTGGCAAAGCAATTCGAGAGTAGCTACAAGCGTATTTTTTTGGTTGGCTTTAGTGTTGGTGCTACTACTGCATGGCTTTGCAGTGAAGCAGAGCTTTTTTCCGGCGTTATCTGCTGTTATGGCTCGAGGATAAGAGATTTTACTGATATTTCTCCTTCTTGTCCTGCCTTGCTTCTTTTACCAAGCCATGAAAAATCCTTTAATGTAAAGGATTTTGTTAGCGGTTTTAAAAAACCCGGCGTTAAAGTTCATATGTTGGAAGGAAATCACGGTTTCGCTGATCCCTATTCAAGTGAGTACAATAAGGCTTCAGCTGAAAAGGCTTTTGATTTGATTAAAGATTTTATAGAATAAAGGGTTGTTGCAAAACCTGTACTTAGAGTATAAATTGTATCAATGGAAGCTTGGTTAAAGATATTTGCAGATGTTTGTCGGCGAATTTGGATATTTTACCGTAATACCTACACGATGTAGGTATTAGCGACACATTGAATCATGGATGATGAATGTGAGCGACGGTAAAATATCCTATGATGAGCCGCCAGAAACTCTTGCAAATATCTTGGAAGCAATCATTGATACAATTTTATACGGGAGTACAGTGTTAAAATAGAAAAAATTTCTATTCTGCAACAACCCATTTATTCGTTATTAATTACCACTCTGTAAATAACTCTTTAATGCCGCATAATCAATGGCATTTATATCGCCATCCTTGTTAAAGTCAGCGGCAGCCAAATTAACATTTCCTGATGTGTCTCCCATAAGTATTTTTTTGAGCAGGGCAAAATCTATTGCATCAATGTTTCCGTCAGTGTTTATGTCTCCGTACTTTATCTCAGGTGTTCCTCCTGCGGGTTCTTCTCCCCAAAGAAGTTTACCGTTGTCATATACGGGGATGTATTTTGACATTCCTGCAAAGGATACTGCATCAAAGTCTGGCGGGCCGCTTAGGTTCTGATATGACCAGTCGTTTTCGTTGGAACCCACACCGTTTTTGTATTCAATCTGTACCGTTGCATCTTTTTCGCACATTTCCCATTCTGCAGGCATTATCTGTGTACCCGTAAAATCTACGGTAAAGTAATATATATTATCCTTGTATTGCTTGAGTCCGATGAGTTTTCCTCCCTGACTATCTTCAAGGGTTAATTGTACATCATCTACCGAACCCCCTGCTTCAAACACTTCGGATAAATCCATAAAGTAACGAGTGGACATCTTATCCTTCATTGTTGCAGGCCAAGCCGAACGGTTGTTAATCTGGAACATAACTTTCAGCTTGCCATACCCCTCGTATATTATCCAACCTCTTGTAAAGTACTCGGTCAGGTTATCCTGAGGTGATCTGAAATCCTCAGGCTTTGGCCAGTTTACCAGAGGGTTCCCTCCGTACATACCGTACATTTTAGCCAGACAACCCACAAAGCCTGCATTATAGTCTGTTGCAACTTCATTCAGTGTATAATCTTTGATATCATCCTTCCAGCTATCATCAGAAGAAGGGCCTCCTACCAATGCTCCGTAGAGGATATGTCTATGGAAGGTAGGTACGTTAAGCATACTTGTCCATGAACCATGAGCAGTTCTGTGGTGAGGATGTTCAGGTGCATTTTCTCCGAAGCCTACTTCGTAACTGCCTCCGCGTGGGTTATCTCCAAGTGCATAGTTTATCTGTCTTTCGGCAAAATCGTGATAAGTCTGTTTTTTTGAAGCAGTTCCTACTGTTTTGTCATCAGACCACACAAATGCTAAAAATGCCGCTGTTGTTGCATAGCGGAGGGAGCCCCATTGTGAAAGCCATGCCAGTCCTCCTGGAGTGTATTTCATTCCTGTCCCCGGCATCCAGTAATCGAGATTCTTTTCAACCATTGCAGAATAACCCTCATCATGACTTGCCTGAGCTATTTTGAGAGCTGCACCGTAGCTTACATCATCCCAACAGTGTGTGTGTTGACCGCCTAAAACAGACGCAGGAAGAACTGATTTTGCCTTATCCAGATAAGTTGAATCCTGTGTTTTAATATACAGCCATATTGCACCCCATGCCAGGTCGTCCACATAACTTCCTGAAGGATACAGTGATTTTAGAGGATTTTTTCCTCTGTATGTATCAGCAAATTTAAACAACTGCTTTGCGTGTGTCAAACAGGTTTCTGCATATGTAGGGTTTGTTGGCTCAAATATAATTGATGCGATAGCCAAGGCTGCTGCAGTTTGGCCTGCTACATCAGATCCCGGTGTTGTAGGGTCTAACTTGAACGACTTTCTGTCAGTTTTGTAATCCAGCATCTCGTGTGGTATCCATACTGAATGGTCTGACTCTTCATAGCCGCACATGTAATACAACACATCCGGACTTGGGTTCGCCTTTATAAAAAAGTCTGTAGCCCATTTGATCTCGTCAAGGATGTCATCTAATTGCCCTGATTTTTCAAAGGCATCACGGTATTCGTAAACAGCCCACCCCAATTGTCCTGCGGCATATGACATAGGATGTGTGAATTTTATTCCGTCTCCGGCATCTGCCCATCCTCCGGTCAGGTCAAGACCTACGTCCTTTCCATCAGTCATTGCTGCATCTCCCCTATAGGGCAGAACATAGTCGTCTGGCAAATCACCAAGGCGATTTGCTTTGTAAAAAAGAATTGCTTTCTGCATGGCTTCGCCGTAATTGTAAAATGAGCCTCCTACACGTGGCGAAGTTGCTGCCTTTGAAGTTGTCGGAGCATACACGAATAATGACAACAGCAGTGACGTGATTAGCATGAAACTGGTTGTTTTAAGGAATTTTTTCCTCATGATAATACCTCCATTAAAAGTTTTTAAAAATTTTTAAGCTTTGGCAGGAATTATATCGATAAACAAAATGTGTTTGAGAGTAGGATGTTGAATTGAATTACAATTAATATGAATTAATACAAATATTACTTCACTTTCTTAATTATACAATTTATCCCTGTATTTTGTACATATTTAAGCATAAAATATTGCAGATAAAAAAAAGAACAACGCTGCTTTGCGTCGTTCCTATCACCGGTTTATCTTATTAAATCCCATAAAATGAATATTCCCCATGTTTTTCACGAGAAACAAAAGGTTTATTTTCAAGTACGTTTTCTTTATTTTCTATGACACCTTTTAGGATTACTCTTGTCAAATCAGGAACATCTGGAGATTTTACAGCTTCGCTTATATCCATAAACAAAGCCTCGCTGTTTTCTTTATTATCTGAATTTGGCGTTCCTTCAACATAATCCATTAGAAACACGGCATACCAGTCTTTTAAGTTAAAGCGCACTCCTACCAACGCAGTTGGTTTTGCGACAACCGTAGTTTCCTCTAAAACTTCTCTACATAATGCTTCCTGTGGAGTTTCGTTGACTTTAACATATCCGCCCGGAATTATCAGTTTTCCTTTGCCTGCTCCATATGTGTGGCGTACCAGAAGTACCTCATTTCCTTTTAAAACGATTCCTCCTACAGATTGACACCAGTTTGTATTACCATCACTTTTTTTGTCCAATGTTCATTCCTCCGGCTATTTATTAATTTGTCCCTTACAGGATATCATAAAATAAGAATATATGCGAAAGAGTGAGTATATAAAAAACCGCCCATTTGAAAGTGAGCGGTCTCTTTACGTAAACAATAATACAATTAAATTAATTGAGGTTTTTTAGCATTCCAATGTCTTTGCTCGTTCAAAATCATCCTGAATTTCTTTTGAAGGTGCACCTGACATAACTGAAAACAGTACGATGGCAATACAGGACAGAACGAATGCCGGAAACAGTTCATAAATACCAAAAATCCCGCCTATTGGCTTTATAATAAGTGCCCATACAAAAACCATTCCTCCGCCTGTGAGCATTCCGGCGATGGCACCTGCTCTAGTGGTTTTCTTCCAAAATAGTGAAAACAGCATTATTGGTCCAAAAGTTGAACCAAACCCTGCCCATGCAAATGCAACAACCTTAAATATGATACTGTTTTCGTCCAATGCAATGATTACTCCAATAAGTGCAACCAATACAAGTGTGATACGTGAAACCATCATAACCTGCTTGTCGTTGGCCTCCTTCTTCATAATGCCCTGGTAAATATTTTTCGAGAAAGCCGAAGCTGCAATAAGCAGATAGGAATCAGAAGAACTTATGGTAGCTGCAAGAATCCCCGCCATAACTATACCTGCCATCAATGCAGGGAGCAAATTTGAGGATAATACTATGAATATATTCTCAGATGCACTCTTTGTCAGCAATTCTGCAGGATATAGGCTTCTACCTATAATACCTATTGCAACTGCTGCAAACAATGATATTACACACCAAATAGTGGCAATCCTTCTTGATTTTCCAAGTTCATCAACTTTTCTGATAGCCATAAATCTAAGTAATACCTGAGGTACACCGAAATAACCCAACCCCCATGACATAGTTGATATTATCGTAAGGAAACCGTATTTCCCCGCATCACCAAACAAAGGATTTCCGACATCACCCAACTGCTGAACACCTTTTACTGTTTCAGGCTGAGCAATCCCGAAGAAATCCAGAAAGCCGGGTATTTCTCTGACATTATCAAGAATACCCGAAATACCGCCTGCGGTATGTACACCCACAACTAGAATAGTACACAGGGCAAATATCATAACTACTCCCTGCATAAAATCTGATACACTTTCCGCAAGAAATCCTCCCAAGAAGGTATATATAATAACAAATGCTGCTCCAGCAATCATCATGTACTGATATTTTATTCCAAACAAGGTACTGAAAAGCTTACCTACAGTAACAAAGCAGCTTGATGCATAAACTGTAAAGAACACCAGTATAAACAACGCCGCTATAGTCATAAGTACCTTTCTTTTTTCCTTGAATCTGTTGCTGAAAAAATCTGGAATTGTAATTGAATCCCCTGCTACGGTTGAATATCTTCGAAGTCTTTTTGCTACAATCAGCCAGTTTATGTAGGTTCCCACTGCCAGACCTATTGCAGTCCACATAGCATCACTCAATCCACACCAGTATGCTACTCCCGGTAGACCCATCAAGAGCCATCCGCTCATATCCGAAGCTTCCGCACTCATGGCAGCCACCCATGGTCCAAGTGACCTGCCTCCTATAAAATAGTTCTCACTGCTCTCGTTAGCGCGCTTTGCAAAATAAATCCCAATACCAATAACCAATACCATGTAAGAGCACATAGCAATGAAAATTTTGGTTGTATCAGCCCCCATCAACTTTCCTCCTTTAATATGTTAAATAAGCATAGTTATTATATCAGACGGGGATATTCATTGAAAGTACTTTTTTAAACAATATATTACAAAATATGCTATTTTAGCAGAGCTCTTATTTTGTCGTTTATGGGCTTTGGGTCTACTGCATTTGCAGGTTCATCAGTAATTTTGTGTTCCTGCTTTAACTTCAGTATTCTTGTAACACTCTGGTCAATCCGATCCATAGGCAAACGTCCTGACTCAGCGGCATTTTTCAGAGCGGAAATTACTGTCTTCTGTTTTTCAAAATCATGGCACACAAGCACTATATCGCTTCCTGCAAGTATAGACTTTACTGCCGCCTGCCCGATATTATAGTTCTTTACTATTGCTCCCATTGTAAAATCATCTGTAATAACAACCCCATCATAATTCATCTCTGTTCTAAGAATGTCAGAAATAATGGTTTTGGAAAAAGATGCCGGGTTTTTAGGGTCTATTTTAGGCAAAAGTATATGTGCTACCATTACAGCCTCTGCCCCATTTTCTATTGCATTTTGAAAAGGTCTTAATTCAAAGCTCCTGAGTCTTTTTAAATCATTATTAACCTTCGGAAGTCCCACATGTGAATCCGTTGACGTATCACCATGACCGGGAAAATGCTTTACAACAGGAATAATGTTTTGTGACTGTAAACCCTTCATTGTCTGTACTCCAAGTTTACTCACCAAATCAGGAACTGTCCCGAAGGATCTGTCACCTATAACCGGATTTTTTGGATTGCTGTTAATGTCAAGGACAGGTGCAAAGTCCATGTTCATTCCAAAGGATTTAAGTTCCTCACCAATTATACTTCCCACTTGGTGTGACACAGAACTGTTATTGAGTTTACCAATAGTTTTATTTGAAGGTATTTTAATAAATTCATCGGGGAGTCTTGAAACTCTCCCTCCTTCTTCATCTACTGAAAGGAATAAAGGTACCTTGTTTGCCCGGTTTTCGCTTTTTAATGAATTCAACAATTCAAGCATCTGGTTGGAATTCTGTATATTACTTTTAAAGAGGATAAATCCTCCCACATCGTATTCTTCTATCATTTGCCTTGCTTGCTCATCTACTGTATACCCATCTAAACCGACTATGACCATCTGACCAATTTTTTCGTCCAGGCTCATACCCATAATCTGTTCCTTCAAGTTGTCCTCTTCTTGAACAGGCTCCTGCGAAGTATTAGCAGGTGTAGATGTGGGTGTGGGTGTAACTATAGATGTTGCTGCAGTATCATTCTGATGTGATGGTGTATTTAGTCCAATATCATTATCGCCACTAGACCTATTATTATCACGGTTGTAAAGTAAAGCTGCATATCCTGCCACAACCGTCAAAGCTGCCAGTAATATTACTATAAATATTGTTAAAAACTTTCTGCGTCTGTTCCTGTATCTGGCTTTACGCAAAAAAACCCCTCCTCGATTGCTAAATAAATGACTTTTAAAATCTATAATATATTATATTATATACCATCATCTATTTAAAATGGAGTAAAGGGTAATATGGCTTAAAACCTAGTAGAGTATTACCGGCCAACGTCCATCTCCAGCAGGGCCTTGAATAATTAATCTCAAGCCTTTTGTGACTTTTGGTATTTCAAATGCAATACCTCCTCTGAATTCAGAGGAAGCCGCTATTTGCCCGTCCAGTTGTTCCATGTTTTCATCATCAAGACAAGAAAGTGCTCCCAATGACGTATTATTATAGGATGTTCCAAATCTGTCTGTAAGATCAAACATTTTTTCTGAGTTTACAGTTACTGCTTCCTTAGAATTATTTTTTATGGTAATATCAATCAGCAAAAAAGTTCTTCCTTCGTCCGCTTCAAATAGTTCTGACTTCTCGCTTTTTTTATAAGCATTTACAATATAATGCATATCTTTTACTGTTACGCTTTTATCTACTATTATCCAGTTTTCGTTTTCCACGCTTGTTTTATGGGATTTTTTTATTTCTGAAGTATAGCTCGGTATGTCATTATCTATTAAACTGTCATTTGTAGTTGTTGCAGATGATGATGTTAATGAATTGTCTTTAGAATTTGATACTTGTTCGCAAGCACACAGTACTGAAATGATAGCGGCAGCAAAAAATAATAAAAAGCCCCTTTTCATAAATTTTCCTCTTTGTTAAATTCTGATGTAATTTTGATCCATTTTTAAAACTCGTTACATATTACACCATAATATGTAACATGTCAATAAAAGTTATGTGCAATTTTAATATTGTAAAAATTACTAATATATTGTAAATTTAGTATACTTATTTACAATTTAACAATTATATTGGAGGGGATTATTTTGCTGGAATTCTTTCTATCAGTTCTGGAAACAGAAGACGACAGAAATAAGTTTACCGCTCTTTATAGATATTATGAAAGTGCAATGTACAATGTTGCAATCAGTATTCTTAGGGATCGTTATCTTGCAGAGGATGCTGTACATGATGCACTGTTGAAGATTATAAATTATATACCTAATATTTCAGATATAAAATGTCACAAAACAAAGGCTTTAATCGTTATTATTATCAAAAGCACGGCCATAGATATTTATCGCAAACGGGATAAACAGTATTCTAATGAAAAGACTGAGTTGCCTGAGGAGGCTGATACTGGCGAATTACCGCTAGATCATATTATTGCGGATGAAAGTTTTAACGAACTGAAGACGAAACTTAATAAGCTGAATAAGGAATATCTGGACATTATTATGCTAAAGCATTTATATGAACTGTCAAATAGTGAAATCGCAGACGTCTTGTGTATTTCAGGCGACGCTGTACGACAACGTCTTAGTCGGGCTAAAAAGGCCATAAGAAAAGTAATTGAGGAGGAAAGTAAATGAGTTCAACAAAGACGTTGCAGGACGTTTTGTTATCTGTTGCAAAAGACACTCAGAAAGATTTATCGTCAGAATTGGATCGATATATGTCTACTTCGCATAAGTTCTCACGGAAATATGTAAAACGAAAAAAGATCATCCTCAGGTCGCAGGATGAAGCTTTGCCGATTAATAGTTTTAGAAAACGGATTCTCATTCCCATGGTTATCATCATTACTATTTTGGCATGTGCAATGAGTGTACCTGCAATCCGTGAACCAGTGATTACCTTTATCGTTAATGTTTATAATGAGATGACCGACTTCATTATAAGATCGGATAGCAATGAAGCTCCGATAACTACCAACGATTTTACATTGAATTTTATTCCTGAAAATTATACTCTACAAGATACCCAAGAATCTGCGAGTATAAAAACAGAGGCCTATAAGGATAATTCAGGACATGGCTTTGCTTTTACTCTTGAATATTATAAAAAGGGAATAAATTTTTCAATGGATACAGAAAATGCCAAAGTAACCAAAACCAAAATACGAGGACTCAAAACTGTAATTGCAGAAAAAAGTACCGGTGTAAATATTGCAGTTTTCGATAACAAAAGACATCAAATTTGGAACTTAGTGGGAAATATAGAGTATGAAGTTGCATTAAAAATTGTACAAAATGTAAAAATTAAATAATTTTTAAAAAATTTAGGCAATACGTGTCACAAATTCGCTCTCTCATTCGTTATATATGTAAATGAGAGAGCGGGGGTGTTTTTATGAAACATAGTTTTTGTAAATATTTTATTGTGTTTCTCTGTGTATTTAGTTCAATTTTACCTTTGTCAGTGAATTCAACATATGCAACAGGCAACTCAGAAATAGCACCTCAACCTTTAAATCTGTATATAAGTTCTACCTCAGAAAATTTAAGTATTTCCAATGGTATTGCGACTTGTTCTGCTTCCGTTAGAGCGACTACAAACGTAACCGAAGTAATAATTGAAGCCAAGCTTCAGAAATATCAAAATAATAGTTGGGTCACTCAGGAGACATTTACAGAAATCTCTTATACTTACTATGGTGCTTTAAACAGAACATGCGCTGTAGATCACGGATACTCCTACAGGTTGGTTGTCACATATCAAGCTGTGATAAACGGTTTATCAGTGGAAACTGTAAATAAGACTTATAATTATGGTTTGTATTTGTAATTATTATTTGCAGGTAATTAGATTAGCTATGATATATGATTTTCTTTATCTGGATTATTTTGGGTGGTAAGAACTATTCATATTTTATAAGTAATCTATTATATTGTTATTTTTTTATCAAGATATGTAAAACTTTTGTAGTAACATATTAAAGAAGGATAAGGTGATCATTAGACCCCATAATAATGCAGAGTGTATTGTCGTCGCGCGGTCAGCTGACTTTTCAGCTGCTGCACAGCTCAGCTGGACATCCCGGTTGCGACATCAAGAAAAAGCTGAGTAAAAATGAATCAAGGCGAAATATTAAAAATTTATACCTCAGTTTAGTATAATCCCGATTTTAATTTCACTTGGTCGACGCAAATTCATTTTAAACTATTCATTCTACTTTAATATACCTTTGTAAATGTATTAAACATTGTGTGTTTTCGAAGTCATTTAGTCAGGTTTGCTATATTTTTAAATTTGGCTTACCACCCAAAATAGTCCAGATAAGAAGGTCTTAATTTCATATGCGTTACATACGCAAACTTCAAAAAAAGAATATGACATACAGTTGAACTGTATACCATATTCTTTTTTATAATATACTTTTACTTTATGCAGCTTCCTCAAATTCATCAACATCCTCGTATACTGCTTCCTTGGAACCTGTCAGGCGTATTATATTACCGGATATGATACCGCCCACAAATGCCAATACAACAGTAAATACAATTCCGGCTACCTGTGCTTTGGCAGCCTCAGGCACAACAAATATTGCAATTATTCCTCCCAGCAAACCAGGCATTCCGTGCAAATTGTGAACTCCACATGTATCTACCATCTTCAAAAGCTTTTGGAGTTTAGGTTGAATTACAGTGTACCCCACAACACACAATGCTCCCGCTAAGAGTCCTATTAAAAAGGCAACCGGTGCACTTACCAGATTACAGGTTGCTCCTATTGCTACTCCTCCCGCAAGGCTTGCGTTTGCAATATCAGCAATAGCCGGCTTCCCTTTTCTGAATAATGCACTGAACAAATATGTAATCACTGTTGCACCACATAATGCAAGTACAGTATTAACAACTGTTTGCTCAAATTGCGCTGCAGGTACTATGGCACTGCAGAAGCTTGGCCAGAATATCCAAAGCACCATTGATCCCAACATGGAAAACCTGTCTGATGAGGCATCGCTTTCAATAGGATGGTCCATATGCTTTTGTTTTGTTAATGCTATAGCAAGACCCAATCCAAAATAAGCACCAAAGGCATGGATAACTATAGAACCTGCTGCATCCACAAAGCCCTTTGTTATATCAAGGCCTCCGTCAAGAACAAGCCATTCATTAATCATATAAATAGGAACAAGAAATACCGAAATGAGGGCATATTGATATAGGCGAAGTCTTCCAAGTACCGCTCCCATTGAAATAAGTGCAGCTGCAACTGCAAATTCTGCTAATAATAATCCTTTGATTGTTTGAGGATTAACTGATTCTAAAGAAAGGACTCCTGTATATCTGAGTAACAGGTAAAGAGGAATTCCGGCACCAACAACCAAATATGTTCCGGTTGTTGCACTGTAGCCGTATTTTTTGACAAATACCATTAAAAAACCAAATCCTACCAATAGCATTGCTAAAATATTAATTGAAAAATTGTACTGCTGAACCTGCCTTACGCCATCAACTACTTCGTTGGTGCTTGCAAAAACACTAAAAGGCATAAACAGAGTTAAAATAAGACCTGATAAAAGAACAAATAAACCTTTTTTCATTATTCTACCCCTTTGTAAAATATTTTTATTAAGTTTTGAAACAAAAAACGTTCACAAATCAGTAACGATACTGTATTGTGAACGCCATTGTTCGCAACAAAATAATATACCATTAGGATAAATATGTCAATAAAAATGAAGGAAAATAATATCAAAGTTTCAGATTTTTTATGATAAGTAACTAAAATATGTTGTTTTATTTGCATAGTTTGCAAGTTTAACGATTTTGAGTTTCACGTCAAAGGTATTATATTTCAATATTTTGGGGTAGAACAAAGTGGCTGACGCCACATCTCTCATTGGTCACAATAAATTCCTATGCTAATAAAATTTAAAAAGAGGCATGGATTAATAATCCACACCTCTTTTACTTAAAACATACTAATATCTTTTTTAATAGTTATGCCACAAGTACTTTCCATAAAACTTAATGTAAGCATAACTGTATAGAGCTATACATTAGTCTTTGCATTAAAACCTGTATATTATGGGTTTAATGCTGAATCATATAATGTGTAATCATATTTAGCAGAAACGCCATTAGTATTTCCATCCCATCTTCCAACCCAATTTATAGGTCCTGAACTATTATCTATATTCCATAGATTCATCATGATACGTCCAGGAATTTTAGGAATATTGTTTGTTGCAGTATATCCTACCTGCTTTCTATCAACATACCACTTTATTGATCCATTTCTCCAATTGAATCCATATTTGTGGAAGGATGTGGATGGATCAAAGCCTAATGAAATATTCTGCTCATGATTTCCAACTCCATTAGTATAGTAATTTAATTGAAGAATAGGACGGCCATTTCCATCAGTTTTGCCAAGGAATTCAATATCGATTTCATCCCAAGCTGTACCATAGCTTGGTCCAGTATAGGTAAATAATGAACTTATTGTTCCTACATGCTTTTGACTCATCATGTTAGTCTCAAAGAATCCATATCCATAGGTTGAATTAGATTTCAGTTCCGCACCATAGTATTTATTATTACCTTTGGTAATGCTTAATTTCATCTGACCACCACTAAAACTCGCATTTCCTGAACTCCAATCACAACCGAATGGACTACCATTGGAATAACCATTAGATAGAGACCAAACACCTGTGTTGTAACGGTCAAATGGTTCCCACATACTTGCGGCGGACACACTAGCGGAAAAAGCACATGTAACTGCAATAGATAATGCAGCTATTCTTGCTAAAAACCTCTTTTTCATTTCAATTCCTCCCTTAAATTAAATTGGTATTGCTGTACTACTTATTTATATATTGGGCCCAATTATATACATTAATTAAATAAACCGATAAACATTAATCTCTAACATACTTATGTAAATCATCCAAAGTCAATACTTTACCATCTTTAGAAATTTTATAGCTTTTGGTCGTTCTATCCGGGAAATTCAAGGTTAGAACTCCATCTTTTATTTCATATTTTTCGCTATACATATATTTATTTTTATGATATACACTATACTTATCTAGCTTTTCAAAAATAAAGTAATCCTCCTTTTTTTGATACCATCCGTCATCCCCTTCTGCCAGTTCTATCCCTGTAATTTTAATCCAATAATAATACTTGCATGATAAGCTAATCTCACCTGGAGTATTTTCTTCAATTTTATTTACAGATGTAGGAGTAGTATGTAATACATTAATAAAAATGTATACACCGGAAACCACTAAAACCAGAATTAGGGCAGTTAAGCATAAGATTTTCTTCTTCATCGTCACGGCACCTCCTTAACATTAAAATTGCTTCATCAATGGATTTAACCTCGTGTTACATTTTTTGCATTGATTCCAATTTATTATCATAATTTCAAGGCAGCACTAAATATATTCTTATTGTTTTATTTACAACTCTATAGTAGGATTCGATAACATTTAACACATAGCTTATTACACCAAATGACATGGTATAAGATAAAAATTATTGAGCTAATGTAGAAACTCATTTTTTTATATAGTTTAATGTATCAATAGGTAAGAAATACTCCTTTTGAGCTTTATTAGGAAACCTTTTCTTTTTGTCGTATGTTTTGAATTGTAATTATCCACATTTTTATCATTCGTGTATATTTAAAGCGTGGACAATAATCTTTTGTATAGAAGTGTGTATTGATTGTGTTTCCGCTATTATATTATCTCTTCTCGGACATCTGATTAAGTGATAAATTATACATTATTAGTACTTAATTATCCATTTTTCATTAAAAAAGTGTTAAAGATTACATTTTCTCAGTAAATTCTTATATAGAAATATAAAAAAAGCACGCATATTGTATTAATATATGCGCGCTTTTGTGGCGGAGAAGAAGAGATTTGAACTCTTGCACGGCTATTAACCGCCTACCGCATTTCGAGTGCGGACCCTTCAACCACTTGGGTACTTCTCCACAGAATACATGTAATATTGTACACGTAAACCTAAACGGTTTCAAGCTTTTTTCCTGACATAATTTCTTCACAAATTTTCTACAAAATAGCCATATTTTTAAGTTATTCTTATTAGTAGCATAGCAGAGGTGTATCAGTTGGTCTGGCCTTATAGGTAACGCCCTGTGCTTCTGACTTTGCTATACATCCTTTTGACCGGGCAGCAGTAACAGAATAATTTATTCAATTAAAACATGCAGCCCGGCACTTTATTTTATTCCAACCTACAAAATATTTTTTGTGATATTCCTCCCGATGTACAGTATACTGTTATACTGAACAAAATACTTATTACAAGCAAACCATACGGATTATTTAGTATTGCAATTGAGGTCAGTTCTGCCAGCTTATCAGGACTCATTCTTTTTGCTACTTCACTTATTAATAGAATTCCAAGGAAAGGCACAAATGTAAAGAACCTTCCCTTTATGCCTCCGTATTTAAAAAGGAATGGTAACTGTACTGCAGTAAAGAAACAGTATACAAAATGCCCCACGCTAAAGCCGACTAAAATATCGCTGAATGTAAAATCCACCTTTAGTATAGTCAATATTATAGCGTTTGCGGATATTCCTATTAAATTCAAAATTATTCCTTCTATAATTACAAACAGGTACTTTCCGGTTACAATATCTTTTCGGCTTATAGGAAGAAGGCCGTAGAGTCTGCTAAGATCGTTCTTTTCTGCAACCGAGAAGGTATATCCCGAGGTCATTGCCAGCATACATGCACAGAATAAAGTTCCCGAGATTATATCCTTCATGGTGTACATTACAATTAAAGGTGATAACAATGCAATAAAAATAATTTTAATGTATGGTTTTATTAATGCAAAATCCAGTTTTACAATTTTAAAAATACTAGTCATTGGCTTTACCCCCTCTGTTTGTGAAAACAATTATATCGTCAATGGAAACAGGCTCACAGGCTAGATTTCCGTAGAACCTTAAGTCCTCAGTTTTAATCAATCCCTCAAAGCCTGCGGAATATTTTCTTATGCCAACCATTTTTCTTTCCTGTTCAGACGTAATATCGGTTTTACCTCCCTTTACCATTCTAAACCCATCAATAAATTCATCCTTGGTTCCTGTGAAAAATAGACAACCCTGATTTATAAAAGTGATATAATCTGCAATCTTATTAAGGTCTGAGGTTATATGTGTGGAAAACAATATACTTCTTTTGCCATCTTCAATGAATTCTGTCATTATATCAAGAAGTTCATCTCTTGCTACGGGGTCCAGTCCACTAGTTGGTTCATCTAGTATCAAAAGCCTTGCATCGTGGGATAATGCACACGATATCATAAGCTTCATCTGCATTCCTCTCGACAGGTCCTTTACCTTTTTATCAGGGCTTAAGCCAAACTTGCTTATAAGAGATTTATACTTAGTAGAGTCCCAAGTACTGTAAAACATACCTACGTAGCGTTCAACTTCTTTGACAGTCCAATCCTGAACAAAATAGTTGGTATCAAATACCGCACCTATACTTTCCTTAATCCTGTTCTGTTCGGTAACACTATCCAATCCCAGAATCTTTATATCGCCGGATGTCTTTTGTAGCATGTTAAGCATGAGTTTAATAGTAGTGGTTTTCCCGGCACCGTTAGGCCCTACCAGACCCATAATATATCCCTGGGGTAAAGCAAAGCTGATATCCTTCAGTTTAAAAGTATCAAAATCTTTACATAGATTTCTTATTTCTATATCATTATTCATATCCCTCATCCTCCATAAGAATTTTGAGCATTTTAACAAGATCCTCTTCTGATACCTCTGCCCTTCTAGCAGACTTTATGGCAGCAGACAGATTTTCCTCTATATCCTTTAGTAGCTGTTCCCGAATCAGTTCAGACCCTCTCCCCAGTACATAGCAGCCTTTGCCCTGTACGTTGGTGACATAGCCCTCTTGTTCCAGCTCTGTGTATGCTCTGGTGGTCGTAAGTACGCTTATTTTAAGTTCCCTTGCAAGCTGTCTCAAGGACGGCAGCAATTGGTTTTCTTCAATTTCACCCGACAGGATTGAACTTTTTATCTGCTCTTTTATCTGTTCGTATATTGGTACCCCGGATGTATTGGAAATTATGATTTTCAATTTAACCTCCTGCTGTTTTAAATGTTATTACTGTTATTGTTGTTACATATACAGTATATACACACCATTAAAGTGTGTCAAGAGAATCTTATGTTTTCATTCTATTTGTACTAATGATAAAATAAACATGAAATGAGCACTAAAGTAGGAGAAATATATGAGACAAATATATTATATCGGAGGTTCCCCATGCTGTGGGAAAAGTACAGTTGCAGAAATGATATCCAAGAAATATAACTTTCAATATTTCAAAGTAGACGACTTATTGGAGGTTTATATTAATAAAGGTGCAAAGCTGAGTAAACCTTTATTATCTAAAATAGCAGTGATGTCATTAGATGAGATATGGCTAAGGGAGCCGGAGATTCAAAATCTGGAAGAACAAGATATTTATAATGAAATGTTCGAATTTATACTGGAGGATTTAAATAAGCTCAATAGTGAAGTTCCAATTATTACAGAAGGCGCAGCATTTTTGCCGAAATTAATAAGCGAAATTGGAGTAGGAAAGTCAAATTACATATGTATGGTTCCCACAAATGAATTTCAGTATGAAATGTATTCACAAAGGCCATGGGTCATGCAATATTTAGAGGGATGCAGCAATAAAGAACTTGCTTTTGAAAATTGGATGAAAAGAGATTACCTGTTTGCGGACTCAGTGCTAAATGATGCAACGACATTAGGATATTCAACACTTATTGTAGATGGAAAAAGGACTATAGATGAAAATTTAGATACCATTGAAGAAGTTTTTAAGGTTAAATGACAAATGTAATCTTAAATTGCAGCCGTAAGTTTCTGATAAATGAAATCAATATTTTTTATGATATATAAAAACAAATGTGAAGTACACAATAGCCATAAAGAATAAGGTTATAATTAGAAATTTCAGAAAAGTCATTTTTATTACATTATACAAGATGACATTTGTGAATATATACCAATACGAAACCCAAAATGCAGAATGCCCTGCCTTCGTATTAATATAAATATTTCTCTCCTCATTTTCAAGCTCAATATTCTTTTTCATTTCAGGCTTTTTCTTAGCATATTTATATAATATCATTGTCCCTATTCCAGTAGGAAGAAATCCTGCTGTTAAGCCAGTCATAAGTTCTTTCTGGTATTCAAATATAAACCCGGTTATTCCTGCTATTAGTCCTATAATAATAAATATTTGTGAAAATAGAATTTCTTTCTTTATATACTTTTCAATACTCATAATAAATCCTCCTCAAATACAAATATATCTTCAATTGTCATTTTAAAAATTTTTGCAATTTTATATGCTAAGAAAATAGATGGATTGTATTTTCCATTTTCCAAAGATATAATTGTTTGCCTTGACACATTTACTTGGTCTGCCAGATATTGCTGAGTAAAACCATATTTCTCCCTTAAATCCTTTATTTTATTTTTCAATCATAGATACTCCTTTCTACTTTAGATATGTAAAGTTAACTTTACATCATTAGTATAATACTATTCCATGGGTATGTCAAGTGTACTTTACATTAAAATATTTTTATCTAGAGTGTTTTCTTCTTTTTCCACTTGAATCCCTGAGATATTCACATTCAAACGGTGCTATAGAAAGAATTCCATTTGGTTTTAATACCCTTCTGGCTTCCTCAAACTTCTTAAATCTTATCGGTTAAAAAAGTTGATTAAATAAAATCATAATGGTAAAATAATACAGAATTGTTTGTACTAAACAATTCTGTATTATTTTTTATTACATTATCTGTAACTTCAAATTCTGCAATACACATCATTTATAAAAACCGAATTGTCAGCTGGCCAGCTTTCAATAAATAAAACTACTCAGTTCAACTAAAGGAGATTCTTATGAAAAAACCAAGTAAATTAATTCCAGTAACCTTAGTATTTATGCTTGTATTACAATTATTTGCTTTTATAACAAATTCAAATGCCTATGCATCGGAAGGAGTATTAAGAGTACAAATGTATTTGGGAAACACCGCTCAAACTACAAATACCATATCTCCTAACTTTAGAATTTACAACGACGGCACAAACCCGTTAAATATGTCAGAAGTAAAGCTAAGATATTATTATACCAAGGATAGCAGCAGTACACAGAATTTCGTTTGTGACTCCTGCCTATATAATAATGCTAATATCTCGGGAGTAACAGGTAATTTTATAGATATCACTCCACCTACTTCAAACGCTGATAACTATTTGGAAATAAGCTTTCCGCAAGGTATTATCTTGGCACCGAATTCAAGTATTGAACTTAGAAACAGAATTTACAAATCGGATTGGTCAAATTTCAACCAATCTAATGACTACTCTTTTAATCCAACGGGTACCGACTATCAAGATTGGAATAAGGTAACTGCTTATTTATCTAATAGTATAATATGGGGTTCTAAATCTATGGTTATCCCCAACCCTAAGAAATTCCTAGTAATTGTAAGCAGCAAAATTTATAGTTATTGTCAAACCGAATTAAATACATACATGTCGGATTTAGCAAATGAGGGGTGGGCTCCAACGCTTATTAAAGTAAACAATGTTACTGACAGCAACTATGTAGGAGACACAAGTTTCCATGTTTGCGAAAACCCCAATGCCCTGAAGCAAGTAATCAGAGGATATTATGATCAAGGTTATGAAGGCTTTGTTCTTATAGGTTCTGCCCCATCAATTCCATGTGCTTATTGGGAATCAAGTCCTACTAAAAATGAAAAAGCACCAACAGATCTCTTTTATTCGGATATGAGTAATTGGTCTGACTCGGATGGAGATGGTTCATATGAACAACCAGTAAATCCCACTCAGGATATATCAGAACTAGCACCGGATATGATATATGGTAGGATATCTGCAGGAGCTATTTCGGACTCTGATCAACAAGCAAGCCAAAAAACCTCGGAATATCTTTCAAAAATTCATAACTTCCGTTTGGCCGGTAGAAATATGTCTTTCGAGCCTAAAGCCTTTTCCTTTGCTGACGATGATTTTACGGAAGACGAACCTCAAATGGTAACCGGACTGGCTAATTTAGAAAAAGAGATTTACAGTATATCAAATAAAGTATCAACAACTAAAAGTAAATTTTTGGACCTTCTTCAGGGCGGATACAGATTAGGGTACGAAACAATCCATGCATTTCAGGAAAGCTGGTCAATTACATCTCATCCAAATGGATCAGAAGATGACGCTGTATTTGATTATCCCACTATAAACGACATTAACGGAATAACCGTCAAAGTGAACTATCTTCACCTTAATTCCTGTTCAGCCTGTGATTTTACCAAAAACAATCTTGGTGCTGCTCTTCTGTTCAACAAAAACAGCAATACAGGAGAATCAAATGTTTATAACATTACCGGAATGACAACCAGCAGTATCTTTTTTGCTGATCCGCAATATTTCGTGGACTTAAAAAGCAACTGTATAGGCACAGCCTTTAAAAGTTTAGTCTCAAGACATCAAAATGGTAATATAGGCTCTGTATACATTCTTCTTGGTGATCCCACTCTTAAATATAAGTTCACTAATCCCCAAAACAGGTCCCCTCATGTCTCAAATGATCTTTCCGACGTAAATGCTTACCCCGATAAACCCTTTAATATTAATTTACAAACAACTGATCCTGAAAATGACCCGGTTTTTCTGGATGTTTCCGGACTACCGGAGGGAGCTACCTATGACAACAGTACCAAAACCATAGACTGGGTGCCGCAGGCCTCACAGGCAGGAAACTCCTATAATGTAACCGTAACTGCTTATAACAAGGACCTTTCAGGTGAACCTGTCAATAAATATGTTCAGTATTTCACTATTTATGTTTCAAGAATGAATAATTTAATCCCTCAGGAAATTCCTAATCCCGGCTTTGAGTCATTAAATACTGATGGTACGCCTTCCGGCTGGGGTCAAGCTGGATCCCCATCTTTAGATCAGATAGTTAAACATAGTGGAAATTACTCAGCGAAAATAACCCGTAATAGTCCTGGTTATTATGTGCTCAATACAAATGTAGAGCCAAATACTACTTATCTGATTAGTGGATATATTAAAACTTCCAGTGTCACCGGGGGTGCATATTTGTCCATACTTCCACAAAGTCCTTTGACCTATGTCTATAGTAATTCAATAGTAGGGACTCAAGACTGGACTCCTGTATATTTTCGTTGGTTTTCGGGAGACAACACCAGCGTGCAAATACAATGTGGGCTTACAGATGGCGACACTGCATGGTTTGACGATTTTAAGCTGGAAAAGGATTATAATCTGGGTTTTGAATTCTATCGGAATAATGCTACAGGTATAAATAAATGGGCTACCCTCAACCTGAATATTGATCCAACTACCATTCAGCTGGACAGCAGCGTTAAGCATAACGGTCATCGTTCAGCAAAAATTGCATTCGATCAATTGAATTATGGTTATATCAGCAACATAATACCTGTCGAGGCAGGTGCAACCTACCGTGTAGGTGTATGGGTGAAAACAAGCAATATAAGTAATGGAAGTGCAAGTCTAGCTGTAAGATGTGGCTCAGACGCATTTAGACTCGTTCCCGTTACGGCTGCAGAAAATGAATGGAAACAGGTATATCTGGATTATGACTCAGGAAGCAATACAAGTATTACAGTAAAATGTAGCCTTGGTGCCTTAAATGAGCAAACTACAGGAACTGCCTGGTTTGACGACGTAACTATTGAAAAGAAATAAAGAAAATTATAACCAGCTTTCTTTGATAAATCATATCATAGAAAGCTGGTTAATTTAATTACAATTCCCCAAAACATTTATCTTTGTTTTCCCAAATCCAAGCAAGCATTTTTCTGTTTTGCATAGCACAATTCTTATATGCCTCATTTTCAATCAGCCATGTAATGAATATCATCTGAATAGAATATATTACATACGGTATTGACTGCTTTTCAATATCAGTTAATTTACAAATGCCGTCATATCCGAGAAATATTCCTTTTATTATTTCTCCCCATTTGTCAAAACCACCATCAACTTCACCCGCTTCTGATAAAATTCCCGTAGCACAGTAGCAAGGGTCAAATATTCTTACGTTCCGTTCACTGATATTAAAATCAATAAATCCGCTTACTTCACCCTTATTAAACATAATATTTGAAGGATTGGCATCACGATGAATGATATGTTTAGGTAGCTTGCCATAAAGTTTGCTGAAGTTTTCAGTATAATCCGAATAAAATTCTTCGGGTAATGGACAACCCCATTGCTCCATATTCCGCTTTGTTTCAGGCATAGCCCAGTTAATAACTGTATCATAAAGATTACTGTCATTAACATCTAAGTTACCATCCTGACTTTTTAGAATGTTATGAAGTTTGCCGATAGCAGCCCCATACTTTTTACCTGTTGCTATTCTATCCCCGGTGTAGCGCTGTTCAGGATTTAGAAACTCGCCTGTAATTCGGTTTGTAAGTACATAGAACCTTCCATCCTCAACAAGAAAATCTTCACCGTTTTTGGTCTTTATCGGGCAAGCTGCAACCATACCACTCTTTTGCAACGCTCTTGAAATATCAATGTGTGTTTTGAGCCCCGCGATATCTTCACCTGTTTTAAAAATATATTTTTCACCTATAACCCATGAATTGTGGGATTTTATTGCACCACCTGCCGTAAAAGTATTACCTATGTCAGCTTTTGTTTCAATATCCCAATTCGATAATGATTGCCTTATTTGAGCTTGTGTAAGCATAACTCTCGCCTCCCTAATTAAGTTTACTGCCTTTGGTTTCTTAGCAGTATTAATTTTTAAAAACTTTGTGGGAGAGCAACCAAATTCCCGTTTGAATGCTTTGAAAAATCCTGCGTGGGTATCAAAGCCATACAAAAGCGCAGTATCAACCAGCTTGCTACCATTTTGCACATCATAGACTATGTACTGCAACCTGCGTTTGGTTATAAAAGCTGTTACAGGCATACCTACAAAGTCACAAAAAATATGGCAGAAATGATACGTTGAAAATCCAGCTTTCTCTGCAAGCTCAGACAATGAAAGCTCACGCTTTAAATTTTCCTCAATGTATTCAATTGACTTCTGTAACAGTTCAATTGTGGTCATTGCTGTTCTCCTCATAATTACCTTATCCGTACGGTAACTCAAGTTTATCACAGGGAGTAAGTGAAAATATTTCCTAGCTTGCGATGTTAAAATTTATTATAAAAAACAACCTCATCAAAACTCTTTTTATCTGTTACTTTTTTATTATCATTATCAACCGGATAACCGAAAGCAATAATTTCGGAAGCAATATAAGGTTTAGGTAAGTTGAGAAAATGTGTAAGTTTGTCAACATTAAAATAGGAAATCCATGTTGACCCCAGCCCATGTTCTAATGCAGCCATGGCCATATGCGTTCCGGGGATTTTTGTTTGATGTTCTTCCATATGTATTCTTGTATAAATCTCATCATCCATATTATCTATGATTTCAGCAATTCTAGGAAAACGTGCTTTTTGAATCCATCTGCCACCTTGTGATTTGTCTACATTGTATGTACAAAGAACAATCAGAAAGCTGGCTGTTTTTATCCACTTCTGGTTATAAGCTATGTCAGCTATTTCGTTAATCAAGGACTTATCCGTTATCAACCCGAATTTCCATGGCTGCTGGTTTCCACCGGATGGCGACAACCTCCCGGCTTCGAGTATATATTTAGTAACTTCTTCCGGAACCTCTTCACCTGTAAAATTTCTTACACTTTTTCTTATTTTTAGCAAATCCAGTATCATATCGCTCATCCTTTCAATTAGTTCGTTATACAACAATCTAAATGTCCTGATATAATAATATCACAAGTTATACTGTATCAATTACCGGAGACTTAAGAGATAGGAGTGTTATAGTTGATTTTAAGTGCAAGTAGAAGAACAGATATTCCTGCATTTTACTCTGAATGGTTTTTTAATAGAATAAAGGAAGGCTATCTATTGGTTCGAAATCCTATGAACATACATCAGGTTAATAGAATTAATTTATCTCCGCAGTTAGTTGATTGTATTGTTTTCTGGACAAAGAACCCAAAGCCAATGTTAAAAAGACTAGATGAATTAAAGAACTATAAATATTATTTTCAGTTTACTCTAAACTCATATGATAAAACTATTGAGCCAAATGTACCTTTGAAGAAGGATTTAATCGAAACTTTTATTAAGATGTCAAATCTCGTTGGTAAGGAGAAGTTGATTTGGAGATATGACCCCATTTTACTGACAAACGTTTTTACCAAGGAATATCACTATAAATGGTTTGAAAAACTGGCCCAGAACTGTCCCCTTATACTAATAAATGTGTAATAAGTTTTGTTGACCTATACAAGAAAACCGAAAGGAATTTAAAGGGTATTGAACTATTACCACTTACAAATAGTGATATGAAAGAAATAGCGAATAATTTAGCTGCAATATCATCAAACTATGGATTTTCAATTGAAACATGTTCTGAGGCAATTAGTCTAGAAAATTACAATATAGCACATGGTAAGTGTATCAATGATAAACTAATTTCAAGCATTATAGGAACACCGCTTACGATAGAAAAAGACCCCAACCAAAGAGAAATTTGCGGCTGTGTAAAGAGTATTGACATTGGAGCATATAACACCTGTAAACATGAATGCTTTTACTGTTATGCTAATTTTAGCAAGGATACTGTAATTAAGAATATTTCTCAACACAATAGCAAATCTCCTTTATTATTTGGTGAATTGGGTGAAAATGATAAAATAACAGATAGAGATATGAAGTCGTACGTAGATAAACAAATTAGTTTAATTGACTATTAGACCAGGAAATTGTAGCTAAATACGGTTTATATCAATTATAATATTTTGATTGTTGGCATACCAATTACCTCCTAGCTTTATTTTGTTTTCTTTTTTGTTAATTTATATTTCTGGTAAAGCATATCTTTTAAAACTAGAACGGTATCTGCATCATCAAAGCCAAACTTATTTTTAAAAGCATCGTACAACTCAGATATCTTCTCCTTATAGTTATCTATCCCCTTAATACCTTGATAAGAAGCTAAAATAGGGTACTTTTTACTCCAAGCACTTGTCCAATCAATTTCATCGACTATTAATTCGATATTAGTTACATCACCCCCAACAGGGCATCCACTAATTAAATAATCATAACTTACATTGTATAGTTGGCTTAGAAGTTTTGCCTTTATTAGTTCAGGGACTGTTTGATCTGTTTCCCATTTACTTACCGTTTGTCGGGATACACCCGTTTTTTCAGCAACTTCCTCTTGAGATAAACCGGCCTTTTTACGCAAATCCAATAATTTTTCTCCTAATGACATAGTTATCACGAGCCTTTCATATATTTCAAAATAATTTGTAGCTATAGTATATTAGAAATAATGCTTGCCTTCTATCAAGTAAAGTTGGAATTTTGTCAACCGAACTTAACATTTTTACACATATATAATATTCACTTAACCTATTCATTATATAATTACACTTGTTCTAAAGTATATAATGGATAAAAATTGATACAATATAAAGTAATTGATAGATCTAAATAATTTTAATTCCACCGGGCGGATAGAATTAGGAGAAATATAAGCTTATGAGTCCTACATTTTGGAGTAACACAATTTGGTTTATTCTTCTTGGAATTACTACCGTAATAGAATTAATAATAATTTTTTTAAAAGTAAAAAACCGCAAACGTGTACTAGCTTTATATCTTACAATTTGCGGAATAACCTTCTGTTTTGAAATGGTTGTATATTCATTTTTTAAGTCGTATGAATATTATCCTATGCTTATTCCTCATTCACGACCGGATGATTCTATTGCAGGCAATCTTTTTTCACAATTTTCAGTATCTGCAACAGCACTATTAATTGCAGTTTTCAATCTTAGATATTATTGGTTTGGATTTTTTGCAGTATTATATGGAGTGATTGAAGAATTATTTATTAAATTAGGCATATACAAGCATAACTGGTATCGGACATGGATGACTGTTATAGGTCTACTAGTTTTGTTTTGGATAGCAAGAAAAATATATACGGTTAGCTTAAACCATATTGGAAATTTTGAGCGTTACTTATATATCTTCTTTGGACTGGTGGCTCTGCATGAAAACACGATAGTTTGGGTTTTAAGGTTAACTGGCATTCGGGTATTTAGTGAAAATTTTCTTTCAGGAAAAGAACGTAGCCTTGTTGTATTATCTGCAACAAATATGCTTTTACTTGGTGTTATAATAATGCTATTGCATTTCTCAAACATCAAATGGCTATGGAAAGTTGTAGTAATCTCTATTCTCTATGTTGTTTATTTTATTGCAGGAAAATTGCATTTAATATTATACAAAGAAAACTTTTTTCTTATTTCTACTTCAATTAGTATTTGGGGAATGTATTTTTATACTTATGTACTGGATAAATTGTTAGGCCAAAGCAAACGAGGTATTAGTTATAATAGATAAAGAACTGAACGGTTTTCTATCCAAGGTCATTATGCAACATCTTAACCCAATTTAAAATATGAAAAAATGGGGTTTTTATATTGATGAAGATACCTTAGCCAAATTATCTACTCCAAACATAATTGCTCATTGCCTAGTAGAAATGACATTCTTTGAACTCTGAGATTAATATAAAGATTATGAATTAAATGGTTTTACATTATGCCCACTGCCCTGGTAGTTTTAGTTTTTCCATATACGGAAACTTTTTATCATATTCTTCTGCTTTTTCAGAGTAACAATCAGCAAATATAGTTGACTCATAAAATTTTCCTTTTACTCCAGCCAACCCACCTGGTACCAATTCAATACCCATAAAAGCATTAAAATTTTCACCATCTTTTGTTGTAATATCAAAATTTTCACATGTCTTAAACCCATGACGTGGATAATATTCCGGCTCCCCAAAAATAATAATTGCCCTATACCCCTGCTCTCTTGCCAACTGCATTGTTTTCTCTAATAATTCCCCACCTATACCTCTTTTTTGATACTCAGGGTCAATACACAAAGGGCCAAAAGTTATTACCTCAGTCCGATTCTCTTCATCCATTACATATGCTTTTGAATACATAATTGCCCCAACAATCTTTCCATCAACTTCTGCAACTCTACTTAATTCAGGTATATAATCACCGCTGGAACGGAGCATATGAACCAAATAATGCTCATTGCATCCAGGAACATGAAGATTCCAAAAAGCCTTCTTTGTCATATATTCTGTTTCAAACCACTCATATTCTCGCTCTTCCCTTATTATGATATTTTCCATTTTAATACCCCTTCTAATATTTTTACAACATTTACTAACCTACATTATTACTTTTATGGTATATTTTTTAAACCAAGCTTGATTTGAGAGTGGCCCTTATGCTAAAGAATTTCATACTATATTTTTGTAAATAAATTTACCCTTAAGGTAATTGCGTAAATCATTTAAAAAATTAGAAGTATCTTTGCATCCAGGTGCGTTAGTAAGGATAATTATTGCAGAACTTAATTCTTTAAATATCATAACGTTGGAGTAAAAGGTACCCTCACTACCATAATGATAAAAGATTGTTTCATTATCAGATTCATTATACCAACCCATTGCATATTTCGGAATGCCACTAAGCAGGTATTTACAGGTCTGAGAAGTTATATATCCATCCTTTCCATTAAGCCCTTCAAGATAGATTTTAACATATTTCGCCATATCATTGATTGACATATCTATATTTCCTGCCGGAGACGTTATTGGGTCTATAAAACCAGTATAATCCTCTGGAGATACTGGTTTTCTTTTACCAAACCAGCCAACTTTATGTCCCCAAGGCTGTTCTCTATCAATAGTATTAGGGTTGCCAAAACTGATTGAGACACCTATATCCCGGGCGGTTTCCATCGCTAAATCTTCCCACGATTTTCCCGATACTTTTTCCAGCATTACTCCTGCAATACTATACCCGGAATTCGCATAATTCATTTCAGTACTCCTTATTGGTGGAAGTGTAAGAACATATTTGCAGAACTCCAATCTTCTTTCTTGTTGATTACCATTGAAATTAGGTATATTTGTATAAATAACCTTCTTACTAAAGAAGTCTGTTTTTCCAGCAAATGTATTGAACGGTTGTAATGATGTATTGTGTGAAAGTAAATCTTTCAATGTAATCGAATAATATGCTTGGTTTGAATTATTTTTCCAGTCAGGAAATAAATCAAAGATTCTTGTATCCCAACTTATAAGTCCTTTTTCAACTAATTTTGAGGCAATTAAAGCGGTATAGGATTTACAACAGGAACCAATTTTAAATTTGTCTTCAATAGTAACCTTTCTTTCGGAACCTTCAAATATGTAACCTAAAGCGTCCATTTTAATAATTTTGCCATCTCTTATAATACAATAAGTGAAACCCGGAATCCTATAATACTCTTGTAGACCTTCAATACCAATTTTTTTAACAGAATTAAATTGTAAAGGCTTTTTGTCCTGAATATAATATCTATTCAATAAGAGTATTACCCCAAGGGAGGTTAACAATGAAAAACAGATCATAAAAATTAGCTTTTTCTTCATATTATCCTCTGCTAAATAATCTATAAAATATTACTCCAATATGTTATATTGTGGTAATTAATAAGTCAATCAAAAAAAGACATAAGTCCACTATTGTCAACTCATGTCATCTTTAAAATCATTTTAATTGGTGAGTTACTTAGAATAAGAATGCTTACATTTTAGGGTAACCATGCTTATCATCTTTAAAAAAGTAAACCCAAGTAGGCTTCCAAGTAATCCACCCAGAATGATTGAAACAATTAAAGTAATCTGCAGTGCAAGTAAATTAGTAATATAGGGTACCTGTAATGAACCTAAAGGGACACTAAAACATAACCCTGTAATCGTGCTCAGCAACAGAGATGCCAAAGCAATATTTTTATTTTTTCCTGCCCTCTTAAATATTATAGGTAGAAAGTATCCGACAGGAATGAACATAAGAGTATAAGGTATAAATATCCGAAAAGCATCTGGTACGGTAACTGAATTTACATTCAAACTTGTCCAACTAATACGGGTACCTAAAATAAAAAGTAGTATTGTAACAAATATACCACTCAATATATTTGTTATAGTCCTATAGCCAAATATGTTATTGAATAATGCTTTCAAATTTTCATTATTGCCAAAACTTTTAATGGCTTCTTCAATCGCAACTTCTTCTTTTAAGCCATTTTTAATATAATCTTGTTTCAACATAGTAAGATGGTCTCTGTATTCGTCAAACATTTCGGCTTTCTTCTTTTTACTAACCTGTAAATTATCAATTATCGACTTGATATAATCATCAAATTCAAACGTAAAAATCCCTCCCTGCAAGATTTAATTAAATTACTCAACAAGTCCCATTCGCTTAATTTTTTAGATAATTCCTTTTTACCTTCCTCAGTAATACTATAATACTTACGCCTACCTCCAAATTCAGAATCTCCCCAATAAGATGTTATGAGTTTTTGCTTTTCTAACCTTTGAAGAGCAGGATATAACGTCCCTTCACCCATTGAATATAAATCGTTACTTTTCTCTTTAAGCCTTTTTGCAATTTCATACCCATATAAATCCTCTTTTTGAATTAGAGATAGTAAAAGGATGTCTATACTGCCCTTCATAATTTCCTTGTTCATATTACCACGACCTTCCATATATTGCTAAGAACATCGTAACACATACTACCTCGTAATGCAATGTATTATCAACTAAATTTAGTTTCAATAATTATCAATTAAAATTTTTATTACTTCCCCAACGGATAGAACGTTGGCGAACCGCTTATTCAAATAAATCAGTTTATTGATACAATTGATTAATACTGGGAATAACTATAATTGTAAACACGTTATACTAAATAGAGAGGATACAAAAAATGTCTGAACATAAATATACAAACAAACTAATCCAAGAAAAATCCCCCTACCTACTCCAACACGCACACAACCCAGTAGATTGGTATCCGTGGGGACCTGAAGCTTTTGGCCGGGCAGCGGGGGAAGACAAACCCATCTTTCTCTCCATTGGCTATTCAACTTGTCATTGGTGTCATGTAATGGAGCGTGAATCCTTTGAAGACCAGGAAGTAGCGCACATACTGAACCGGGATTTCGTATGTATAAAGGTTGACCGTGAAGAAAGACCTGATATAGACAGCATTTACATGTCCGTCTGCCAGGCATTAACAGGACATGGAGGGTGGCCACTTACAGTATTTCTAACCCCGGACAGACAGCCATTTTATGCTGGAACGTACTTCCCAAAGGAAGACAGCAGAGGCCTTATGGGGCTTATGTCTTTGCTTAGGTCAGTAAAAGAAGCATGGGACAGTAAAAGAGATAGTCTATTACAATCAGCCAAAAGCATAATAGAACATGTAAGTCAGGAAGAAGTTTCTGATGAAACGAAAATATCAAAAGACATTATTCATGAGGCATTTACACATTTTAAATATAATTTTGACAGTAAATACGGAGGTTTTGGAACTTCTCCCAAGTTCCCCTCACCTCATACGCTACTTTTCTTGCTCAGGTACTGGTATTCCGAAAAAGAACCATATGCATTGGAAATGGTAGAGAAAACGCTTGAATCAATGAAAAATGGCGGAATATTCGACCACATAGGTTTCGGATTCAGCAGATACTCCACTGATAAAAAATGGCTTGTTCCACATTTTGAAAAAATGCTTTATGACAATGCACTTTTAGCAATTGCATACGGTGAAGCTTATTCAGCAACGGGAAACAAAAACTACGAGGAAACCGCCAGACAAATACTTGATTATATACAAAGGGACATGCATTCACAATTCGGAGCCTTTTATTCCGCCGAAGATGCTGACTCAGAGGGTGTTGAAGGTAAGTTTTATATTTGGTCACGAGAGGAAGTGCTTGACGTTCTTGGGTCAAAAGACGGAGAGGAGTATTGCAGGTTATTCGATATAACCTCCTCCGGCAACTTTGAGAGCCTTAACATACCAAATCTTATTGAAACAGGCACTTTATCGGAACAACAAAAGTTTTTTGCAGAGGACTGCCGCAAAAAACTCTTTGACTACAGAGAAAAAAGAGTACACCCATACAAAGATGACAAGGTTCTCACATCTTGGAACGGGCTTATGATAGCAGCAATGGCTTATTGCGGTAGGATTTTGGGCGAAGATAAATACATTGAATCTGCAAAAAGATGCGTTGATTTCGTATACAAAAAACTTATACGGACTGACGGACGCTTGTTGGCACGCTACCGTGACGGAGAAGCGGTCTTCCCTGCGTACTTGGAAGACTACGCATTTCTGGTTTGGGGACTGCTTGAACTTTACGAGGCTACGTTTACAACTATCTATCTAAAAAGAGCCTTAAAGCTCACAGACGCAATGTTAAATCTTTTTGGAGAAAATAATTCTGCAGGATTATTTTTATACGGCCACGATTCTGAACAGCTTATAGCTCGGCCAAGAGAAAGTTATGACGGTGCAATCCCTTCAGGAAACTCTGTTGCAGCAATGAACCTTTTAAGATTGGCAAGGATAACAGGACATCATGAATATGAAAACAGAGCAAAAGCAATTATGGATTTCTTTAGTAGTCAGGTTGAAGCAGCCCCAACAGGACACAGTTACATGCTTTGCAGCTACATGTATTCTGTTTCTGATGTATCCTCTGAGATAGTTATTACAGGAGAAAACAGCAAGGAGATGCTAGATACCTTAAACCGTAAATATTTACCCTTTGCTGTAGCCATCTCAAATATATCGCCCGAGCTAACTGAAATTGCGCCATTTATTGGAGAATATAAGTCTCAGAATGGAAAAACCGCAGCCTATGTGTGCCGCAACTACTCATGTATGGAACCTATTACTGAGGCAAAAAAGCTTGGTGAGGTATTATCTTAGGAATATAAAATTAAGCGATAATATAGGGTTATTTTATAGGACAACTCCCATAAAATAACCCTATAGCTTTTAATAACCTTATAAACCCAAATACCTTACTATATTCTTATAGCAAATACCTTCAACAATTTCTCCAAGTATTGCATCATCGCTATCAAATTCTCCCTTGTCAACAAAGTCACCGACAAACGAACAGAGAATCCTTCTGAAGTAATCGTGTCTTACATAAGACAGAAAACTTCTGGAGTCAGTAAGCATTCCTATGAAGTATGCCAACATACCTTGGTCTGCAATAGCTTTAAGGTGGGACGTTATGCCTTCCTTGTGGTCATTAAACCACCATGCTGCCCCAAACTGCACCTTTCCCGGAACACAATCTTCCGTAAAGCAGTGAGGTATTGACGACAATACCAGATTATCCTTGGAATTAAGCGTATATAATATCGTCTTAGGCAGGCAATCCTTTTTATCCATGTCGTTAAAGAGCTTTGCTAAAGGTTCAGCAATCTGAAAATCATTCATAATGTCAAACCCTGAATCAACTCCAGCCTTTTTGAGCATATTGTCATTAGTGCTTCTGATAGCTCCAATATGCAGTTGCATGGCCCATCTGGCTTCCTTATACTCTCCAGCCAAAACAGAAAGAGTATACAGCTTATATTTTTCTGCTTCCACAACAGATATAGGCTCTCCATTTAATCTCTTTTGGAATATAACCCCTACCTCTTCAACGTCAGTAGGTAAATAAACAAGACTTTCAAGAGAGTGATCCGAGAGCACACAGCCAACCTTGCTAAAAAATTCAATTCTATTTTTTAGAGCAGCTAGCAAGTCCTTATAATTTAAAATCTTTATATTTGAAGAAGTCTCGAGACTTTTTATGTATTCAACGAAGTTATGGTTTAGTATTTTTAATGCATTATCCGGCCTGAAAGTCGGAAAGACATCAAATCCTTTATCCTTATTCTTTCCAAGAAGCAGATGATATTCAAGGGAGTCAACCGGGTCGTCCGTAGTACAAATAAGCTTTACATTGGAAGACCTTATCATTTTTACAGGAGAAAGCTTATCCTCCATTATTTTTGCATTGCAGTAATCGTATATTTTATCTGCATTACTTTCCTTCAGAACTTCATTTACTCCGAAGTAAGTCTCCAGTTCCATATTAGCCCAATGGTAAAGGGGACTTCCCATAAGCCTTTGACAGGTTTTTGCCCACATTTTAAATTTGGTACGTCCGTCTCCTTTTCCCGTGATAAATTCCTCAGGTACTCCGGCATAACGCATTGTTCTCCACTTGTAATGGTCATATCCAAGCCAGATTGACGAAATATCCTCAAAAGTATCATCTTCATAAATTTCTTTTGCAGAAAGATGGCAATGATAGTCATAAATCGGCGCATCTTTAGCAAAACGTTCATATAAAGATTTAGCAGTTTTGCTATTTAAAATAAAATTATTGTTTAACAAATACTACACCTCCGTATTTAGTCGTACTAAAAGCAACTATATTCACAGTTTACAGCACCAAGAGATACAATCCACCAAAGTCTCAAGCATTACTTTATTTGTAAGCCCCTCTTCCCTATGTGTAGGAGCAAGGCAGCAAATCCTTCCGTCTCCGAATTCACGGGCCCATCCTGCCACTGATTTTCCGTAAGGAGATTCGCTGTCAAGAAAAGCAAGACTGCTGTCAAGATTGTATTTTATAAAATAATGTTCATCTATGGCCTCAAAGGATTCCTTCAGAATGATTCCACTGCTATTACTTTTGGGAATATACTTAACAATCTTGTGTTCAACAGGATGGTTCAAAAAGTATCCGCCCATCATCTTTGTATATTCTCCTGTTTCATCATACAATGCCAAACCTGAATGCCAAGCCATCCAGCTTCCGCCATTGTTTACATAATCAACAATTTTCTTTTCTATATCACAAGTCATCCAATTGTTTACTACTTCATCAGTGGGATTAATTCTGTTCTCCTTGCCCAATATAACAAGGTCAAATTTCTGGGATAGTGCTTCTTCTAGTGCTTCTTCTAGTCCGTCTACACCCGAATCAACAAGCTCAAAGGTGTGAAAACCTGATTTATTCAACATATCAACTGCTTTTTTAAGTGCTTCATGTGCTATATCGTGGTCATGATAATAATCGCCTAAAATGCTAAGAATTTTTTTATTCAAATGTATCACCCCATTCCAAATATAGCATATGGAAAATAATTATGCAAAATGAATATTCAATTTTCCCTCATTATATTTAGCTCCTGCAATTTCCTTGGATTGTAGTTTTACAGGCAATACGAAGCTTCTTTTTTCATTTTTTATGGAAATGGTAATTTCGTCACCCTTTTGGAGCAGCTTCAACTCATTTTTATCAACAAAGGGCATATTTATTATAAAGGTATATCCGTCAGCTTCTTTTACCACATCAAATATTTTATCTTTGAAAAGCACCTGATACGGGTCAATATTTGGGTATAATAATCCGCCCGCTTTCTTCAAGGCCTCATATCCTCTAAGCTCGCTGTCCATAAGCTCAAGTTTAAATACGGGAATCCCGTTAAAGCTTTCAAGGATATCTTGAATACTACTTGTTTGAATCTCATCCCATTTTTTAAAATACCCAGTGAGGGATTCCTTTGAAAATATCTTATTTATTATAATTCCATCAACGTTATAATCAAAAAGGTGCAAATATGAAAAGCTTCTCTTCGCCTCCTTTATAACAATCTTTTCAGGTGTAGTCACTATACGGATGCTTACCTTTTCTTTGTCCTGCATAAGTTGATGCAGTTCATCGATTTTTAAATACAGCCTTTCAATTTCATCAAAGGTCTCATCACCGGGAATAGGAATCTTCATGGTTGCTTCAATGACAGGCTTTACTAACTTCGCTCCCTTTCTTTTAATTGGAAACAATTTTTCCATCCACCACTTAAACAAATCAGGAAATTTCAGTAGCGACATTGTCTCTCCGGTAGGTGCACAGTCTACAATTAATACATCATATTTACCCTCATCATAAATTTCCTTAATCCTTATAAGGGATAGGAGTTCGTCAAACCCCGGAAATACCAGTAATTCTTCAGTTTCGATATTACTGTCAGCTTTAAGCGTCATAAGCTTTTCAATATAGCCTTTTATATTACCCCACATTTTCTCATTTTCAAGAACAGAATCGATTTCCATCGCAAAAAGGTTTTCTGTAAGCATAACGGACTCATTTGACAGCTTTGTTGCAAAAGAATCCCCCAGGCTGTGGGCCTGATCGGTACTGATTATCAAAACACGTTTACCACTCTCGGCTATCTTGCAGGCTGTGGCAGCAGCTATACTGGTTTTACCTACTCCACCCTTGCCGGTATATAGAATTATCCTCATATTGTTATACCTCCGTTAAAATTATGAAAAATCTACAGACACCTTTCTGACTTCTTTTCTTTCCCCATCTTCCGCCTTGCTGTTCTCCGCAACTATTTCAATTGCAATATCCTTCATTAAGCTTACAGCTTCCTTTTCAAATCCTTCTAATTTGCTTTTTACATCTTTAGGGAGAATTTCTTTAAAAGCTTCATACCTTAGTATTTCAGACTTAATTATGTTTTTTATAAATTCCTTGTTCAAACTAATCATCCTTTCTTTCAAAATCTATACGTAGCACTTCTGATTCAAACTTGGCTGACACCACCGAATATTTTCTCATTACATTAGGAATGGGTATATTACGTTTAAAATTGCCAATTTTGATTATAATATCTGTCCCCGATTCAAGAAGGTCAAAATCCTGTTTACTTGTAAAAGGCACATAAATCTTCAGCCTATAGCCTTTGTCGGTTTTTTCAAAGGTCTCTCCTTCAGATTTGTTATTGACTTCAAACAAATTCTTCTCTTGTAAGGAATCATTAACTATCCTCTCAAGACCTTCTATACCATTTATGTCTACTTCATACCATTTAATTTTATAGGTTGGGATATTGTAAAAAGAGGCCTCAAGCTCATTGAGATAATTTTCTTGAATGAGCTTCCAGCTTTCGAAGAATTTATTATCTATATCCTGGGGAATTATGCGGTTAATGTACAAGCCGTCAACATTGAAATTGTACAAGTTCATGTACATATAATTTCTTTTTGTCTCCTCCACCACCATCTTTTCAGGAATTGTAACCAACCTGATACTACACACATCCCGGTTCTTCAACAGTCCCTGTAACTCTCCCAATTTTATATATAGCTTTTCGATATCGTTCATTGCTTTTGAATCGGGCATATCCAACTTGAATGCTACCTTTGAAATAGGCCTTAACACCTTCATTGCCACCTTTCCTATTGGGAACAGCTTTTCCATATACCATGAAAACAGTTCCGGAAATTTCAGAAGTGACAGGGTTTCTCCGGTAGGAGCACAGTCCACTATAATCAAGTCGTAATCCCCGGTATCGTACAATTCCTTTATCCGAAGAAGTGAAAACAATTCTTCGATGCCTGGAAATACTACAATATCCTCAAAAGTTTCAGTGTCTTTCTCATTTTTAAATGTCATCATATTTTTAAATGCAGCTGAAATATGTTCATAATGCCTGTTCATTTCATAATTTGAGTCAATTTCCAGGCAATCAAGGTTTTTCACGATTTGAACCGGTTCTTCTTTGACTTCCGCCATAAATATATCACTGAGATTGTGCGCCATGTCAGTACTCACAAGAAGGGTTTTCTTTCCCATTCCCGCAGCCTTAACCGCATGTGCCGCTGCAGTGCTTGTTTTTCCAACCCCACCCTTGCCTGTAAAAATAATTATTCTCCCCATAAATCCTACCTCCTATATTTCATATTGTGAATTATTCTCATTGCGAAGTATTTATTTAAAAAATAGTCTTGCAGCTCACCTTAACAAAATGATTCCGCAAGTAACTTTATAAAAAAGCTTTGACTATTCAATTATTATCCGTTTTACTCTTGTTTCAGTCTTGTTATCATTTACTTTATTTGATTTGTCCTGCTGTAGAACCGAAGCTACCTTTCTGAATATACTTAAGGCTGCTTTTTTTTCCTCATAAGAAAGTATTCTAACTACCTCTTCAAAGTAGTGGGATATCGTTCTTTTTTCCTGTTCTATAAAATCCTCTGCGCCTTTTGTCAGAACAATATTGACAACTCTTCTGTCCTCCTTGTCCCGCAGTCTCTCTACCATAAGCTTTTTTTCAAGCCTTGCTACAACACCTGTAGCAGTATTGAGCGGTGAACATATATATTCGGCAATTTCAGTCATATTAGCTTTTTTATTTCTATATAAAAGTAGCAGGACAAGTATCTCATTTTTTGAGTAATCCAAAAAAACGCTGCTCCACTTATCTGGAAAAAATAAAAACTTCAATTCATCGATGTATTCAAAAATTATTGTCTCATATCCCAATTCATTTCTACTTTCCATATAAATCTCCTATATACTTCTTGATACGAAGTATATTATTATTCTACTCTCGAAGTATTTTTTTGTCAATGAAAACATTAATAAAATTTATTTTGTATTAGTTTTTACAAGCAAAAACCCGGCGGCTTTAACGCCTCCGGGTTTTTGTCTATTTATTAAATCATTTATTTATAAATTAAGCCTTCAATCTAGCTTCAAGATCAGCAAGTTGCTTCTTCAATTCAGCAGGAACCTTATTTATATCATAAGTCTCATAGTGAGCTTTGATTGACTCAACTTCTTTGAGCCATTCGTCCTTCTTAACTTTGAGAAGTTCTTTCATGTCTTCAGCTGAAACGTCCAGACCTTCAACATCGATAGCATCTTCAGTAGGCATGTAACCGATTTCAGTCTTAACAGCCTTACCTTCGCCTGATACTCTTTCACAGATCCACTTGAGAACACGGCTGTTTTCGCCATAACCTGGCCACAACCATTTTCCGTTCTCATCTTTACGGAACCAGTTAACATAGAATATCTTTGGAAGCTTATCTTCTGTGCTAGCTGCACCAACATCTAACCAGTGTTGTAAATAGTCATTTACATTGTAGCCGATGAATGGAAGCATTGCGAATGGGTCACGACGAACCTGTCCGATTTTGTCAGAGATAGCCGCTGCAGTGATTTCTGAACCCATTATTGAACCAAGGAATACACCGTGGTTCCAGTCAAAGCTCTCATGTACCAATGGAATAGTGCTAGGACGACGTCCACCTATCAATATAGCTGAGATTGGTACTCCAGCAGGATCTTCCCACTCAGAAGCTATAACAGGGCACTGTTCTGCAGGTGCTGTAAAACGAGCATTTGGATGAGCAGCTGGGGTTTCTGAACCTGGAGCCCAATCCTTTCCGTGCCAATCAATTAAGTGAGCAGGAGCATCTACGCCCATGCCTTCCCACCATACATTATTATCGTCAGTTATACCAACGTTAGTGAATATAGTGTTCTTTTCAATGCTGTGCATAGCGTTTGGATTTGAATCCATTGATGTACCAGGAGCAACACCGAAGAATCCTGCTTCAGGATTGATAGCGTACAATCTTCCGTCTTTTCCGAACTTCATCCAAGCTATATCATCACCGATTGTTTCAACTTTCCATCCTGGAATAGTAGGAACAAGCATAGCCAGGTTGGTCTTACCGCAAGCACTTGGGAAAGCACCGCAGATATATTTAACATTACCCTTAGGATCAGTAAGCTTGAGGATAAGCATATGCTCAGCCAACCAGCCTTCTTCACGGGCAATAACTGATGCTATACGAAGAGCGAAACACTTCTTACCAAGCAAAGCGTTTCCGCCGTATCCTGAACCGAAAGACCAGATAGTCTTTTCTTCTGGGAAGTGGCTGATGTATTTTGATTCGATTGGAGCACAAGGCCATTTTGTATCTTTTTCGCCTTCAGCTAAAGGAGCTCCTACTGAGTGCAAGCATGGTACATATTCTCCGTCACCGAGAGTTTCCAATACTTTTGTTCCGATACGAGTCATAATTCTCATGTTAACAACAACGTATGGGCTGTCAGTAAGTTCAACACCGATTTTTGATATTGGTGAACCAATAGGTCCCATTGAGAAAGGAATTACATACATAGTTCTTCCCTTCATGCAACCCTTGTACAAACCTTTCATTGTTTCCTTCAATTCGTCAGGGTTAATCCAGTTGTTAGTTGGTCCAGCTTCTTCCTTTGACTTTGAAGCGATATATGTTCTGTTTTCAACACGAGCAACGTCAGATGGATCACTGTTGAAAGAGTAGCATCCAGGACGTGTTTCAGGATTTAAAGGTTTAGCCAATCCGGAATCTACCATCTCTTTTAAAAGACGATCGTTTTCTTCCTGAGAACCGTCACACCAGTAAATTTGGTCTGGTTGACACATGTCGGCAACTTCTTTAACCCAAGCTTCTAATTTCTTGTTTGTAGTCATTATAATTCTCCCTTCAATTTATAAAAATATACTGCTATCAATGAGTAGTATTTGTGATTAACAAGGTACTATTCAGTATTTCTGGCAAGCAATTTATTTGATAATTTTTTCACTAACAATCTTAACATACAGTTGTATAAATTTCAACACATCTTTTTGTCACATTTTTATTTTTTCAATCAAATATGCAACTTTTAAATTTGAATAATTCATGTATATATATTCATACAAAAGAATATTTATAGATTTTAAGGTTTTTACGCCAGATGTGCCAAGGTGTATAGAGTATAGTTGTATGTTTTTAATTACATACAATGTAATTATATGGGAACTAAAACGAAGTAATTTGCTCTCCCATATTGCATGACACACCTGGTTAAAGTGGCTATTTTTAGTCATTGACTTTAGCAATATTACTAGTATCCGCATATTGTGAAATATAATACCCAAGTTATTGAAAGGTGGAGTGTCTTTTGTGTGCAAAGATTATTAACTATTATGCCTGCGCAAACTCATCAAAGGGATTTGTAAATTACTTGGATGACAATATTAATTATCTGGACAGACTTTTTATTCTCAAAGGAGGTCCTGCTACCGGGAAATCAACCCTCATGAAGAGACTTGGCAAGGAATGGTACAATAGAGGTTTTGACGTAGAGTACATTCATTCCCCATGTGACAATAGCTCTGTGGATGGTATTATTCTCCCTTCTTTGGGAATAGGCGTTGTAGACGGTACATACCCTCACGTGGTAGAACCCAGAGCCCCGGGGGCAATTGAAGAGTATATAAATCTCGGAACTGCATGGGACAGCAAAAAGCTTATTCCTCTCAAAGATGAGATCCTTGGAATTAATAAACAAATCGCTTTGTGTTACGATAATACCTATAATCTTTTCTCTCAGGCCCTCAAAGTTCATGACGAATGGGAAAAGATATACATTTCAAATATTGACTTTAATAAAATCAATGAACTTACTCAAGAGACTATTAACACTATAATCGGTAGTAATTTTCAGAGTAAACAAGCCTGTACCAAGAACAGATTCTTCGGGGGCGCTACCCCTAAGGGAACCATGGATTTTGTTATGGACCTTACTTCTGACATGTCAAACAGATATTTTATAAAAGGCAGGCCCGGTTCAGGAAAATCTACAATGCTTAAAAAGATTGCTCAGTCAGCCCGCGAAAGGGGATTTGATGTTGAGTTATATCATTGCAGCTTCGATCCGGACAGTATTGATATGGTTATTATCAGAGAGTTATCCGCAGCTATATTTGACAGTACCGCTCCTCATGAATATTTCCCTTCCAAGGACAGCGATAGCATAATAGACGTATATTCCTATGCCATTAAACCAGGTACTGACGAAGAGTTTAAAAGCAGGCTTGAGGATATTGCAGCCAACTATAAAGGGATAATCAGAGAAGGTATACACTATCTTTCTAAAGCGAAGGATCTTAACGATGATCTTGAAAATATTTACATAGATGCAATCGATTATGACATAGTCGATAAAATCAACCATGATTTAAGGCTTAAAATAGACGATTATTTTTTCAGTATGGTGTAAGATAATAGATAAGGTACCCGGCTGATAATTTGAACTAACCTGTCAGTCTGGGTACCTTTATTTTACAAATCCAACATAAATTGATATATTTTATCCATTACAGTCGGTATGTTTTCATGTCCGTAATCGGGATAAATCAACATTTGCTTTTTGGAGGTTATTTTATTGTAAGCTGAGAACTGAGTTGAAGGCGGACATATATTATCCATCAGGCCTACTCCCATAAGAACCTCCCCTTTAATACGTCTGACAAGGTATTGTAAATCTATATACCCTAGCTTCTCGAATACTTCATCTTCCCTCTCATGAAGTGGGTCAAAGAATCTGAAGTAATCCCTGATATCGTTGTATGCATCCTTTGCTAAATCCATTTCCCAAACCCTTTTGTAGTCACACAGGTAAGGATAAACCGGTGCAAGCTTCTTGATTCGAGGTTCCAAGGATGCACATGCGAGAGTCAAAGCTCCTCCCTGAGAAAATCCCATAGCCCCTACTCTGTTCTCATCAACCTCTGGCAACGACATTATTATTTTAGCCAGTTGAGCTGCATCCAAAAAAACATGTCTGAACAACATATTTTCAGGCGTATCGTCAAGCCCCCTCATTATATGTCCGTGGACAGTATCACCCTTTACGCTTCCCGAATCCTCGGAATAGCCTCCCTGACCCCGAACATCAAGTGCTGCAACGCAGTAACCCGTTGCTACAAAATTAAGTTTGTCATTCCAGTCACCGCTGTTGCCTGTGTAACCATGGAATTGTAATATAGCAGGATGTGGTTCATTCCCGCCTTTTGGACGTAAATATTTAGCATGTACCCTTGCTCCTCTTACCCCTGTAAAATAGAGGTCAAAACATTCTGCAAAAGGCACCTGAAAGTTGGACGGAACAAGTTCAACCTTTGGATCAACTGATTCCATTTCTTCTTTTGCCTTATCCCAGTATTCATCAAAATCCGGTGGGCACGGATTAATCCCATTATACTTTTTCAATTCTGCCAATGGCATGTCAATTATCGGCATATGCGATTTTCCTTTCCATTTTCCATATATATATTGTATCTTTTTATTTTATAATACAGCTTACAAAAAAACTACCCTTTGTATGAACAGTCTTATTATACGACCATTCATACAAAGGGTAAAAGTGGGGGAATATATAACTAAAGTTTAAGTAATGCAGTTATCAGATAGTTTAGTAAAAACAGTCCCGTTACAATGTACATGACAGGATGTACAGTCTTTGCTTTTCCTTTGAATATCTTTACAATCACATACATAATAAATCCGGAAGCGATACCACTTGATATACTGTATGCAAACGGCATTACTGCAGCTGTAAAGAACGCTGGCAGAGCCTCATCAAAGTCCTCCCATTTAATTTTTGCAAAGCTTCCCATCATCAGTACACCCACAATTATCAACGCCGGTGCCGTAGCAGCTGCGGGAATTACTCCTGCAATGGGCGCAAACAGTAGGCATAAAGCAAAAATTATAGCAGTAAATACTGACGTAAGACCGGTTCTTCCTCCAACACCTATACCGGCTGCACTTTCAACATATGTTGTTGTATTTGATGTACCAAACAAAGCACCAATGGATGTAGCAATAGCATCTGCAAAAAGTGCCTTATCCATTTTAGACTTAAAGCCTTTTCCGGCAAACAGTTCAGCTTCATCCTTGTCATCGAATATACCGCTCTTACGACCTGTCCCGATGAAGGTTCCTATCGTATCAAAGGTATCCGATAAACTGAATGCAAGTATTGTAACCAAAACAAGGGCCAATTTCCCCGGGTCATTAAACAGACCTACAAAGTCCATCTTAAATGCTGTTTGGGCAACGTCAGCTACCTTGTATGACGTGGACATTGAAATATCAGTTACATGTAACGGAATACCAATTACAGTAGATGCAACTATACCTATAAGTATCGCACTTTTTAATTTGAGAATCATTAAAACAGCTGTTATTACAAGACCAATCAGTGCTACTTGCGCTACAGGGTTTGTAAAATTTACAAAAGCGGGAACTACATTTGCTCCGTCTGCTACAACTGTAGCGGATTTTGGATCAGTTCCAATAATTTTAAGCGGGTCCCAAGACTTACCTTCAGATGTAAACTTTAAAAATCCTGCACTTTTGAATCCTATATAGGCGATAAATAATCCTATACCCCCGCCAATAGCCAGCTGAAGCGATTCAGGAATCGCTTTAATAATCAATTTTCTTACCTGAGTTACCGTAATAATTATATTTATGATACCGCAGATAAACACCATTGCCATAGCTTGCTGCCAAGTGTATCCCAGTCCGAATACAACCGTAAAAGTAAAAAATGCGTTTAACCCCATACCCGGAGCCTGTGCATATGGAACATTAGCGAATAATCCCATAATAAGCGTTCCTACAACTGCTGCAAGTATTGTTGCAACATAAACTCCACCCTTAGGAATACCTGTCTCTCCCAGAATAGTCGGGTTTACAAAAATCACATAGGCCATTGTAAAAAAGGTAGTGAGTCCAGCCATTGCTTCAGTTGCAACGTTTGTTCCACTCTCCTTTAGTTTAAATTGCCTTTCAAAAAAACTCATTATTTCCCCTCCTGAAATCATGTCGCCATAAGTTTATTACCAATGTTTTGAAAAACAAAGTAGTTTTATGACGGATTTTGAATAAAATTGTCAAAAATACAGGAATATTGTATCATAATTATTACTATTATCAAGCTTATTTACAGTATTCTTTAAAATAAAGTTTTTTATGTTTCAATATGGATTTAAATACTAAAATGTTTGTGGTAATTATTTCAGAGCATTAAAAAAAGGCAAAATCAGCAGTTAGCTGGTTTTGCCTTTTTTAATTTAAATTTTATTTTGGAGTAGTAACTTCTGTATTCGTCTTCTGACCGGGATTCGGAACCTGTCCGGCACTTGTCTTAACTCTTGCCTTTCTTTGATCAGGCTGTTGTTTTTTTGACATTAGGTTTTACCTCCTAAAGTTAAAATAACTTCTATTATATTTTGACAGGTTCCATAAAAAATATACCTTTAAAATTAGCTTTTTTCTTGTAACTGGCTTGGATGCTTTTCAAAAAAATCTACTCTTGGTTCCAGGAACTTGAGTTTGTGATTTTCAGGGTCCTCCATAAAATCATAAATGGTATCAAATATACGATCCCAATTCCAGAATTCTTCGCCAAGGTTTAGATATTCAAGTATCATCTCTGTTCCCTTAGGTGCAATAGGATGCATAAGAACAGTTGCAGTTCTCACCATATGCAAAGCATCAACCAACACCTTTGTTCTGAGTTCTTCATCATTATCCTGCTCTGCCTGCTTAATATACTTGGACCAGTATTTATTAATGTTTCTGATGTAGCTGTCCATAAGGCTCATAACCAAATGGAAATCCGTTTTATACATCAATCTTTCGTATTCAATAATGGTCTTTTTGGATTCCTCAATAATCTCACTACTTACTTCAGCAACAGGCACTTTACCTTCATAATACTTCTGAGCTGTATAGAAACATGACCTTACAGCCCTGTTAAATACATTTGCCAGTAGGTTTCCTTCTTTTAGTACAGGGTCGCTGTCCTTTTCATTGGCATTAGGATTGAACGGTTTAGGCTGGAAACCTACACTTTTGATTCCTAATCCAAGACTAAGGAAATGAGCTCTTAATTGCTCAAATGTATAGTGATTTAGCAGTTCATCAGCCTTTGGTGGCTTAATCTCACTGCTGCTGCTGGCTTTTTTATTTAAAAACAATACATGGTTATTACATATCAGTTTAGGCAGCTGCAAATCACCTTCCGGAGGATTAGCCGACACCTCTTTGCCCTGACATCCCATAAACATAGCCATTTCGACAGGCCCATAGAAATAGATATTATCTTCACCAATAAATTGATATACCTGAGCCTCTTTAGAGCACCACCAATCCTTCCATGCATTTGTGTCTGCCTTCTGTTGCTCCAGATATGTCATTGTAAACGATATTGGAGCCCAAAGGGATTCGGGCCATACCCATATGGTTAAATCCTTCATATCCTCTAATACAGGCGAAGGAACTCCCCATGAAACATTACCTGTCAATCTGAAAGGTACTAGGGTTTTTCCGGTACGGAAACGAACACCGTTTTCAGCAAGTACCAGACACGCCGCTTCTCTCTCTGCAAGATTTTTAAAAACCAGAAGCACTGATGACTTGTTCTTTTCGTCGTTTAATTCGTATACAGGAAGTTTCTCCTTGATTGAATCCACTACGTCCATTTGGTCTCTTTTTACATAAATGGCTGGTGGCTCCAAAAACTCTCCAATGCTTTTGATTACAAATTTTCTTGAGCTTTTGTCCAGTTCCAATTGGCTTACCCATTGGGTGAGAAAATCGTGGAACTCATCAAGTTCAAAGTACCAGTTGGTTACATCTCTCATCTCAGGTTTTTTGCCCGAAAGAGTACTCTTAGGATTAATTAAATCTATGGGCATGTACTGATGGCCCAGTGAACATTCATCTGCATAGCCTCTTTCTGAGGAACATCCTGCTATCGGGCATTGTCCTACAACCTGACGGCCATTAAGAAAAACACCAAGCTCTGGATCATAGAACTGGGATGTAGTAATCTTTTTAAGATGTCCGTTTGAATATAGTTTATTTATAAAATCAGAAGAAACTTTTTGATGAATCTCGGCCGCACGTCCCAAGGCCGAAGCTGCAAACAAACTTATGTCAATTTGATATGAATCAAGTACTTCTTTTTGTTTTATATGATTATACGTAACAAATTCATCTATAGTACCATCAAAAGCCCCGCCTTCAACCAATTTGCGATAGTATTCCAATATAGGAGAACCATAGCAGTCAGTCCCCGACACAAAGATTACATTTTCTTTTCCAATACGGTCTTTAAGAAAACGAGCATAGGTATCTGCGTGTATAAAAACCCCACCAATATGTCCAAGATGAAGTTCTTTATTTCCATATGGCATACCCGCGGTTACAATAGCACGTTTTGGGAATTTGGGTCTTGAATCTGATATATCAAATTCATCTATTGAATTAGTACTTATTTCTTTCTGATCATTCATACAATAGAAATCTCCTTAATACCATAATTTGTGACAGATTACATTTATCTGTTTATTTTTTGTTAATTGTATCACTATTTATCTGCCATGTAAACTAATAATGTCGTTCAAACTCATGATTATAAGCATATTCAGGTTACTAACCTATATTGATTTACTTTAGTATTTGCATAAATCTGTCATGTATTATGATACCTAATAATTAAGGGGATATCCATTTTTTATACTAGACTGCAAAAGTCTTCATACATGTCATTCTTGTGATTATTTATCGCAATACCTTCTATTTCAACCAACCAACCGGGTCTGCAAACAGGTGCATTTAGAATTATGTAGGGAATACTGCCATTAAAACGCCCTTTTAGGTAGTTATTTACCACCTGATAATCTGAGTAATCCCTTAGGTAAACTATCATTATTTTCAAATCATCAATATCTGCATTATATCCACTCAATAAGGCTTTAATATTTATTAAAGCTCTTTCCGTTTGCTTTAAAACATCATTTTGGAATACTATGTTTCCCTTATTATCTATACTTGCTGTTCCTGATATATAATAGTGAGACCTATCCCCATAGGTTACTTTTGTTCCCCGTTCAAAGGTAACACCGTATTCATGTGTAGGATTCATGTTCTCAGGAGCAGACATATATTCTATCTGCTCTTTTTGTAAACCAAAGTTTAAAATATAACTCAGCTGCACCAGACTGAACGGCAAGGGACCGCACCCGCCGATTCCCGTAGAAGCAATAAAATGAGTTTCCTTTGTCATATTTTCTTTTTCAAATAACTCTCTTCTGCTTCTAACCATGCCATGATAATTGTTATCTATATCCCTAATATAGAACCATGTACGCAAGGTATTTTCTTTGATATTTCCGCCTAGTTCCGACAATTGGCATGAAAGGTTTTTAAGCAACTCTTCTGTTTGTTCATATGAATTGCTCTTTAAATCAGTTGTCAAATTGCCGAATATAGTTAAATACTGTCCATGGCTTACCACTACTTTATTTAATGAATTGTCTCTTTCTATTTTGAAATTGTTTTCCGGCTTACAAAAATATGCTTCAATAGCTGCTTTGGCACCTGAAGCCGGAGTTTGACCTACAAGGATATAAAATATATCCTTGTAATTTTGTTCCATATACTTACATATGTAATCTGCCTGATTTGAAATATCACTAAGATAAATTTTTATATAGATTAAGAACTTAATACCCAACTTTTTTTCTTTGCACACATTATCAAAATTATTAAATATTGAGTCTACAATTTTAAGAAAAGAATGTCCGGCAGGTGGTACTTCAATTGTTAAAAAGTATTCACTACAATTGTTTGATCCAAATTGGGATATCATATATTTAGATATCATATAAGTTACACCTTTCGATTAAACTATTGTTTTTTTATAATACTTTCCCGCTCCTTTAGAGGCCAGTTTATAACATGTATTCTATCTTCTATTATAATTCTTTTTGGTAATTTTATACAATACTGGATATTATAGATGTGAAGTACCATTTTTTCCATGGCAAATTCGCAATTTAATCAATTGGAATACAAAAAAGAGGTTGTTGCAAAACAGAAAGTTTTTTTGTTTTAACACCTGTACTCACGTATGGCTAGAAAAGACAAAAATTAAGTTTTGCAACAACCCCAAGTTATTTTTATATACTTACATTATTTTACATTAAACACTACTTCCACTGGCTTCTTGCCCGATAATCTCTCGCTTACCTTATCGGGTTGTGATCCGCCAACGTACAATGTGAACTCACCATTTTCAATGCAACGTTTTCCTGCTTCGTCAACTACGGTCATAGCACTTGAATCTATTTCGAAAGTCACCGTTTTCTTTTCACCGCTCTTTAGATGTATTCGTTTAAACCCGCAAAGGCTATGTTTAGGGACTCTTACTGAAGCTTCCATATCCTTTATATAAATCTGAACAACTTCATCTGAATCAACGCTACCTGTATTTTGTACATCTACTGATAAAGACAGGCCCTCTCCATTATTTACAGTCTGAGGACACACTATATTGGAGTATTCAAAACTTGTATAGGATAAGCCGAATCCAAATGGATACAGAGCTTCACCCTTCATATACTTGTAGGTTCTGTTCTCCATTGAGTAGTCTGCAAATGGAGGGAGCTCTTCTGTAGATTTGTAGAAAGTAACAGGAAGTCTTCCTGCAGGAGAATAATCTCCGAATATCATTTCTGCGAATGCAAGACCGCCCCTTGATCCCGGATACCAGCACTGAACTATGGCTGCTGCCTTGTCTGCTGCTTCGCCAATTGACAAAGCACTTCCTGAGAGCAATGCTACGATAGTAGGCTTGCCTGTTGCAAGAACCGCATTAAGCAGTTTTCTTTGGGATTCAGGCAGATTGAGATCCGCCTTGTCTCCTCCTGCATCAAGTATTGCGGTACCCTGATCGTTTTGTTCTCCTTCTACCGATGCGTCAAGTCCAAGGCACAGAACAACTACATCACTTCTCTCTGCCATAGATACAGCCTCTTGCAGTCTGTCGTCAGGTTGCGCAAGATCCTCTTCTCTGTTCATGAAAAGGTGGCTACCCACTGAGTACCAAACCCTTGTATCCTCAGACACTCTTTTGCGTACTCCGTCAAGGATAGTAATGTTTTGAGATGGGGTTCCGCTGTAGTTTGCTCGAAGTGCCAAAGTGCTGTCTGCGTTTGGCCCGATAACAGCTATATTTTTAATGTTTTTGCTATCCAATGGTAATAATCCGTCGTTTTTAAGCAATACCATTGATTTTTTTGCAGCTTCTTGTGAAAGTTTATTGTGTTCTATTGAATCGTTTACTTCATAAGGAATTTTATCAAATTCACAGTCATCATCAAACATACCCAACTTCATTCTGGTTGTCATAAGTCTGATAGCTGCACGATCTATATCCTCCTCTGTTATTCTGCCCTCTTTAAGTGCAAGTAGAATAAGTAGATACATATTTCCGCAGTTAAGGTCGCAACCACTCTTTAATGCAAGTGCAACAGATTCTGTTGGTGTCTTGGTAACTCCGTGTCCTTCGTGGAAATCCTTAATTGCCCAGCAATCTGAAACGACATGTCCATCGAAGCCCCATCCGTCTCTCAAAATATCTTTTAAGAGAGTTTTACTTCCGTTGCAGGGTTCTCCGTTTGTTCTATTGTAGGCTCCCATTACTGATTCAACCTTTGCTTCCTTAACAAGTGCTTCAAAAGCAGGAAGGTATGTTTCGTACAGATCCTTTTGTGAAACAACTGCATCAAAGTGATGTCTGTCGTCCTCAGGCCCGCTATGAACTGCATAGTGCTTTGCACAGGCAGCAGTTTTAAGATATTTTCCATCTCCCTGCAAGCCTTTTACAAATGCAACCCCAAGTCTGGAAGTCAGGTATGGATCTTCTCCATAGGTTTCATGTCCTCGTCCCCACCTTGGATCTCTGAATATATTAACATTTGGTGACCAGAAGGTTATACCTTTATATATATCCCTGTCACCTTTTTTGGTGTTCTCATTGTATTTAGCTCTTCCTTCTGTTGCAATTACATCTGCAACTTCTTTAAGAAATTCATCATCAAATATTGCTGCCATTCCTATGGCCTGTGGAAATACTGTTGCAATGCCCGCTCTTGCAACTCCATGCAGAGCTTCATTCCACCAGTTATATCTGGGAACTCCCAGTCTTTCAACAGGTTGTGCATCGTACCTAAGTTGTGAAGCTTTTTCTTCCAATGTCATTCTCGATACAAGATCTTCTGCCCTTTCCTTGAATGAAAGGCTCTTGTCCAAATATTTTGGTTTTTCCATTTTCCAACCTCCACAATCCGCATTTATGCGTTTAATAATATAACACCACTTAATATCCCATTATACAGGATACCAAGTGATATTATAAAGTATTTTAGCCTTTTACCGCTCCAACAACAAGACTATCCTGAACCTTTTTACTCATTATTGCATAAATAATAAGGGTTGGAATTGTAGCAACCATCAGTCCGGCACCTATAGGTCCCCATTCGGTAGTATATTGTCCTGCCAGAGACTGAATACCAACTGTGAGTGTCTTGAATTTAGCATCACTTATGAACACAACAGCATACATCAGCTCATTCCAGGCCTGAAGGAATGTAAAGATTGTTACTGTAGCAATTGCCGGTCTCATGAGTGGAAGTATGATTGTGAAAAATATTTTATAGATACTGCAGCCGTCTATACATGCAGCCTCTTCCATTTCCCTGGGAATGGAACCCATAAACCCTGAAAAAATCAGTAATGCCATCGGTATGGCAAACGCTGTATATGGAACTATCAAAGCCCAGTAGGAATTAACCATTTTAAGATTTCTGAGCATAATAAATATCGGAAGAAGTGCTGAATGCAGGGGCACCGTGAGTCCAAGTACAAAGAGCGAATTCATCGGCCTTCTAAGTTTAAACACCATTCTGGTCAATGCATATGAAGCCATAACAGCTATTATACTTGTAAATATTATTGTAGCTCCTGTAACAATGAGGCTGTTAAAAAAATACCTTCCCACATTACCTTGCATCAACGCACTACTGTAGTTTGACCACAACCATTTCCCCGGAAGTCCTATAGGGTTTCCCCCGAAAATTTCGGAATTATCCTTTAGCGAAAAAGAGAACATCCAATACAGAGGAAACAACTGAATGATTGCTACTATAAAAAGTGCTATATACATAAAAACTTTTGATACAGGAAATCTGGATCCTTTGTCCTGAACTATATCACTCATTTTGCTTCCCTCTTTTCCCTGAATAGTAAACCAACAAGAATTGATAAGGCAAAACATTCAAGGATTACAAATACAGCCATTGCACTACCATATCCGTACTGGTTTCCTTTAAATATTGTACTTACCATGTATGTGCCTATTACTTCGCTTGCGTGTGCAGGTCCTCCACCTGTCAAAACATATACAAGATCAAATACCTTCAGTGCGCCTGTAACGGCAAATATAACTGACACATTTAATACAGGCTTCAGCATGGGTATTGTTATTTTCATAGATGTATTCCACCATGAAGAGCCGTCAATTACTGCTGCTTCAAAAACATCAGTGGAAATTGATTTGATACCTGCGTACATTAAAAGCATATGATATCCGATGTACTGCCATATAATCGGAATAAATGTAGCAGTCAATGCTCGTTTAGGGTCGCCCAGCCACTCTGACGCAAGAGAACCCAATCCTATATTCTTTAGCAATAAATTTAGAATTCCGTAATCTGGATTATATATTTTCATCCAGAGTTGTCCTATAACAACTGTAGAAATAATAACCGGTATAAAGTAAATAGTTACAAAACTCTTTTCAAACTTAACACCTTTTGCAAGTGTCAGAGCCAAAAGCAACGAAATTGGAAGCTGTATAAACACCGATGCAACTGCTAAAATCAATGAGTTTACTGCTGCTTTTACAAATATCGGATCAGAAAGTAGTCCTTTATAGTTTTGCAGACCTATAAAAGTACCTTTACCAAATCCCGACCATTCTTGCGTGCTATAGTACGCTGACATTACGATAGGTATTATTATTAATCCGATAAATATAACTAAAGCCGGAAACAAGAAAAATACTATTGCTTTCTTATTGCCTAAAACTCTATCCACCAAACTCACTTCCTTCTATAAAATATGATTAAATGATTTAGCGTCCATTCGTTGCCACGTTTATTTACTTAAGCAAACAAATGGACGCCTTTTGTTTATTATTTTTGATTATTTACCGTAAATTGTCTGCAAACTGTCAACAAACTGTTGAGGAGTTTTTGAACCCATAAACAATTCCTGTAAAGAATTCAGGTAGGTTTCTGTATCTTTACCGGCAAGAAGTGTATCCCACCAGATTGTAAATGATTCAGCATCTTTAGTAAGATTAACAACATCAACAAGTGAAGGATTCAGCTTGCTTGTGTCAACTTCTGTTTTCCACACCGGCATTGAAGCACCTGAAAGATATGATTCCTTGGACATATTTTCAGCAAAGTACTTCTGGAACTTAAGTGCTTCTTCTTTGTTCTTTGAATTCGCGCTTACCATTACTGCATCAACAGCTCCGCCTGTAAACTGCTTTGGATTTCCCAAACCACCAGGAATCGACGGGAAAGATATGGCCTTGATCTTTCCGGCAACCTTTGAATCCTTTGATCCTGCTTTTCCTGCTGTCCAGCTACCTTTAAACATCATTGGAATTTTTCCATCAAAGAATGGTACTTCGGCTTCGTCATTGGAAACACCGGCAGCACCCTTTGAGAATGCACCTGCATCAATCAACTCTTTAAATCTGTTAGCGGCATTCAAGAATTCAGGATCCTTGAATGAACCTTTCTTTGTAAGAGTTTTTGTTACCTTTTCAGGCCCTGCAGCTCTTAATGCCATTACATCAAAATACATTGCAATTGTCCATTTGTCCTTACCCGAAACAGCCATAGGAGTTATTCCTTTGGATTTAAAGGTTTTTACTGCTGTAAGAAGCTCTTCCCATGTAGTAGGAGCCTTGACTCCGTTCTTGTCAAAAAGTTCTGTATTTATAAACAATGCTCCACAGGAAAGGAAGAATGGTAATCCGTAAACCTTTCCATCATACGTCACATTGGTTAATGCGCCGTTAACCATCTTGTTTTTCATATCTTCGGTCACATCAAGGGCTACTACTGAATTTGACTTAACAAATGGCTCTGAGAATCCGCCGCCCCATGTTGAAAAAATATCAGGAAGCTCATTTGCTGCCGCCATTGCCTTAATCTTTGTTTTATATGCTTCATTTTCGTTAGTATCAACCTTGATTTTTACATTTGTATTTGCCTTCTCATAGTCATCAATAACTTTCTTAGCTGCCGGTGTAAATGGGTCTGCTGCTGATCCCCAAATATGACTGAATTTCAACTCAACGTTCTTAGCATTTCCACCTGCATTATTAGTTGTTGTCCCTGCAGCATTGTTGCCTGTTGAACTCTTGCCGCATGCCACCATTCCAACTGTTAACGCTCCAGCCAGTATAAATGCCGCTCCTCTTTTTGCCACTGACATTTTGTTCATCCTTATTCCTCCTTGAAATAATGTGATATGGTAATAATATAGGTAATGTTGCATAAAGTAAACGTAAAATGGTTACCTATAATTGTGCATTATTTTTACTTATAGAATTGCCACAACCCGCCTCCAATCCCATTTCTGAAATATTTGCACAATATGCATAATAACGTTATGTCAATCTCTAATTCACGTATGGTATAATGACTTCACACGCTCATTTGAAACTATTATCTGCATTTTTACGGAGTTATATATGAAATCTTTTAAGCATTTTATGGAAACAGCAAAGACTATGTTTTTAAATACCTCTATAAGAAGCAAAATGCTTGTTATTTTCATGGTATTTATGCTTTTTTATGTAATAATTAGTGCCGTTATTTATGTCAATGTAATAAAAACCGAAACTTTAAGTCAGGTTCGTCAGCGCTCACATGAGACAACTGAGCTTATACGTACAAATATAGACACTATGATTGCTAATGCAAATAATGTTTCCAAAATGATGACTACCAATTCTCTTATACGGTCATATCTTAAGTCAGATAATCCGTCTCGTAGTTTGTCTAAAAGTGCCAACGAGGTTATGTTCAATATTCACATAACCTTTACGAATATTGATTCAATTTACCTTTACGATTTACATGGTTCGGTGCTGCGAACCAATAAATTCCTTACAAGTTCAAGCGTGGAGGATGTAAAAGATGCACCCTGGTTTGATGAGCTTGTCAATCTCAACGGAGGCTATAAAATAGCTATAAATGCACAGGATACCCTTAGAACATATTCAGGCAAAAATCTTGTGTCCGTTATGAGAGTTTTGAACGACCTTGACAGCCTTAAGCCCATTGGAGTTATAGTATTGAACATTTCGCAAGACAACATAGCGGATGTTGTCAATGAAACCAGTGCAAACGGAGGATCTTCCTTTATAATTCTTGATGCAGATAATAATCCCGTTATTAAAAATGATGGTGCCTACGAGACGTATAACCCGTATCTTGCAAGAATATCCGGTGACGAGGATATAATAACCATCAACAACAAAAGATTACTTGTATTCAAATCTGATATGCCGGATACAGGCTGGAAAATAATAAGCTGCACAAGTCTTTCCTCTAAGTCACCTGCAATTCGTACCTTGAATGTACTGTATGTGCTGTTTATAGGAATTACTATCTTTTTATTTATAGTCGCTTCACTTTTCACTGCAAGCCTGATAACCTCACCTATCAAGAAGCTTATAAATTCAATGCAAGGTGTCGCAAATGGGGTTTTCAAGCGAGTAAGCTATAACACGGGGAACGATGAAATAGGTGAACTTAAAAACAATTACAATCTTATGATTATGGAAATAAACAATCTAATAATAAAGCTTTTAGACGAAGAAAAGAAAAAGCGTAAATTCGAGCTGGATGTTTTAAATGAACAAATAAAACCCCACTTTTTATACAATACTCTTGATAATATTGCCTACTTGGCATTATCCGGCAACAATAAAACTGTATATGAAGCAGTAAATGCACTGGGTAGCTTTTGCAGAATCAGCCTCAGCAAAGGTTCGGAAGTTATAAGCTTAGAGAACGAAGTACGTCAGATACAAAACTATCTGTTGCTCCAAAAGCTACGTTATGGTGAGATGATTAGCGCCAAGTACGATATAGACCCGGATACAAACCAAATTAAAATACTCAAGAATATTCTTCAGCCCTTAGTAGAAAACAGTATATATCACGGTATCAGGCCCAGCGGTGAACCCGGTTTTATTAAAACCTCAGCACATATTAAGGGTGATTGTCTTATATTGTCCGTTGAAGATGACGGTATTGGAATGGATGAGCAGGAAATTAAAAGTATATCAGATGAAAATCTTGCAGGAAATCAAGCCAGTTTTGGACTTAGAGGCACGATACAGCGACTAAAGATACATTATGGCACTAATGATATATATTTGGTAGAAAGCAGCAAGTATTCAGGTACTAAAATAACACTGAAAATTCCGTTAGAGGGGGATAAAGATGACTGATAAACCTTTGAATGTTCTGATAGTAGATGATGAAAGCAACACAAGGGATCTTTTAAAATTATCCATTGACTGGAAAGGGCTGAGGATGGAGGCTGTGGGAGATGCCACCAGCGGGCTTGAAGCTCTTGACATGCTGGATGAGTTGAACCCCGATATTGTAATCACTGATATACAGATGCCGTATATGGACGGATTAACCCTGAGTAAAAAAATCAAGGAGACACATCCGGATATATCTATCATTATTCTCACGGCACACGATGAGTTTTCTTATGCACAGAATGCCGTTTCCATAGGTGTGTCCGATTTTATACTGAAACCGATTAACAAGGATACTATTTACGAAATTCTTTCAAAGGTTGGCAACAGCATACGAGCGACAAGAGAACGTCTTGGGAAGTTGGAGATGTCTCACCAGTATATGCAGAGTAATATAATGATTTTCCAGAACAAAGTTCTTAATGACCTTATTTTAAACAGAAATTTAACCTTTCAAGCCGGTGAACTGGAAATGATGAATATAAATTTTGATACTGATTACGATTTGTATCAGATTTCATTAATTAATATAGGAATGGAAATAAACAAATTTAACAATCTTGAGAGGCAGATGCTTCTGGAAAACTGTTGCAGCTATATTAAGGATTTTTATTTCAAAAATATCCATGCCTATGTTTTTACAGATATTCAAAGTAATATTGTATTGCTGAATAATGACAAGTCAATTTCATTAAGCGGTATTTCTGAACATGTGGCTCTTTATTTCAGGGAGCACTTTTCATCCTCTGTATCCTGTGGTATAGGCCTGGAGGTGCATTCCCTTGACAATATGTACAAATCCTACCGTCAAGCATTGAATGCATTAAACCTGTGTTATATTACAGGAGAAGAAATAATTTATGCCGACTCCCAAATGAGTGAATTTGAAATCGATACGGGGTTTGACCGCAACTTGCTAACTGATAATATGAAACTTGCAATAAAATCAGGAGCAACAGAACAGGCTTTGGAGATTACCAAAAAGGTGCTATACAATTATACCCGTGAAAATATAAACAATCTGGATGCAGTAAAGATATTTTCAATAAACATGTGCAATTATATAAAGGAGCTCCTTTCTGAATTGAAAATTCCTTATGCTGGAACCCTTTCTCTATCAGGTGATTTTCTGTTGGACATATTCAAAATGGAAAAGTATTCAGATTTGGAAAATACTATCCTGGGAGTTATTGAAATAGCTGCCAATCTTATTACTGAAACTTTGAACAGTAAAAGCAAGTCTATTGTGGATGAAATTAAAAAATATATAGATGAAAACTATAGTGACAACAACCTTACTCTAAAGGTAGTTGCAGATAAATTTTATATTAATTCAAGCTATTTAAGCCGTATATTCAAAAAAGGCACCGGAATTACGTTCTCAGAATACCTTACAAAAGTACGGATAGATAATGCCAAATCAATACTTAGAGAACAGGACTGCAAGGCCTATCAATTGGCACAAATGATAGGAATCCCTGACCCCAACTACTTTGTAAAGTGCTTTAAAAAAGTTGTAGGTATATCCTTTGCCGAATATAAGCTCCAAAAGGCGTAGGGGCTGTTGCAAAACAGAAAGTTTTTTTGTTTTAACAGCTGTACTCCCGTATAAAATTGTATCAATGATTGCTTCCAAGATACAATTTATACTCACGTACGGCTAGAAAAGATAAATTCAGTTTTGAAACAGCCCCTTTGGCCTCTCCTCTTAATTGCCTTAACTTATCCTTAAGATGGTTATGCTCAATGAATTAACATTTCCTTATAATTCCTTAAACTTTCTAACTCCTATTGTATTTAGCGCTTTTATAAGTATATATGCCAATATAGCCAAAGCAACACAAACCAGTTCCATAAACAGGTTAGTGTTGGAAGGCTTTATAAGGATAAACAGTACAGCCGGAACTCCCATGATTATAACGCTGGTAATCATAGCTACGAAAATACTCGCACTTTGCTTTACTACCGAAACCTGTGTGGTCCATTCTAGTTTTGGGAAGTATAGGTTTACCAGAATACCGATAACGGGAGAAACTATACACAATAGCAACGAGAGCAAAAACAGGACTATTACCGTTTCAGCACTCATTTTGAAGGCAATTGCCACAATCACCACATTTATAATAACTGCCGGAATAGTCAGCGTCATATTCAGGAGTATTTTACTCCAAAGTATATTCTCTATTTTTAAAGGAAGAGATTTGATAATCCAAAGGCTTTTTCCTTCAAGAGAGATTGATGCCGCTGTTACAAAGGTAAAACTTATACAAAATGCAAATACCAGAGCAACTACCGGCGTTATATATGAACCTGCCATTGGGAGTTCTAACATCACCGAAACCTTATCCTTACCAAATACTGCAACTGCCAAGGAAAAAATAAACATCATTATTACGCCCACTGCGGTATTGGTTACATATATATACGAAGATAGATAGAATCTCAATTCTTTCATATATAGCGCTTTCATAACCCCTGAAGCTTTTAGCGTTGTAACCTTGTAGTTAGATGCCTTGTATCTTTCGTACATTCTGGAATTAATAGTTTTAAACCCTCTTGAGAATATGAAAAGGAATGCACCGAAAACTACTGCACTCACCAAAATAAATGCTGCAAGGTACAAGATATTTGTGTTGCTTAAAGCCCTGATATACAGGTTCGTCCAGAAAAGAACCTTTGTCACACCAGTTATTGCCGGAATAGCACTCTGAACCTGCTGCTGATTAATCCCGGAAATCATATTGGGCACAACCATAAATGCAATAATAATTACAAAGGTACCAATTAGCATTAAAACATTAGTTGATCTGAACTTCGAGGATATACGTCCAAGTATATAAGCTAAAACGGCACCTATGGATATTGGAATAAGGGGTACAAACAAGGTTGCCACCGCAACAAAAAGATAGTACATAACCCCTGCACGAGTGTTTATTCCGTAAATGACCAGAGAGGGAATTCCAGCAAGTACACTTATGGCAAGGTTCGAAAGATAAACAAAAATCATCTTACTTGCCAGAACTGCCGAAGGTTTTACAGGCAGGGACATCAGTAAATCAAAATCCCTGAAAGAAAACAGATATCCCGGTATTTTGTATATACTCATAAAAAGTGAGAATAGAGTAGTAGACAAAATAGAGCTTCCTATAAGCAGCTCCAGTGAATTTAATTCTTTAAGAATCTTACCAAGGGGAAAGTATAACATAAACATAGTGAAGGCCAGCATACTAAAAGCGTATACAATAAGTAAGCCCAGCAATGCAGTCTTTACCTTATCCGAAGTGGATTTTGATTTTAGTGCCTTGTTTATTCCCCAGGAATTAATTATGTTTGCTTTAATTAAAAGAAATATACTATTCATTATCAATCAACTCCAAAAATAATTGCTCAAGTGAGCTGTTTCCTCTTACTATGTCGGTTTCACCGCTGGTAATGAGCTTACCGTCCTTTATAATAGCTATTTTGTTGCAAAGTTTCTCCGCAACCTCTAGTACATGGGTTGAAAAGAATATGGCACTACCCTGTCTGCACTTTTCTTTCATTATCTCTTTCAGAGTATGTGCTGCTTTTGGGTCAAGTCCAACAAAAGGTTCATCCATTATATACAGACTTGGGTTATGAACCAGTGCCGAAATAATGGCAAGCTTTTGTTTCATACCATGGGAATAGGATGATATTAAATCGCCCAGACTCTCTGTAAGTTCCAGCATATCTGCGTACTCTTTAATAGATTTTTCTCTGTCTTTTGCTGAAATTAAGAAAACATCAGCAATAAAGTTGAGATATTGAATCCCTGTCATGTTTTCATAAAGATCAGGATTATCAGGTATATACGCAATCATTCTTTTACATTCAAGGGGGTCTGTTTTTATGGATTTACCTCCTATGCGAATATCTCCATCAGAGAATTCAAGAATGCCGGTAACACATTTAATAGTAGTTGTTTTTCCTGCACCATTGTGTCCTATAAAGCCATATATATCACCTTTTTGAATTTCCAATGTCAAATTGTCTACTGCCTTTTTACCGCCCTTATAAGTTTTTGATAAATTACTTATTGTAAGCATAATTTCACCTTTCATATAAGTTTTTATTGTTATAAAAATTATACTATATTTTACTTGAATTATTAACTAAATATAATTTAATTATTGCCTCCTAAAGAAATATTTTCAAAATTGTAGATTTTTTTGTTTTCTTTTGTCATATTTTGTAGTAATATATAATCAGAACGGCAAATTGTGTCATTTTTCTACATATTTTGAGGTATAAAAAATGGATCAATACATACCGATTATAGATATTGTTATAGCCCTATCGAGTGCTATAGATTTGATAAACCCAAATATTTCAAATCATCACAAGAGAGTTGCATACATCTCTTATTGTATCGCTAAAGAAATGGGTTATTCAGAAAATGAGATAAAGGATTTAGTACTGGCCGGATTACTTCATGATTGCGGCGCAGTTAATTTGTTTGAAAGGAGTTCCATATTTGAATTTGAATTTGGTAATTCCAATTCCGACAGACACTCCCATGGATATAAAGGTTGGTTTATTCTTCGTGACGCAGTGGAATTAAGGTCTGCTGCCAACATCATAAAATATCACCATGTTTTTTGGAATGAAATATCTCATAAGCGGTTTCAATCCTGCAAGATACCAGATTTCAGTCATATCCTCCATTTGGCAGACAGAATTGATATACTGATAAACCCTAACCAGGAAATCTTGCAGCAGAAAAAATATATAAGTAAAATGATCCTCAAAGGTAAAGGGACAATGTTTATGCCCATGGCAGTCGATGCGTTTGAGAATCTAGCTTCAAAACCTTATTTTTGGTTTGATATTACCGAAACTTATCTCGAGGATCTGATACGCAAAATAATGTCACCATACAAGGTTTATATTAATAGTGAGTTTTTAATCCAATACGCAAATATCGCGCACAGAATTATAGATTTTAGAAGTAAATTTACAGCGACCCACTCCATAGGTGTAGCGGCAAGTGCAAGTGCCTTGGCCTCCAAGCTGGGGTTTTCTGCCTGCGACAGCAGATTGATGCATTCTGCAGGTTTGATGCATGATTTAGGAAAACTATGTATCCCGGAGAGTATTTTAGAAAAACCCGGGCCCTTAGACCATTATGAATTCAGTCTTATGAAAGCACATACATATCATACATACCGGATACTGGATTCAATTCCCGGTTTGGGAAAAGTACGTGATTGGGCTGCTTTCCACCATGAAAAGCTTGATGGTATGGGTTATCCCTTTGGTCTGGATACAAGAAGTCTTGACCTGGGTTCCAGAATATTGGCAGTAAGTGACATGTTTACAGCTCTTACTGAAGAAAGACCTTACAGACGTGCCATGTCCCTTAAAGACACGGTTAAGATTATTAATGAAGTAATTTCTCTTGATTATGATGTAAAGTATTGCTTAAACCAAAATATTGAGGAAATAAATGAGCTAAGACGTACCTCTCAGGAAATTGTTTTCAAAAGCTGTAATGAAATCTTTCCAGAGTTTGATGAAGAACCTAATCTTCATGCCTTGTAATTTTATATTTGCAGATAATTAAAAATATCTATACATACTCCTTAGGACTTGTTAATAGCAAGTCCATTTTTTTTGAAAAATACTGTTAACATATTACAAGTAATACGGTGTACTTTTTTGTTGACATTGAGCATGACCTATTGTAAAATAATAAGGCAGCTTAAAAGCTGAACTGAATATTTTTATGGAGAGATGGCTGAGCTGGTCTAAGGCGCACGACTGGAAATCGTGTGTGGGGTAAAACTCACCGTGGGTTCGAATCCCACTCTCTCCGCCAAAGCAAGGGCTTTCAGAATTTCATTCTGAAAGCCACTTTTGCGTTTATAGGCAGTTTTCTAACATTCTTCTAATACTGGGTTTATTTATAACAAATCCTATGATGCAGTTGAAAATATTTCATTGATTTTACTTGCAGTATTCTTTTTCATTTCTGAATCTACATGAGTATAGATATTAGCAGTAATTGAAATGTCACTATGACCTAACCATATTTGAATTTCTTTAAGGCTTAAACCGTTTTTAATTAAAAAGCTTGCCGTACTATGTCTTAAATCATGGAATCTAATATGGGGCATTTTATTTTCTTCTAAAGTACGTTTAAATACATGGTTAATAGTGTTTACATTTACTGGTGTACCGTCTGCATATCTGCATACATAGTCATTATCATTCTAGCAATTTCCAAAAGAATTCTTATCTTCTTGCTGTTGTTCTTTCAATGCCTTTAAGTATTCAGTTACTCTTGGAATCAAAGGTAACGTTCTAATACTGCTCTCAGACTTCGGTATCTTTTCAATATCCTTTGCAACCCTCGTCCTAGTATTGCACACCTCCAGTGTACCTTCATTGAAGTTAATATCACTCCACCTCAGACCTAAAACCTCTCCACGTCTAAAGCCATAGTGTGTTGTAAGAAATACAGCAGATTCGATGTTAGAATCTTTAGTTACTGTTAATAATTGCTCCAATTGTTCAACTGTGTAATAATTTGCTGTATGCTTTTTAATCTTTGGGCATTGTAACATGCTGAATAGGATTGCTATTTATCAAACCAAGTTTTGTTGCATAATCCAGAGCTTTCTTAATATTGGCATGATGTTTTTTCAGATAGCACGCTGACAATCCTTTATTTAGCTTTTTATTGAAATACTGCTGTAAATCCATTGGAGTTATCTCACTTAATTTGAGCCTTTTTACCTTGAAATACGGTTCAATGTGAACCCTTATATTAGTGGTATACCCTTCCCATGTAGTCTGCTCAATATGGCTTTTAATGATATTATCAAGCCAATCAAGCATAAAGTCGGAAAAGAGCGTTTTCACAGGGTCGATATAAGTGTTCTTATCCATCTTACTCAATATTTCTGTCAATACCTTTTGAGCTTCTGGCTTCTTTTTTTGTTTTGTACTAATCCACTTTGGTTTTCTTTTACCTTCATTGTCATAAGTATTAATCACCGCAAACCAAACATTTTTCTTTTTTTGTAAGCTTCCTGTCATATAGCACCTCTTTCTGAAATGCTATATCTTTCATTATTCATATTTAATATAACTCATCCTCTGAAACAAAAAGTAAGAGAAATAGTAACTGTAAAAAAAACTTATCTTGCTCAAATAATAAATTTCTGCCATATGCATTTATCCATAAAAGGACTGAATCGGGAAGTTGTGATAAAAGTTGTTCTATGTATGAAGCGTCAGCAGATTTTTCAATAAAGTTATTGTAATCTTGCAGTCTGTGTTGGGGCAAGAGAATATGTACATTTCATTCCTGATTACACTCTTTCTATACCGAAAATACACGCTACCAATTATTATACAAATGTGCAAAAATTATACCAATTGCCTACTATCGACTCCTTCTATTGTTTTTCCAATCAGCAAGATCGAATATTTGTGATAACTTTTTTAACTACTTTCATCAATCCTAACATTTCTTCTTGGTTGCTATTTTGCATATGTAATATTACCAATGTTCAATTAGAGGCTGCTAAAAACTTATATTTTATGATATTTATCAGGCATAAGTATCGCCTAAATAAAGAAGATTCTTCCTTTCCTGCAGATGCATTATCTTTATTAACTAAAGCGAATGCAGAAATTGAGTGCATTTTTAAAAAATGCAAATGTTCCCCTTTTTTATAAACTGATTTGATCAGTAGTTCCAAATAATCTATCGAGGTTAATCAGATGAAAGGATTAACAGACTTCACCTTGGATACATGCCATCTCTACATTAGGGTAAATGTTTACTTGGGTGTAATGAGATACAAATTAGCAGATGGAAAGTTTATTTTAATAGGTACTATTGCCCACAAATATGGCGAGACATATGAAGAGAGTAGAATTTACGTTACGTAAAGGGTAAATAAGATTAATAATAGGAAGGTATTACCGCCTTAGTGTCCATTTGGGCAGAATTTGAGAGCATTTACTTTAAAGAAGAGATATTTATTTAATTCAGTTGTAAAAGTATCTGTATCTAATATTTTATAAAATCGGACATATGGTATAATATGTAACAGAAGTGTTTGTAATAATTGTGAATTAATATATTGAGTTAAATTATTGACAAAATATTTTTTTAGGAGGGATATGGGACTATGAAGGAAATACAAAAGAGAGTTAGTATGAAATGCAGTGTTTGTGGAAATGACCAATTTTCATGTGTTGATGAGAAAATTGATTTACAGGACGCTGATGACAAAACAGAAGTTAAGTGTTCTGATTGTGGTCGCATTACGACTAAGGAACAACTCATGGAGGATAACAGGTACATAATTGATGCTAACATTGAAGATATAAAAGATGAGGCAATAAAACAGTTGGAGAAAGAACTTAAGAAAATGTTTAGGTAAGGGTGGGTATTAATGGATTATGGGGAGGTTTTTAAAGGTTTCTTTGTAGACTTAGTGAAATATGGATTCCCTACTGTGGCAATAATTATATCCATTATTTCATTTATTGATTCAAGAAAAACAAAAAAGATTCAATCACGGCTATACAATGTTGAAGAAAAGCTTAAGAAGTATGATTTAGAAGAGAAGGAAAAGGAACGTGAAGATGCGACTAAGGCATGTATCGAAGCCCGTATTATAAATATTTCCAAAAACAATTACAGATTGAAAATATGGAACTCAGGTAAAGCTACTGCCTTACAATGTTGACTTCAAGATTCCAGAAAAAAGTAAAGCCATTGTATTAAGAGAAAAAGTACCTTATGAGTATCTTGAATCAAATAAAAGTTTTGAGGAGCATATTGTTGTACATATGGGCACTGCTAATAAATTTGTAGTCACTACAACTTGGGCAGATAAACAAGGAATTTCATATTCAAAAGAGCAAATAGTAACAGTCTAAGCCTTCTTAGTAAATGTGTAAGTATAACGGATTGTTTTCGTTTAGAGTCTCTATATCACAGGAAAACGACCACTTGCATTGTTCTTACGGAAGTCAGCGATTGCACTAAAATCAGGAGATAGTCTTTTTAGGATTTCTTGGTACATTATGCCATCAGCTTTCTGCTGGAACGTACACGGTTAAATAGCCGTAAACATACAATTTGAGCAGGTCCTTTGGTTCATAGGAAGGCCTTCCGTTTTCCTTTGGTGTAGCTCGAACAAAACCAGTTTCAGTAAGATTGAGGCTTTCAACGAAAGCGTCTATTACACGCATGGGATTATTTTCATCTATGTAATCTTCTATGCATTCGGGGAAAAGTGAGATTTGGTGGGAGTCCTGGCCCTCAATATATTTCATGGCTAACCTCCAAGTTTGTGTTTTTGTATACTAATATTATACCATAATTGCTTTAAGAATTACACAAAATGGCTATTTCACTGAGTTTCAGGACAATCTGACCATATTCTGTCCGGTTTTTAACATTACTCACTGCGCTTTTTTTGAAATATTAATATCAAAAAAGGTGGCAGTATTCTGTCAGACAACTGTCACCTTTCGACAATAATTATTACTTATTTCATGTTTATCCATTTTATGCTACAATTTCTTTTGTTATGTTAATTATTAGGAGGGTGCGAAATGACAGAAGAACAAATATACAATGAGATTACCAATCTATCCATAAAAGCTTGTGACAAAATGAATGATTTTTCAAAAAAAATCCTGTGTACACGTGGTGGACGCGTCGGAAGTGGAATGGGTGCTTTGCTCGAGGGCCTTTGGGGATACATGATGAATCAAATCATACTTAGTGAAAATAAGCTTGATTGTGAAATTGCTTGGTTTCCCGACAACCAATACAATGATTTTTCATGTATAAAGCGCGATGAAGAATGGAACCCTGAAACGCGTGAAAGTGAGTATTTTCGCATAGAAGTCAAAAGCATGAATATCGGTGCAGATGAATCAAAGGCTCACTTTGCAGTGATTTCAAAAGAAATTGAAGACAACGACGCCTTACTAATCCTTGTATGGGAATGGCAAAAGATTGATGAAACCCATTATTCACCGATTGTTATTGATTCCTTTTTTGACAGAGCAAGTGGAGTCGCAGCATTACGTGATGCTCTTCACAAAGCTCGTGGCTGTTCCTTTGTTGACAAAAATTCATGTCCTGATAAGTGTTCTCAACTAACTTGTCCTCATGATGGCGAACCCCTCAATGCTTCTGGAAAGAGAGAAAGAATCTCTGGACCTGCATCTACAAGAGTTTCCGCAACTGTTTCATTTGCTGCAAACTTCGGTGGCTTGGTCAGAATGTTAAAAACAGATAATGAGCAAGCTAGAAAAGTGTTTCGAAAAATCAGAAAAGAAGAGGCAATTGCTGACCACTACATTTCCTTCATTCATAAGAATTATCCAGATGAAGAAAAAAATCAATTCACTGTCGATGAGCTACGCATCGTTGCAAAAGAACTTGATATCAACTTTGGAGGCATGAGCAAATCTGATTTGTACTCACAAATTAGAAAATTCGAGACGTATCAAAACTTATTACGCGATTTACTATAACCTAAAACCAGCGAAAGCTGGTTTTTTGCTAATTGTAAGCTGTAGTAATCAATGAGTCCAATTCCGCAGGTATCTCATGAATTCTCCTTATATGTTCTTCTAATTCAACCCTCTTTGATCGTATTTTCTTTGCCAAACCATCCTGAATATCTTTAGCCGGAACTGGAATCTTAAGTTCAAGTAAATCTGTCACATTAATTCTTGGTAAAGCGGCTCCCTTTATTAAATTCACAATGCTTTCATTTATTGCGTCAGTCCGTATTATCTCCGCCAAGTATTCTGCATTTACCTTTCCGTTGTCCGGGCGAAGGACTATTATTTCTGTAGAGCATATACCTTCTTCAATAGAATCGTTCCAATAAACCTTATTCAGATTTGGACGGAGTCTACCGACAAGAATGTCGCCTTTTTTGAAGCATTTACACGTTGACTTAATCTCTTTTCCTATTTTGGGTTCAAAGCCTATTAATCTACCCGTTTTTGATTCTATATTCTCTAAACCTACATAATTAACATGTATTTCCAATTCACTACTATTAAAGTTCTCACGTCTTTCCGAAACCAGGGTTTTTAACTCCATCAGGGAGTATTTCTCGTTCACCGATATCTCTTCCCGTGGGAAAAACATCAAAATGCTCCATGCTTTAGAAGAAAATAAAATTGAACTATGTACAATATTTGTTCTCACTACCATTCCTCCTTCTCGATAAATGATAAAAACTCATCAGCAACTTTTTCCCAGTCGGAGTCAAGCAGTTCCTCACCTTTACTGTCATAACCTATATTCTCAATCATGCCAGTAAAGATATTATAGTCACATGACACCTTTTTCTTTGTTGCTATCAGAATGCTCGTTTTAATATTTGCCCCAAAAGGAGAAAATGTACACAGGGGCAAACTGATGATTCCACGTATCTGAACATTCTTTTCTAGCCACTCTCTAACATAATTATATGACTTATTCACAAAAATGCTTTCTGGCAGCACTATTCCGATTCGCCCACCATAACGTAGTAACTGTATTGAGCGTTCAAGTCCCAATACCTCAAGAGGAACTTTACTTTTTTCGTTCAACAAATCATACTCGCCCAAGTAAGCATATGTCTCTTTTTGAAGATTTGAACCGAATGGCGGATTAGTCATAACTACATCGAAGTTGTCTGATTGTAAATCTGCATATGTATCAAATGATAATAGTGAATCCGTACAACGAATGTTTGAATGACCGTCCCCATGTAACCGCATGTCAGTCATGGCTATTCGTACCATACGTTCGCTTTTCTCTATTCCATGCAGCTTGTAAAACACGAATTCATTTTTTGCTTTATCATTCTTAACATTTTGCAATACATAATTTAACGATTCAGTCAAAAAATGAGCTGAGCCCGCAAAAGGATCAATGATTAAATCGGATGGTTTAGGAGCAATACACTTTACAATAAATCGAATAACCTGAATCGGTGTAAAATATTGTCCCATTCCTGCTCTAGTTGTCGGTTTATATACATTCTGAAAAGCCCTCGCCTTAAAATCTACATCCGACTTAGAAAAATCGTAATTAGAGAATAAGCTCGCTACTTTATCAATGGCATTTGTTGACAAAAGAATTGGTGCATCAAAGACACCCCTGGAACGTTTATATCCTGGTATTTTCAAAGAATAAACTCTAACATCATAATCATTGGCATCTGAATATAGTTTTCTTATAGAAGCAGCATATTCCTCTCCATTGCCATAAGTTCCCTCAAAGCATCCAATTTTTTGCTCTTCATCATAAAGTTTGGTATAAATCACTTTACATAGTTCATCAAGTGCCTCGTCTGGATGCAATCCATCAATATCACGCAAAAAAGAATGTGCTTCAAAAAAGATATTTTCAAAGTTACTGTTCAGTGACTTATTTCCACTATTATTGGAACTCTTCGTCAGTGAATAATAAAGCATATCCTTTAGCTTAATATATTGTTTTGTTTTCAGATTTTTTGAATAAACAAGACTATCTTTGTTGTTAATAACCCAAAGCAATGTGCAATATTCATCTTTTGGCTCTCGACATATTTCAAATAATTGTGCTATTTCTGTCTCGTTCTCTTCGGAATAGTATATAATGGCAAACGGAGCGTCTGTTGCTGATAGCAACGTATACTTAATCACTTTATTGAAATTTGTTTCGTTATAATTATTCTTTACATATCCATAGTCTTGTAATAATTCTTCTACTCGTTTATTCATATTGTGCCCCCTGACGTATTGTCTACTATTTTATGACAATCTGTCAGAATTGTCAATCACTATCTCAATGAGATAAGTTGTTATATGCTATGGAAGTTACGTGTTATAAGTATATCCTTCTAACAAATCTTCTAACACTTTTTGAAATTTTCTAACCATTATGGTATAAGTGTTTGAAAACATATACATAAAAACAAGTCATGGAAATGGCTTGTTTAAAGGGTTTGAATAATGAAAGATATAGTCAAATAATTTTAAATAATAAATGAAACGTAACTCTGGAAATCGTGTGTGGGGTAAAACTCACCGTGGGTTCGAATCCCACTCTCTCCGCCAAAAAAACCGAGTAATATCAATGCTTTGAAAAATTAGAGTGTTGGTATTATTTTTTTTGCGTCAAGGCGAAAATTTTTAATCGTGTAGACCTAAAAAATTAATCGTGTGCTTAAAAATTATACACTTTCACGGTTATGTTCTGTGTAAACAAAAACTAAGGAGAGTGTTAAACTATGGCAAAGTCAAGTGCAGTAAGAAGATTAAGAGTTATTGAGCGGTCGTTTAAAGAGGTCTATGCAGATTTTCAACTATCTAACCAGATTAAAAATCTGTCGGAACATACTATCAAGTCCTATGAGTCCAATTTAAAATCCTTTCAGCAGTTTCTTGAAGAAAAGGAAATCCCATTTATTAATGATATTGTAAAAGCAGATGTGGACAGTTATGTTCTTTGGCTTAAAGAAAAGAAAAATAAACTAACTGGAGAAAATATCAACGATATAACTGTAAATACTTATTTGAGGGCAACAAGAGTACTTTTATATTACTGTATGAAGGAAGGGTACATACAAAGGTTTGATATCAACCTAATTAAGCAAGTGAAGACAGTAAAAGAAACATACTCCGAAGAGGATATTAAAAAGCTTACAGTTAAGCCTGATTTATCAAATTGCTCATTTACCGAGTATAGGAACTGGGTGACTATAAACTATTTGATTGATACAGGCAACAGGCTAAATACTATACTCCATATAAAGGTTTCTGATGTTGATTTACTTAGGGCTCAAGTAACATTAACAACAACTAAGAATAGGAATCGAGGAGTAGAAATAACAAGTATTCATGCCTTTCGCCATACTTTTGCATCTAATTATATTAAAACTGGGGGTGATGCTTTTAAGCTACAGAGATGGTTAGGACATTCCTCATTATATGTAACACAGAATTATATCTCATTATTTGCAGAGGATTTAAAAGAAGGGCTTGAAAACCACTCGATATTGGAACGGGTTAATCCAGAGAGAATAAAGCGTTCGAGACATCGGTAGTGAAGTGTAAAAGGTGTGTAAAAAATGTAAAACATAGTTTTATATTCAATAGGGGCTTAATAAAGTAATAAAGTTAATTGTTGTCTTATTAGGCTCTTTAGTTTATGGAAAACCCTTCCCTGCTTATTCAAATTAATTAGGGTTATTCATCGAGGAGATGTTTCGATGCAACATAATCCACTGAGATTTGAAAGAATTATTGATAAGATTAACAATCTTTATGTGGTACAGAGAGATAAGTACTTGAAACTCAAAAATGACGGTCTTTACAAGACAGTAACCTATCGTAGGGGAAATAGCGAATTTAATGGAAAGGGTCAAAGCCCCGACAAAACTTCCTATACAATTCTGGATGTTACAAAAAGGTAAGCTTTTTGCTTCCCTCTAAAAAACACAAATTGTATTAGACTTGAATTTGGTCGGTATTATTTTTTACAGTGATAATTGCGTCACTATTCTTTAGGACTCTAAGTAACTCAGTGGAAATCTCGCTATCTAATTTTTCTTTATCTGATATACCCACCGGAAAATAGATTCTATCAAAATCAATATGTGTTATACTCTTATATCCGAGGTCTTTACAAATTAAATATAATAATTCACTTTTTTTCTGTTCCACAAGTCTGCCATTTAAAGGCTGCTCACACAATAAATCATAGATTTGATTCCACTTTTGTCTAACATTAGTATTTTTATAATAGTATATATTTATCATATTATACATTTTGACTATTTGAGTATCTAATGGATAATTTACATTCTTAGTTAATAATAGAGTTTTAAACAACTCCATTTTATCCATCCGTTTTTCTTTCTTGTCTTGAATATACATACTTATTAAAACTGCTATAACTGGTGATATTATAACTGCAATAATATTAACCCAAGTCATATTCCAAAACCTCCCTTATATACTAAAAATATCATAACATATTTAACAGAAATGACAAGTGTACAGATTTTATATCTTTATTTTTAATGATAAATAGCAGAATTATGTAAATGCACAGGAAGAGGAAGGAGATTTATTATGTTAGTAGAATATAAAGTATGAAAACCTATAATGGTGGTGGGGATAAATGATAGCATTAACTGAGGAATATAAATACTTAGTTGACAACTGGAATGGCTTTGAGGGCATACCACCACTAAAAGAAGAAATTTGTTTTTAATATATAGTACTATTAGATGCGGGAGATGGTTGTTAATTACCTCCTACTTTGTTGATTTTTGGTAAATTATGTGGTAATATATGTATTTAAAGAAATTAAAAAGTTTATAAGGAGAACTACAAAAACAATGAAAAAGCTCCTCGGTTTTATCTTTGCAATTTTAATTATTATTTTACTTGGATTTTCCATCGCAAGCTATAAGAACCCGGAATTTGAATTTATTACCTATCTATCGGGTTCTTCAACATTTATTGTTGCAATATTAACTATTCTGTATGTCTTTACAAATTCAAAACAACTTGATATTATGACAAACCAGCTTGCAGAAATGAAGAAGGATAGGGAATTACAAAATCAACCGTTACCTTACATAGAAAATATTAAGCTATCAATTGAAAAGCCAAGGTTTTTTTATACACCACCCAATGATGAATATAGTTTTCAATCAAGATACAAATTCGAAGCAAGTATAAATAATTTATCTGAATCTCCTGCCATTTGTATTGATATTTCAGCATGTATTATAATTCCAACAGACAATGATAAGTTAACTTTAGAAACCGCATGTCAAAGAGTCGACGTTTTGGAAGAAAAGTGTAAATTAGATGAAAAGGATAAAATCAATTTAACTTTTGTTGAAGATTACAATGGTAAGATTTTTGAAGCATTACGTAGTGGTGAAATAAATACATTTCCTCGTTTATGTATAAAAACTTTTTATAGGAATACCTCAGGTGGATGTTTTACTTATGAGAATGAATATTATATTATTCCTGACCAAGATAAAGAAGGTACATTGAGGGATTGGCATACTCAAATAGTTTCTTTTACAACAAAGTATAAAGATAAGTTATCAGAGTTGAAATTAATGAGTAAGAGAAACCGTGATAAATGGAATCGTTTATTCCAAGATATAAAAGAGGAAGTGGCTTGTGGGATAACTGATGAGTCCTTAGAATTAAAGATTAGGGCTATACAGGGAAAGTTTAATATTGAGAGTATGGAACGAGATGCTTATTTTAAGGCTATAGAAGGCAATTGGTATGGTCGACTTATAGGTGTAGATAAGAAATAAATTTAACATTGATGTTTATATAATATAAAATTAAATAAATAAATCCAAACATCCTGCCCTATAAAAAGGGAAAGCAGGATGTTTTTTTATGGGTTATTCATCCTGCAATGTATTAAATGTTTGCAAATGTATACTTAAATAGTGAGGGACAATATAGGAAAGGGTGATTTATTTGGATAGGGATTTCACAGTCTCAGAGGTTGCGGAGAATTTGGGTATAACAGTACAAGCGGTGAGCCAGTATCTAAGATTGGGCAAGATGGTTGGATTTAAAGTTGGAAATAGATGGAGAATATCTGTTGATTCTGTAGAAAAGTTCCTACAGAATTCGAACAAAAATAATTTTAAGGGGGAATGGATATGACAGACCAAGAATTAAGTGCGGAAGTGGGAAAGCAAAACAGGGAAAATGCGGAAAAGGTTAAGTCTATGATAGCCGAAAAACTCCGTAGAATGAGGGGCGAGGTAGCAGGTGAACCTGTTACTGTGGATAAGAGATTGACATTAGAAGAGGCGTATGCACAAGGGAATGTTATTGAAGCAATTAAAATTAAGACGGGGTATTATTACAAAATTGACCAAGAGAAGGAATTGAATGAGTTGCTTGAGGATACAGATATAGTTGCTGTTAGAGCTGAAATAAAAGTGCTTGAAGGTAAAATTGCTGACCAAAAGAATACCATTGATAGAGTGATTAAAACAACTACAGAACAGATAGAGGCTGAATATGAACAGGAAATTAGAAAACATAGGGCAAAAGGTGGAATGAGAAACGGATGGCAAGAAATAAGTATACAAGCGGAGTATCAAAATAAGCTTGATAATATCGAAAGCATGAATAGTGTAATCAAGTTAATAAGTGACCTTGCTCAAATGCAAAACAGAAAAGCTAATTTAGCATATGCAGAAAATAAGTTTATTATGGATAATGCTCCATTGATTGAAGAGGAAAGAAAGCGAAAAAAATTAGAGCAAATAAGACTTGCAGGATTAGTCTAAGGAGAGGCACAAGCCTCTCCTTTCCTTTTTTTATTTTATACGGAGGTGATTGAATATGGCAAGGTTTTACAGTGATAGACCTTATTCATATTTGGCATACAAGTCTATACCAAACTTTCCCATATCATCTCAAAAGGTGTTGAATAGTGGCGTTGATTTTAATGCTAATTGTGAGTTTGAGACAGATGATAAGATGCTAATTGAGTGCTTAAAACTGTATATAGAGGCAAGAAAGGGTAAGTATTGTCCAATATGGGAAGAGGGTTCTGAACCGCCCCCAACCGCTATAGAGGCAAAAGAAAATCCAGTCGTGACAAATGATAAGGCGGAAGAATTCGAGGAGTTTAAACGCCTTTTAAGAATATGATTTATGTACCATTTTGAAGACGAAAACCAGTAATGACAAGGCTTATAACAATTAGGGGGGGTGGTAGTTATGGCTCGTTATAAAGATGAATTTGATAGTCCTTCGGGCATCAGAAAGATACTAAAAGCAATATGGGTACAGTTAAAGAATGATGATATAACTGTCCAGAAGGCAAAGGCATTGAGCAGTATTGCCTATCAGATGCTTGGAACAATCATGGAAGAACGTAAGGCGGAAGAGGTTGAGACATTGCAGGAACTTAAAGAAAAACTTGATAAGTTGGGAGGCTAAAGATGAACAAAGAGGCAATAATTAAGCGAGTTGAGGCATTATTGGAAAAAGGGTCACAAATAACAGAGCCGAGTGAGGAAATGCAATCATGCTTATCATTATTCAGCATGGTTATAACGTGTGTAATGGAAACAATCCCGCCGTATGAGGGTGTATCAAGCACCGAGATTCTCATGGGTAGCACAGTATATCAGTATTTTATTTCTGAGGACGGGCTAAGTACCATATGCTATAAGATAAGGGATAGAGTCACTAAAAGTAGCTTACCCGAACAGGAGCAACAAGACTGTCTTGGATTAATCGGATGTGCTGAGACAATGTTTTATGAACATATATCGGAAGAGTGAAAACTCTTTTTTTTTATTTGAAAGGTGGAGAATTATGAGTAAGAGGTTGATTGATTTGGAAACGGGCGAGGTAAGGGATTTCGATGAGCAAGATGGATTTAGATATTCCACATCTGAAAGCAGGAAAAGAGTAAATAGTTATTACAGTGCAAAGAGAAGTAATTCCTCGTTTAGGGATTATAATAAAGAATTAGGAGGGTTTATTTTCGCCGTATATGAGATGAGCAAAGAATTTAACAGACATGAGGATATACTCTCGCAGGCAGATTTGACAAGGCTTATTTTTATTGCAACATATACTAATTTTGATGGGGTGCTAATGGAAACCCAAAAGACGGCTATGAGCAAAAAGATTCTTCAATCTATAACAGGATTGAGCCGAAATAAATTCGGGGAGTTTTATAGTAAGTGTCTGAAATTAGGTATACTGAAAGAGCATGAAGGTAAAATTTTAATCAATCAGGAATATGCCTTTAGAGGTAGTCTACTAAGCTATAAGACAGATTCTGAGAGCAACTTTATGAGGGTATACATTGGATACTGTCAGAGAGTTGTATAAAATCACCCCAACAGCCTCTCATAAGGTGCTTGGAATATTATTTAGGGTTATTCCCTTCCTTAATATAGAGTATAATTTGGTGTGCCATAATCCCGCTGAGAATATCATTGATGATGTTATGCCAATGACATTGGCTGAACTTGCGAAACGGTTAGGATATTCAGCGGAGAGTGCCGGAAGGCTAAAAAAGGAGTTACAGAGCATTAAGACCTCGGATGGAAAGCAAGTAGTTTCATTCGATAATTTTGGCGAGGACAAGCGTAAATATAAGATTATAGTCAATCCTAAGGTCATTTATGGCGGTTCAAATTACCAAAAGGTAGAGGTGTTAACGGCTTTGTTCAGATAATGGAACTAAGATATATGGACTTTTGGGTGCAAAATAAGGCAGATACCGTGCTTTTCGGGTGCATTACTAAACCCCCAAGAGCATTGATACTGCCAGACTTGATGCCATTTTTAAATTGTCATTCCCTCTAATCTAATAGATTTATAACTAATTCTACCCCCCACTCACTTCACTTCGTTTCGTTCGCCCCCCTATCAAGGGGGCAATACCTAAAAAACGTATTCCTATTTTAGCACTAAGAACAATCGGGGCGAGTATGTAGTAATTGAGTAATAAGTATCGGGATGGGGAGCGTAGCGACCATGAGCGTAAGCGAATGATTGAATAAATATCTACTATTAAAGAGTAACAGTATTGATTCGGCTTATAAGTGCTAAACATATTGCAAAAATATGGCATAATGATATAATCTTTTTAGGGAAAATTAAATAAGTTGCCGTGACCTGTAAGTGTTGACGCACTCACAGGCTCATGCAGGTGTTAGTACCACCCACACGTATGGATTTTCATCCACCACAGCGACCAGATATAATTATACTTGGTTTTGTTTTCATTTGCAAATAAGCAAGTGCGTGTAGGGTTATTACCTATCCGCACTTTTTAATTTTCCCTCCAATTTCTGCTATTGGAGGGAATTATATATGTTTGATAATGGTGGTACTACTGAGAATTTTGAAAATTTCGCATTATCATTTATTGATAATAGAATTGAAGAATTAAGTATCAATTTTAACAACTCAACTGAATATTCTGATTTTTATATCCTATACAGTGAAATTCTAAACGAATTGCGACGGACATTATCTCGTGAATCATTTGCGTTAATCATGCAACTTGATAACCTATTGGAAAAGTTGTCGGTTGATTACCAAAATTACTTTTATAAACAGGGATTTAAAGATTGTCGCTCACTTTTTTATTTATTACTTAAATGAGGTACACCTCCGTAATATTAAAAAAGCTATTACGATAGAATGGTATCGAACAAAGCATTTAAATGAGATTATATAGAAACGTTGACCATTTTAGTCCGCTCGATTACAATATACAGGTAAGTGTATAATAAGTCGTGTAGACTAAATGACTCAAAGCATTGATAAATGTGGGTTTCACATAGGTATATCAAGGTGTTGAGAGTTCCAGAATGGTAGGTTCTTCTGGAAATCGTGTGTGGGGTAAAACTCACCGTGGGTTCGAATCCCACTCTCTCCGCCAAATGGGAATTATAAGAACACTATTTATTTTAACGGTGGTTTTGCTGTTATGGTGTGGCTTTAGTTCCAAAAGAAAATGTGGTTAAGGATTTTTCCTCAGCCACATTTTTATTATTCTTGAATTTTCAGAAGCAAATATGCTGTCGTGATTTGACGTTGCGGCGATATTACACACTGAAGTAACTAAAAAATCGTTAATGGATTTCCTAGTTAAGGACAGCTAAACATTTTAAATTACAATCGCATTTTGCCTATCTGAATTTGCCCATGTAATACGTTCATCTATTCTACGAAACAGGCTGTAGGTAAACGGAGTGAAATATTTCTCCCAAAAACGACTTCCAAATCGATTAAACGATTCATAATCAACGCCACATCGCTCATAACCATTATTGGAACTCCACTCAATTATTACATCGAGAATGGACGCAGCGATACCTGTTCCACGCATATCGTTAAGCACATATGCTCCGCATATATTTATTGTTTTTTTGTCATCAGCAACAAATGTTTCACCACCTTTTCTTGCTGTCATCATCGCAACTGGTTTATCATCTATGAATGCAGCCCAAACGGATGAATCACATGATGATATTTTCCCCTTTATTTCTGCTAATTCAGTTGTGTCCAAAAGTGGCATAAATAGAGGAGAATTGCAATAATATCGATTATGTTCCAAGAATAAAGGCAGAAGTTTTTCGGCATCACTTTCTGTCGCTTGTCTAATTAAATATTGATTTTTTTGGGCTGTTACATTAGTTAATGGGCGTATTGCGTCAACACAGCGTTTTCCAAATCCAAGATTAAACCATGTATCGATTGATTCATTTTCATGCGCAAAGATTGTTAACGCATGAGTTAGACATCCGTTTTTCACCCATACAGCAGCGATATTCTCATACATACGTTGGTATATATCTTGCCTATCTCCAGTTGCACCATGTGCATAAAGTGGACAATAAATCCCACGATTTAAGCCTTTGAACGAATTAATAGCCATACCGGAAAGAAAACCAACAACCTGATTTTTTTGCAAAGCAACAACTCCGTGACAATTTTCTACCATCCAATTAATCGAGTTGCAAAATTGTTCAAAGTAATCGTTGTTTGGTAATACAGTTACGCTTTTTATTTCCTTATTGTAGTTGTTTACCACCAGTTTGGCGGCATTTTCAATGTGGTGCTTGTTAAACTTTTCGATAATCATAGTATTCTCCTTAAGTAATTTTTCTGTTCAGCTAATACTTAAGTAAAATGAATACAAAAAGCCGCAGGGTTTCCTGCGGCAAATAAAAGTCTATTTGTTTATAGGTAACACTGTAAAACGCAAGTCGTGACTTGCATATTAAATTAGGAGTTAAACACCTCATAAAAATTGTAATTTGTCATCGCAATCACTCCTTTCACAGCGTTAGCTGAACGATATTAATATAGCATAAAAAAATCAATATATCAACAACATTGGAAAATATTTGAAATCTAGAATTACTAATAGCAGCGTCGAAGCAGGAAAATTACGCACCACGTATAGCTGAGATAAAAAGAATTATTAAGGAAACCAACAAAGCTATTGAAAACTTACTTGTTGCAGTCGAGCGTGGGGAAAACTTAGATATAATTATGGAACGATTAACTCTAACTAAAGAAACAAGAAAAAACCAACCTTGAAATCGCGTTTGCTAAAGGTCAAATGGATACGGTAGATATTGACGAAAAAGAGGTTAAATTTTTCTTTTATCAATTACAAAAAGGAAACATCGACGACAAAAGAAGTCGCAAGGCTTTAATTGCTATTTTTATCAATGAAGTTTATACTTGAATCCCTTTATTGTGATTATTCTAATGTTTTTCTAACAATCTGCAATAGGCTTAATATTCAGGTATTTCCATTAAAGCCAATATTAGTTGACTGCAAATAACTAATATGGTATTATAAGTAAAATTATTGGTAGGAGCTAATTAGTATGCAAAATGTAGCGAATTTACAATATAAACGTTACAGGCAGCGTTTGATCTGATGATTATTTCACAGGACAAACGCTTATTGTGTTTGTGCCTGTGATGGTTGTAACATTGTAAGAGCCATGTAGGTACAAACATACCTATATGGCTCTTTTATCATTTTAAGGAGGCTTTTTATGCAATCAGAACAAGAACTTATCAGAAGAGAATCCCTTGAGAACCTAAGTAAAGTAGTCAATCCATATCCTGATAGGTATTCTACAAATCAGGAATTGCAGTTAGTTAAATTTCTGGATGATGGAGCCACTGGTGTCCGGGTAGCCGGAAGAATCTTATCAATACGAAAAATGGGTAAATTATCATTCGTTACAATAGCTGATATTAAAGGAAAACTCCAGCTTGCTTTAAAGGAAGATATTGTGAGTAAATACAAGTATGACTTTTTCCATTCTCATGTTGATATTGGCGACTTCATAGGTGTCGAGGGTAATATCTTTACTACAAAAACAGGAGAAAAAACTGTCAGAATCGAAGATTACACTTTTCTTGGTAAATGCCTTAAAGTACTACCTGAAAAGTGGCATGGACTAACAGATATTGAAAGCTGTTATCGTCAGAGATATCTTGATTTGATTATGTCCCAGGATACAAGACAGCGTTTTTTGCTTAAGTCAGAAATAATAAGACATTTAAGGAGGTATTTAGAAGATACAGGCTATATAGAAGTTGAAACCCCTGTGTTACAATCTAAGCCATCGGGAGCATTAGCAAAGCCATTCAAGTCACATCATGAAGCTCTTGATATTGAAATATACATGAGAATTGCACCTGAAACCTATCTTAAAAGGCTAGTTGTTGGTGGCTTTACTAAGGTATTTGAATTTGCGCGATGCTTTAGGAATGAAGGCGTTAGCCCCACACATTTGCAGGATTTTACAATGGTAGAATGCTATTCTGCTTACTGGAACTATAGAGATAATATGATTTTTACTAGAAATATGCTTCTTGATGTATTACTTAAAGTGTTCGGAACAACAAAAATTATGATTAATGGTAAAGAAATCAATTTTTCTGATGATTGGAAAGTAGTATCATTCAAAGAATTGATCCTCCAAGATGTTGGTTTGGATATTGATAATTACGGTAGCAGTAAAGAACTTCTCACCGCTATTGAAGAAAAAGGTATTAGGCTTGAACATGAAAATTTACAAGCTTTAAGCCTTGGAAATTTGATTGACCAGTTATATAAAAAGATCAGCCGACCTAAAATTGTTAATCCAACTTTTTTGGTTGAGCACCCTATTGAGCTCTCACCATTAGCAAGAGCTAATGACACTAACCCTACTATTACTGACAGGTTTCAATTAGTTATAAATGGAGCTGAAATTATAAACGGTTATTCGGAGCTTGTTAATCCCATTGAACAAAGAGCAAGACTAGAGCAACAGGCTTTGTATAATGCTAAAGGTGATGAAGAAGCAATGGTAAAAGATGATGATTATATTTCAGCTATGGAATATGGTATGCCTCCAATATCAGGTTGGGGTATGGGAATTGAGAGATTAGTACAAGTATTGTCCAGCAGTGAAAATATTAAGGATTGTGTACTATTTCCATTATTAAGACCTCTTGATTGATATATAGTGTGCCAAAAACTTGTAGTATTAATTTATAAGCTCTGAGAATACGGCTAGAATTGGAAATCGTGTGTAGGTAACACCCACCGAGGGTTCGAACGGTTTTGCTGTTACAGTGTGGTTATAGTTCTAAAACAGAAATAGCGATTAAGGTTTATCCTTAGTCGCTATTTTCATAAATACTGCCTTTTATTTTGCAATAAGTTCTGTTTTCCTATAATAAATAACGTTGGTTAACAGTGCAAGAACAAAAGTAACTGTAAGTGTTATTAATGCATTAGAAACATTAAAATTACCTTGCTCGAGATACTTACCCCATTTTGAAGAAAACAGAGCTGGTACACCCCAAGGATAAAAAACATTATATTTTGTATTAAGAAATGCAATAAGCAAAAGAAACTCTGCCAATGCGGCTACAGCAGAAGCAATTATATTTTTACTAATAATACTTACAGTCGCTGCTACCGGTACAAGTGCTAACTGTAATACGGATATTGTAAGGTATATTTTCGCATACTCAACAAATACTGCCATAGATAGACTATCATAGATTAAAAACTTACCTAGAATTAATCCGGAAGCAAAAGACAAAAACATTACTAAAAGAACTACCGGTACCATTACCAACATTTTACTTACTAATATGCCTACACGCGAAATAGGGTATGTAATCATACAGTCCATTGTATTATCACTATATTCTCTTGAAAATATGAAGCCGGTAAATAAAATAAATACTGGTGGCGTCAAGTCACTCAAAGTTACTAGAAGATGTCCCAAATAATTCTCCCATCCTGCCGCACGCATACTTTCTCCTGTTTCACTAATATATATAAGAAGCATAAGAAGAACTGGAATTAACGAACTAATAGGAATTAATAACAATATTTTAGCTTTTTTAATTTTCAGAAATTCTGTATAAAGGATTCTATACATTTATTACGCCTCCTGTCATTTCTATAAAATAATCTTCAAGTGTACTATTCATCAGTGATATACTTTTTACATCAATCCCGCCATCTACTAAAGTCTTGTTAATTGCTCCGGAATCATTAAGCCGTTCATAGACCCTTATTATCCCGGGTTCTACAATTTTATAGTCAGTAATATTCAATTTTCTCTCGATTAGTACAATAGACTTCTTATCATCATCTACTTTTATTTCTATATAATGCCTGTTTTTCTTCTGAAGAGATTCATAATCGATTTCTTGCAATAGTCTACCTTTATGTATAATCCCAATATTATTTGCTAATTGTTGAATCTCACTCAGAATATGGGAAGAAATGAGAACTGTTAGATTTCTTTTTTGCACCAGATCAAGTATCAATTGTCGGATTTCCTTAATACCAATAGGATCCAATCCATTTGTAGGCTCATCCAATATTAATAGTTCTGGATTATGCAAAAGTGCCCTGGCTATTCCCAATCTCTGTTTCATTCCCAAAGAAAAGTTTTTTACCCGTTTCTTCCCCGTTTCCTCAAGACCGACCATCTTCAATGTCTTTCCTATGCATGCTCTATCCGGTATTCCCATTAATCTGCGATGAATTTCCAGATTCTCAATAGCTGTAAGATTTGAATAAAATCCAGGTGTTTCAATAATTGAACCTATACGCCCAAAATGATTATAACTGCCTGAAATTAACTCTTCTCCAAACAACTCAATTCTTCCTGAAGTGGGTTGAATAATACCCATAATCATCCGGATAGTTGTTGTCTTCCCTGCTCCATTCTGGCCAAGGAACCCATATATTTCTCCGCGCTTCACATTGATATTTACATTATCTACCAATTTCTGATGTTTAAACTCTTTTGAAAGATTAAACGTTTGTAAAATATAATCCATTTTCACATCACCCTCTAGAACAAAATTTTGTTAAAACATAAAATTGTTTCTAACAAAAAATATAGATCTATTTTCTTAAATAAACCTAACAAAATTCTTACAAATTCCTTAAATAAGAAAATTACCCGAAACATATAAATTCCTATATTCTAAAAAATGAAGCTGAGAACACTTGGTTCCCGGGCTTCATCTATAATAAATCTATATCATACCTTTGCATGCAAAATGAAAACACAGTTTTAACATTAGGAACACTGCTGACAGATATTTCACCATTCATTTTCTCTATCATTTTTTTAGCTATAGACAGTCCCAGACCACTGCCTCTCATGCTGTTATTTCTGGATTTTTCTGAAATATATAACCTTTCAAATATATGCTTGATATCCTTTTCTGCAATACCTTTCCCATTATCCCAAATATCTACCCATATCCTATCATGCACTTCCCTCAAAGTAACGCCGATAATTCCTCCATCCTTTCCATATCTTAAAGCATTTGATATGAGGTTTTGAAGAATTCTTTCGATACATGTTCTATTAGACAAAACATAAACCGGCTTTTCAGGTAAAGTCAACTCAGGTTGAATGTTATTTTGTGAAAAATCCGAATAAAAGCTCAACATTATTTCTTTAATAGTATTACTTATATCAAGCTTTTCAAGTTCATATTGTGTATCATTCGCTTCTAACTTAGCCAATTCAAAGAAGCTCTGTACAAAGGAATATAAAGATTTGCCTTTTAATATAGCTATTTCAAGATATTCAGCCTTCTCTTCTTCAGTCAACGAGGTATCTTTTTGAAGCATTTCCAGATATCCTAATAGAGAGGTCAAAGGTGTTCGCAAGTCATGCGAAATGTTGGATATGATGCGCTTTTGAGAGATTTCAAGCTCCTGAACCTTAATCCGGTTTGCTTCATGCACCTCCAGCAAGGAGTTTATATCAATACTAAGCCGCTTCACCGGTTTCAAAACAGTACCAGGATTTATTCTTCTAAAAGAACTTCTATTTATAATATCTTTAATAACTTCAGATATATATTTGATGTTCGTCACAAATGAATACAGCATTATAATTGTCGTTAAAGAAGCCAAAATTAAAATTATAATAATAACGTCGAGCATACTACACCTCTGCCAGCTTATAGCCAATACCCCAAATAGTTTGAATATATATGGGTTGCGACGGGTTAGGCTCTACTTTTTCGCGCAGACGTCGTATATGAACCATCACTGTATTTTCATCTCCGATATATTCTTCTCCCCATACAGCATTAAATATGTTTGCCTTTGTAAATATCTTCTTTGGATTTGTCATAAGTAATTTAAGGATATCAAATTCTTTCGAGGTTAAAATAATGGATTTTGAAGCTATACTTAATTCATAGGTATGTACATTCATTACTATATCTTTATACCTTAATACCATATTCATCTGACCCTCGTTGTTATTAAAATGCATATATCTTCGAAGCTGTGCTTTTACTCTAGCGATAAGCTCTTCGACACTAAAGGGCTTTGTAAGATAATCATCAGCACCTAGCTCCAAACCTAGCACTTTATCTGCGTTATCTGCTTTTGCAGAGATTATTAAAACAGGCACAGGATTGTTATTTTCTCTTATTATCCTTAGCACCTCATATCCATCAATGTATGGAATCATCAAATCCAAGATAATCATCTGGTATACTTTTGATTTGATAAAGGATAATGCCTCTCTTCCGTTAGCAGCACTATCCGTTTTAAAACCTTCCTTTTGCAGGTACTTGACGGCTAAGCGGCTAATCTCCAAATCGTCTTCGACTAAAAGGATATTTATATCGTCCAAATTAACTCCCCCTATATATGTAAAGTGTATAATGGTCAAGATATCCTTCATTATCTCAAATTTTTGGTAACTTTTCCAATGTTCATTGAAATTTTTGAACTAAATTCTAGTATTAGTTATGCTGCTATTATTTTAAGAAAAGTAATTATACATTTTTTACTTTAATGCTTTAAGTTGTTCTTTACTAATCTTTAAGGTGTTTTTCGCAAAAGTTCGTACACCTGACGATGAAGGACTACTACGAGAATATGCATCTTTACCTGATGAATAAAATTTACCATCATACTCACCAAAAATGCTAAACAAAGGCTCTTTGAAGTTTTTCAAAAAACCATTGGTATCCCCAACAAAAAGGAGAACTTCATCATCTTTTTCTAAAGGAAAAAATCCATCAGTGCCGACAACAACATTGTAATCATCAGGGATACTATCATCTACTTCAAAAGATTTTTGAGTAATATTACATTCTTTTTTATATTCTCCATAAGTAGTTCTCCCTCCAATTTCAACAACTGATACCGTATCACCTACACTTAAATTACCTTTGAACACCTCTGTTAATTTAAGTTTTGATAATGTGTAAAGCGTATTATTTTGAAAAACTGGTTGTGTTGAAATACATATACCAGTAAACACATAAGGTGCTATTTTTAAAGAATCGAAATCAGAGTACTTTTTAATTCGGTCTAAAGAAGTAGAAATGTATCGGGTTTTATTCTCAGTAGCATTTGTATTTTTGGATACTTCGTTTACTTTGGCTTTCGAAGTTACCATGGTTGCTTTCCCGCTTGGAGCTATCTCGCATGTTCCTATATTAGAAGAACAACCTACTACAAGAGAAATGCCTAATGCAACCACTAAAAATGCACCTATTAATACCTTCTTATTCATTTAAATTCCTCCTCTATGCTCTATAAATAGCTTTATTCTTTCAATATAATCAGATGGACTCCCTGCCGTGCGACCATCACCCAATAATTGTTACCGGGCTGTTTTCATCTATGTAATCTTCTAAGCATTGTGGAAAAATTGAGATTTGGTGGCGATCCTAGCCTCGTTTGTATACTTATATTATACCACAAAAATTTGTTAAAAAATGGTTACTCTGCTAGCTTTTAAACGGTCTGGACAGATTCAAAGGGATTCAAGTATAAACTTGAATCCCTTATTGTGATTTGCTAACATTCCCTATCACTTGATTTACCTTTTATGTAGTAGCCTGAAATATGAACCATCCATCCTTGACCAAAAACCTGCATACACCCCCATGCTTTCCCACTATATGCACCATACTTTTTGTGCCGAAACCATGTCCCTGTTCTTTTGATACGGGAATACCTTGGTGGAAGATGGGTTCTGTCTGATATATTTTCCGAAGCTTTTATGGCGTTTTCCAAAGTCATAAAAAACAAACAATTTACTTTCATCATTTATATTCCTAATTTCATAGGAATAATCATCGGACGAGCGTACAATATCAGGATTACCGTATAAATGTTTTATTGATTCTTTTTAGGTCAGGTATTTTATTGTATTGTTCAGACTTTTCTGTACTTTCCCGGTTAAAAGTTTGCGAAATTTTTAATGCATCCTTCAATGTTTTTGCAGGAGCAGAAATAATTGTACCTTTATGCTTAGAGTTATTTACCTCAATATTAATCGACTTAAAGTTATCGGTTATCCAAATTGCCCCCAACATTTCAAGTACAGGTTTCCCATCAATAATAGTTGTATAAGTAAGTGAACCTATACCATTCATAATTTTAGGATCAAATTTAATTGGAATCAACTCATACTTCTTTGTAAAGTCATATCCGTCAATAGCAATAACACCTTCATAAACTGGTTTGCTAAATATGCCCTTATATAACTTCCCTTCGATCTTTATTTTTAGGTCTTTTGTATAACCAATATCTTTTGTGGAATATTCAACTGCAGGGTACTCTAAGCTAATAGTTTTTGGTGAGTGTAACCATACAAATATAGCTATAGCTATAGATATAGATAAAAGTAACAAAATAGTAATGTAAATTTTCTTTTTCATAATTTTAACTCTCTTTCCTATTTACCCCTTTGTTGTAGAGTTTGAATTGGGTTAACTTCGAAGCAATTCACCCACATATTACCATTTATATGCTTTTAGTGTCAATGTTAATAGCTCTTTACATAAAATTATATGTATTTTATGGTTAACATAATGTATACATCTGACGATAATTACTTTGAAACAGAAAAAATATTATGCATCATGGAGGGCACCAATGTCAGTAGCAAAAAAACTTATCACAAGTTATGTATTAGTACTAGTATTAATGGCAGCAATCGTTGGAACAAGCATTTATGCAACTCGCTCCTTGAAAATGCAGGCAGAAAACCTTATAACAGATGCTATTCCTATAGGTCATGCAGCGGATGGATTATTGACCGATTTAGTTAATGAGCAAACCGGAGTACGTGGGTATCTTATATCAGCGGATGAGAAGTATCTTGATTCATACAATTCCGGTAAAAGTGATATTAAACTAAAATTAAAAGAAATTGAGTCCAGACTAGACAAACACCCGATTATGGCACAGCTTATGGCAGAAGCTAAACCGAAGATTGACGCAATTGAAACATATTTTGATTCACAGGTCTCCCTTGTCAAACAAGGAAAACTTGAAGTGGCTCGTGCAAGAATCGGGGATGGTAAACAGCTGTTTGACAGCTTTCTTGAATCTCATGATAAAATCAAAAAGGATATAGACAAGTTAACAAATGATGCTTGGAACGATGTTATAAATGTGCAAAATAAGAGCAACACCTTGATTATAGTAATTAGCATAATTGCAGTGCTCTTTACTATAGTAATATCGTACCTATTAATAAGGAGCATATCAACACCTGTAAAGAAAGTTACAGACACACTACACCTAATATCCGATGGAGACTTGACGGTTGATACTTTAAATATTAAAAGTAAGGATGAAATCGGCGTATTAGTAACTTCTTTAAATAAAATGGTTAAAAATACGAGAAATATACTATTAAAAGTAAGTGACGTATCTACACAAGTTGCTGCTTCTTCAGAAGAATTAACCGCCAGTGCCGAGCAATGTACAAAAGCGAATGAGCAGATTGCCGAAGCGACACAGAAAGCTGCTTCAGGGGCGGACGAACAGCTAGGAAGCATTGAACATTCTACAGATACAATAAAGGAGATGTCAACGAACATACAGCAAATTTCTGCAAATAGCAAAGAGATGTACACTTTGTCAGATAAGGCTTTTTCAGCTTCAGAGCATGGAATTATCACAGTAAATGACGTTGTGGCACAAATGAATGATATAACATTAACTGTTAGTGAGTCTGAGAGTGTAATCAGAAAGTTGGGAGAACACTCAAAAGAAATTGGAAACATTGTTGAAATTATTACAGGTATTACCGATCAGACAAACCTTCTGGCACTAAATGCGGCAATCGAAGCAGCCCGTGCAGGAGAGCAGGGTAAGGGGTTTGCTGTTGTTGCAGAGGAGATTCGCAAACTTGCTGAACAGTCTAAAATATCAGCCACACAAATAGCTCAGTTTGTCAAAGAGATTCAAAATGAAACTGAAAATGCTGTTATATCAATTAATAAAGGGAATGAGAAGGTTAAAGACGGGTTTGCAAAAACTCAGCATGTCGCTGAAACATTTCAAGCTATTAAAGCTGATGTAACAAATGTAAATAGTAAGGTAAAGGATGTAATGGCCTCAATTGAACTTGTTTCATCTCAGAGCCAGGTAATTGTATCGATTTCTGAAACAATTAAAAAAGCAGCTGAAGAAGGGGCAATATTAAGTCAGGATAATTCTGCTGCAAACGAGGAACAGGTTGCAACTATGGAAGAAATAACAGCTTCAGCACAAGCATTAGCGGAACTTGCTGATGAAATGCAGTCTTCAATAGCAATTTTTAAAATTTAACGTGGTATACATATTCAAAAGAGTCACTGGATTAAGTTTAATTCAGTGACTCTTTTGCTAATTTTTATTTGAATCTATATATATATAATTTCTTTTTGGGTTACTACTTCTTTCAATGGATACTGAAAAAGGTATATTTTTATAATTAAACTTAAACTTTTCTTTTTCATCTATACTAAATAAATCTTTTACATAAGTACCCTTATCACTTATTCTCTTAAAATAATTAGTAATCTGTTCTTTATCTAATGTTGTGCAATAAGTTGCTCCCTCATCTGAATACCTATAAGAAAAAGCAGTACTATTCGGCAAAGGAAGAGGAGGAATATTTTTATCTGATAAATGTTCATGTTGAGTTACATGCCTGAACTTTAAATCAATAGCTAATCTAAATTGATGATTGGTAAAATAATTAAATCCGGTTACTCCCAGTACTCCCCCAAACAACACTAATGCCATTATTATGTATATTAGATACTTCTTTTTAACTGATAGAAATGCTACAGCAAAGCTCAAAATCATAAATGAAATCAATACTATAAATAAGTTCACATTATTCTCTCCTTGCAATATTATTATATATAAGCTGAAAAAGGACGCCGTTTTGAATTTAAGTTTTCAAAACAGCGCCCTTTAATCATATTTTTTAATGTAAAATTATTTCATTATCTCTTTTAGTGATATACGCGCTAAAGTGCCATTTAGTGTCAGCGGAATAGAATTTGAAATAGTTACCCACTTCCGAACTTAGTCCATAAATCTGCCCCTTAATGTTGTATGCAACCAATACCCCATTTTTGATAATGTTGAAAGTACCCTCAATAGAATCTGGAGAACAACTATCAGTTGTAACAAGGGTAAATTGGTATGTACCGTCATCAACCTGTAAATCAGCAGTCATGGATTTTGCCATGGACACGTAATTGGACCACTTAATTTCAACAGTTCCTTTAACATTGTCATACCATTTATCGGTATCTGCGTCATGGATATAGAGCGGTTTATCAGAAAATATCTGATGATACCAAAAAGACGGTAAGAGAGCTGAATCCCCTGCACTCTTGGTTTGGGAACCTGCATTCACGCCAACGGCAAACGCCATAGAAGAAAATGCCATTGTGAACACCAATGCTAAAATAGTAACTAATACCAAACGTTTTGACATAAACATACTTTTCCTCCTTTAATTAATAGTACCCATATTATAGCATTAAATTGTAAAATTTTCCATTAAATTGGTAGTCTTTATTTAAGACCTAATTAAGGTATCAGCCCCGGCGAATCCTTAAACATACAGAAAGCAGTAGTGTTTTGTTCATTTATGGGTGGAGTATTTAGAATCATATTACTATTCAAGTATCCCATTACATGAGAAACTATATAAAGTCGAATACCCTAACCATAATTGTTTCCGAATGGGAACCGAATCTCTGGATCAATATCATAGGATTCGTTAAAAAACCTCTCCAGCATTCTCCAATGTTTTGTACCTTCATCTCCAATAGTATGAAATATTTCCTCCGTTGTCGGCTTAGTATTCTTGTTTAGCATTCGTTCATACAATATTTATTCTCCTCTTCCGTCTTCAAAACTCGACGCCTTAAACAAAGCGCTCTCTGTAATGTATGATATTGGATAATATTATAAACGAAATAATCATACCCGAAGTAATAGGTATTTTTCCACTTTGTAAACACCAAATAACATCTACCAACATAAAGAAAATAGTATAAATAATCATTAGCCTATAGCCCCATTTTTTAAGGAGCAATAATCCGGCTGCGGCAGTTATATGTACTAACGAAAGCAGTATATTGACAACACTGTTTGAATAAATTGGCAATAGATTTAACTCAAATCCCAGTTTTTTAAAATATGCAGGGAAAATAGTTGCTCCTATTGAAAACATTGCAGCCAAAATAGTTAAATCAGCAATTATAGTTACTATAATGGGCCTCTTTTCATTCATCTATTTCCCTCCTGAACGTAAATCGTCAAGATATTTGGCGATATCTTTTTGTACTGCAAAGTAAGATATATTTTTATCTCTTACATCATCTCTCTGTACCTCAAAATCTCTAGCTCCCTCTAGAATATTTATATCCTTACCGGATTTTAATATTATATTAATGCCAGCCTCCGGAGTCGTCCCTGCAAACTCCGGATTTTCTCTTATATCAGATGAATTATTAAACCACTTAATTATATTATCAAATAAGACAGGGTCTTTTATCTCTGTAGGGCTATGGCCAAATGCCTTAATCCCCCAACTCTCTATTCTTAGGACATCCTCTTTCTTAATTTCCTTATGAACGGACTTATCCAAAGGTATCAAATATTTAATACCTACAAGAGAAATAAGAATAAACAGTATAGGTATAACCACAAATTTTTTAGTCATAAAATATCTCCTTTAAGCATCAGTATAAAGGATATTTATGGAAATTTCAAACAGTTTCGCCCCGTGCGGTGCAATAGTTACCTGCAACTTATCATCAACATTGTCTATACTATCCTTACACCACAATTCTTCAAAAACACACCCCTTAAGGCAGTCAAAGCCTAGCTCCGCAGGAGTTATTTGAATATTCCTCTCTTGGTCACTGAGATTGAATACGGCGAGATAGTAAGCCTCCTTTTCTGTATCTCTTGAAAGCCATATCGCCTGCTTATCATCCCTTGAAATCTGTTTCGCACCTGTTGAGTGGGTCAAAAGTCTTAATACTTTACTATTAGTCATAAGTTCCATTGTCCACTTATCCAGCTTGGTTAGTTCTGCTCCAACCATAAGGGGAGAACGGAAGATACACCAAAGGGTCATCATAGTAATCTGTTCTTCCCTAGTGAAATTTGTTAATCGTTCTTCCCCGAAGCCTTTGCCGATGTACCCCAGTGGAAGCATGTCACAATCGGGGTAACAACCTTCTGAAACGTGATTTTGCCAAATTTCACATCTCTCAAACATATTTTTTACCAGCGGCCAGCTATCCCAGAAATCATCTGTAATTCTCCACATGTTCGCATATTTTTCATAGTGCCATGCTTTATTTATAAGGGCAGGCCCCGGCGACAAGCTTAAAACCATTGGACGTCCGCAATTTTGTATCGCAGTATAAATCATCTCGATTTCTTTTTCGGCAGATTTCATGTCAAGTCTGCATATATCATCACACTTTATAAAGTCTACACCCCATAGGGCATATAAATTGAAGATAGAATTATAATACTCCTGAGCTCCTTGTTTATTGACCTCTAATCCATACATATCAGGGTTCCACATACAGATAGAATATGGGTCGGCAATCTCATTGGCTGTTCTATCAGTTCCATAAACCTTCATGTGATTGTGGGCTGCAATTCTGGGAATACCTCTCATAATGTGAATCCCAAACTTTAGCCCAAGGCTATGCACATAATCAGCCAGAGGCTTAAAACCCTTACCGTTAGCAGAGGATGGAAACCGCTCGGGACATGGAAAAAGTCTGGAATATTCATCAATTTCCACTTTCCCGAAGGGAACATATTGGAATTCCTCTCTTTTTAGGCCTGCCTCATGGCTATACCAAGATATATCAACAACTATATATTCCCAACCAAATTCTTTTAAGTTTGCAGCCATAAACTCGGCATTTTGCTTAACCTGTTCCTCATTTACGGTAGTATCATAGTAATCATAACTGTTCCAACCCATTGGTGGCGTAACAGCAAACTTATTTTTATTCATAATTTATTCTCCATGATTAAATTTTTATAACAGGTATCCAGATTTCTACTACAAATTTATTATCGCCTACTTTGTAGTAAATTTCAAATTCAGGTGCATCTGCATGTTGGTAACCTGAGGAGGGAAACCATTCCGGGTATATACGTTCCCATATTGACTGTACCTTTTCTGTAGTTTTGTCCTCCGTATGCTCTTCTGTAGGAAAAATAGCCCAAGTCAGTTTTGGTATTTCCAGTTGTACAAAGCCTTCTGTAATACCTTCTTTGGGAGTTATCTGACATAACATATAATGATGTGTACCGTCATTTCCATGCCCGTATATTGCTGCATTCAGCAACATATCAGGATTCCCACTGTCGGCTGCTTTTAAAATACGTTCCACAGTCCCGTCTTTGATTGATTTAAGCCAGAATTCAGGTATTTTCTCATAACATTTCCCATCTATCTTACTTATAACTGTTTCAACTCCAAATACTGAAAAACTTTCCTTCTCTTCAATTCTATAATTCATTTCCATATCTCCTTTAATCGAAATGTGAAAGGAAATGCGTGGATAGGCTTTTAGCTGTATGCCTCTGTCCCGTGCGGCTGTTGGCGTGACACTATGTAGATTTTGAAATGCACGCGTAAACGCATCCGGGGACTCATAGCCATACTTTAGTGCAAGGTCGATTACCTTCTTATTGCTGTTCTGAAGTTCAAACGCTGCAAGAGTAAGCCGTCTGCGTCTTATGTATTCAGACAACGGTACATCTGTAATGAACGAAAACATACGTTGAAAATGATAGGTTGAACAACATGCCTTTCTTGCAACTTCGTCAAAATCAATCTCTCCCGTTAAGTTATCTTCTACATAGCAAATTGCTTCATTCATCTTATCAAGCCAGTTCATACGCATAACCTCCCTTCGATAATCAGTCTAACATGGACATAATTACGTATCCCGTCAATTCATGCACTATGTTGCAGGGTATCCCTACTCTTTTTGTTTTACAGGCATATATAAAACTACCTCTGTATCCATGTCAAGTTCAGGTTTATTCAGCTTGTATTCTTCAAAAAACCAATAGTTTCCCAAGTCAAATTCCGTACTTTTAGATAACCATTTAAGAAACTCTCCCCATGCCCAGCCGTTATAACTATATTTTGCTTTCATTATGGCATAGTAACCGCCTTTAAACTCTTCTTGCTTAATATCCTGATTATCAGTCCTGAATTCTTCATCAACTGTAACATGGATTTTATAGAAAAAGTCTTTATGCCCAATTCTCTCATGGTCATAGTAAGCAAAAAATCTATGTGGCTTGCTGTCATTAAAGAAGCCTTGGGAATCTGCCCATTTGAAAAAGAAAGCACGTGCTTTTTCTGCTGCATCTTTCCCAGTTGCAGTAAATGTTGCCGTCCACATAGGTTCTACGTTATCAAAGGTTTTAGTTATGTCATAATCTTTGGATTTTAAGGCTATAGGCATATATAGGTCTATTCCGCCGATATGGTTGGCATTGTCATCAAAGCCTAGGTGCTCTTCCAACCATTGATGTCCTCCATATACGTACTTGCTATCCGAAAGCCACTTATTAAAACGGTTCCACGCCTTGACAATTTCATCTCCTATATTTCCATCCTGTCCGCGTTTAACATTTGTAACAGCGTAAAGTCCTCCATCTAGAACTTTTTCCTTCACAAGGTGATCATTTACAACTGTATTATCAGCAATAGTGACGCAAACCTCGTACCCGTATTCTTCTTCCTCAGGAGATGAAGGACTCGGGTTATTGTAACCGAAAATACGTAAGTTCTGTTCATTTACATTGAGACCATGCTTATTTAGCCACTCTGCCATTACACTAAAAGCGTGATGCTCGGGTTCTTTTCCATAATAGCAAAAATATGCTACACGAGTTGGCTCCAACTCCTTTAAAACCTTTATATCAGGATAATTCTCTATCAGTTCTTTGTCCTGAATATCGAAATATTTTTCCATAATATCAATCCTCTCAAAGTTGTACAAGTTTTTCTGTTTCCTATAATCACTTGGCAGAAATCCCGTTACACGTTTGAAAGCCCTTGAAAAGCTGTCCCCGCTCTCAAAATCAAACTTTATTGCAATATCAATTAAACAAGTATTGTTCCTTCGTAGTTCAAAAGCCGCCAGGCTAATCCTTCGAAGCCTGATGTATTCTTTTACCGAGTAGCCGGTTAGTGCAAAAAACATTCTATAAAAGTTTGACGCAGACATATATGCTTGTTGAGCAGCAAAATCCAGGTTAATCTTATTTTCAAGGTTGTCTTCAATGTAATCAATAGATTTCTGAATTCTTTCATAATAGTTCATTAAAGAAGCGCTCCTTTAGTCTCTTAAGATGAAAATATAATATCATACCCAAATTTTAGCTGTCCGACTTTTTTTCCAAAAATATAGTCTCTAGTATCCACAAATTGTAAAATTTGTTACAATAGATTCAGGAGGATAACCAATGAAAAAATTATTAATTACAATGCTTCTACTTCTACTACTCCTACTTTCGGCATGTTCAAATACAAATCCTGCTAAAAGCACTAAAAGCGCTGTCGCTGAACCAACACAATCAGCCGTCACACCTTCTCCTACAATCGAAAAGCCTGAGAAGCTTATTAACCCCAAGGGACAAACGGTGCAAGAAAGAATTACGGTTCCTAAAGGCTTCGAAAGAATAAATGTAGAAAACAACTCCTTTGGTCAATACCTAAGAGCTTTACCTGTAAAGGCCGATGGTACAAAGATACAGCTTTATAATGGTGAGGTAACTCAAAAGAATGTTCATGCTGCCATTCTTGATATTGATGTTGAAAATAGAGATTTACAACAATGTGCTGATGCAGTTATCAGATTAAGAGCTGAATATTTGTACAGCCAAGGACTTTACAAAAGAATACATTTTAATTTTACAAACGGCTTTAACGCTGATTACTGGAAATGGATGAATGGAAACAGAATTATAGTTAAGGGTAACAAAACTTACTGGATAAAAAATTCTAATTTTTCAAAAGAATATAGCAGTTTCAGAAAATATCTTGATGTAGTCTTTTCTTACGCAGGAACTTTGTCTCTTTCAAAAGAGATGAAAATTGTATCTATAGAAAACATGCAAATAGGAGATGTATTCGTAAAGGGTGCAACTCCCGGCCACGCTGTTATCGTACTGGATATGGCGGAGAACAAAAAAACAGGAGAAAAGATATTCTTGACGGCACAGAGCTACATGCCTGCACAAAGTATCCATATTCTTAAAAATCCTGAAAATGAAGCTATAAGTCCTTGGTACTCAACTAATTTTGGCGATACGTTGGAAACTCCCGAATGGGATTTTGACAAAAATCAATTGATGAGGTTTGAAAATTAAAATTGCCAATTCTAATCAGGCTTTTTAATAACCTGAGAAAAATTGGCAATAACCTTAAATATCTTATTCTTCTTCGTCTTCCTCTTCCTGCTCCCAACTGTGGTAAACATTTGACACATCGTCAAGGTCTTCCAAAGCATCTATCAGCTTGTCCATGAACTTTATCTGTTCGGGGTCTGTAAGCTTTGTAGTAGTAGTTGGTATCATTGAAACCTCTGCTTCAATAAATTCGTAGCCCTTTGCTTCAAGTGCCTCACGAACAGCTGAAAAATCAGCAGGGTCTGTTACTATTTCGTAGCAGTTATCATCTGAATCAAAGTCTTCTGCTCCTGCATCCAAGGCTTCCATCATCAAGGCTTCTTCGTTAACCTTGTCATCCTTTTCGATAACTATAACTCCTTTTTTGTTAAACATAAATGATACGCAGCCACTTTGTCCCAGGTTTCCACCGAATTTATCAAAATAATGCCTCAGGTCGCCGGCTGTCCTGTTCCTGTTGTCTGTAGTACATTCACATATAACAGCAACTCCGCCGGGGCCATAGCCTTCGTAGGTTATTTCTTCATAATTGGAACCATCAGCTTCACCCGATGCCTTCTTAATACTTCTTTGAATATTATCATTTGGCATGTTATTTGCTTTACATTTAGCGATAATATCCTTTAGTTTAGAATTTCCATTTGGGTCAGCCCCCCCTATTCTTACCGCTATCTGGATTTCTCTTCCCAGCTTAGTAAAAATCTTGGCTCTGACAGCATCTGCTGCACCTTTTTGGCGTTTAATATTCGCCCATTTTGAATGCCCTGACATGTTTACCTCCTAATAAATCCTATTTATATTCTTTTAAAAGCTAAAGCTTTATTTTACAATTAAAATCCATTATAAATTATAATAGTTATTTGCTAAATAATCAACCTTCCATCACTGCCTAATGTAATGTAAGTTTTTTCGCCAAGGTCTTGGATAGCTCGTCCATTGGAAACCTCAACAATCTCCTTCATGAGTTTTTCCTCATTACCAACCTCTATAAGGACACAAAGTTCAACATCCTGCTCATATCTAATTTCTTTGATAATATTACTATTTGAAATAAGCATATTCTGAAGCCGTCCGAAAATAGTGTATTCTATTATAATATTCAGGTTATAACACAGCTTACGTGTTACTATTTCTGCGGCTTCAAGTCCAAGGGAAGCACTCTTGCTATATGCACGTATAAGTCCCGAAGCACCCAGCAATGTTCCTCCGAAATATCGAGTGACTACTACAACCGCATCTTGGAGGCCCATCCTTTTTATTACCTCCAGTGTAGGCATACCAGCTGTCCCAGAAGGTTCTCCGTCATCGCTGTATCTCTGAACAAAGGTTTCGTTGTTTATACTGTAGGCGTATACATTATGGGTAGCATTCCAGTACTTTGACCTCATTGTTTCAATAAACTCCAGTGCTTCTTCCTCACATGTTACCGGACGAACATTAGCAATAAATCTGGACTTTTTTTCTTCAAACTCCGCCTCTGCGGAATTTAATATTGTTTTGTATTCAGGTAACAAAATGACCTCCCATTAGTATAAACCTTCGAGTTATGTAAACTATTTTCTTAAATATTATCCCATATCTAAAAACAGCACCCCCAAAACCGGGAGTGCTGATACTTCCTACTAAGCCAGCTCTTTATATTTCGCAAACGACAAATTTATAAGTGCCCTGTCTTGACTGTAAGTAATCTTCTCCAAAGCCTCGTCAATGGAAAAGTATCCGCCTTCACTGAAATTCTCTTCTCTATTCAATTCAAAATCATCATTAAGGGATTTCATTAAATACCAGGTAATCTTGTTACAAACCGGACGTTGACGTGTTACAGAGAAAAATTCATAGTTGGTATTGCCTGCTGCTAAAATAATTTCGGCATCAATTCCTGTTTCTTCCTTTACTCTCTTTATGGCTACCTCATCGGGATAATCTCCATTTCTGATAACCCCCTTGGGAAGTACCCATTCATCCTTCTCGTTTTTTAAAAGAAACACTTTCTCCCCAGAAAAGACCACTCCACCTGCACAGTTTCTAACAAGCATAATCAAAACCCCTTCCTGATAGAATTTAGTTTTTATTTAGTTGTCTGTTAATATTATAATACTCTAACTGGTGGATTTATACAACCATAAAATCATTCAGTCTTCCAACTTTCTCCACCTTAACCAGAGCCTTTACCTTTATCCCGCCTTCCTCATATTCCTGGTCAATTATTTGTCCATTTTCGTATATATATGGCATGACCCACCCATCATTATACGGTACAAGAAGGTTTACCTCCTTTAGCCGATGCATAAAACCTTCTGTTATCTTTTCCAGTAGCTGTTCAATGCCATCCCCTGTAGCAGCTGATATCTCACAAACTGATGAATAGCCCAAAGTACTTATCCTCCGGCCATCTTTAACCAAATCCTGCTTGTTAAGCACCAGTATAGTGTTTTTAGTTGACGCCCCTAGCTCTTCCAATAACTTTTCTACCACAGATATCTGCATTGCAGCATTCTCGTTTGAAGCATCTACCACGTGTAATAGCATATCTGCATGAACTGCCTCTTCCAGTGTGGATTTAAAGGCCTCGATCAAATCATGAGGCAGCTTTCTGATAAACCCAACCGTATCAACGAGAACCGCTTCCCTTCCATCGCTCATTGTAAGCTGTCTGGCAGAAGGATCAAGAGTCGCAAAAAGTTTATCTTCAACAAATACGGATGAACCGCACATCCTATTCATTAACGTTGATTTCCCGGCATTGGTATATCCCACAATTGCTATTACTGGTGTGTTATTGCTTATTCTGTTGCTCCGCAAAAACTGCCTTCTCTTCTCCAGCTGTTTCAATTCCTGCTCAAGGCCGGTTATTCTCCTACGTATATGTCTCCGGTCTACCTCAAGCTTTTTTTCACCGGGGCCTCGGGTTCCTATACCTCCTCCAAGCCTTGAAAGCTGGGTTCCCATACCCATAAGTCTCGGAAGCTTGTATTTAAGCTGTGCTAGTTCTACCTGAAGTTTACCCTCTTTTGAAACAGCCCTTTGGGCAAATATATCAAGTATAAGGGTTGTTCTGTCTATTACCCTTACCTTTATCATTTCCTCGATATTTCTTATCTGGGCCCCTGAAAGTTCATCATCAAAAATAAGAAGCTGAACATCCCTTGCCTGGCACATTAAAGACAGTTCCTCTATTTTTCCTTTGCCGATGTAATAAGCAGAATCTTCTGTTTGTTTCTTTTGAACTACCTTGTCTACCACCACGGCTCCTGCTGTCTTTGCCAGTTCCTCAAGTTCTTCAAGGGATTCTTGGGCATCTCCTGATGTTACATTCTCCAGTCTGCTTTGAGAAGTCTCCAAGCCTACAAGTATTGCAGTCTCTGCGTCTTCTTCGTTTTCATAAATTTCGCTCTTTGCCGAGGCATCCAATTCTTCTATTATTCTATAGATATAGTTTAGACGGGTATCCTTGATTTCAAAGGGGCCATATATGTCAACACCCTCTTCATGGTTAATACAGCCCGCATATATATCCGATGGCTGTCCATCAACAATACCAACAGCTATCATCGTATCCAATCTGAGCTTTTGCAGTGTGCTTACATCTACCTGTGACAGCATGCCGCTACCATTAGGGTGTGTATGAATACACCTTATTGCTGAAAGCCTTGATGTTCCACGTCTTCCGTCTACTTGAGGTAGGGTTACGGTTCCGCTGTCGCCTATGCTTATGTCAGCTACAATACCCCTTCTATTAATCAGCACAGATATTTCCCTGTTTATTTCTGCTGATATTCTGCAAATAGTCAAGGCAAGTTCCTCTGGAACCAAATCCCTTGAACCATATTTTTTATCGTATAAGTCCTCCAATTCCTGCAGAACTTTATCCCTTATAGATTGTATATTACCATTTACTTTGATAAAATCAGCCTCCTTTCTTTATATAAAAGCTTACTTCGTAATTCCTGTAGACCCAAATCCACCGCCCCTGTTACTTCCTATTTCCCTAACCGAATCAACAATAGTAAATTCCATCTTTGGTACCACCTGCAAAACTATCTGAGCGATTCTATCACCTTTTCTTATAATATATGTTCCCTTGCGGTTTTCCTTTTCATCCAGCGTAAAAGGAGTCTCTCCGTTATCGGGAACATCCATATCCGAGCTGTTTGAAATTATTATGCCCAACTCATCCCGATATCCACTATCAATTGTACCCGGTGAATTCGGGACTCTTAAAGGTGTCTTAAAGGATATTCCGCTGCGGGGTCTTACCTGAATTTCATAACCCTCGGGTATTGCCAGTTTCAACCCCGTGGGTACTACGACTGTTTCACCAGGCGCAATTATAGCACTTTCCGCTGCATAAACATCCATACCGGCATCACCCGGATTGGCGTATTTTGGTAAAACAGCATCTTCTCTGCACAATTCTATAAATATCTCAACAGACATTATATTACCTCCCAAGTAGTTAATTTCCATTCACGTTATGTAAACCTCATTTCAATAACTTATACTCCCTTTTGAAAATGACCTTTTGTAAAACCTGATGCTTTAATCCTCTCAATCAATTTTTCCATATCAGGTGTTATTTTATCATGCCCAAGCAAACTTCTATATAAGGAACATATGTCGTGTATATCCTTTTCAGTTTCATCTACAAAATTTAATCTTATATGGTCAATCCCCGTTTTACTTATCTGGTCTGAAAACTCAGGTGCAAAAAGTACATTTGAATTAAATATTGTACTGCGACAGTCAATGCAATCGCTTTTAACAAGGAATTCAACACCCTTTCTGTCACTAAGCGTATAAACACCTTTTTTACAAAGCTTGTCGCACTTCTGAGGTTCACATTTTCCTATGCTACCACCTACAGGACAGTATTCACTAGTCATAACAGGGATTTTCCCGTATACCACAAGTTCATTATCAAAATCCTCAGGATATTTCATTTCAGCTATCTGAGACAGATTCAGTTCACAAGAGAGAGTCCCTCCGGTGAATCCCAGCTCTTTTAATTTATTCAAAGAATAGCTGTTAATTATATTTATAGTATAGTCGCCGATTACCGGAACATTATTACCCAACTTTTCCCGTATTATATCATAAACAGCGGGACTTCCTGCCAAAAATCCGTCCACAACCTCGGAAACATTTTTCAGGCTCTTATTCAATATATCTGTGTAATTCCCTCTTATAACAGCAGGGATATACGCATATACTTCCTTCCCTGTTTCATGAATACTTTTTGCGCGCAACACACCCTCATTTCCCATTATTTCCGTAAAGGTTAAATACACTCTGTCAACATCCAAGCCTCTAAAGTCCATCCCTTCAGGGTAATCGTGAAACATAGCAGATATTTTCTTATCTTTGTTTATCTTCTGAACATTTCCCGGGAAATATGAAATTGGATTAAATGTTCTTTTATCAAAGTTAGCTGCTTCTTTTTTAAAGGATAAAATTCTTTTTTGTTCCAATTGCTCTCCTGCACTTCTTCTTATGTTGTTAAGCTCACTTATCGGAATGACCGCATCTTCATCAATGTCAAGGTTAATGTCCACTATATCAAAAGGTGTTGAACCCATCTTTTTCAATTGTTCAAGAATTCGTTCCTTTGTCAATGGCTTATTTACAGCCTTTTGCGGTAATTGCTCCCCTGTTGCCGAGACACTATTTCCATAGGCATCCTGCAAAGTTAATACTGGTGCTTGTCCGTGCTTCATGGTGAAAAATGCAGTTATACCAGACTTTCTACTTCCCTTTGAATAGGTTGCAGCAGCCTGCTCCAGCATTTCCTTGTCCGACGTCTTGTAAACTCTGCTTCCCTTCTGCACATTTCCCTTTATGACTGAAACCCACACAGTATCACCCTTGTGAGCCTTCCTTACTAATCTTTTGTCATTTACTATTTTTGTTATAATTCCGCCAGGGCTTTCCTGAAACTTACTGCCGGACCATATTTCAATCCCATCACCCATGCCAAGAGTATTTTCAAGCTTTATTAAAACAGAATTTGCGCTTTTGTCCTGTGAAACCACACTTCCTAAAGGTGTTCCCCAGTTTTTAGGCTTTTCATATGCCATCATTTCCGGACCTGTTTTACCTAAAAGGTAACCTTTAGAGAACCCTCCTCTATTAAAGCTTTGGAGCAGTTTGTGTCTATCTTCTTGTGTAACTTTATGTCTACTAGGTTTACTGCTAGATATACCTTTCTCCTCATAAATCAAGTCAAGATACTTCCTGTAGGTACCAACTACAGAAGCCACATATTCAGGACTCTTCATTCTCCCCTCTATCTTTAGTGAGGTTACACCCGCATCAATAAGTTCAGATAAATGATCTATATAACAGATGTCTTTTGGGCTGATAAGATATCCGCTTCCTATGTCACTACCATCCCTCTTTATGGAATAGGGTAGCCTGCAAGGCTGAGCACATTTCCCACGATTTCCGCTCCTACCGCCTATCATACTGCTCATATAGCATTGTCCTGAAACACATATGCACAAAGCACCGTGTACAAAAACCTCTATTTCAAGAGGAGTTTTTCCGCAAATTCTTTTTATTTCTTGGAGATTTAGTTCCCTGGCCAGCACTATTCTGCTAAACCCAAGTGATTCAAGGGCATTTATGCCTTCGGTGCTGTAAATTGTCATTTGTGTACTGGCATGTAATGTAATTCCGGGTATCAGTTTTATCAAATTGGTAGCCAAACCCACGTCCTGTACTATAAAAGCATCTACTCCCATTTCATATGCCTTTGAGGCGTACTCCAAAGCTTCCTGCATTTCCGAATCCAAAACCAGAGTATTCATTGTAAGAAACACACTGGCATCCCTGGTATGAGCGTAATCTAATGCCCTTTCCAGCTGTTCCTCATCAAAATTTCCTGCAAATTGCCTTGCATTAAGCAGTTTGCCTCCAAGGTAAACTGCGTCTGCCCCATTTTCTATTGCAGCCAAAAAGGCATCATATGTTCCTGCCGGTGCCAATAGTTCTATTTTTTTCGCCAAACTGCTACCTCCAAATATCCATTAAATTACTGCACTTCAATATCATTTTTTAAAAATAACTCAAGCACAAAGGGCATAATGTCTGTCAGTGAATGAACCTCTGTTTTTAAGTTTTCCGCTTTATTGCCCAGTACTACCACAGGTACCTTGTTCATTGTATGGGTATGAACACTCAGGTCTTCAATGTTCCCATGGTCGCTGGTTATAATTAAAACATCCTCTTGAAAATCCATCTGTTTTATCAATTCGGCAAAAAAGCTGTCCAGTCTGTCTATTAATTTCACAGCTTCATCAAAATCCCCTTTGTGGCCTTGTATATCAGTTAAAAAATGCTCAAACAATGTAAAATCATAATTGCGGCTAAGGCTATAAAGGTTTTGTGCCGCCTTCTGTGGAGTAATGGGTTGAACCTCGTATTCCGACTCCTTTAGTATATCTCCTGTAATATCATGGTATACTCCGTTTCCCTTTATGAATTCATTTACTGTCCTGAAATCGGTTCCGGCTGCCATGCCCATGACAGATGTTACCGAAGGTCTGTTTCTCCTGTCCTTTACGTTGAGCATGTTTTGAAGATACTCATCCCGGTAAACATTTGAGCTGGTGACTTTATACCCTCTTTTTATAAGTTCGCTAAATATATTTGATTTATAAATAACCTTTTTAAGAGAAATAGTAGGTTGTCCGCTTAAATGCCTATTAAGCACCTCAGGGGCATTTACTCCAGTGAATATTGATGTCTGACCCGTTGCACTTTGGGGAAGACCTTCCACACCCATTGAAGCATCAACTTGAAATCTGGCATTATCAATAAGTCGGGCAAGTACCTGTTGTTTACTGGCATACACAGGATTTGCCGTTTTATCTTTTTTACCAATCCCTACTCCGTCTAAAAATGTAAAGATTACTTTCATGGCTTTCTCCTTAAAGAATTATTGTCATATATATTATATAATTCTTTGTTTCACATTACCCTTCCTTCTAAAAGGTATTTTAACATTAAAAAAGCCAGAGAAATTATTATTTCCTCCGGCCTGCAATTAGTCAAAAATTTTTCACATGTCATACCCTGCAAGGCTTTTCTGAGCGATTACCTGATTATCCCTGCCTATGGAGTTTCTTACCTCTCCAAGTTCAGCCTCTCTCTTTGCCAATTCAACCTGCAAAGATGTGTTTTTGGCGGTCAACTCTTGATTTTGCTCTCTTAATTGTTCAACTTCACTCTTAAGTTTTTCCATTTCACTTACGAGCTCGTCTTTCTCTTTTTCAAGAGAAAGCTCTCTGGTCTTGGATTTGAAATAATCGTCACCTACGTTTATTGCCGTAAGTACTGCAGCCAAAGACGTGCTAAAGCTGCTGTTTCTTAGCATTATCTCGTTCATCTTCTTGTCAATATAAAGGCCAACTTTGTGTATGTACTCATCAGGTTCACTTCCAACCAGAGTATAATCCTTGCCGGCTATACGTATAGTAACTTTGTTTTTTGCAGTCAAGGTATATCAGCTCCTTCAAATTGCTAACCACAACCTTAATTATACTATATAGCACCATAATTCGGCAAATAAATTCTTATGGAAAGTTGAAACATTGTTGAATTTTTGTATTATTTTTACAAATTTTACATTAACCCTTTACATACACCGCAAATGCCTTATCAGCTTTACCTATATGTTGTATAAGCCAATCTACCACCTGTTTGTTTATTGTCGAAATAAAAAGCGGACTGGCACCCTCCTGTTCAAACTGTTCCTTTAGCTTTTCAAAGCTTTTAAGAAAATTATCATGTATCTTTCTGTGGGCATCTTTCTCAGGATAGTTGTACTTTTTGTGCATTTCCTGCTCATCAGTAAAATGAACTATCGTATAGTCCTCAAGAAACTTAATGGTATTGACAACTTCCTCTTTGCCTTTACCCTGTACACATGCTGTAAACAACTTATCAATAGCTTCAAAAAGTTTCTTGTGCTGATCATCTATTTCAGTTATACCTATAGCAAGGCTGTCTCTCCATTTTATAGCCATTTTCCTGCCTCCAATAAATCAAAAATTTGGTATGTCTAATATTTACCCTGCTAAGTTGGTTTAAAACAGCGATTATTATTTCATTTTTGATATCTTACCGGTTCTGGGGTCCAGCATTACAACCCAATATCCAAAGGCTCCGTATTTGGGTCTGAAGCCTTCCATTTGCACCCAACTACCTTCACTGTTAAAAGGATTATCGTCTATATTATAGACACCGGGTATACCGCATATGAGCTTTTCCCTGCCGGGCTGTCTGTTATTCTTAATTCCTAGGATAATATACCTGTACTTATAATGTGCAAGCATAACCTTGGGATTAAACAAAAGATAAGTCTTAATATTATTCCTAAAAAGAATATTGTTAAGAAAGCCAGGACTGTTTATCTTCCACCATCTAAAGCTTCTATTCCTTGTTCTGAATGGGTTATATTCCTCAAAGCTATTATCAAGCTCCTGTTTCAAAAGCTGCATGTTGAATGAAGGTTCCCTGTCTTCTCCTGACTGCTTCCCTTCCTCAGATTCATCTATCTTAATTGATGAAATATCATTAAAATCATCTTGAATCCTTTTCCATACATTCTGTGCTTCCCCGAATTCCTCTGTCTCCTCTGATTCCTCCATTTCCTGTTCAACAGATTCGTCTATTTCCCTCGCCTCTTCTTCGTAAGGGTTTTGATATACGCTTGACAAACCACCCTGAAATTTACTGGATAGTTCTGGTATGGGAGCATCCTTTGCAGACTCAAAGTCCTCCCGTTCCTGTTCTGTGTCATCCGTGTCAGGCATTTCAACAGGGTACTCTTTATCTTCTTTTTCTGCTTCCTCTAGCACAGTCCATGGCTGTATATTGATTACCTCTGTTTTATCGATTACCTCATCTTGTTGAGTTAGATTAATCTCGGGTTCAGCTTCTTCGGGTATTCCCTGATAGCTAGCTTTATCTTCAGCTTCGAGTTCAGGTGTTTTATCATGTTTTATCACGGGAGGTTGTTCCAGTAACCTTTCAAATTGCTCTTTCCACAACTGTTCTCCTTTTGTATATGCTACTAAAGGACACTTTATCGTTCCTGAGGCTTTATTATCTGTGCTACGGCATATTACTGCATATATATTTATGTCATGCACATTGAGCTTATTTGAGCCTATCGCTTCAATCGGAAAATTAGTTTTCAAATCTATTCTTCCGTTAATTGGTTGTATCCGGCATATATCAGTATATGTTAGTGTATTCTCGTCTTTATGTATACCGTAAAGATTATAGGCTGAATCTTTTTTATCTGATAAATTATTTAAGGAAAGCTGAAAACGAGTATTATCAACGTTGATTTCCACTTTTATAAATCCGCCGGGGTTTTCCCAATTATTATCCATTGTCTTAAATATATGAAACTGTCTTTCATATGCATTTCCCATTGCAGATTTCTCCTTTTTTAAGCAGATTACTCCTAACAGTAAAAATATATGATATAAATAAAAAAATAAGACTATTTTTTTTGATAGTGATATGCTCCCCTTATATTGCCGAAAGGTTACTCTTATGATAATGCAGTAATGGAATCTTTTTATCGGACAATAAAGCAAGAGCTCATTCAAGGATCACTCTATATGACACCTGAACAAGCTCAAAAAGAAATTTACAAATATATTAAGTTGTTTCATTCATATATAAAGTTATTAACATATTTATCTATTGCGCGCGCTATAAGGTTTTTCGTTAATTGGTCCGTAAAAACCGGTTGTCCATAAGCCCCCCCTTGTTTTTGGATATTTCCATTGACTTTACTAAAATCAGAATTGTTTACAGTAAATGACTTTGATAAATCAATACCTAGTTTAGAAAGTAAAGGTGCAATCCTGTTCTGTTGAACTTCATCAAAAAACATTGAACCTGTTTGTCCGTTAGCAAAACGTATAAATGTATTCAATGCACCTGCAATATCTGAAACTTCCTTCATTCTGTTCGGGTCATAGGCCTCGTTTTTGCATTTTGGTAAAACCGCATTCTCTGTAATTTCTAAATAGTACCCATCGCCTAAATCAAACATATCTCCTGGAACAAAAGATATAGAATTTTGAGTGCTGTTAAGGGCATTTCTTGATGTGAAATTGAAATTATCATTACCTATATGGTTGTTAAATAATTCCTCGGGCGTTACTTCATATACAAAATTCCTTACAGCAGTAATATTATTGTTTGAAAAAAAATCACTAATCTGTTTCTTTTTCAATGGTTCAGTTTGATAATTATCATAGAAAGTATCAAACTCTTCATTAGAGATATTTGAATGTTTCGTAAACAAATTCCTCATGGAGTAATAATTGTCCAATGAACCATAGTTTGAATTAACTTGCATGTGATAACACACCTCCCGTATACGGTATAATAATTTTAAGGTGATTGGTATAAAATTATTATACTTTTCTTTAATAAGTTATCGGCTAATAAATACCTTAACTGTATACTTTTTTTCCAAAATTTGGTTCACTCTATTTATTCTACTTCGACATATGTATATTCCATACTTACATTTGGTTTCCACGAAAAGTACGTAGTCGGCTCGTAAACCTTTCCTGCAATGCCCCATAACTGTGAAGCATATTGCGTATTGTCTGGATAATTAATGTAATCTAGTCCTGTACGGTCTTGATTAGAATATACTGTACCGTCAGAAGCCCTTAAATACTTTGTTAAGCCAACCCAATAGCCATTACCATTGCTGTCAATATAGACAGAATTTAAGACAGCATCGGAAGGAATAATGTTCCTTGTATCAAATGAAAGGTATGGCGTTGTGCCTGCGCCATTGAAATTAAATGTTAAACCTGAAGGTATTGTGACATTTTTTGTTTGAATCGCTTTTACTGCCTTGAAAAAATAATTTAAATACTCGGGCATACCATTACCGAATATTACTATATAATAAGTGCCTGAAGTTGGCGCATTCATATAAAAAGATTCAGCGGTTGTTTCATATTGCATGTTCGCCCAATATGAAGACGTATCGGGAGAAAACACGGCCAAATCGTAGTCGTGACACAAATTCTTCAAGCTGAAAAAGTAATCTGTTCCAGCATTAAGATTAATTGAAAAAACATCAACATCATTCTCATCGTGGATTCCCGCTGAAACGTAACCTTCTACGAACGAATTTCCAGTCATTTTTTCAGTAGAGCTATATGGAAACGATTGGTCAAAATCGTTGTTAGGCTCGTAACTGTCTGGCTCATAAGCCTCCGAGAGTGTTACTGAAGAATTTGCCTGCTTAGAAGGCTTTGCTTCTTTTTGTATAATTCTACTTTTCAAAGCGTCTACATCAAATTTCTTATCGCCAGCATTTTCATTCTCGTCAACAACTACACTTTCCAAGTTGTCAAATGAATTGATACTCACTTCTTCCGGCGAAGTAAACTTAAAAGATTGCCTATTCTGGAACTTGTCTTGATTATAGGATTCACTTGAAGTTTGTGCATAGACACCAACGCTTGATATCAAAAATGCGCTTACCAGTGCGAGAAATATAATTTTTTTCATACCATGAAATTTCTTCATAAGATAATTCTCCTTTACTTTTAGAATGTGGGCTTAAGCCCATAAGTGACTACTGTAAAAAGCGCTTAGGTTGTTTGTACTCCATACTTTGTAGTTTACTAAATGGAGTTTTGCTTGCACTTATCCATTCCTCCCTCCTTTGAATTATCAGAGCAATTTCAATAACCTGATACTGACCTGCTACAATGTTGCATATTGAGATTTTACGACTTTACTCGCTTTACTGTAAACGAGAATAAAGACTTAGAAGGAAAAGGCTTCTGCAGAAAGTATTGGATACCAAAAATACTCTAGTCAAAATAGCTATCACCGTTCCTTTGTCTTTTCTTACAAATATTTACAGTAATATTTTAACATTGGTTTTTAAATTTGTCTACCTAGGATCGGGACAAGGTACAGTAAAGTAGTCACAAGGTTAAGAAAAATAGCGGACAATAAAGCAAGAGCTCATTCAGGGATCACACTATATGACACCTGAACAAGCTCAAAAAGAAATTTACAAATATAGCCTTATTAATTATTTATTATTTTAGAATCAGGTTTGAAAGCTGTGCAAATTGTGCAACCGTCAAAACTTCTCCTCTAATATTTCCATTTAGCCCCATTTCTTCAAGTATTTGTTTAATCTGTTCTTTGCTTTTATTAAAAAATCCGGAATTGGATAATGCATTCACAAGGGTTTTCCTTCTTTGTCCGAAGGAGGCCTTTACTATTTTGAAATAAAGGTTTTTGTCAGCAACTTCTACAGGAGGCTCACTTAATATATCTAACCCTATTATTGTTGAATGTACTTCCGGCTGTGGAATAAAACAATGTGGAGGAACGTCAAATATTATCTTGGGGTTTGAGTAAAACTGAACTGCTACCGAAAGAGCTCCATAGTCCTTTGTCCCCGGTCCCGAAACCATTCTTTCGGCAACTTCCTTCTGCACCATGAAAACCATCTTATCAACGCCTTTGACTTCTTCCAGAAAACGCATAATTATTGGCGTAGTAATATAATATGGCAGGTTTGCAACAACCTTTACGCTTTTTGCATTGTACAATTCCTTGTACTTTTTTATTATTGCATCAATATCCGCTTTCATTATGTCTTCGTTGATTATGCTGACATTTGAATAATCGCTTAAGTTTTCACTTAAAGCAGGAATAAGCCTTTTGTCTATCTCTACTGCAGCTACTCCGGCAGACCTTTCTGCCAACTCCCGGGTCATACTTCCTACACCCGGCCCTATTTCTATTGCAAGTGTATCTTTATCCATCTCAGAGGCGTCAACTATTCTTTGTACCACACTGAAGTCAGTGAGAAAGTTCTGGCCCAAGGCCTTTGTAAGCTTTAACCCGTGTTTTTTTATTATCTCAGACGTATTGTTTTTAATCATAGGTACTCCTTAACCTTTTAAATTAACACATTGTCAAATATTATAACACAATAGCGTTAAATAATGTATTCGACTTTGATAGAAAAAGAGCCAATCCAATAAACTTGGATCAGCTCTAACAGTCCCTTTAATACTTTTTTTATTTTTGTTTACATCCCCTTATAGCAAACGTCTATTTGAGTATATAAACTTTTACTTTCTTTACTCCCCAGGCATCAACTTGACTGCCTGATTCAAAATAAACATCAATTTTGTTGCCTTTTATTGCTCCTCCTGTATCTGACGCAACCGCATATCCATAATCGGCTGCCTTCCCGGGAACCTCTATATATACTCTTGTTCCCAAAGGTATTACTCTGGGGTCTACTGCGATTATACCCCTTCTTACTCTTGCTCCGGTTGCTGTAATACCAAACCCAGGCTCTCCCGGACTCTTACCTGTGTCTGTAAAAGAAGCGGTGTACGAGGTTGCCCTCATATCCATCACCTTCGAAAATCTAATTGTTTCGCCTCTCGATGTCCTGTAGTTTAAAACCGTACCGACTTCAACGATGCAACTTAAAGGGTTTGTAGCTACAAAATCCTTTATTAGCTGTTTAGCGGTCTGCTTTCCATCCTCATAAACTACCTTGTATAATTTTTCTCTGACGCCTTCTTTTCCTTGTCTGACTGTATTTCGTACTCCCTTATCTAATCGGTTGCTTTCTTTTGTAATGGTTTTAAATGGAATAGACGATGTCTCCGTGAACGTTTTCTCCTCTACACGGACTATTGAAATATTCATATTTGATACGATTTTGTCTCCTAATTGAGACCCTACAAACTTGTCATCGGAATCGACGATTATCTTATTATCACTTAAAACTTCCTTAACCGTATCCTTATATGTTTTTACGTCCAACTCTTTCCCATCAACCTTAATTGAAACAGGTACCGCTCTTTTTATATTTATGACATTCTGATGAATCTTTGTGAGCTTCGCGTCAAACGGCATACTAACGTAATCTGCTTTGTCAACTTTGATGCCTGTCTGCTCCAATACCTCTTTCACTGTTGCCTTCATTGTCTTTATTGCAGTGGTATGCCCATTATCGTTGATTACAACGTGCCTATTGAGTCCGTTAAAAACCACGAACCCCGCTGTAACGGATATAACAACGACAATACATATTATTGCAACATCCAATGATCTGATTTTTAGTTTAGAAAAATACCTTTTAATATTCTTCGCAATCGGTATCATAAATCCAACCTCCTGTTAGAAATATTCAAAGGGACTGTGAATATTTTATGCTATACCCATTTTTTTGTCAAATTTATTGCCTGTTTATGGAAATAAATTGAACAAAATTCATCCCTTGTAATAAATTATTAACTAGATGTTAGTATACTATTCAGTAAGGAGATTTATGTTCCCTTTTAACGACCATACTGCTGAAACCTGCTTATAAACAGGCTTTTGAAAACAGGAAATTTTTATTAGACTATGGCTTATCTGATACCTCCAGTATAAGCCACTGTTTAGATTGTGTATTGAATTCTACCGTTATATACTTTTCATTTTCACCGCTTTTGTACAGTTTTTCATCCTGTTGGGGCTCAGGCTTTTCCACATCTGCAACCACCCTGAACTGAATTTTTTCCAGATGCTCTTGATCAGTAAGTTCAGTAAAAATCTGTGATGATTTAAGGTGAATAGAATTAATTTCCCCTTGGTATATTTTGCTGAAATTGGCAGGGTTTTTTATAACCTCATCCTGTGAATTCTTACTTATCATTGCACTTGCTGCTTTAAAATTCTTTGTGTTAATTGCCTCAAACCAATTTTTAATGAGTGCATTTACAGGTGCAGTATTCATGTTTTTCTTGGATTGTATAATCAAGTAGGCATAATTATTCATTTGGGTCTTTAGGTCCGTATTTTCAACTGAAACACGGTTAAATTCAACCTTGAGATCTGAAATCACTGAATTCAGAGCTTCAATCTTTTCGGCTAATTCCCTATTCTTTTTATCAAGGGTATTGTTTTTTTCTCCGAGAGTATCTATAGTAAAGTTTTTGGACTCTCTTAAATCCTGAAAGTTTTCAAGCTGCTTCTCTCTGTCCCAAAGCAGATAATTAAATGATATAAGTAACGCTATGAGAAATAGAAATACTATAATAATAATAAATCTTTTCATAATTTTTTCTCCTTAAATATTAACATTAAGGGCTTATTTTTTATTATTCTATATTAATTTGAAAACCTTTTTGGCATTAATGAGTGTAGCCTGCGCTACTTCATCCCTGCCTACACCTTTAATTTCAGCAATTTTTTCTACTATATGAACCAAATATCCTGAATTATTGCGTTTACCCCTGTAAGGTTCAGGTGTAAGGTACGGACAATCTGTTTCAATAACGAGCTTGTCCAGAGGAACTGCTTCCACAACCTCTTTTATTCTTCTGGAATTCTTAAAGGTTACCGCTCCGCCAACCGCAATATATAAATTTTGTTTTAGCATATCCATTGCCATTTCCCTACTTCCTGAAAAACAATGAAATATACCCCCCACCTGCTGCGCATTTGTTTTTTTGATAATATTCACAGTATCTTCGTGCGCATCTCTGTCATGAATTATTATAGGCAGTTCAAGCTCCTTTGCCAGCTCAATCTGTCTTTCAAACCAATATCTCTGGATATCTCTCGGCGAATTATCATAATAATAATCAAGTCCTATCTCTCCGATTGCGACAACTTTGCTGTTTTGGGATAACTTTTTTATCTTTTCAATTATATCCTCATTCATCTTTTCCGCATAGTGAGGATGTATACCCAAAGCAACATATACAAAGTCATATTTACCTGAAAGCTCAATGGAGGCATCTAAAGAGTCGATATCTGCGGAGGCATTCAAAATATATTCTATTCCATTGCTATGGAGTTCTTGCAGAAGTGCGTCTCTATCCTCATCAAATTTGTCATCATCATAATGTGCGTGTGTATCAAAAATCAAACTATCACCTGCTCTATTTTATTAGGATTGCTGTCAATTTGAAACTATTACAGCTTACATGGTATAATTTAAAAGTGCTTGTCCTTAAGCACAAAACATATATATCTACTGATACTACTATACATATTTGTATAAGATTTTTCAAGCACAATGATCAGAATACAACTGTTTAAAGTGTAAGACATATGGTAAAAATTTAGTATAAAAACAACCCGTGGGGATAAATTATGAAAAACATCATAAGCTGTATGCGTTTCTTAAACAGATACGCTAAAAAAATACATCCCATTGTTCAGAAGAGGTCTGAGGAATATTACAATTACTCAGGACGTATAGTAAAACACAATCTTAAAAGAAACGCTACAGATGCCTTAAAACTAAGCCGTTTCGACATGGCTGTTGCATCAGTTTGTACTTTTTGGCCCGGAGTTAATGTCAAGCTTGCCTCTGAGGTTATTTTTTCATTTGCGACCATAGTCCGCTATATAAATAAAATCTGTGAAAACTCTACTGTTGTCACTGAGGCTTTTATCAGAGTAATTTTTTCTTCATTAAAAGATGCCTCAAATTTACGTAATGAATCCTTTGAAAAATATTTTACATTTTTCCCTTCCAAGGATGACAATGGCTATCTTAGTATTCTTGTTGAAAAGTGCCGTCAGAAAATTCAGCTTCTACCTTCTTATGATCTTGTAAGGGATTCTATATCTGCATTTCTTGCATTGTACATAGATTTACAGATAACCAAGTACTCCTCCAATGACAATGAAAAAGAAGTGAATCTCATAAGATGGAGTACGGCACACGGCCAGAAATATCCTGATCTGTCCAACTGGGAGTTCTGTATGTGTATAGATTCAGGTCTTGACATACAACTTCTGCTGGCTCTTGCTACAAATCCCGATTTAACCGAGGAGGATGTTGAGAGTATTAATACAGCCTTTTTTCCATGGGTAAGCTGCATACATAAAATTTTGGAATGCTATCTTAAATACAATGACGATCTGTCTTCCGGTTGCCTTAACTATGTTTTTTATTACAATAGCCTCAAGGAATACGAGGATAGAATTGATTTCTTTACAAAAAAAGCACTCTGTGTCAGGACACGGTATAAAAGTAATATAAAATCAGTGCTTAAAATCCTCTTGAGTTTGTTTATTACTGACCCCAAAGCCAGCGAGGGTATGAACAGTATTACAAGTAAAAGTTTGTACAAGTCAGGCGGAAAAGGTATGTGGTTATATTCCCTGTCATCCAGAATTCTCCGATTATTAAATAAATTTTAGCCGAATATAAACTGACATGCCCATAAAGATGCAATAACACTTATAATATCTGCCATTAAAGCTGCAATAAGTGTATATCTTATATTTTTTATTCCTACAGAACCATAGTACACAGCCAGAGTATAGAAAATTGTTTCGGTGGATCCCATCATTGTAGCTGCAACTCTCCCCGCATATGAGTCCGGTCCGAAGGATTTAATAATTTCCGTTACAAAAGCAAAGGATGCACTTCCCGATATGGGACGTAGCAATGCCAGCGGTGCAACCTGTGGAGGCATTCCAAGCAAATCTGTTACAGGCCTTAATAAAAGTATCAGGCTGTCCATTGCGCCGGATGCTTTGAAAACTCCTACTGCGACCAAAAGCCCTACCAGTGAAGGAATTATTTTTATTATTGTGTCTATTCCGTCTTTTGCACCTTCAACAAATACATCATAAGCCTTTACTTTTTTTAATATTGCCACACCTAGTATTACTACAAAAATTGCCGGAACAGCAAAGTCAGACATGTGTCTAATAAAACTCATATTCCACCACTTTCGTTAATTGTCTTTTTTCCATACCACAGACAGAAGCTTTACAGCTATAATACCCATGATAGTTGCACAGACTGATGCAATCCAAATACATACAATTATTTCGGCGGGCTTTTTTGAACCCTCCGAGGTTCTTAGTGCAATAATATTTGCAGGTATAAGTTGAATTGCTGCTGTATTTAACACCAGAAACATGCACATGGCATTGGTGGCTGTTTTTTTATCCTTATTAATACTTTGCAGTTCTTTCATTGCTTTCAGTCCCAACGGGGTAGCAGCATTACCTAACCCAAGGAAATTTGCCACAAGATTCATGACTATAGCACCGAGGGCAGGATGATCCTTAGGTATCTCAGGAAAAAGAAACCTCAGAACTGGTCTTACGGCACGTCCTATTATTCTGATAAGACCGCTTTTTTCTGCTATTTTCATTAACCCCGTCCAAAGACACATTACTCCCAGCAAGCCTATACAAACGGTGATAGCTGTCTGAGAAGAGTCCATTGCAGCCTTTGTTACATCATCAAGTCTGCCGTTTACTATCCCAAAAGCAAACCCTATCATTAACAGACCAATCCAAATATAGTTAAGCATAAATACCTCTTTTCTGGCCGCTATATGGAAAAGTTACTTCTAGTTATATATGCCTGGACACATTCTTTTATGTAACAGAATTTTAGTTTTTTTTGTCGAATCTCTTCTGATATATTAAATAATTTTCCAGTATTATTTTTGAATCTTTGTAAAAAATCAATCAATCTAAAATTTTAACAATTTCTTAACATTTTGTGGTTTTTATTTATTTTTATTAAAACCCTTGTAACAAGTGGTTCACACGATATATAAGAAATAAAAGAATTTAATTTTTTCTTAATTTTTGAGTTGACGTTTATTGGAATTTATGGTATTATAAATTCGAAGTTTGTCGAAATATGTAGTGCATATGAGGAGGTCAGTTTTGATGAAATCTACAGGTATTGTAAGAAAAGTTGATGAATTAGGAAGAGTTGTTCTTCCAATCGAACTGCGCAGAACTTTGGATATCGCAGAAAAGGATGCTTTAGAAATCTATGTTGATGAGGCAACCATTATATTGAAGAAATATGAGCCTGCATGTATCTTCTGTGGAAATGCCAAAGATGTCATTGTATACAAGGGTAAGAACATCTGCCCTGAGTGTATGAAAGAACTTAAGAAGTAATAGGCTATTCTTACATCATGAAAAAATAGAAGGAACCCGTGAAAATAATTCACAGGTTCTTTTTATTTTTTCATTACGACGTTATATACATCTCTTTTGTTTATGCCCCTATCCTCAGCGGCTTTTTTTATTGCATCCTTTTTTGTAAGGCCTTCTTCAATGTATTTGTTTACATGGTCTTCTATACTGATTTCTGAGTATTTGTCACGTTCCTGTTCTACAAGTAATTCTTCATCCTGGCCCTCAATTATTACAACAAATTCACCTTTAGGCGCTTCGACCTGAAATCGTTCCATTGCTTCAAACAGACTGCATCTAATAACCTCTTCAAACCTCTTGGTAAGTTCTCTTGCAAGTGCTATTCTTCTGTCTCCCCACGCATTGTACATATCCTTTAAAGTATACGGAAGCTTATGTGGAGCTTCATAAAATATAATTGTTCTGGTTTCGTTTTTCAAATGCTGAAGTCTTTCCTGTCGAGATCTCTTATTCATGGGAAGAAAGCCTTCAAATACAAATCGTCCGGCAGGCAGGCCTGAGATCACAAGCCCGGTAACTGCTGCAACCGGCCCAGGAATCATTGTGACTTCTATGCTGTTTTCTATCGCAAGCTTCACCAAATCTTCTCCGGGATCTGATATTCCTGGGCTTCCCGCGTCCGACACCAATGCAATATTTTTACCAAGAAGCAGTTGCTCTATGAGGTAATTGCCCTTTACTACCTTGTTATGCTCATAGTAGCTGACAAGAGGTTTTTTTATTTCAAAGTGATTTAAAAGCTTGATTGTCTGCCTGGTATCCTCTGCGGCTATAAAGTCAACTTCTTTTAGGGTGTTTATTGCCCTAAAGGTTATATCCTGCAGGTTACCAATGGGTGTTGCTACCAAATAAAGTTTACCCTTCTCGCTATCGCTCAATTTGTGTTTCCTCTTCTCTTCCATATATTTTGTTTATCTCATCCGAGTAAGTTCCGTCTGAGTTATATACATACAGTGGTTCCATTACCTTCAGTTCAGGGTTTCCCCCTCTGTTTCCCTTAATCAGCAGCATGTTGGGCTTCTTACCGGGTTTTGGTTGTACCAGTCTTAAGTACTTTGGTTCAATTCCGTTGTTCCTCATACTGCATATTATATCCGCGAGTCTTTCGGGCCTGTGTACCATCGCAAGCTGTCCGCCGGGCGATAGTAATGCCGCCGCCGCACTTACAACATCCTCCAGACTGCATAAAATCTCATGCCGGGAAATTGCTTTGCTATCCATGGGATTTACTAGTCCGCAGCCTTTATTCGTGTATGGAGGATTGGATACTACCACATCGAAACTGGATTTGCCAAAATATTGGGTATACAGCTTAATGTCCCCGTGAATTATCTCAAGCTTGTCCGAAAGTTCGTTTAGAAGTACACTCCTGGCGGCCATCTCTGCCATTTCTTCCTGTATCTCTAGGCCTACAATCTTAGCGGCCTTTGTTTTTCCTGCCAGAAGTACCGGTATTATACCTGTTCCCGTTCCTATATCAAGCACTTTGCTGTTTCTCTTAACATCTGCAAAATCAGACAGCAAAACTGCATCCACTCCAAAGCAAAATTTTTCTGTATTTTGTATTAGCTTTAACCCATTAAGTTGAAGATCATCAATACGTTCTTTATCTTTGATAGTAACCAAAAGTACACCTCTAATTATAATTTTATCCCGAAAAAAGGGCCAAATAAAGGATGACCCTTTATCTGACCCTTATTGCACGAAATTTATTTCTGTTGAGGAGCATCAACAGGACATACATTTGAACATGCACCACAGTCTATGCAAGTATCCTCATCAATTACATAAATGCTATCTCCAGCAGTTATGCATGATACTGGACATTCAGATTCACATGCCCCACAGCTAATACAAGCATCGCTTATTGAATATGCCATTTTTAAACACCTCCTAAATATTAAGGAAAACAAATATACTATAATTTGCTTTTCGCTACTATTTTACCACCTATTATACCGATTGACAAACTATTTTACCTTCTTTAATCTTCCAGTTGTTTAAGCGCTTCGAGGTCTATATCGTTGTCGTAGCTAGTCGTAGCATCCTTTATTACTTTTATTTCCCCATCCTTGAAATTATATATTCTAAGGTCAGATTCATTCCCGATGTCCAATTTTACTTTAAGAATTTCCTTTAACAATACTACCTCCACGACGGTTCCCTGTCCTTCAGGGGTTTCCACTATGGCACCAACCTTAGGAACTCTGGAAAGCAAATCCTCATATGCTTCCTGCTCGTATTTGAGACAGCACATAAGTCTTCCGCAAGTACCTGAAATCTTGGTTGGGTTCAGGGATAACGACTGTTCCTTTGCCATTTTAATTGAAACGGGCTGAAATTCCCCTAAAAATGATTTACAGCAAAGCACTCTGCCACAAATTCCTATTCCACCCATCATTTTAGATTCGTCTCTTACACCGATCTGTCGAAGTTCTATCCTAGTTTTAAAAACTGATGCCAGATCCTTTACCAGTTCTCTGAAATCAACCCTTCCGTCTGCTGTAAAATAAAACAAAACCTTGTTGTTATCAAATGTATACTCTACATCAATAAGCTTCATTTCCAATTTGTGATCGCTGATTTTTTGTAGACATATGCTAAATGCGTCTTTTTCTTTTTTGTCATTTTCCTGTGCATGAGCTATATCTTCTTCAGTTGCTATCCTGATAACCTTTTTGAGAGGAGCAACTATTTCGGACTCCTCCACCTCTCTGTTTGGAACAACAACCAATCCAAATTCTATTCCTCTTGCAGTTTCAACTATGACATTCTGGTTCAGATCTATCACTAGTTCGCCGGGATCAAAATAATATATCTTGCCTGCTTTTTTAAACCTAACTCCTACAACCTTTACCATCTATAAAGTTCCTTTCTATAATACATAAACAGTTTACGTATTATTTGCCTGTTTAATTTTCATAAGCATAACTTCTATGGCGAGCTGAAAATTGGCATTCCTGTCCAAGCCCCTACGGGCATCCCAGACCGCCTGTATGCATTTTAAAGCATGTGAAAAGGAAAGTCCCACATTCTTAATAATCATATCTTTTTTATCTGAATTTATCAATAGACTTGTATCACCAGTCTCCTTGTAAATTAGTAAATCCCTGAAATACAATAGTATTACATGCAGTACATAGTCTACCCTGTCATTATTCCTTTCAAACGTTTCATAAAACTTAAATAAGTCAGCCTCTTCCGCTGATATAAGTTTCGATGTAAGCTCCAGAACTTCTTCCCTTAATTCAAGGTAATGTGACGACTCTGCAAGCTCCAATGCCGTACCTGCAACACCGTCAGCATAGGAAACAATAAATTCCCAATCAGGCTTTCTGGTTCCATAGCATGACTCAAGAATTTCCATAATATCTTCCGGGGACAATCTATTGAAAAGTATTCTCTGGCATCTGGAACGTATAGTTTGGGCAACTGCCGCCGAGGACTGGACTGTAAGTATAAATACTACATATGGTGGCGGCTCTTCCAGAGATTTAAGCAATGCATTTTGCGCCTGAATAGTCATAGCATCAGCATCGTTGATAACAATTACCTTGTATTTTGAATAAAGAGGCCTTATAACAAGTCCTTTTAATATATTTCTTGTCTCCTCGACGCTGATGCTTTTATCTTTTTGAATTATTTCCTGAAAATCCGGATTTGAGGCTTCCTTGTACAACTGACAGGATTTACATTCCCCACACGGAAATAGCTCCTCACTACACATAAGCATTGAGGCAAATTTTAGTGCAGTATCCCTTTTTCCGACCCCATCTGGGCCTTCAAATATATATGCATGACTAACATTATCTTTTTGTACTGCTGTCCTTAATGCGGTTAGTATTCTTTGGTGCCCTAACATTTTGCCTCCGTAACGTCATAAAAACAAGTCAAGTATCAATCCCCTGATATCATCAAGTTTTTTAAGTATGCTTATGTTGTCAGTTTGTGATTTAAGTACTTCATTTGTCAGCTCAATAAGTTCTTCATTGATTTTTTTAATAATTGCATAAACTCTGTGTCTTCCTCTTCTATCCAGGAAGTTTTTTTTCATAAAGCTATGTGAATGAGAAACAGCCTCATCAAGAAATTCGGATATCAACTGCTTGTAAACCTTCAATTCCCTGATATCTGCCTTTTTCCCCAGTTTTTTACCCTGACTCTCTATTTTATCAGCAAGTACTTTAACCCTCTCTTCGTAATTTTGGGTTTCAAGTTTTTTGAGCTGATATGAAAAAGTTGCATCTCTCTCATTTCTTATAGTTCTTTCGTCTCTGCCGGACAAAGCAGAAATATTTGCACGGTTGTCGGACGAATCCTGTATCTTGATGGGAATTGGAATCACCTTCTTATAGCTTATTTTAAACCTTGTGGAATTTTTCTACGTCTACTACAAAAATTGTAGCTCCGCCTACAGTAACTTCAACAGGGTATGGCATAAACATTCCATTTATACCTCCGGATGAGGCCGGCGTATTTATAACCTGTCTCCTGCTTTTGGATTTCTTCTCAATAATGGCTATCACTTCATCCAGCTTATCCTCATCTACACCCACAAGCAAAGTAGTATTTCCAGCCTTCAGGAAGCCTCCGGATGAACACATTTTAGTAACACTAAAGCCGTTTTTATTAAGTTCATCCATTACCCTGTGACCGTCTTCATCGTGTACGATTGCAAACACCAGTTTCATCATAATCCCTCCTTAAAATAAAGTCATAGTTTTCAAAGTATTTCCTTTAGATATATATTTATTTGTGAAGAAATTTCTTCTATTGATTTTGATGCATCTATTGTTTTAATTCTATCGGGATATAGTAATGACATTTTTTTGTATCCTTCGTACACCCTTACATGGAAATCCATTTTTTCCTGTTCTATCCTATCTGCCCCTGTTGACTTTATCCTTCTTTCTAGTGCCATTCTCGGGTCTATGTCTAGAAAAAAAGTAATGTCTGGTACTACACCATCAACCGCTGCCCTATTTACATCTGCCACGGTTTTAAGGTCAACACCTCTGCCGCATCCCTGGTAAGCATAGCTTGAATCTACAAACCTGTCACATATGACATATTTTCCGCTTTCTAAAGCAGGCCTTATTACTTGGGAAACATGCTGGGCTCTGGCTGCAGCGTAAAGCATCATTTCTGTTAAAGGTGAAATATCAGTGTTTCTGGGATCAAGAATCAAATCCCTGATCATTTCGCTAATTTCAGTACCTCCGGGTTCTCTGGATAGTACAACATCAATTCCCATGTCATTTAAAAATTGTTCCATCAGCTTAATCTGGGTTGTTTTGCCCGACCCGTCAGTTCCTTCAACAGTTATAAATAAACCTTTACGCATTATATAACCTCCAACTGTTTTATCTTTGTTGATACATGAATTATAACACATTATTTTACAACTTGGACACTATTATTATTGCCAACTCCATTTACCTTTCCGCCCAATTCAATAATGGATTCTATGTAACCTATCTTTGATTCATCAATTTTTTCTCCCGGGTACAAAACGGGAATACCTGGAGGATATGGTGTTACTACCCCCGCACATATCCTTCCCAAACATAATTTTAATTCCAAATTTTCCTTTTGTGCAGCATAGGCTTCATACGGACTTAATACCGGGGAAGCATTTGAAAGTTTATGTATACTTGCCAACCTTTTTATTTTTTCAGCTTTCCTTTCCCACTCATCATTAAAAGGTAATTTGGCCAGCTTTGACAAGCTTTCGTAAAGTCTGTCAAAAGTTTGCATTTTATCAGCTATTGTCGTAATTAAAACAAGGTTTTCATAATCAGCCATTTCTACCTGAACAGACAACTCTGCTCTTAGTACGGCTTCTGCCTCATATCCGCTTATACCAAGCCCTGATACATTTATAACCAATCTTGTTGGGTCTTGTATTGTATTAATACCCAAATACTTATCTGATAAAACCTCAAAACTATTTATTTCAGTAAGCCTTTTATTAAAAACATTGATTTCTTCAATCAAATTAAACAATCTTTCTTTTCCTTCTGTTTGCATAAGCTCTCTTGCAATATCCAAATACGTCATTATAATATATGAAGGACTTGAAGTTTGGAGCATGGCTAAGTTAAATCTGATTTTTTCAATGTCAATAAGGGAGCCATTTATATGCATATAAGCACCTTGTGTGACAGCCGGAAGTGTTTTATGGGCACTTTGTATAACAATATCTGCTTTATACTGGTTTGCTGAAGGAGGCAGCAGAGGACTAAATGCCAGATGCGCTCCGTGAGCTTCATCCACTATCAAAGGCTTTCCATGAGAATGAACAACTTTAACTATATTCTCAATATCACTGCATATACCATAATAATTAGGCCTTGTAATTAGCACGGCGGTTGCATCAGGATTCATACAAAGAGCTTTTTCAATACTTTGTGCAGTTATACCTTCATTTATTCCAAACTTGCTGTTGTATTCCGGGTATATAAATACCGGTTCTGCCCCGGACATTATCATCCCTGACACTACGGCTTTGTGTGAATCCCGTCCTATTATTATTTTTTGGCCCCGCGTACAAATACTCATAATCGCAGCCTGAATTCCGCAAGTCGATCCATTGACAAGAAAAAAAGTACTGTCTGCTCCAAAGGCCTTCGCTGCAAGTTCCTGAGCTTCTTTTATTATTCCCTCCGGGAAATGAAGGTTATCTGTTCCTTCCACTTCTGTTACGTCAAGCTTGAGCACATCCGTGGTAAGTTCATGTGGAATTCCTCTTGACAGTTTGTGTCCCGGCATATGAAATATATTTATATTTTCATTTTCATATTTTCTTAAATAATTGTATATTGGTAAGTTATACACTATAGTTAATCCACCTTTTTCCACATTTAAAGCCGGGTATGGCTTTGCTCCCGCCAACACCCGGCCTGCATAACCCGGTTCATATATTTATTTTACTTATTATAATCTTTCTTTACAATATGCAGTCCTAAATCCTCTGTTGTAAATGGCTTTATGAACATAGTATAATGGAACCTCTGTGCATTAAAACGATACTTTTCCATAAGCTCAGGCCCGCAACTATTAGAACCTACTCCGCTCTGGGCATAATCTACACAAAATACTGTACTTCCGCATTTCTCCAGCTCAAAATTATGCTGCTTACTTGTTAGTTCCTCCTGAGTAAAGTAGGATGCGTTAAAACTAAAAGGCTCATCCCCAGTTATCAGCAATCCTAGACCACAATTTGATACCAGTTTTACATAGTGACATCCCCAATGGCTGCCATTTTCCTGAGGTTTCAAGTAATCTTCATGCATTCTCCCTACATTGGACTTGAAGCACCCCATGTATGACGACCTTCTTTTGTCTGCATAACTTTCATAGGGGCCGTAGCCGAAGTATTCAACATTGTTGATGTACTGCGGAAGAAATAGTCTTAGGCCGAAACGCGGTAAAAACGGCATTTCCATATTCCTTTCCACCTGCATGTTAACTGATACAAGTCCATTCTCTGCAATGTTCCACTCTGTACTGATACTCAGTATTCTTTGTATGTGAACCGCCAAAAGGGATAGTTCTGTGATTATTCTTATATTTCCTATTTCCTTGAATACATGAGTATTATATGAACGGGATAAAGTCCTGTCATAGCCGGCTTCTTCCCATTTATGTCGCACATTTCTGTCATTGTCTGTAGGTGATCTCCATATATTGTAGTTCATTGGCTTCTCAAGGATAACATTATTATCGTATACCATTTTATCAAACACACCTGTCATTTTATTAAAGGTATATCGAAAGTTTTTCCCTATTATTATGGCGTACCTATCAGATTCTGCCAAGGATAGTTCTCCTTCTCCTGAATTCGATTCTCCAAGAATAGAGGTTAACTTATCCTCCTGTAATCCAACCTTATCAACCTCCAGCTTAATCTGGTCAAAACCAAGTTGATAACCTCTTTGGACAAATGGTGTATCCGTCTTTTGTATATAATCAAATTTAATATAGCAATCCCCTTCTTCTACATCATCAAGGTTCAAATTTATTTCTTTTTTCTCATGCGGTAGTATGTCCAGTAGATTGGGATCATCTATAATTCCTCCTGATATAACCTCACCGTTTTTGGTTACTTCGTAGGAAATATATAAACAGTCCTTTGTATTAATAAAATCAAGCATATTTCTGAAGGTAAATTTGCCGTCTTTAGGATTCTCACTTACGAGTCGTAGCGGCCTCAGTACATTTTTATATTCCAACAACCCTGTATGAACTCTTCTATCAGGATATACCAACCCGTCCATACAAAAATTGCCGTCATGAGGAAACTCCCCGAAATCTCCCCCATAAAAATATTTTTTCCTGCCATCTACAGTTCTTCCCATGTAAATAGCATGATCGCACCATTCCCAAATAAATCCTCCACATAAGCCGTCGTACTTCTCTATCTGCTCATGATAATCCTCAAGATCACCCGGGCCGTTGCCCATAGCATGAGAGTATTCACACAAAATAAAGGGTTTAGTGGGTTTTTCCTGAAAGTATTCGATTATATCCTCACATGAGGCATACATACGGCTGTACAGATCTAAACCACTGAAATCAGCATCGTAGCCCTCCGGCGGATACAAGGCACTTTCATAATGAGTAAGTCTGCTGTTGTCGTAGTCTTTGAGCCATTTTAGGGCGTTTTCAAAATTTTTGCCATATCCGGATTCGTTTCCAAGCGACCATATAACAACACAAGGATGATTCTTATCCCGTATAACACAACTTTTTACCCGGTCTGTAATAGCCTCTTCAAATTCCGGGTCATGTGCCAACAGGGGAAATGCTTTTCCATCCTGCCAGCCTCCAAAAAGTGTAGTTGTACCATGAGATTCAATATCCGCTTCGGCAATGACATAGAATCCGTATTTATCACATAGTTCGGTAAACAGAGGAGAGTTAGGATAATGGCTTGTGCGAATGGCATTTATATTGTGTTGCTTCATTAGCATCAAATCTCGCAGCATATCTTCTGCATCCACCGCCGGCCCCTTTACAGGATCAGAGTCATGTCGGTTTACACCCTTGAATTTTATTTTTTGACCATTCAGGTAAACAATACCCTTCTCAACTTTTATTTCACGGATTCCTATCGCCACTGAAATAGTTTCATTCTCTGATTCCAGTATTAAATTATAAAGATGTGGAATTTCCGCACTCCACAGCTTTGGATTATCTATTTTAATACTCAGAGTATTACCCTGAGCCTTTCCTTGGGCTTCAATATTCCCTTTGCTATTGTCCTCAAGCTTATATTCTATGCAGGGAACACTTCCTGTGAAATCCATATCTACTTTTATTTCAGCACTTTGATAGTTGTCAGTGAGTGAAGTTTTTACAAAGAAATCCCTTATATGGTTCTCCGGCCTAAGAAGAATATATACATCTCTAAATATACCGGACGTCCTAAACTTGTCCTGATCTTCCAGATAGCTTCCGTCACACCATTTTAGTACAAGGACTGCTATTGTGTTAGTTCCTTCTTGTACATAATCTGTAATATCAAACTCACTGGTAGAATGGGAAACCTGACTGTATCCTACAAATTTACCATTTATCCAGAGATAAAAGCATGAATCGACTCCCTCAAAATTAATATATTTCCTCATTCCCAGCCAACTGCTGTCTGTGGTGAACTCTCTGACATATGCACCACACGGGTTATCTATGGGAACATGAGGCGGGTCATACGGAAAAGGATATTTTATATTTGTATATTGATGCCTGTCGTAACCGTGGTTTTGCCACACGGACGGAACAGGTATTTTATCAAATCCTGAACGGTCATAGCCGGGTAAGTAGAACTCATCCTTTATATTGTAAACACTATTGAAATAAAGAAAATCCCAATCTCCATTTAATAAATGAAATCTCTGTGACTTTGTCCTGTCATTGCTTTTATTAACTGCCCCTGGTGGGTACGGTATATAATAAGCTCTTTTATCCATTGTCCCTAAATGAAGTATTTTAGGGTTCTCAAAATAATTTTTTATCATCATTCTTTTCACAATCCTTTGCGGTTTGATTTACAGCCGGAGCATTCATTATTTCAAATAAAATTATAACTCTATTAGCTGTAGCCGTTTTAATCAATTTACAAAAATAGTATGTACAAAGATTAGTTATTGAATCCTAATGAAAAAAGAATAAAAAAAATATTACCGGACAAAATCGAAGTTTGAGAAGGTCAATCGTCCGGTAATATTATATAACACTACACTACTAATATTAAATTTTCAGTTTAACTGTTTCATTTGAGCTATCAAGAGTAAAACCAATCCTTTTTCCCTGGCAAGAAACTTCATAATCACCAAAGAATCCGGAAACAGTAATTTCTCCATTTTCATCAGTCATATACTTAGTAGATTTCAGCCACCATTCATCTTTTACAAGTTTGTGTATTTCATCGTATACAGGCTTAACCCTGTTATCAACAGTCATAAATCCTGATGGTGCTCCCAGCCAAGCTCCATCCGCAAAATCCCACCATGTAATGGATTCAACTTTCGGATGAGCAAAAAGAGTCTTGTAATGAGATACAGCTTCTCTGGCTTGTCTGTCCTCACCTTCAATAGTTGAAGGCCATTCCTTTACTTGATAATCATTTAGATCTTCAATTTCAGGCGGTATTATCTGTCCTGAAACCAAAGTGTTTTCTGTAAAGTGAAGTGGAAGATTAAACCTAGAGAACCTTTCAAGTACCTCTAAAGTCTTTTCTACGCCCCAGTATCCCTGGTGCATATGAGATTGTATTCCTATTGCATCAATAGGTACTCCCGCCTCAATAAGTCCTTCCAACAAAATCGCATAAGATTCGGAAGTGTTGAAGTCATTAATTAAAAGTTTAGCACCCGGGTTCGCTTTTTTGGCTTCATTGAACACCTTGCTAACCAGTTTTATACGTCCTAGTTCCTTGCAAATCCTTGTGATTCCGTTATCGTATTTATCAAAAACAGGCATAATTACAACTTCATTTATTGCATCCCAAATATCTATTAAACCTTTAAACTCTGAAACATCACGGTTAATACGATTCATCTGAGCCGTAAGTATTTCTTCGTTTGTCATATCTAACAGCCAAGGTGCTGTAACAGTGTGCCAGCACAACGGGTGCCCCTTTAACAGAAGTCCATGTGAAGCCAGCCACTGAGCCGTCTTCTTTGCTTCATTTATCATGGGCTGACCCTTTACACGCTCATATAACCCCCAATAAAAAGGTACGGTCGTGTAGTTGAACAAATCAAAAAACTTCTCAAATCGTTGTTCTGCAAGTTCTTTTTCTTTATCCTTAAATAAATTATTAACATAAGGAATCGCATCAAATTGCGCACAACCAAATAGGAATTTATGCTTTGTCTGCTCAACAACAACTTCTTTATTTTTTAAAGCACTACCATCTGATCCGGAAAGTTTAATGGTCTTTGTTGCTATTCGATGGTTATACTTGCTGTTACTAACTATGCTCATTATTCCTTCTCCTTCACGGAAATGGGATTATTCTTTAACTCCACCAACATTCAACCCTACTACAAAGTATCTTTGCAGGAATGGGTATACAACAATTATCGGAACAGCTGCTATTATTGTAATAGATGCCCTGATAGACAAGGACGTAACCATTGTATCTGCAGTTTGCGAATTAGTACCAACACCTGCTGCTAAGGCAGGATTTGCATTAAAATTCTGTGTCGAACTCAGCAACTTCATCAACTCATATTGCAAAGTACTAAGGTTCTGCTTTGATGAACAGTACAAGAAGGTATCAAACCATGTATTCCATGCACCAACGGCAACAAACAATGCAATTGTAGCCAGTACCGGTTTACAAAGTGGAAAGATTACCTGCATAAATATTCTGAAATCACCTGCTCCATCTATTCTTGCAGATTCAACAAAGCTTTCAGGTATGCCTATAATAAAGGTTCTGATAACGATCATGTTAAACGCTGCTATCATTGATGGCAACACATATACCCAGAAGCTACCTAACAAATGCAAATTCTTTATAAGGAAGTAGTTCGGTATTATACCTGCATTAAAGTACATTGTTAATACAAATATTATTGTTATAGGCTTTCTGAATACATATTCTTTTCTACTTAACGTAAAGGAAAGCATTGTAGTAAGGAATAGGTTCAGAACTGTAGAAAGTACTGTTCTTTCTACTGATACCAAAAATGCATGAAATACGTTGCCTCCTATGAATATAGCCTTGTAATTCTGCAATGAAAATTCTCTGGGCCAAAGATATATTCCGCCCCTTAAAGTATCAACTCCATTGTTAAAAGATATTGCAAGTGTATTTAAAAATGGATAGAGAGTTATAATCATAAGTAAAGCCATGAATACAAAATTGAATGAATTAAAAACTACGTCTCCTATCCTTACGGGTTTTCGTCGATTAATCATAGTACCTCCTTAGATAAGCCTTTCTTCGCCTAATCTCTTAGCAACATTATTGGCAAGGAATAGCATAATAATTGCAATTACACTCTTAAATATACCAGCTGCTGTTGCAAGCGAATAATTGAACTGGTTAATACCATACTTGATAACATAAATATCTATAGTTTCAGACCAGTCTAGTACAGGTCCTTTTCCTAACAGGTACTGAATTTCAAAACCTGCTTCCATAACATGACCTATAGACATTATCAGAAGTACTACAAAGGTAGCTTTGATTCCCGGAAGTGTAACATGCCACATTTTCCTGAATCTTCCGGCACCATCCAAACCTGCCGCCTCATATAAGGCAGGATCTATGGCAGTTATCGCGCCCAGGTAAATTATTGTATTCCACCCGAGTTCTTTCCAAACGTTGGTGGCACCTACAATTCCCCAGAAGTATTTTCCTTCACTTAGCCAGTTTATTGGAGAATTAATTATCCCTAATTTTACCAGTACTATGTTTATAATACCGCCCTCGGTTGAAAGGCAAGTAGCCACTATACCTGTTACAATTACCCAAGATAAAAAGTGTGGTAAATAAGATATAGTCTGAACAGTTCTCTTGAAGAAAATGTTCTTAATTTCATTTAAAAGTAGTGCAAGTACTATTGCCGTAACATAACTTAATATCAAGTTAATAAAACTCATGCTAATTGTATTTCTGAAATCTCTTATGAAATTATCATCTTTAAAAAGGTATTTAAAATTTTGGAGACCAACCCACTTCTGTTCAAAAAAACTCTTTGCTGGTTTATAATTCTGGAAAGCCATTAGCCAGCCCCAAATCGGTACATATGAAAATATTAATATATAAATAAGCATCGGTACGGACATAAATATAAGCTGCTTTTGCTTTACAATCGTATACCAGGTTATTTTTTGTCCTACCTTTTTATTGCCTTGTAGTTTATTATCAGCTAAAGCTGTTACATTATTAGCCATACTGCCCCCCAGTAAATCAAGTCGTTGGATTTTTTAAAATACCCATTGGAGCATAATACATATGCTCCAATGGACTTTAACTATTCTTACTTCCAGTTTTCAGCTCTCCACTTGAGTTGATCATTAACTCTATCAAGATATGCTTGAATATCTTCTTTGTGGAGTTGATTTACATAGTCATCCCATACACTGTCAAACTTATCTGGTTTAGCAAGTATTGCTTTTGGTAAGAACTTAGTTCCTATATCACCAATCTTAGTGTTTGCCATGCTTGCAGGTGAACCATCAACAAGATCTATCTGCCATGCTGGGTATGAAATTCTGTTTTCTGGAGCTGGGCTGAAGAAATCAGACTGTTGATCATATCCGTATGCCTTTAAGAACTCTTTGTCATAGTCACTAAGTGCATCATAGTATTCTTTTGGCTGTCCACCAGGGCCGGTAGCATTTCCATCGTTGAATGTACCTTCCATCTTAGGACCATAGTACCAGAGAGTTTGAGCCTGATTTCCAAGTCTCCATGTCTGGTCATTGTAGTTTACACGTTGCTCAGGAGTCATGTAGAACATACCCTTATCGTCAACCATGTAATCTTCGCCTTCGATTCCCCAGCCGAGGATCTTCTGCCATTTTTCTGTAAGTAATGCATCAAAGAATTTAATAATTCTAGCAGGATCTTTTGCACTCTTTGTAATAGCATAACCAGTGTTAACATTAAGAACTGGTCTGTCCATGTAATAATCCTGAGTATTTTCATCGAACACTAATGGCAATGGAGCATATGTTCTTTCAAACTTCTTCTGAGTCTTCAATGTTAATTCTGCATTACTGAAGTTCCAGTGTTGATCAAACATACCAAGAACTCTACCGCTTGATAGCTTAGCTATATATTGGTCATAGTTCATAGTGAATGATTCAGGATCAAGTAATCCCTTAGCATTTATTTCATTAAGTTTCTTGTAGTATCTCTTTGCATAATCCTTATCCCAGAAGAATTCTGCTGTGTTAGTCTTATCATCAACTACAACACCGCCATCGTTTGGATGACCAATCAAATGTTGTGGTGGGTTCTTTAGACAGAAATCTCTCCAACCTTCTGAAAGAACTTCAAATCCGATTGTTGGTTGTCCGTCTATTGTAGGATTCTTTGCCTTATACTTTTCTATAAGTTCAAAGTACTGGTCAAGAGTTTTAACCTTAGGATATCCAGCATCCTTCAAAACTGCTTTTTGCATAAAGAAAGCAGGTCCTTCGTTAACGTTTACACTAAACTTATTGTAGAAAACACCATAGTCAGGCATTACATAAAAATGTCCGTCTGTAACATCCTTTACCTTATTCTTAAATGGTTCATAATGTTTTTGGAGGTTTGGTGCATCCTTTGCGATTATGTCCTCTAATGGAACTAAAGCACCAGCACCTACAAACTTACTAACTATATCTGAGCTCATTGTTATTACATCAGGATATTCTCCGCCGGCAATCAAAACTCCGACCTTCTGATTTTTGTCACCTACCAGGAACTCCCAATTAATAGAAACTCCAAGCTCTTCCTTGATTTTCTTGTAAATCTTATTGTCAGGTGTTGGTGCCTGACCTGGGTCAGAAATAAAGAAGCTTATTTCTATAGGATCTAGCTTTTCAGCTGATGAACCTGTAGCTGTTGCTGAACCAGAAGTTGAAGTAGAAGAACTGCTGCTATCGGAACCGCCACAACCTGTTAATACAAAGCTTACTGACAATAAACCTGTTAATAGTGCAACTAGCCAATTTCTTTTTCTTAACATCATTTTTTCTCCTCCTTTTATTTTTCTAAGCATAATCACATAAAGCAGTGATTACTACACCCTTATTATCAATTTTTAAGCAGTATAATTCAATTTGCAAAAATAAAGATTTACTACCTAAAAATTTTAGTTCTTATTATTTAACATAATTTTATAGTCGCTGGGTTTTATGGAGAATTTCTTTACAAATTGATCTAAGAAATTGCTGTACGAACTATATCCTAATCTCTCAGCTATTTCGTGAACTTTTAGATTGGTAGTCTCCAACAAGGTTTTTGCTTCTTCCATTCTGAGACTATGGAGATATTCGTTGAAACTGCATCCAAACCATTTGCTTATTTGGTGCCCAAGGTAGTTAGGGTGTATATAAAGTTTCTTGGAAATCTCCCTAATTGTCAGATTTCTTGTATAGTTACTCCTTATATACTCCTCTACAATCTTCATATCTGAATTTTTGGTATTATTTTTTAAGCTTTTTGCATATATGCTAAATTTGGCACAATACTCATATGCCATGTTTTCCATTTCATCTATTATCAGACTCTTTGCCAATATTCCAGTTATTGAATGAAGCAGCGGTATCTGGTCTGTGTTGCCACCTAAGCTGGTTACTATAGCTATACTTTTGTATATAATATTAACCACATACATTTTGATTATTTCCGGAGCTGTAAATTCTCGTCGGAAATCCGAGAAAACTTCTTTTATTGCTTTTTTAATCTTCATTTCATCCAAGCTGTCAAGGGCAGTATACATATCCTCTATTTTGTAAATTCCTTCAAAGCTGTAGTTTAGTGAAAAATCCTTTATGTTGTGATAATACATTATGCTGCCAGGGGGGCTGAAAAACCTATAGTCTATGGCCTTATGAGCCTGATACACAGATTCGGACAGTTGAGAAAGTTCATTTACCGTGTTTCCTACTCCTAAGTAGAATCCTTCCCCATAGAGTGTGGATACACTTGATTTTAGAGTTTCAATTACCTTATCTATCCCCGTTCCGCTTATTGAGCATATTACAATACCTTCTAACCCTGCATTAGTTAATATCGGATAAATATATATACCCTCAAGTTTTATATTAACCATCTCTTTTAATATGCCGAAGCTATCCTCACTAATGTCATCGTTTTTCAAGTCAGCTGTTTCCCATATTTGTGGCGTACCCAAACATACATAAAACCAACTTGCCTTCCTTGTCCATATCTCTGCAGGCATTCTGGCTCTAAGTTCGCTTTCGGTTGTATCACCTGAGAGAAATTTCCCCAACAGATTCCCTATATCAGTACTTATGTTATCAAGGGTCATTTTACCAATTTGATTTTTTTTCTTAAGCCGGTCTGATATTTCTACAAGAACTTCCGAAAATTCGTCCTTAAAGACAGGTTTTAAAACATAATAACGTATGCCGTACTGCATAGCTTTTTTTGCATAGTCAAATTCATCATAGCCACTAACAATTATAAAAATAGTCTCCTCACTTACATCTTCCATAACGTTCTTAATTAGTTCCAAGCCATCTATTCCTGGCATTTTTAAGTCTGTTACCACTAAGTCAGGCTTCATATCTTTAATTTTCTTTAATGCTTCATCTCCATTTCCACATTCACCGCAAATGGTAAACCCAAGCTCTTCCCAATCTGCAACAATCTTTAATGCTTCAATTGCCATAGGCTCATCATCTACAAGTAAAACCTTAAACATTAAAAAGCCTCCTCTATAAACTTGTATAGTGATCTCTATAAATATATACCGGATATTGTATTCTCCGGACTACAGCTTTTCAAAAGGTATTGTAAAATAAATTGTTGTCCCTGTATTAATTTGACTTTCAATTTTAAAAGAAATATCTTCTCCATAATAAAGTCTTAATCGCCTGTAAACATTTCTTATACCTATACTTGTACTAAGTTCGACTTCGCTTTTAACATTTTCAATTAATTGTTTTAATGTATATTGATCCATTCCCGAACCGTTATCTTTGACGCTTACCCGAAGACCTGATTCGCACGTATCAATACTAATATTTATAACCCCTACCTCTTTTATCGCTTGTATACCATGCTTACAGGCGTTCTCAACCAAAGGCTGAAGACTCATTTTGGGTATTTTGTAATCCAACAAAGTTTCATTTATATCTATGTCATAATGAAATTTGTCACAGAAACGGAATTTTTCTATTTTAAGATACATTTCCGTAAATGACAGTTCTTCTTCGATTGTAACTAGGTCGTCTTTCCAGCTTAATAGACGGCGCAATGTCTTTGACAGGTATTTGATGACATCTACGATTTCCGTATAATTATTTTTTATGCTGACTACCAATATTGCATTTAACGTATTAAATAAAAAATGGGGGTTCATCTGGCTCTGGAGAAAGTTTATTTCTGCCCTGACCCTTTCAAGATCAAGACTCTTTTTCTGAAGTTCCAGCTTATAAACGTCATTTATAAGTGTATTTATTCGTGCTGCCATAAGGTTGAAGTTTCTGATTACCCCACCGATCTCATCTTCTCCTTCGTTTATTTCTATCAGATCGAACTTCCCATCTCTAAATTTCAGCATATGCTTGGATAGTTTTCTCAGTCTGTAGTTATACGACCGTACAATAATGTACATAAGAAGTGATGAAATAAGAACACTTATAAAGGCAAAAATCAATACAAATCTAAGGGTATCACCTACAGAGTCAGCTATACGCTCTTTGTTTGTAACTCCTATAAGTTTCCAACCTTTAAAATATGATGGATTACCAAGGTGTGCTTCTAGAATCATATTCTCTTGACCAAGAGAACGATTGTTGAGTTTTTGCAGTACATCAATATTGCTTACTCCGTACCTTCCTGTAGTTGAACATACTATAGTATCTTGAGGATCTACCAAATATAAACTTAGATAATCCCTCTCACGGCTAAAAATAGTAAATACCTTGTCAAGACTTATGTCTACTTTGAGTATTTTTTCTCGGTTGCCTAAAGATGGGTTGTTGTTGGAGCTTCTCAGAATGCTTAAATACTGCATCTGCCTAACGGGAGCACTGTTTGTACTTCCCAGATATGTTCTAATTAGAACCTGCTCATTGGATTCAGACAGATCCTTGTACCAAGGAGTTTTTTTTATACTACTGTCTATATAGAAGTATGTGCCTCCTGGTCTTATGCTGGGATTATCTACATATAATCCTATATTGGTAATATAATTATATGCTACAGTGTAGATTGATAGTCTGTTTCTCAGGGTACTATTATAAATGTCATAATATTCCCCTGCATCTTCATACCTGGAATCCAATAAATCGTATATGATAGCATCTGTAGATATGGAGTGGCTGACGGCAATACCCCCTTCTATGAGGGTATTGATATCACTTTTTGCCCTTTCCATGGATATTTTATAATTATTTTCTTCTCTCTGAGTGACTACCGTGTAGAACTTATCGAGAAATGCAGCATTGATTAATATTATTGGTGTTAATATACATACTACATAGATTATTAGGAATTTAATATTTAACGGTATATCGTTAACCCTGCTTAAAATTCTCGGCCTAAGTTTCATGGTATATTCATCTCCGAATTAAGTAGTTTTCCCTGTTTTAAATGCTGATGGAGGCAGATTGGTTATAGCTTTAAATTTACTTAAAAAATATTTAGGATCATTATAACCCACAGCACTTGAAATCTCACACACCTTCATATCCGTTCTCTGAAGAAGCTTTTTAGCTTCTTCTATACGGACAGTATTCAGGTAATCGTTGAACTGCATACCTGAAAACTTTTTAAACAGCTGCCCCAGATATACGGAGTTCATGTAAAAATGCCTCGCTACCTCTTTCAATTTAATGTCTTTACAATAATTTTGTTTAATGTAATTTTTTACTTCGCATACAATATATTGAGGATTTCCCTGTTTAAAATCATTTATATGGGAAGCTGCACTTAAGCATTGCTTCAAAAATTCACCTTGAAGCTCAGACATATTCATATGTTCTGAGTTTTTCTGAAAATCCAGTGCAAGAGTTAAAAACTCTTGCAGGTCCCCGCTTATCTCCATTATAAGCTTAACCAATTCCATCTGAAAGCTCATAAGATAAGATATTATTATCTGTGGTGCACTGTGGTTTTCTAAAAAATTCTCAAAAAGTCTAGATACAGCAGGTTCAATTTCTTCAGTTCGGTTTGATCTTATGAGCTCTAGTAGCGTGTTATAATTATCAGTACACAATTCAAAATTAATGATTAATCCTTTAACATTCTCATAATTTATGAGACTTTTATCAGGAGAATAAAATTTAAACCCAATGGCAAAAAGAGCCTGTCTATATGCTTTGCTTATTGATGAAAGGCCCTTTTCAGAGTCACTTATTGAAGCGTAAACCACGTCCCCAAAAGTTTGATTTAATTGTAAAAGCAGACTTTGTGCTAACTCCTCAAGTGAATTGAAAAAGGGCATTTTCTCACTGGCAATTAGGCCGATTCTCCCTTTTCCGTCTTCAAATATACGAAACTGAAAAGCCGGATCAAGAGCATCTTCTATGACCTTTCCGGCTTTTGCTTTATTCATATTCAATCCTGTTTTTTCTTCTGCTTGGGCCCAGCTGTCAGCTGAATCAACCTCAAAAAGTATACACCGGATATCCTCATCCTCAGCAATATCAAGAAGCATACCTACTCTGCCTATGAGAGACGGTTTATTATCTCCGTTTATCAATCTGACAATGCTCTGATTTGCAATGAATGAAAGTTGTTTATTTACATTTTCTGTTTTTTTCCGTTCCTGTCTGATTTGTTCTGCCAGTTTTGCAACAACACTATTTAGTTCGGCATCATCCAAGGGTTTGAGCAAATAATTACTGGCGTTGTAAAGCATAGCACGTTTTGCATAGGAAAAATCGTCATAACCGCTGAGTATAACATATTTTGCAGTAGATTTTAGTTTTTCGTTTGAAAGTCTGATTAATTCCAGACCATCTATACCGGGCATGCTTATGTCTGTTATTATAAGATCAGGGTTGCATACTCTTACGATTTCCAGTGCATCCTCACCATTTGATGCTTCACCGCAAATTCTAAAGCCATGTGCTTCCCAGTCCATCATAACTTTCAGCCCTTCAAGAACATATGGTTCATCATCTACAAGAAGTACTTTCAACATTTAATGCAACCTTCCTTGTATAATTATTTATGTTAATTAGTTGATAAATTCACTATCCTCTCAAATATTCTAGTGGAATACAAGCCTTTGTCCTGCTTTTAGTTCAACTGCACTCCCGCCGTCTTTTGAAAGCCAAACCGGAACACAACTCGGATTGTATACCATTGTTTGATCAACGCTGAATATCAATCCCTTTAGAGCACATATATAATCTTTTATTTCTATATTGGTGGCATACCATACTGTCGGATCATCAGCAGCCTCCCTACAGAAATCTTCTATAACCTCCCAGTTATTTTCCCTTGCAAATTCAAAACTGTGCCCCCAAATATAAAATAGTGGCAATTTTAGCCAAGGTGTCGGTTTTTTGAAGTCCTTAAGCTTATCGATAATACCAGCATTATGATGGCATGTAGGATGCCATTCCAAGAAATTGGCCGGCATAAAAAATCCACCTGTTGCATTAACTGTACGTGAATACTCTATACCTAATACATCCAGAGCATTTACTATGCTGGAATCATATTCACCAAATGGGTATGACATTCCTCTTACAGGATAGCCTACTATATTTTCAAGTTCTCTTCTGTCTTCCCTTATCTCCTCTACAATCTGTTCCTTTGACAGTTTGGTCAAATAAGGATGAGTTACACTGTGGCAGGAAACTTCATGCCCCTTAAACAGATTTCCAATCTCTTCTTTTGTTATAAATCCATCGACTCCTAATATTCCCGAATTTATATGAAAAGTCGCTTTCATATTGTACTTGTTAAATATTTCTACAAGCCGCCGGTCGTGAATCTGACCATCATCATAACTAAATGTTAACGCCTTTTTTTTGCCTTGAGGATAATAAAATTCGTATCTCATGTCATTAATCGTCCTTTTCTTTCATTTTACAACACAATAAATAAAATGCCAAATGGTTTTATTCGACAAAATAATTTGCAAAAATTAACCCTTAATGGGCTTGATATAAGGCCTTTTGAACTTGTTTTTGCAACATCTTTACTTAATAAATACTATGGAAAACATTAATTCATTCCAAACCTGCTGAAATGTAGATACGGACACTGATGTATTGCAAGATTCAGGAGCCTGGAACTTCCATCTCTTTCTTATCATAGCATAAGTTTACACTGTTGCAACCACTATGGCTAAAATCATGTTGCTGCTCTTACAACAGAAAACCCACTTAGGACAATACCTAGTGGGTTTTCTGTAAATTTAAAGGATTCAATTTTTTTATTTCTTTAAAGCAGCTAATTTTTCATCAACTATTTCCTGTCCTCCAGACTTCATGTACTCATCAACGAGTTTGTCATAAGTCTTGTCGAAATCAGCAGGCTTACATGTGATACTCTTAACAAATATTTCTGATTCCTTATCAGAAAGTGCCTTCTGATATTTTGCCTGTGATTCTATAACAGTATCAAAATGTGGCATATAGCCTGCATCTGTAAGTGAAATATCATATGCCTTCTTAAATGTATCTTCAAATCCGGGATATCCGAAAGAAGCAGCTTGAATGTTCTTTGTAGGATCTCCGAATTCTTTACCGTTAACTATTAATGCCAAGTCAGTGTAGTTAGCTTTCTTATCATCAGGAAGCTGGTCATTCTGTATAAAGTTAGCTGGGATACCATCAACTTCGTCAGTGTATTGGTCACCCTTAACACCATTTTGGAGGAACTTTATTACTTCCGGTTTTGACTGCCACTCAAGATACTTTATAGCCTCTTCTGCATGTTCACTTGCTTTTGGAACTATTAAATACAATCCATTAGGATTATATTTCATTTTTGGATGTTTACCTTCTGAGTTTGTGAATGGATCACATGCTATCATATCTGCACCAGGAACCTGCTTTTTCAACTCAGATAACAATCCAGGAGTTACTCTTATCGGGAAGTCATAATTATGTATCATGAATCCTATTCTTCCTTGTGATACATCTTTTTCATATTGTTTACCGTCTTTATCAAGTGCAAACTGAGGATTCAATATGCCCTCGTTGTATAACTTGTTCAAGAATTTCATACCGTCCTTAAATCCTGGAACTACCCAGTTTGGCAATGTCATTCTTTGTTCTTCTGAAATTGGTTTTTTAAAGGACTCTAACAACATTGATGTAGTCCAGTTAATATTGTTTGGATCAACAAATGTACTGAAAGGATAGTTCTTGTCACCAAGTTTTCCTGGATCCTTTTCTTTAAATGCCTTCATTACCTGATACCACTCATCTGTAGTAGTTGGGACAGACATTCCGACTGCGTCCAGCCAATCTTTACGTATATATGCTGAGAAGCAGCCTTCTATAACTCTCTTTGCAGGTACTGCAAGTTGCTTTCCATCAAATTTACCGTAGTTAAGCAGAGTTTCGCCAAGGTATGCTGTAAGATTTGGAGCATTTTTCTTTAATAAATCTCCTAAATCAGTAAGGCCGCCACTCTTAACATAATTGTATATAATACCATCATTGTAAGTAAAACTGATATCCGGTGCTTGATTTGATGCCATAAGAACGTTTAGCTTTTCAACTTCCTGTTGTCTTAAAACAGGTACGAACTTTACATTAATGTTGTTGGGCTTACCAAAGTTCTCTTGTATCCATTTTGTCTGGAAATTGTCGTCTGCCTTATATCCAGGTGTAGCTCTGTCGAACACTTCCACGGTTAATTCTACCGCCGGACCTGATTTTGCTGAATTTGACGATGAAGAGGTCTTAGAACTATCCGTGTCTGTTCCGCCGTTTGAACCGCAACCGGCAAATAGAGTAATACTCATAGATGTTAAAAGTGCCAAGCTTGCAATTCTGGTACTTATTTTTTTCATTAATATCTCCTCCATTACATTATTTTTTATATAAATCTTCGGGTAATCCGAAGACCCTATATCAACCTTTAACGGCACCAATCATTATGCCGCTTACAAAGTGCTTCTGAAGCTTTGGATATACAAGAACTATCGGTAATGTTGCAAATACTACACAGGCTGCTTTAAGACTTTCAGGAAGTAAGTTCTGTGACATATTCCCGTCTCCTATAGATGCCTCTACGGTTTGGCTGTTAACAATTATCTGATACAACTTTAATTGTAATGGATATAGTTTTGAATCACTTATATAAAAGAGAGCGTCCATGAAACTATTCCATTTTCCTACCGCATAGAACAAACTTAATGTTGCAAGTACGGGTTTTGACAAAGGGAGAACGATTTTAAAAAGAACACCTATATCGTTGCATCCGTCAAGGATTGCTGATTCCTCAAGACTTTCAGGCAAAGATGTAAAGAATGTTTTTAAAACTATAAGGTTAAATGCACTTAACACTCCAGGCAGTATCAAACTCCATGAGCTGTCAAGCATGTGAAGATTCTTTACCAACATATAGTCGGGGATAAGTCCACCGCTGAAATACATTGTAAATATAATCATCAGCATAATGGCGTTTCTTCCTTTTAGCCTCTTCTTGGTAAGAGGATACGCGGCACAAATCGTCAGGAACATACCTATTACAGTATACACAACAGTAATAATAATTGTATAAACAAGAGACCAAATCATTGTCGAATCTTTAATGATAGCCTTATATGATTCAACGTTAAAGTTCACAGGCCAAACAAATACCTTTGATGCTAATATTGCCGAGTTAGAGCTCATTGAAACAGCCACAACATTCAATACCGGGAACAAGCAGAGTATAACACTAATTAACGTAATTATATTTATAAATATATTAAAAACCTTATCGCTGGTCTTATAAACCATTTCTTATACCACCTTTCTCTACCATATACCTTGCTCACCGCTCTTATTTGCTATCCAGTTTGTTACAGACAGGAATACCAGACCTACAATGGACTGGAACAATCCTACTGCAGTTGCAATGTTATACCTTGAAGACTGTAAGCCAACTCTGTATACATACGTACTGATAACATCTGAAAAATCTTTAACCTGCTGGTTTCCGAGAATATATGGACGGTCAAAGCCTATCATTGAAATCTTACCTATATTCAATATAAACAGGATAATTATTGTAGGCTTGATAGCTGGCATTGTGATGCTCCATATTTTTCTAAGTCTCCCTGCACCGTCTACATCTGCAGCTTCATAAAGTTCAGAAGGTATCCCGGTTATAGCTGCGAGATATATTATCATACCCCAGCCTGCACTCTGCCATATACCGATACCTGTATACGTGGCAAGCCAGTGCCACTTTTCAGTTAAGAATGGTATCGTTTTAAATCCCATTCCCTTAATAAGGGTATCAATCATACCAAAGTTGGGAGCAAATATCTGAAGTGCTATTCCTCCGATTATAACCCATGACAAGAAGTGTGGAAGGTAAAGCATTGTCTGAGAAATTCTTTTATATCTTACGGATTTGACTTCATTAATGATTATTGCGAGAATAATCGGAGCCGGGAATCCGAATATCATATCAAAGCCGTTTAGCAGGAATGTATTTTTAAGTGCTCTGTAAAAATCATCGGATTTAAAAACTTCCCTGAAAGCATCCCACCCTATCCAAGGACTGGCAAATACGCCCTGAAATATGTTGTATTCTTTGAATGCTATAACGATGCCATACATGGGTACGTATTTAAACAGTATAAAGTATGTAACCGGCAGCATTAACAATAAATAAAGATATATATCTCTTTTTAAGTAATGGCCAAACCCCTTTTTAGGAAGATTATTTGGTAAAGCTTTTGAAACAGCAGTGCTTGTTTTCCCCATGCAAATAGCTACCCCCCTGGTTAAATTTTTTTGAATCTAATATAATAAATAGAAGCTTTGGTTCGATCTGCTGATGGCATTATTTTATCACTACAAAATTTCAGTTCAAGAATGACAATTTTCTAAGGATTTCAATTTTAATCATTTTGTCTGTGTTAAGGGGCGAAAGGAATATATAGAATACATTTGGGTTGTACAATAATCAATTTTGATTCATATAATTAATATTAAATATTTAACCTGTACCAAATTGATTGCAAAGGGTTAAATTTAACTTTTCCTATGATATATAACTGTTTTGACTTGTTCAGGAAAATTTTATATTAATTTTGAAGAAATGGATTAAATATTAATATATAATATCTATTATGATATTTTAGACATACAAAACACTGTGGGGTGCAGGAATGATGAAAAATTATTCGATAATAGTTAAAATAATGATGGTACTTTCTCTATTTATAATAATACCCATTATTACTATTACATTTATTTTCAATTATGGAATAATGAAATACTCAGAAGAAGAAATAGGCCGTTCCGGGCTAGGTAAGCTTGATTCTGCCAAAAGCGTTACAGATCTTCTTGCTCAAACCATTAGTAATGAAAGTCTCCATTTATCCTTGGACGAAACCCTTAACAGGTTGTATGGAATGGATGATATACACCAAGCCATTAAGGACAGTGATAACAATTTAATGCTCTATCAGTTCGTATCCAAGCTATCTGATATAGTTAAAACAAATAATGCCTATTCCTCCGTATACCTTTACCTAGACAATTCCAATTATGTAGCAACAAGCAATGGCGTTTATCCTAAAGAAAACTTTCCCGATGACACCTGGCTTAAATCCTATATGAAAAGTAAAGAACTGGGAGAACCGTTATCATGGACGAATCCCAGACCAAGCGACACCAACGGAAGTACTTCTGTTGTATCATACATATTCCCTTTAACCTACACTACCAATCTTAAAGGTTCTATTACCATTAATGTGTATGAAAGCAGGTTAAGCAATCTTATTAACAGCAATAATTACGACATTGGGGACTTTATAAGTATTATAAATTCTAAGGGTGAAGTCATATCTTCTGTTGATAAAACTATTCTTAATAAGAATTTGTCCAACGTTTCTTATATTTCGAAGGTTTTAGACAGCAGCATTGACAGAGGTCATTTTATAGAGAGCATTAACGGAAAAAGGTTTCTTATTACGTATCTAAAAACAGGAAGTCAGAATTGGACATTTGTAGGTGTCTTTTCACTGAACAACCTCACTAACAAGGTAAATTCACTGAAAATGTCTATAATATATATCTCAATTTTCTTATTGGTGCTTTTTGTGCTTATGTCATATGTAATTTCACGTAGATTGTTCAATCCTGTAAAAAAATTGGTACAGGAAATCAAGTCCAGAAAGGGTGTTGACATTATAGGAAACGGGAATGAGTTCACCCTTCTGTCCAAAACTTTTGATGCAATGATAAAGCAAGAGGATCAGCTGTTCCGCACCATTGAAAAGGATCATAAAAATCTCCGTGAAAACTATTTGCTCAGTCTCCTAAGGGGAAAGCCTTCAATCTCCGAAGAGGAAATACATCTTTTCCCGTTGAAAAATACCCTTTGTTGCGTAATATACATTGATAAATACAATGATTTTATATCAAACTTTTCCTACGAACATCAGTATTACCTTAAATCAGTAATATTGAATCTATCTGAAGAAAAGGTAGGCGAGTCTTATAAATGTTCCGGTGTAGTTCTGGAGGGGGATAAAGTAATACTTATCATAAATATCTCTGATGAGGACATTACAAATGTTACATCTGTACTGAAGAGTGCTTTCTCAATTGTTCAACAAGAAGCAGCAAAAGTAATAGAAACAACCATATCTATATGTCTCGGAGGCATTTACGATGATAAACTGAATATTAGGAATTCTTACAATGAGGCGCAAAATCTCATAAAGCAACGGTTTATGATGGGACACGAGGCTTTTATAATTCAAAAGGAAGAATCATCTGACAACAACAAGTATTTCTACCCGTTTAATATAGAAAAACAGATATTCAACAACATTGATATCGGTTCCAAGGATGCACTTCTGATTTCCCTAAGCTGTTTCTTTGATGAAATTAAGCAAAATAAAAATCTCAGCTATGACAATGTTATGCTTATACTAAACCAACTGCTTGGAAACACCATTAAATATCTGCTGGATTTAAACATCAGCGTCAGTAAGGTGTTTGGGAATGACTTCAACATATACAGTAAGCTTGCGGAGATTGAGACTCTTGACGAGGCAGGTCTATTCCTTTCAAATATTTATTTGCAAATTATTGAGTACAATGAAAAGTTCAAGGTTGAAGGGAAGTCCCACATAGTTAAAATTTTAGACTATATCCATAAAAATTATAAAAAGGATATTGCAATTAATACCCTTGCTGAACATGTAGGCCTTAGCTATTCCCACGTGAGAAAGATATTTAATGATGAAACCGGTGAGAACATTGTTAACTATATTAATAATATGAGAATTGAAGAAGCACAGCGTCTTCTGAGACAGACAAACATGAATATTAATGATATTGCCCTTAGTCTTGGATATAACAACAAACAGAGCTTTAATCGGTTCTTTAAGAAATATGTGGGTATTAATCCAGGAGAATATAGAAATATAAAGACAAATTAACCCTGCTCCCTTTGGCAGGATATTGTAGTGCAAAAGTATTTAAAAAAACGGCAAGTAAGCGGTATATGTCTTACTTGCTGTTTTTGTCAGCAGAAGCCTATATTTTACTTACTTTCATATCCATAATCATTGATTTATTTCCTCCCAACGGCCAAACAGCATTTTTGGATACACCTCTATAAGCGCTTCCATACATATCAAATACATTTGAAGAAACTTGAAGCTCTGGGAGCCTCCCAATCAATTTTTCCCCGTCAAAAAAATATGCCAGCTGGACAGGTGTTGCAAAATCGCCTTGGGGTGTAAAATCACCACCTGATGCCATCAATACCATAATACCTTTGTCTCCGCCAAACAGCTCTTTTGCCGTTTTATCACTTGCTTTAACCTTTGGGTTTGGGAAACCTGGCTGAGGAGTACCATCAAATGTACTTACGGCACTTCCTGTATACGGAAGCTTGTATAATGCGGCATTTTTCTTGTCTGTATTGGCAGCCTTAAGAATACCATCTTCTATTAAAGGATACCTGTAGCTTTCATTTATTGTCCCTTCTGAATCAAAAAAAGGCATTAAATTTGCATCTTCAGGATTCAAGGAATTATATAGTGTAAATTCTTTACTAAACAACTTTTTCTCCAATTTGCCCGAAAAGAGTGAGGTATCTGTCCCAAATGATCTTCCGTCCAAATCGGACATAAACTTCAAAAGAGGAGTTTCATCAGCAGTTAAAAATACAACGGGATAATTGCCTTCTGTGAAATCAACCCTGTTTTTATATGCACTGAGTATCTCATCAGACATACTTAAAAAGTCATTTCTATTATATCGCCTGTCTTTGAATACTATAAAGCCATCCATTATTCCTGCAGAGGATTTCTCTTTAAAAACGAGTTCCACATCAATAGCCCTGTCTTTAAATCTTAAATCAAGTCCCTTGTCATTGCAAAGGGAAACAGAGATATTATCCATATTGATTTTATTTGAAAAAATGAAGTCGCCATGCTTCCCCTCCAGTTGCGCGATTATCTCCTCTATTTCAGAAACAAAGTCTTCATCTTTGATAATTTCCTTAGCGGCATCAATTTCCATTACTTTATGTGAGCTTAACTCGTACGGATACTCAATTTTTGCTTTCAGTGCAGACCGGGCATTCTTTTCAAGGTCTTCAAGCCTATAATTGCCGATAGCACCTGATACTCCTATAAGGCCCCCATCATACAAGCGGAGCCCTGTTTTTGTTATATCCTTATCTCTAACAGATTCGATTCTGCTCCCCGAGACATTTATTGACGTTTGTGTGGTTCGAATTGAGTATAATTCTTTCATAAAAACCTCCCCTTACTGCACGTTAATGTTGTTAACCCTGACATATGGCCCACCAAATCCCACGGGAAGCGGATATTGTTCCATCTTTCCACATCCTCCTGTAACAAATGATAAAAGTTCTACTTCATTTGAAACACCATCTACTTCTGATAATGTTTTAAATACATTCCCGGTAATAACAGAAATATTTACAGGTTCAGAAATTTCCCCATCTCTGATCATATAAGCAAGGGTCGGAGCTATGGTGAAGGTTGACATACCGGAACCATGACTTATATTCTCTATATAAATACCGTTTTTTACTTTGCTGAACAACTCTTCTTTTGATTCTTGCCCGCCCTCAATATATGTAGTAGTCATTCTGACAATCGGCTCATACTCAAAATTGATTGATCGGGCATTTCCCGTAAGGTCCTCCTGCAGGGTAGCTGCTGTTGAACAGTTGTGAAGTCTTCCTGCCAGAATACCATTCTTTATGAGATACGTTTTTCTGGCCCTTGTACCTTCATCGTCAAAAGCACAAAAGCCGCTACCAGGCTTATTCCCGTCATCAATGATTGTTAGTATGTCAGAACCCACTTTATTTCCTAAAGTCCACTCTTTCTTCATGGTTTCATCTGCAACCATAAAATCGGACTCACTTTTATGTCCGAAGCTTTCATGTGCAAATACTCCCGCAGCAACCGGTGACAATACAACCGTATAAATTCCCTTTTCTACAGGTTTTGCGTTAAGCAGGAAATCTTCACATTTGTCTATATATCCTTTAAGTTCCTGCTCCTGACTCAATAACTCATCAAATTTATCTGAGCCCTTTTGAAAGGCTTCTCCAAACTTCCTCTCGCCCTCTGACATAGCAAAACTTACCCTAAAGCCACACCGCTGGGTATCAAATTTAATCTCCGCCCCTTTACTGGAATAAAACTCCTTGACTTTCTTGCAATCAATGTAACTAGCAGCCCAGTTTTTAATATATTTGTTATCCTCAACCGTAGAGAACATATGTTTCAGAAGCTTTATTTTTTCATCCTCAGACACTTTTAAAACATCATTCTGACTATAGTTTAAAAACTCTCCTTTATTAACCTCAAATTTTTTAACAATTGGATTATCATTTATGTGTGAGTCAGGCTTGGCCATTACACTCAGCTTATCGATTTCCTCCTGAATCCTCTCAGTTTGAGAATTGGATGAATAATACCATCTTGTGCCGTCATAAACTCTTACAAACGCAGCCTTATAATTTCTGATTTTGTATTCGGTCATTTCACCGATCGTGAAGGTTATAATTGTTTCAAAAACGTCTTCGATTCTGACATCAGTATATAAGCCCCTGTGAAATTTATACATTTAACCACTCCCCCGCAATAATTTTCCACATTTTGCTACTTACTAAAGTGTACTATAATCTTTAGATTTTATTCAACCAAATAACAATTCTTATTGGTTCAAATTTAATACTAAACCCTACCAATATTCGCTTAATAACTTTTCTCTTGTATTTGCTTATTTCAGGGACGAAAATCAAGAGCGGCCCGCAAAACCAACCCTAATTATCGGTTCTGCAGCCGCTCCTTTACATTACTAATATATCCTTCTTCCTAATTCATCAGGTATTCCTGTTTTGCGATAGAAATAAGTGTTTATAACATCTCTCCACTCTTTGGAATGTTCTAACTGTCCTTCTAGTCTTTTCAATACATGCTCAAATATTTCTTCCCTTATCAAGCCTTTTAGGCTCTTCCATTTGTCTATTATTTCTTCTACCTCCTCAACACCTTTAAAATGGGTGTTATAGATGTATTGAATTAATGTTTCCCCTGATTTTAGTTTGTAATCATAAGCTACATGGTGGAAAAACAGAAGCAGCTCTTCAGGACATTTTTCCATATCCTCATATTTTTCTGCAACATCCTTATGGTATTGACCTGCATAACCCGTTCCATTCCTGACTGTTCTGTCAACGCCTATTCCCTTATGATCCGCCCTGTGATACGTTCCCCACTTATCATATTCGTACCCGTCTACATTTGGCCCGTAATGGTGATTAGGATTAACCATCCAGCCTATTCCCAAGGGTGAAGTATAATTTTCATAGGTTCTCCACGAACCCATCAGCATTTCCTTAATTGTACTTACAACCTTTTCATTGTTTGAATAGGTCATTCGAACCCACTCATCAGTAATTTGTTCTTCGGACAAATCCGGATCCCAGCATAAACGTGCATAGCCGTATGTATTTGATTGGGCCATTTGATGGCCGGTCCAATTTAAGTCATTCCCTATGTTTGTTACAGCTGCCATTCCGCCTAATTTATTATTGAATACCGAACCTGTAATAATTTTTTTAACAGTTGTGTTCTCGCCTTTAGCCATTGTATCAAAATCCAGTATTTCCTTCCACATCGGCACCAGATAGCATAAATGCTTCTGCTGTCCTGTGTATTCCTGAGTTATCTGAAGCTCCAATAGATGGTTTGTTTTTTGCAATCCTCCGAATAGAGGTGATACAGGTTCACGAACCTGAAAGTCCATAGGCCCGTTTTTTATCTGAAGTAATACATTATCCTTAAACAATCCGTCCAGAGTCATGAAGTTATCATAGGCAGCTCTTGCCCGGTCTGTTGTAAGGTCACGCCAGTCCTGCATACAATTGTAAACAAAGCATCTCCATATAACCAGACCCTCATATGGTTCCAAGGCTTCAGCAAGCATGTTGGCACCATCTGCATGAGTTCGTCCATAGGTAAAAGGCCCAGGCCTAAATTCGGAATCAGCTTTTATCAGAAACCCTCCAAAGTCAGGTATCAGTGAGTATATCTCCTTCGCCTTTTCCTTCCACCACGCCGACACCTGAGGGTCTAAAGGATCGGCAGTGGAAAGCCCTCCTATTTCAATAGTGCTTGCAAAATTGGCACTAAGATAAAGTTTAATACCGTAATCTCGGAAAATTTTCGCCAAGGTTGCAACACCGTTAAGGTATGTGTCTGTAATGAGCATGCTTTCATATTTGTGTACGTTAACATTATTTATAACAATACTGTTTATACCCACAGAACATAGAAGCCTTGCGTAGTCTCTAATTCTATCAAGGTCTTGTGTTATTTTATTATCTTTAAAGAAAATAGATTTGCCTGCATAACCTCTTTCAATACTTCCATCTATATTATCCCAATGGTTTATAATACGAAGTTGATTTGCAGGGTTTTCAATTTTTAAAATAACCTCTATTTCTGTCTCTGTCTGCAACATTCTCAATAGACCAAAAACTCCATAAAGCAAGCCTTTTATAGTAGTACCTGCAACGACAATTGCTTCACCATTGTTGTTTTTAACAGCTTTGATTATAAAGCCTTCACTACCGATTTGAACTACCTCATCATATTTTACGTATGAGTCTATGCCGGTGCCTCTACCAAGTAATCCTATAGCAATGAAAGAGTTTTGTTCAGGCTTACTGGCTACAACCGGTTCAACACCCAGTATCCCGTTTATTCCTCTTTTCACTTCCTCTAAAGCTATTCTTAAGTCATCCGATTCTTGAAAAACTACTATGCTAGAAGCCCAGTTTGAGCAGATTTCTCTAAACTTGCTGTTTTCAAGCAAATGATACCCCAACCAGCAGTTATATCCTTTTTCATCATAAAACTCAGCAATTATGTTTGTTTTAGACACTCTATTTACCCCCGATAGTCATTTTTTCTATAGCCTCCCATAAACCGTTCAGGTAGGTTATACCTAATGCCCTGTCATAGAGTCCATATCCCGGTCTTGCCTTCTCTCCCCATATCATTCTGCCATGGTCGGGACGGATATAGCCTGCAAAACCTATATCATAGTATGCCTTCATGATTTCGAACATATCGAAGGAACCGTCTGATGAAAGATGGGATGATTCATGAAATTTTCTTTCTCCAAAGAATTTGAGATTTCTAACATGTCCAAAGTGTATTCTTCCCATTTTTCCAAAGTGCCTTATCAATTCCGGTATGTTGTTCTCCGGATTTGCACCCAAAGAACCGCTGCAAAGAGTTAATCCGTTATATGGACTGTCAACCAACTTTACAAGCCTTTCAAGATTCTCTTTACATGTAACAATCCTTGGCAATCCAAAAAGAGGCCACGGCGGATCATCCGGATGAATAGCCATTTTTACGTCGGCCTCCTCACAAGCAGACATGATATTTTCGAGAAAATATTTCAGGTTGTCAAATAATTTATCTTCGTCTACGTTCTTATACTTTTCAAATGTATCTTTCAATTCACTTAGTCTTTCAGGTTCCCACCCCGGCAGAGTAAACCCGTTTGAACTTTTTGCAGTGTCTTCTACCAATTTCACCGGGTCTATATCCTTTACTATATCATGGTCATAACAGAGTGCATTTGAGCCATCCGGCAATAGATATGCCAGGTCATTTCTCAGCCAATCAAATATAGGCATAAAGTTATAGCATATAACCTTTACCCCTACCTTACCCAAGTTGATTATAGACTGTCTATAGTTTTCTATGTATTTATCTCTGCTTGGCAGCCCCAGTTTGATATCTTCATGAACATTTACGCTCTCGATTACTTCAAGCTTTAAACCTGCTTCTTCAACAGAATCCCTTAGTGCAATAATTTTATCCATAGGCCAAACCTCGCCTACAGGTACATCATACAAAGCTCCTACAACTCCCGTAACTGCGGGTATTTGTCTTATTTGTTTTAAACTAATGCTATCGTCATTTTCGCCAAACCATCGAAATGTCATTTTCATAAGTATCATCTCCTTAATACTTCGTTTTATTTAACATACTTTGCTAATACATTTTTAACAGCATTTTTGCCTGCAATAAGTTCTTTGAAGTACCCTTCAATTTTTTCGCCCAGGCCTACATCATACAGATTCACACCGAAAATTTTATCATTTGATAACAATGGCTTTAAATGTTCTCCAACTGTTTCAACCTTTCCCAGCTCTATGCCTTCAAGATACCTTTTTAATTGTTCTAACATTGGATCCGGACTCAGCTCCATTTCATTTCCGTTATCGTCAATACCCATCAGGTATCTACACCAGCCGGCAATTACAAGGGGAATATATGTTAAACTTTTTATATCATAAGTCGGATGACTGACATATGTCTTTATTGTTTCACCAAAACGAACCGGTATTTTTTGTGATGTATCACAAGCTATTCTTTGTGGCGTATCCGGAATATATGGATTTGGGAAACGCTGATTTATTACTTCATCTATAAATGCCTGAGGCTCTATAATTCCAGGGTTTACAACTACAGGCATTCCCTCTTTATAGCCTATATTTTCTACCAGCTTTCTCAACTGCGGGTTCTTCATTTCATCGGCTATAAGTGTATATCCTAGAAGGCATCCGAACACGGCAAGTGCAGTATGCAGGGGATTTAAACATGTGGTAACCTTCATTCTCTCTACATTTTCAACTGTACTTTTGTCTGTAAAGTACACTCCTGCATCCTCAAGAGGCATTCTTCCATTGGGGAATTGGTCTTCAATTACCAGATACTGAGGTTTCTCAGCGTTTACAAATTGTGAAATATATGTATTCTTATTTGTTCGAATAATCTCAGTGTCCTCAAGTCCCATTTCAACTAAAGCCTTGTTTACTGTTTCAGAAGGCCTTGGTGTAATTTTATCAATCATGGTACAAGGAAATGAAACCTTTGAAGGGTTATTTATGTATTCTAAAAATCCCTTTTCAACTAATCCATTTTCAACCCATTTTTGAATAAGTGTCTGGATAGATTTTTTAAGAAGATCTCCGTTATGGGAGCAATTATCCATACTAACCATGGCTACTGGGAATGCTCCTGCCAAATATCTGCCGTACAGCAATAACGAAATTTTTGCAATCAGGCTCTTCGGTTCCTTCAATCCGTGCTGCATATCATGTATGACGTCAGGCAGATATTCGTTTGACATCCCTGTCAGTGAATAACCCTTTTCAGTTACTGTAAAACTGACAATTTGCAAAGAGGGCTTACGAAAAATAACTTTTAATCTTTCCCAATCCTCAGTTCGAGCTGTGTCTCCCACCAAGCTTTCTGAAACGCTTCCAATAACTTTCTTTTCCAGACTTCCATCGGGATTAAGGTGAACCAATAAACTAAGATTATCAAAAGGTTTGTATACTTTATCAATAATTTCGTAATCATAGGATTCAGCAACAATTATTCCTGAATCCGATTTTCCCGAATTCAATAGTTTTTGCTGTAGTGCTGCAATAAAACCCCTGAATATATTACCTGCGCCGAAGTGAAGCCATTTTGGTTCTTTTTTTGTTTTATTCAGCATTTTGTCGTAATCGAATTTAGGCAACTCTACCTGCTCAGTCTCCCAAGCACGGTAATCCATTATACCGTTTTTATTCAACTTCATATGTATTTCCTCCCCCAAAGTTTAAAAGTTAAATAAAATATCCCATACCGAACTTTGGCTAGAAATTCGTCAGGGATAAAATGCTATCAACTTCTTCGTCATCATTATAGGTAATATACCTATTTCAATCAATACTCACTTTTAATCAGATCATATACATTTTAACTAAATAAGTAAAATAAATAGTCAGAAGTATTGAGTTTTCTACTATAGCGCAAAAAAGACTGCCTCTTAAATAAGGCAGTCTTTTATCTTCATGTACAAAATTACTTTCTAGCTACACCAGATTTTCTAGCTGCTTCAGCAACTGCCGCTGAAACTTCTTTTGCAACTCTTGGATCAAATGGAGCTGGAATTACATACTCTGCATTTCTTTCTTCATCGCCAACAAGTCCAGCGATTGCATATGCAGCAGCTATCTTCATTTCATCATTTATTTCACGAGCTCCCACATCAAAAGTACCCCTGAAGATACCAGGGAATGCAAGAACGTTATTAACCTGATTTGGATAATCTGAACGGCCTGTTCCAACAACAGCAGCACCTGCTTCAAGAGCTTCCTCAGGCATAATTTCTGGAGTTGGGTTAGCTTGAGCAAATATTATTGGATCTTTTGCCATAGACTTAACCATATCTTTTGTTACAGTTCCTGCTGCTGAAACTCCGATAAATACGTCTGCTCCAACCATAACATCCTTCAATAAACCTCTCTTACCTTCGAGGTTAGTGATTTTAGCCATTTCAGCTTTAATTGGGTTGAGGTTATCTCTGCCTTCATATATAACACCCTTTGTATCGCAGAGAACAACTTTTCTTAATCCCATTGAGAAAAGAAGCTTTGTAATAGCTATAGCGGCAGCACCTGCTCCGTTTACAACTATTGATATATCTTCCATCTTCTTACCAACAACCTTTAATGCATTGATAAGACCTGCAGCAGTAACTATTGCAGTACCATGTTGGTCATCGTGGAATATAGGAATATCTGTTTCCTTCTTTAATCTCTCTTCTATTTCAAAGCATCTTGGAGCAGCAATATCTTCAAGATTTACGCCACCGAAGCTTCCTGCAAGTAATTTTACAGTTTCAACTATAGTATCAACATCTTTTGACTTTATACAAAGAGGGAATGCGTCAACATCGCCAAAAGTTTTGAACAAGCAGCATTTACCTTCCATAACAGGCATACCTGCTTCTGGTCCGATATCTCCCAAACCAAGTACAGCTGTACCGTCAGTGATAACCGCTACAAGATTGTGTCTTCTAGTATATTTGTAAGAGTTCTCAACGTCTTTCTGAATTTCGAGACATGGTTGAGCTACTCCCGGTGAATAAGCTAATGAAAGATCTCTTTTATCCTTTAAAGGAGCCTTACATACAACTTCTATTTTTCCCTGCCACTCTTCGTGGGCTTTAAGTGAATCCTCATAAATAGTACCCATTTGATATTCCTCCAAACGTTTAATAGTAAAATATGTCGTTTTTTTCTTAATGCAAGAAACAAATAAACGATACTTCTATCGAAAGGATTAAGTATGTTTATTTGTTCCTCTTAATTTTACACTATTGTGAAATCTTTCACAACCTATTTTTGACTCTTTTTGTTAAAATACTTGTCCAATTTTACAACTTATAGATCTTTAACTTCGTCAATAACTGCTTTAATCTGCTCAGCTGAATGCTTCAGAAGTTGTAATTCTGCATCTGAAATGTTCAATTCGAGAACTTTTTCTGCTCCGTTACCGCCAACTATTGTAGGAACGTTTACTAAAACATCCTTTATTCCGTATTGTCCGTCAAGAACAGTACCAACAGGCATGATAGTATTGAAGTCCTTTAAGATGGATTCAACTATTCTGTTGATTGAAAGAGCTATACCATAGTAAGTTGCTCCCTTATTCTTTATAATAGTTGCTCCACCTACTTTTACTTCAGTGAAAAGAGCATCCTTGTCAATGTTTAAGCCGTTAATTTTTACATATTCATCAAATGGTATGCCTGCGATATGAGTTGCACTCCACAATGGCAATTGAGAATCACCGTGTTCACCAACGATATAACCGTGAACGTTAGCTATATCTACATCCAATGCTTGGCTAATGTGAGTTCTTAATCTTGCACTGTCAAGAACTGTACCTGATCCGATTACTTTATTTGCAGGTAATCCTGACCACTTTTGAGTCATGTATGCCAATACGTCAACAGGATTTGATACACTTACTATTACACCCTTATTGTAGTGTTTCATAAGTTCAGTAACTATGCTTTTCATTATCATAGTGTTCTTCTTAGCAAGATCCAAACGTGTTTCGCCTGGCTTTCTTGCTGCACCTGCAGTTACAACTATAACATCACAATCTTTAACATCTGAATAGTCACCAGAATAAATTGTCATATTTCCTGCAAATGATAAGCCATGGCTGATGTCAAGAGCTTCGCCATAAGCTTTCTCTTTATTTACATCAATTAACACCAATTCAGAAACCAAATTGTTAATAGACATCGCATACGCAGCTGATGCTCCAACAAATCCTGCTCCTATAATCGCAACTTTAAAACCCATTAAAATCCCTCCATATTTTTCACAATTGCTATTAGCGTAACACAATATGTTTTAATATACAAACATAATTTTTCCTTTTTTTTTAGATTTCTATTCCAAAATATCTCGAATTTTTAAGAATACATCAATTATTGTGGCCAAATCAAATATTTTTAGCCATAATTACTCTATATGTATACAAAATAATGTTAAATACAAAAAAAGACATCCTAAAATGTCTTTTAATCATTTATATATTTCTTTCGTATATTAACCTAAGACCCTCTAGGGTAAGAGTAGGATTCACGGCATTTATGGTTATTGATTCCTCAGCTATCAGCCTTGAAAGACCTCCTGTTGCAATAACCTGTACATTTCCTTCGTTCATTTCATTCTTCATTCTATTTACAATATAATCAACCTGACCCACATATCCATAGAAAACTCCTGACTGCATACTGGAAACCGTATTCTTTCCGATAACGCTCTCAGGCTTTACCAGGTCAATCCTTGGCAATTTTGCAGCCTTTTGATACAGTGCCTCCGCACTTATCTTAACTCCGGGACATATAACACCACCCAGATATTCTCCCTTTCCCGATATTGCGCAGAAAGTAGTGGCCGTGCCCATATCTACAATAATAAGGGGACCGCCGTACAGTTCAAAACCCGCTACAGCATTTACTATCCTGTCGGCACCCACTTCCTTTGGATTCTGACATCTGATATTAATTCCTGTTTTTGTACCGGGCCCTATAATCATGGGCTGAGTGTTTACATATTTTTTTATGGCATGTTCCAGCGTATACATAATCGGGGGTACAACAGATGCAACAATTACTGCCTTAACCCTATCTACTGACAGCTTTTCATGGTTAAACAACCCAAGAATCAACATTCCAAGTTCATCTGATGTTCTTTCTTTATTGGTACCAAGCCTCCAGCTTGCAAGCAACTTTTTGTCTTCAAATACACCCATTACAATATGGGTATTTCCGACATCGACTACTAAAACCATATTTCCTCCAGATAATAAGGCTAAACTCCAAGCCTCATACTCCTTATTTCTTTCAACTCAAGGTCTATTTCTTTTTGTATTCTTATTATATCATTGGCAATATCTTCAACAGTTTCCTCTGCACGGGGTTTGATAACAGGTCTCTGAAAATGCTGTTTATAAGGTTCTCTATTTTCTCTTCCTTGATAATTATCCCGGTGATAGTTTCTCTGATAATTATTTTCTCTGTGCTGAGTGTCCTTAGTTGCTGATGGCTCCCTGCTTGTATTATCTTTCTGGTTATTTTCCCTAGGAGTAAAATCCCTCTTTTGCGGATTGTTTTCCCTTGGCTGATAACCTTCTCTTTGCTGGTCTCTGGGAGGCCTGGTACTTCTTACATGACTCTCTTTGTGATGTGTGTCTCCATCCTTCTGATATGCCTTTTGTTGTTGTACAGGTTGCGTTGTATGTTGCCCGGCCTGTCCATCATCCTTTACGTAATTTTTTCTCGGGTATTCATTCTTCTTAACCAATGATAAAATCCTCCTTGCCATATTTGCTAAGCACTATGTATATCCCAGCAAGCCCCTTACCTGAATCTCACCTGCTGATATTTCCCTGATAACTCCATCTTTACATTTTACAATAAGTTTCCCGTCATATGCAATGGATTGGGCTGTTCCAATATATTCTACATCCCTGTAAGCAACCTTTACTTCCTTGCCTATGGTGACCGAATAATCCGTCCATTTATCTATTATATCCTTATTTTTTCCAAGTAGCACGCTCTTATATATTTTTTCAAAATTGACTAGTATACTAGCTAACAAATTAGACCTTGATATAGTCTCGCCTTTATGCATTTTTAATGAAATTGCCTTTTGCCGTATCTCATAATCAAAGATTTCAGAATCCTGATTTGCATTTATTCCTATACCGACAACAATATAGTTTACATGTCCCGGCTCAGCACTTAACTCAGTGAGAATACCTCCGAGTTTTTTGCCATCTAATATTATATCATTAGGCCATTTTATTCCGCAAACTATTCCTTCCGTTTCCTTTATGGCTTCCACTACCGCAACTGAAGCCGCAAGAGTTATTACCTGTATATTTTCAGGTTCAAGGTCTGGTCTTAAAACTATGGTGAACCATAATCCATCTGAGGTATCAGACTGCCACTCTCTTCCTATCCTACCCCGTCCCATTGTCTGTCTGTCTGCTACAACAACCGTTCCATGGGCACAACCTTCATTTGCAATCTTTTTGGCAAATTTATTTGTGGAATCTATTTCCTCAAAGTGCTGAATATTACCTCCAATCAACTGTCCCTGGGGAATATTAATTTCTCTCCTGTCCAGTATATCCGGAGCCTCAATAAATCTATATCCTTTTTTTGATGACGACTCTATAATATAACCGTCTTTTCTCAATTCGTTTATATGTTTCCAAACTGCAGTTCTGGAGACATTCAAAGCTTTGCTTATATCCTCCCCAGAAATATATTGGTCTTGTGCTCTAAGTATTTTCAAAATCTGATTTTTCACATGGAACCTCTTACTAAAAAATTTTGTGTAATTCCGGCTTTCTTATACAGTATATTTGGCCTGTTTCGGTTATAAAAACTTCTTTCCCGCCGTCACTGCTTTTTATTGTATCAACTTTACCAAGGTCTGCAAGGTTGCTAAATAAGCTGTACAAAAGGTAGTCATCAAAATTATCATATTGTTCTCTAAAATCATTTAAAATATTGTTTATGTACAAATTCTCGGAATTTCCATAAATAACGGGTAAATCCATGCAGTTGTCAACTCTGGCAGCTTCTCCTGCCAATATGGTCGAGGTAATAAGACATTCCGGTTTACGGTAAGTACCAAAAATATATTGTTCAAGTGGAATAATTGATTTATTATATAATTCAAGGTTCTCAGGCTTTTCTTTTATAGTCTCGTAAACAAATCTGTCTGCAACATAACATTTATCGCTTCTGACATTTATCTTTATACAGGTAAGTGATTCTGAATTGTATGAATTCATGTCATCCCTTGGGTTTATAAGACCTGTAAAACACTGCTGAATATCCCCGTCTATCATTACCTCCTTGTCAAAGAAAGCTGACAGTTTTAAACCGCAGTCAATTATATCAGATACTTTATCAGAGCTCACATAATAATAAACCTCAGGCATTTTATCCTCCATATAATAAACGAAAAGACCAATCCATTATTATTACATTTTTTTAAATTCTACCATATACGTTCTGTTATGGGAAGGATATGTTTTAGAAATGTCTGGAGAATTAAGGGGTTGCCACAAAATTAGTTTTATCTTTGACAACTTTTATTTTGCAACAACCCCTGTGAATCCTTATAATTTTGTACTTAATTGCTCAATATTTTCTATAGTTGCATTCAAACTGCCTTCAAGTAGCTTATTTGCATGTTCCTGCTCTTTTTTAAACCTGTTTATCACCTGGATGGCCGGATCGAATTCTTCATAGAACAAAGCTATCAAATCCCCTGGTTGGGCATCGAGCATAGCTTTTTCAAGTGCCTCGGTTTCACTGTATATTATTTCCACATTCTCTCTCTTTGCCCCGGCATTAATTATACTCTGTTCGAATATGTCCGCTACTTCTCCACGTCTTCGGCCTCTCAGGTCAATATCTTCCTTTATATAAATCCTTTGAAAGGAGTTTGCACAAAGCTCACCAACCTCCTTCAAGTTTGAATCCTGCCTGTCTCCCGGCATTCCTATTATTCCTACCAGCCTTTTTGCCTTTACCCTTTGCATGAACTTTACTACAGCAGAATATCCTGCTATGTTGTGACTGTAATCTATCATAACTTTGAATGTTCCCATGTCAAAAATGTTAAATCTACCGGGATTAAGTTCAGTATCTGGCTGGAACGTACTCATGCCTTTCACAATTATGTCCAATGGCACATTGAGCCCGATGAGCGCCGATATGGCAGCTAGTGAGTTCTCTATATTACAGTCAACTATTCCTCCAAAAGTAATAGGAATGTCCTCTAAACTCATAAGAGGAAGCTTTCTGTTGTTTCTTTGAATCCATATATAGCCGTCCCTTACGTATACAGCTATATTTCTCGGATTTCTGTAATGCCTTTTAAATACAGGGTTTGATATACCTCTGCTGAACATTATGACATTGCTGCGAGTCCTTTCCAATACATAAGGCGTCATACTGTCATCGGCATTTAATACAGCATATCCGTCGTGTTTTACTGCTTCAACCACAAGGGCCTTGGTTTTAGCAAGATCCTCCAAGGTATTTATCCCGTCTATTCCCAGATGGTCGTCACTTATATTAATAAGAACGCCTACATCTGCAAGATCATATCCCAATCCCCTGCGGACTATTCCACCTCTGGCTGTTTCCAGAACTGCAATATCAACATCCTTGTTAGACAATATAACTTCTGCGCTGACAGGTCCGGTATTATCACCCTTCTGAACACATTCATCGCCGATATAAATGCCGCTTGTTGACGTCATACCCACGTTGTGTCCCATAAGTGAAAGAGTGTGTCTCATAAGTCTCGTTGTTGTGGTTTTACCGTTTGTTCCTGTAACCGCCGCAATAGGTATACTGAGCGGTTTGTCGGGCGGATACATCATATCAAGTATAGCATCTGCAACATTTACCGATTCTCCCTCGGTGGGATGAAGATGCATTCTAAGGCCTGGTGCTGCATTTACTTCTATTATTGCACCCCGGTTGTTATCAATAGGAATAGAAATATCCTGCGCGGAAAAGTCTATTCCTGCTATATCAAGACCCATAACTTTTGCAGCAGCGATTGCATACTGTGCGTTTTTGGGATGTATTTCTCTTGTACAGTTTTTGGCTGTTCCTCCTGTACTGATATTTCCGTTCTGCCTGAGATTCACTGTTTGCCCGGGTTTTAAAATGGTATCCGGTGAATACCCTTGGGTCTTGAGATAGTTTATTGATATTTCGTCCAGTTTAATAAGTGTCAACGGCTTTTCATGATCTTCGCCCCTTAGGGGATTAGCATTCTCATATTCTACAAGCTGTGCTATGGTACTAATTCCATCACCTGTCACTCTTGGAGGTCTCCGTTCGGAAACAGCACAGACTTTTCCTCCTACAATAAGTACCCGATAATCCTTACCGCTAACGTATTTTTCAACTATAATTTTTTTTGAATATTTACGTGCTTCAGTAACCGCAGCCCTGATTTTATCCTCAGAACAAATATTTACAGTGACTCCTTTCCCCTGATTAGAATCTATCGGCTTGACTACCAGAGGGTACCCTACCTTTGACACCGCTTCAAGAGCTTCCTGTTCTGTCCGTATAACAACTCCATATGGTACGGGTATATTGTTATCCATTAAAAGTTTTTTGGTCATCTGTTTGTCGGAAGCAATATCTACAGCTATACAGCTTGATCCGTCTGTGAGTGATGCTTGAATTATCCTTGTGTACTTTCCGTAGCCAAGTCTGAGAATACTTCCGTCTCCGATTCTAGTTACCGGAATTCCTCTTCTTTTTGCAGCTATATAAATAGCTTTAGTACTCGGGCCCATGTCTGTATCTGATGATATATATTTCAATTCTATCATCGTTTTTTCTATATCTATTGGATTTCCTTCCGCAAAGGCTTCGACTATTTCTATTGCCTTTCTGCCGCACTCTAATGCAAATGTTTCGTTGCTGTATTCATAAATTATATAATATTTTGATGTGTTCCCAATTTGTCTCGTTTTTCCGTATTTTACATAGTAGCCAAACCTATTCTGAATTGCTATTATCAAATGTTCAGCTACGTGCCCCATATATGTTCCTTCAGCTAATCTCTCACCGAATCCTCCTACATATCCTAAACCGCAGGTGTGTTCAGCTATTTCAGGGAAAAATTCGAGAAGTTTTTTATTGAATCCCGGTATGTCCTTTGTAGGTCCTTCTTCATATTTTCCAATATCCACTACCATACGGATTACGGGCCGATGACTATATATATTCCTTCCTTTAAAGCAATAAATGCTTTGAATCTGCACCTTGAAAAACCTCCTGATAAGTTGAATATTACAACATTTAATTGTGTTTGTTTTCTTTGGGCTTTATTATTTTTCTCTGACAGATATCATATCCGTATCCACCCGGTAATATGTGTATGGTTACATTTGACAATGCAATTATTTCCTCAGATTTTAATTCTGAAACATTAGATTCCTGTATAGTATTTCCATCTATAACCGTAACACAATTTGTCCCTATTACTTCAAAGGATGCGTTTGAATACACCTTTATTGAAGTATCTTCATCTATACCGATCCCAAGAACTGAAGGATTTTGAGCGACTCCTATCAACAATCTGCCAAGCCTTCCCCTTTGTTCAAAGTGCTGATCTATTATAACCTGATCTATAAATCCAAGTCCCGGTGACATCCCCAGCGTACACTTTCTTGCAGCCGAATTCCCATTTCCGTCAACTATCATTACACTGCTCATTACTGAAGCACCTGCACTTGTTCCTATGATCGGTATACCTTTTTTATACAAATCCATAAGCACCTTTGCAGTTTTTGTCCCACCTAATATGCTGGTAATCCTTAGCTGGTCTCCTCCTGTAAAAAAAATCCCTGCAGCGCCTGAAATTTTTTGGGCCACAGAGTCGTTGTTTGCATCTGTTCTACTATCTACATTTAAAACGTCTATGGACTTTACCCCAAGTCTGGAAAAAACACTCCTGTATTCTTTGCCTACCTCCTCGGGTTTTTGCGTGGCTGTTGTTAAAACCATAATTTTTGAATCAGGGCCTCCGCACATATCAATTGCATGCTTGAGCACCTTACTTTGACCCCATTTATCTTCAGCCCCGCCTATTATCAGCAGGTTACCGTTCACCAAGTCATCCATCGTTTTCCTCCAAATATATTAACCTACAGGTATAAAATTAATTTTAAAATCCGAAATAACTCATTGTTGTAGCCAGCAACCTGTTGCTAAAGGCTAAACCTGCACCCATGAGAACAATTGATGCTACAACAAGCAAGACTCCGACTCTGCTATTTTCGTCTTTAGCAGCCAGAATTCCCGAAATCACTCCCACCATTCCAAAAACAAACGGGTATACAAAAAGTGATAATATGGCTGAAATCCAACCTCCTAATAAAATAAAACCTTTTCTAAAGTCTACATTATGTTGTGATATTTCATGAACACTCATAATCTTCACAGCCTCCATCAACCGCATTTACGGCTATTAAAAATGTGGTATTTTTATTCATAGCCTATTATTTGCAGAATGTAACTTTACTATTCATTTAACAATAAGACGTAATTTTAAAAAAACTCTTGTTTTACTTGTTTTCCTACTTTACCTATGAGAAAATATTTCTTTAGTGGGGGTCTACATAAATAATGAACATTAAAAAATCAAAAATATTTGCTGTTTCTGCTTTACTTATTACCGTGATTTTTTGGGGGTACTCATTCGTAAGTACAAAAATTATACTTAATGAGTTGCCTCCCCTATCAATAGCTTTTTTTAGACAAGTTATCGCGTCCGTTGTCTTAATATGTTTTCTTATTGCCAAAAAAATGTTTGTCAAAATGCCTCTAAAGGACCTGCTTCTCCTTACTGCATCATCATTTTTTGGAATTGTATTATACTTCTTATTTGAAAATACAGGATTGAAATACACTACTGCCTCAAATGCATCCATAATTGTTGCAGCAGTTCCTATTTTTACATTAATCACGGAATCTGTGTTTTATAAGCTTAAAATAACTGGGCGGCTGATAACCTGTGTAATTGTTTCAATTTCAGGAGTGTTTCTTGTCATATTTAAGCAGGGTTCCCTTGATTTTACTGGAAATTTACTAAAGGGTAATATGTTAATCATTGGCGCTATGGTGTCGTGGGTTATATACACTATAATCTGTAAAAGTCTTACTCAAAAATATCAGGGAATTGTAATTACTACATATCAGATGATAGCAGCTTCGATATTATTTATACCTCTAATATTGAATGAAGTGGATACATGGCACTTAATTTCAGGCACCGGAATTGCAAATCTTCTATATCTGGCTATTTTCTGCTCTGCGTTAGCCTATTACCTGTATAATGTTGCCGTTACCAACCTTGGTGCTACCTTTTCATCCATGTTTTTGAATCTAATACCGGTTGTGTCAATTATCGGTGGAGTTCTTGTACTGCATGAGAGGATTTCAGCTTTTCAGATTGCCGGTATGTTGCTTATTACGGTGAGCCTGTTTTTTGCAGGTAGAAGCCGAGACAGGAAATAAGGCTTTTATAAATCCATCTATTTCTTTATTTTAGGGATATTATTCAATATATTTCAACTTGTTTCCAGCAAGCCCAACATACAGTTCTACGTGGGAAAAACTCTTGGCGACCAGCCTGAAACCCAAGCTGTAATGAGATTTGTTCAAAAATACCTTAATCCCGAAACAAAGTTTTTCATGGACCTCCATTCGGGAGGAAGTATCGTATACGGAGGGAAACCCCACCTCTCAGATTCATTTAACATCCTGTGCAGCAAATTCAGGGATGTATTCATAAAGAATTCAAAGTACAAGATAGCCCTGGATGAAACTACAGGACAGGATTCTGACGGTACTGTAACAGACTTTGTGTCTGAATATATAAACAACTTTACTTTTAATGCCGCTTTAGGACGACTAATTCCTGCAGGCGGTGTAAGTAACCTTATGATAAAATCCAACCAGAAGAGAATATCGCAGACTGCAGTGATATTTGTGGAAACTTTGCCATATGGGCTTTCCAAACCGGTAGACACAGCTGTTCAAACAAAGGAGTGGACTAGAGCCAACATTCCTAAAGCAATTATGAGTACTATTGCTTATAACCCTTGATAATAAGTATTTAAAACATTAAATTATATAAATTATGCAATTTTCATTATTGAAACCACTTTTTTAGAATATAATATGAATTGGGGAAAATAGGAGATCAGTAATGAAAAAGATCCAAGTATTAATCATAATTGTATTTGTACTGATTTTAAGTAATTCTATTACCGAGTCAGAGACCAAATCTGAATTAATCGGGGAGCCTGCTGATTATAGTAGTGTGCTTTCACCAGACAATGGGGGGAAAATAAAAAGAGCAGTGGCTTCCCCTGATATAATCTATGACTCAAAAAGCACTAATCATTTAAAAATAATAGCTTTAAACAATAATATATATATTACAGACAATGATATGAATTTTGATTTGACTAAATACTGTGAAGTTTCTGCTGAACCTACCAGTTCAAAATTTCTTGTTAATAAGGATACTCCCTTAGAAAAAGACAACATAAAAGTTAATCTGACAGATATTGATTCTCGTAAAATAATACTTGAACATAAGGGGCTGAATCTGGGTTCCTCTGCCGCCACAGCACTTTATTCCATGCTTTCAGAAGCCCGCAGGGATGGGATTAAAGGCTTTGTCTTGAACAGCGCATACAGGTCAGAGGCTTCTCAAAAGGAAATCTTCGACTACAATCTTAACGTCTTTAAAAAGAGCAGTAAAACATACAAGGAAGCCCTTGAAAAAACTAACTTGTTGGTGGCTTCGCCCGGATTTTCAGAGCATCAAACAGGCCTTGCCGTTGATATATTTAGTGTTAATGGCCGCCATAGAAGTGATTTTGAGGGAACCAAAGAACAGATATGGTTGGATTCCAACGCCCATAAATATGGGTTCATACTGAGATATGGTAGCGATAAAACACATAAGACGGGAGCTACCTATGAGCCATGGCATTTTAGATACACAGGAATTCCGCTTAGTACTTACCTATTTTCAAACAACCTTTGTCTTGAAGAATTTTATCAGAAAATTTTCTCCGGCAATATTCTGGAAGGCAAGGACTGCCTGTTTATGAAGGTTGACAGAGGTCAGAAGGTTTATTGGGAAGGCAGTGCAAATGAATCTATCTCACTTGAGACTGTTAAAAAGGGAGTTCTTCTTTTAACAGTTAATTATAAAATATAACCTATCTTGTTGTATAATTACAATGCAGTATAAATTTAATATAAAGGAGTACATTTTTATGAAACGAGCATTACTTGTAATTGATGTCCAAAACGAGTATTTTACTGGAAAATTACCTGTTACATATCCGCCAAACAGTTACAGCAATATACTTAAAGTAGTTGATACTGCCAATGAAAAAAATATACCTGTTATCCTAATTCAGCATACTTCTCCCGGTGAAAATGCAGCTATGTTTAAAAAAGGAACCAATGAATGGAATATTCATGCCGATCTCTTACTTAGAAAGTATAATGAAATTGTTGAAAAAAATCTACCCAGCAGCTTTACAAATACTAACTTGGAAGCCGTATTAAAGAAATTGGATATTGATACTGTTACAATAGCAGGTTATATGACTCAGATGTGCTGTGATACAACTGCTAGGCATGCAATGCATATGGGTTATTCTGTAGAATTCCTTTCAGATGCTACCGGAACTCTTCAATTTTCGAATAATGCAGGAACTATATCTGCGGAAGATCTTCATAAAGCTATACTTGTTACACAAGCAGCAAGATTCAGCAAAGTACTTTCTACAGATGAATGGCTCAAAAACCTGTGATCCTTAAAAAAAAAGCTGTTGTAAACTATTTTTAAAATAGTCTGCAACAGCTTTAGGAATTAGTATATATGTGAAACTACATATGCTCTCTTATGAGCTTTCCCATCTCCTTTGTACCAACAACCTTAGTCCCCGGAGATGCTATGTCAGCAGTTCTGTAGCCGTTATTTAAAACATCTTCAACAGCTTTCTCAATGGCATCTGCCTCACCTATCAGATCAAGGGAATATCTAAGCATCATTGCAACTGAAAGTATTGTTGCAATAGGATTTGCTTTATCCTGCCCAGCTATATCAGGAGCAGACCCGTGTATAGGCTCATAAAGCCCCAGCTTCGTTGAACCAACACTGGCAGATGGCAGCATTCCGATTGAACCAGTTATCATAGAAGCTTCATCTGATAAGATGTCTCCGAATATATTACTTGTAAGTATAACGTCAAATTGAGCAGGATTTCTAACCAGCTGCATTGCCGCATTATCAACATACATATGGCTTAAGGCAACCTCCGGGTATTCCTTTGCCACCTCTTCAACTATCTGTCTCCAGAGCCTTGAGCTCTCAAGTACATTGGCTTTATCTACCGACATAAGCTTTTTGCCTCTCTTCATCGCTGTTTCAAAGCCAACTTTTGCTATTCTTTTTATTTCTAATACATTATACATTTCTGTGTCAAATGCAGCCTCTCCGCCTTCTGTTTCAAGTCTGCCTCTCTTGCCGAAATATATTCCCCCTGTCAATTCACGGATAACCATTATATCAATACCGTTGCTTATTATATCTGATTTCAGAGGTGATGCATCCTTTAAAGCCCCATATATAACTGCCGGCCTCAGGTTGGCATATAATCCGAGAGCCGCCCTTATCCCCAGCAATCCGGCTTCAGGCCTCTTATTTCCGGGCAAAGTATCCCATTTAGGGCCTCCAACTGCTCCTAGTAGTACTGCATCACTACTCTTGCAGGTATCCACCGTAGCTTGGGGTAGAGGCTCTCCATGCCTGTCGATGGCTATACCACCTAAATCAGCTTCTGTAAATGAAAAGCTGTGGCCATATTTTTCACCTATCAGCTCTAAAACCTTCAAGGCTTCCGTTATTATATCCGGGCCTATTCCGTCGCCCGGAAGCACTGTAATTTTATAATTCATATTTTTCATCTCCATTCAAGCAGTACTATTAAAGCGAATTTTTAATATACTGTATCAGTCCGTCGGAAGAAATAATCTCCTGCATAAATTCAGGAAATGGCTGACTCTGATATGTCTTGCCTGTTGTAAGATTTTTAATCAGCCCTTTGTCAAAGTTTATTTCCACCTGATCGTTATCTTTTATATCCTTTGCAGCTTCTGGACACTCTAAAATCGGCAGACCGATATTTATTGAATTTCTAAAAAATATTCTTGCAAAGGTTTCTGCTATGACACAAGATATCCCTGATGCTTTGATAGAAATAGGCGCATGTTCCCTTGAGGAACCGCAGCCAAAATTCTTTCCGGCAACCATTACATCTCCCTTTTGGACTCTCTGGGTAAATTTATCATCAAGATCCTCCATACAATGGCTGGCAAGTTCAGCAGGGTCTGATGTATTCAAATACCGTGCAGGTATTATAACGTCTGTATCAACATTGTTTCCGTACTTTATAACCTTACCCTTAACATTCATATCTATCTCCTTTTCCGGCACCAGATAATGTTTCGTCGCCTGTTATCCGGTCCTGTTTTTATTTATGTCAATCACACATATTTTAAATTTCATCAGGTCCGACTATCTTGCCTGCTACCGCAGAAGCAGCAGCTACCGCTGGACTTGCAAGATAAACCTCGCTTTCGGGATGTCCCATACGCCCTACAAAGTTTCTGTTTGTAGTTGCAACTGCTCTCTCTCCCTTTGCAAGTATCCCCATATGGCCTCCAAGACATGGGCCGCAGGTAGGTGTGCTTACAGCAGCTCCTGCATCTATAAATATATCAAACAGACCCTCGTTCATAGCCTGTTTCCATATCTTTTGAGTAGCAGGAATGATAATACATCTTACATTGTCGCTGACCTTTTTTCCTTTTAAAACTTCTGCCGCTATTCTCATATCTTCTATACGTCCGTTTGTACATGAGCCGATTACAACCTGATCGATTTTAATATCACCCACATTGTCAATAGTACGTGCATTTTCAGGAAGATGAGGAAATGCAACTGTAGGCTTTATTTCTGCAAGGTCTATTTCATAAGCTTCCGAATACTCAGCATCCTCGTCAGCCTTGTATTCGGTAAATGATCTAATGGAATGTTCCTTTACGTATTCAACGGTTTTTTCATCCACTTCAAATATCCCGTTTTTCGCACCGGCTTCTATAGCCATATTTGCCATTGAGAATCTGTCATCCATTGAAAGAGCGTTTACTCCGTCGCCTGTAAACTCCATTGATTTGTAAAGTGCTCCGTCAACACCTATCATTCCTATAATATGAAGAATAACATCCTTGCCTCCAACCCATTTTTGGGGTTTACCCTTTAGTACGAACTTAATTGCTTCGGGAACCTTGAACCAGGCTTCTCCTGTTGCCATTCCAGCCGCCATATCGGTACTGCCTACTCCTGTTGAGAAAGCACCAAGCGCTCCGTAAGTACATGTGTGGGAATCAGCCCCTATAACCACATCCCCCGGAACCACAAGGCCTTTTTCTGGCAACAGTGCATGTTCAACTCCCATTTGTCCGACTTCAAAGAAGTTTACGATTCCCATTCTTTTTGAAAACTCCCTGCAAACCTTTACCTGTTCTGCCGACTTTATATCCTTATTGGGTGTGAAATGGTCAGGCACTATGGCTATTTTATTTTTATCGAATACTTTATCCAGACCGATTTTATCAAACTCTTTTATAGCTACGGGAGATGTTATGTCGTTCCCCAAAACCATATCAAGTTTAGCCTTTATCAACTGCCCGGGTACTACTTTGTCCATTCCCGCATGGTTTGCAAGAATCTTCTGTGTCATTGTCATTCCCATTTTTAAATCCCCCTTTGTCACATAAATATATAAAATTTAAATGTTTTTTGGTAAAATAAAAGAACTCTTTTCAAGCTTTTAATATTAAAGCAATTATATAATAAGCTTAAAAAGTGTTCTTCCTGTTATTTACCGTTATTTCTTCAATTATGAATGTTTTTTGACGAATTGCGATATTGCATTGGAGTCATGTTTGTTTGTTTTTTAAACATATCATTAAACCTCTGCTGATTAGAAAAGCCAACACTAAGTGCTATTTCGCCAACCTTATGGTCTGTCTCCCGAAGGAGTTCACATGCCCGTTTGATTCTTATGTTTAACAGATACTGCATGGGACTTAGTCCTGTATTCTCTTTAAAGGCCCTTGTAAAGTAGCTTGGGCTGAGAAAAACGTATTTTGCAATATCCGTTATTGATATCTCACGTTCAAAATTATTGTGTACAAACTGTATTGCGGACTGCATCAGTTCTTTTATTTTTGGACTTTTGTTCTTTATACTGTTTTCCCATTCTGCCTTCAACGCCCTTGATAAAAGTACAAACAACTCCATAAGCATGAGATAATTAAGCAGATCACTACCCAACTGGTCATTTGTCTGCTCTTTGAGAATCCTGTTTAACAGAACAATTATATCATTCTTCTGACTTACTTTTAGCTTAATAAAAGCACCTGATTCCCTGCCGCTGACGAAGTTTATAAAATCCCCCAGTGATACCTCTGATAGAGTATGCTCCGTTTGATCCATAAATTTAAAATACATAACAATGAAGTCACACCCGTCCTCGGAATCTACACTTAGCTTATGGCTCTGGTTTGGCTTAATTATTACAATATCATTTGAGCCTACAGAGACATTTTGTTCTCCAATCTCAAATACACCACTTCCTGATTTTATATAAACCATTTCAAAGGTTTCATGTATACTTAGTCCCTTTGACCATTCAGCATCATGGTATCGTTCAATAGCTTTTACACTGGTAACCGGAATGAAGCTTGCCGACCCCAGCACACCTTCCCACGCTTTGGGAAGCGTTGTTGTTTCCATATTACCCAACCTCCTTCATCCCTAGATAGTCCGCACCATTTAGGACAAGGTTTTCTACTTTTTCGGTCTACGGAATACTTTAGTTCCATTACCCGACTTTTTCTTATCTCCAAACGTTCTTTTTCTTTCAACCGGCAGGCTTTGCTTTACATTAATGTTTTTACTTTTTCCGGCACCTGCTGGACTTCCGGATTTAACCCTATCCGTTGTCCTCCTGCTTCTTTCCTTTTTATATTCTACAATCTTTCCATTATACATGGATTTTGGAGTTATCTTGATTTTAAGTTCTTTTTCAAACTTCCTCATTAACTCTATCTCTTTTTCCGTCACAATGGATATTGCCACTCCCGGCTTTCCATTTCTACCTGTGCGGCCTGCTCTGTGGAGATAGTCCATTGACCTTTCAGGAATATTAACATTAAAAATATGGGTTACATCCTCTATATCAAGACCCCTTGCAGCAATATCAGAGGCTATGAGAAGCTGCAGTTTTCCATTTTTGAAATCGTCCATGGTTTTCTTCCTGTCGGATTTTATATGTGAACCATGAATACCCCCGGCTTTAAGCTTATGATATGTGAGCTTCTCTTCCGAAACAAAAATATCTTCGCTGTTAGCGAAAAATGCAATTGCTTTCTTGGGATTTATCATTCGTACTAGCTTTCTCAAAACATCTATTTTTTCTCTTTGTTCCGCGACAAAGTACAAGTGTTCAATAGCTTCAGGAACACCCATATCCGATTTACTCTCTATGACAAGAGGCTCCTTCATTAAAGGCATAGCTCGCTCAACTGTCTTTTTAGAGATGGTTGCAGAACACATTACTATCTGCCTCTCCTTGAGCGTTGTCTTAATAATAGCTTTTATTGTATCCAAATTATAATCATCAAGGAGGCGGTCTGCTTCATCTATAATAATTGTTTTAATGGTATGTGCTGAAATCTTCTTTTTCTGAATCAATTCCAGTATTCTTCCGGTGGTTCCTACTATTATGTGAGGTTTAAGCTTGAGTTTATCCATCTGCCTCATAATATTTACATCGCCAATAATAGGGGTAGATGTAGCCTTTATTTCAGAATTTTGTGAAAGCAGTTCTATCTGTCTTTCAACTTGTATTGCCAGTTCATGGGTAGGCACCAGTATAAGGGCTTGCATTTCCTTTTTATCAACAGAGAGTTTCATGAAAAGAGGCAGAAGGTATGCTAGTGTTTTACCTGTTCCCGTAGAAGAATGAAGAATTACATCTCTGTTTTTCAAGGCCTCCGGTATAGCCTTTTGCTGTATATCGGTTGGTACTGTTATGCTTTCCTTTTTTAACGCCTCCACAAGGGATTTATCCAACTCCATGCCCTCAAATAACTGCTCCATGCCATTCTCCTTTACATACTGCATTTTATTTTTTCTTGCTGTTTTCTATTTTTTCAGCCAATTCATTAAGATAAGTCCAACGCTCCATTTTCAAGTCCAGTTCCATTTCAAGCTTCTGCTGTCTTTCAAGAAGTTCCTGAAGCTTTGTAAAATCCGTTGCAGATTGGTCTATATCCTTTTTTACTTTTTCTATATCGGACTCTAGGGCCGCTATGACATCGTCTATTTCATCAAATTCCTTTTGCTCCTTAAAAGTGAATTTGAGAGGTTTTTCCTTATTCTTTTGCCATTCTGCTTTATTATTTTGTGAACTATCGTTCTTTTTATCCGAGTCAGATTCCTTTCCTTTATCATCCTGCTTTTCCCGTCCGGCTATATACTCTCTGTAATCCGAGTAGTTTCCGGCATACTTGGTAATTTCTCCATTTCCTTCAAACGAAAATATCCTGTTTGCAGTTCTGTCTAGGAAGTATCTGTCATGGGATACGGTTATAACCGCTCCCGGGAATTCGTCCAAGTAAGCTTCCAGAATTGTTAGTGTCTGGATATCCAGATCATTTGTAGGTTCGTCCAGTAGCAATATGTTTGGAGCATCCATAAGTATGCTCAAAAGATAAAGTCTTCTTTTTTCGCCACCTGAAAGCTTTGAGATAGGCGTCCACTGAACACTGGGCGGAAAAAGAAACCTCTCCAGCATCTGCGAGGCACTCAGGCTTCCGTTTGCAGTTTCTATATGTTCTGCCACTGTTCTGATATATTCAATAACCCTAAGGTTTTGATCCATATCTGTATTTTCCTGAGTAAAAAATCCTGTTTTTACGGTCTCTCCAATTTCAACCTTTCCCGCATCAGGTGCAATCTGTCCTGAAAGTACTTTTAATAGTGTTGACTTGCCGATTCCGTTAGGCCCTATAATTCCTATTCTATCGTCTCTTAGCAATACATAACTAAAATCGCTAATTAACGTCTTATCTCCATATGATTTTTTTATATTTTCCAGTTCAATTATCTTTCTTCCGAGTCTGGCAGCTCCTACCTGAATTTCAATGCTTTCATCCTGTTTGGTTACATCTGCTTCTTTCAGCTTTTCAAACCTTTCTATTCTTGCCTTTTGCTTGGTAGAACGTGCCTGTGCACCTCTTCTGATCCACTCCAATTCATTTCTAAAAAGGTTCTGTCTCTTTCTTTCAGAAGCCTGTTCAAGCTCTTCACGTTCGGCTTTCATCTCAAGAAACCTGCTGTAATTGGCCTGGTAGCTATAAAGTTTCCCGTTATCAAGCTCTATTATCCTGTTTGCAACCCTGTCGAGAAAGTACCTGTCATGTGTAACCATTAAAAGAGCGCCTTTTCTGGTATTCAAATACTTCTCAAGCCAGTCAACTGTGTCATTGTCAATATGGTTGGTAGGCTCATCCAATATAAGCAGCTCAGTGGGATTAATTAATGCACTTGCCATTGCTATTCTCTTCCTCTGTCCTCCCGACAAAGTTGCCACATCCGCCTCAAAACTATCGATCCCCAGTCTTGTAAGTATAGTTTTAGCTTCGCTTTCCAAGGTCCAGGCGTTCATTGTATCCATTTGATGCATTAAATCCAGAAGTCTTTTTTCAAGATTTTTATCAGTCGGATTTTGACTGCTTTTTAATAGTATATCTTCGTATTCTCTGAGTAGTACCATAACAGCGGAATGTCCGTTAAATACCTGCTGAAGCACAGTTGTTCCCGGCTCAAAAGCAGGACTTTGTTCCAGATAGCCTACTCGTACTTTATTAGATTTTATTATATTTCCTGTCTCAACAGTCTCAATACCTGCTATTACCTTTAACAGAGTACTTTTACCTGTTCCGTTGACGCCTATAAGCCCTATTTTATCTCCCTCGCCTATACCCAACGATATATCATTAAATAATATTTTTTCACTATAGCTTTTTGAAATACCTTCAGCGGATAAAATATTCAACTGCCTGATTCTCCTTCGTTACTTGTTTTGTCTTATGTGGTTATTATACCATTTAGGCAGTACATTTGCTGTAATTTATTTGTACCCCTTTATTAATCATTGTAACGCTTTGCATATCCGCATTTTTTACAAAGCTCTTCTACGGCCTTCCTTCCTGAGAAACCCTCGTAAATCCGTCTGGCTCTTTCGGAATTAAGAATATCACTGAGAGACTCCGAAAAAATATTACCCAAAGGGATATTACCCTCACTGTCAAGGCAGCAGGGTACAACTGTCCCGTCAACCAGAACTCCAAATTGGTCTCTAAGTCCATAACAGAACACTTTTTCATCCATAACTTCTCTGTTTATATCCGGCCATTCAAAAATTTCAGCCCTGCTTATAAATAATCTTTCTTGCAGTTTTACATTCATCTGGTTTTTAACAGCAAGCCGTAAATCAAAATCCGGCTGAAAGGAATCTCCCAGCTTTTTTATAATCTCGTCATTCAAGTCGTTAATACCTTTTAGTTGGCCGTTGTCCATATTCCAAAGCCTTAGTTCGCAAATGATGCCCTTCTCAACAGCCCTCTTTATAAAACTTACAGTGTTATTTATGTAATTGTCTAGTAATTCATTTCCTTCATTAGCCTCAAAGCTGTGAAGAGAAATGCCTACCTTCCGTAATGCCTTTGAGTTCAGCAACAACTCACCACAACTGCTTAGCAAGGTACCATTTGTCGTAATGTTGACTTTAATTAAGCTTTCATAACATATTTTTAGAAAACTTTTTAGATCGGGGTTCAACAATGGTTCCCCCATAATATGTAAATACACGTAGTCACAAAATGGTTTCACTTCATGTATTATGTGTGTAAACCCACTGATATCCATAAATTCCGGTGTTCTCCCGGTGTCGGGACAAAAGCTGCATCTCAAGTTACATACATTAGTTATCTCTATATATACCTTTTTAAATTTTTTCATTAGTTTCTCCGCATAGATTGTTATTGCTATTTTACACTAAAAACCATGTTATATGTATATACTATACGATAACAACAACAATAAATTTAAAGATTGACATTTTAAATTTAGTCTTATATAATCTAATTGTAAGCAATTTAATTGTATTTAATAGGAGGTATACACATGACAATTTACGATTTTAAGGTAAAAGATGCTCAAAAAAATGAAATTTCAATGGATTCCTATAGAGGTAAGGTTCTTCTTATAGTAAATACGGCTACAGGTTGCGGATTTACCCCCCAATATGAAGCGCTTGAAAATTTATATAAAAAATATAAGGACAAAGGCTTTGAGATTCTTGATTTTCCCTGCAATCAGTTTTTGAATCAGGCTCCCGGAACTGATGAAGAAATAGTTGAATTTTGTCAGTTGAAATATGGAGTTTCTTTTAAGACCTTCTCAAAGATTGATGTTAACGGTAGTAATGCAGATCCTTTATATACATTTTTGAAAAAAGTAACCCCTGCTGATAATGAAAACGAGGAGACTTCTTCCTTTATGAAGGTTCTGAAAGATTTAGGCCAGAGTATTGTAGGTTCAAGCATTAAATGGAACTTTACAAAGTTTTTAGTTGACCGTAACGGTAATGTTGTGGGCAGATATTCCCCAACCTATAAGCCTGAAAATATGGAAGCAAAAATACAGGATTTACTAGGGGAGTAGCACTACTGGCTATAGCTGATTTTCCACAAATACTTGAGTACGGTTAACGGTTTTACAGAATTAATTTGTATGTTATTCTATTTAAAAGATAAGTTTTAAGGAGAACTTTTATGCCGTACGACAAACTGAAATTGGAAAATCAGCTGTGCTTTCCTCTGTATGCATGTTCTAAGGAAATTATAAAAAAATATAAACCATATCTCGATCCACTGGGGATTACGTATACCCAATATATAGCTCTTATGGTTCTTTGGGAAGAAGATAATATAACAGTTAAAGAGCTTGGTAAAAAATTATATCTTGATTCAGGAACACTAACACCCTTATTTAAAAAAATGGAGTCACAGAATTTGGTTATCAGACAAAGAAGTTCTGACGACGAAAGAAACGTTTATATAAGGTTGACTGAAGAAGGGAAAAAACTCCGTGACAAAGCATTGGATATACCTGAAAGGATTGGCAGCTGTATTGACCTGCCTTTGGAAGAGATAATACAGCTGCAAAAATCTCTTCAAAAGCTGTTAAAACAATTGGAATAATATTCAGTTCTGCACATTGACTCTATCGACCTTTGCCCCCCCAAAGCAGGATAGAGTCAATTTTCTTTCTGTAAATATTCCGGTAATTTTAATGCCCTTTATATATGCAAATACATATGTACCTCTCTCTATCATATTTGTTTTAGGATTTCCATTTATCGATATTTTATCTTTGGAAACATCAGAATCTGCCCAACAAACCTCTGCTGCATTATTAATTCTGTCTTCCATCAAGTAAGGTTCATTAACCGTTCCGTCTACTATTTCTCCCCCTGGGGTTTTTATTTTATAGTTTACCTCTTCTCCACTGGCTGATGTAGCACATATAAGAAAATTGTCTCGTATATCTGTCTGTTCTCGATTGCAGTTGAAGTCAAACACTGAAAGAAAGGTTCTTTCAGCACTGTGAATGTCTATTTCAACACCATCTGAAAGCCTTTTCCCTGTATTTTCATCAAACCCCTTTGCCATTCCTTCAAGGCTTTTTTCTCTATCTATATCCTGAACAGCTGCAGTTACAGCGTAATCCATTGCCTTGGAAATAGTATTTCTTTTATACGTATAGACGGCATAGTCCGCTACATTTACAAATACAAACAATACCAGAAAAGTTACCGCCAAGCCTATAAAAAGCACACCCAAGCCGCCGCCTCTTTGTTCCTTAATCCTCCCGATTGATTTTTTCAACCCTGCAGATAGCTTTTGCCCGGTAATGCAACTCATTACCCTCATCATCAGAATTAACCTCCGTTTCGGAAAAAATACTCGCATTCTCCGATTCAACATATATACTGAATATTTCTCCCCTGTCCATAACACTTCCCATTACATAGTCGCCAAGTTCACCAATCGTCCCATCGGGTAGCACATTTCCGCATTTGATACTGATATTATTCGCCTCGAAAGTACCCATTTTGCCAAGCTTTTCAACAAGCTCTTCCCGGTCGCTGACAGTCATAACCCCTGTTATCATAACCTTGTGGGCAATACTGTCCACGGCATTTTTTACATACCTTTGCTTGGTATCATATTCATAAAATGTGAGGGTTTTAAAAAAGAGAACCGCAATTAAAGGGATAATAATAAGAAATGCATATATTTTATTCATACATCCTCCAAGTTTAGTACAATCAATCGTCCTTAATATTATCGTTAAGTTTTTTTACAGACTGATAAACCTTTTCTCCTGTATCAGATATTAACTCTGATGCAGGAAGAACCGTTCCAATGACTAAAGCCACACATAACGCGAACATAATTATTGCTATTATTATATTTTTCATACATGCCCCCGCTTATCGTACAGTACCGCTTAGTGTAGTTATCTCCGCATCTACGGTATCCAACTGCCCTTCAACCTTGACTCCGTTCTCCCTGCCATGTTTTGCAAGGGGTACAATTACTGCTACAAGCAGTGCCATTGCGATTGCAAACATGGCTATAGATAAAATTATTTTTTTCATTTTCTTTTCCCTAACCTTTCTAAGTTAATTTAAAATATTTTCAAGCCTTGGCAGAACATCTTGTCCTCTAGTTACCGCAGTGCTACCCGTTCCAGCTCCATGTCTCATTAATGGAACCACAACCCCTATTACAAGTGCCAGCGCTATAGCCAGCATTACTATAGTTATAATTACCTGCTTCATTTCGCCCCCCTTTATATAAACTCAAATGCCTTATACACAATATCCAGCATAGGATTTAGCATAAGCCTTGCCAGTTCGTATACTAAAGGTACAATACTGAGAAAGGCTATTAAATCAATAAAGTCCAGTGTTTCATCTGCTACCATGATTATTGACTCATCCCTCTCCATAGCTTCTCTATCCAGTATTTGAAGGGCAACCTCTTTGTCATGGAGACTGTATATTTCCATAATATCAGTGAATTTAGACAAGCTCTTTACGTTCTTGCTTTTAAGATATTCAAAACCTTTCTTTTTATCGAACCTGAATATAGCAGAAAATTGCCTAAGCCAGACAGCGTAAGTTTTTGAGGACTTCTGTAGTTCATTGATTATATCAAGGGTTTTTATTCCATCTATTCTGGCAAGGAGTTCAAATATGTATTCCAGCTTGATAATTTCCTTTTTATATAATGCTCCTTTTACAAGCCACCGAATAACAAGGAATACATCCGGGATGAATACTGAAATTAATATCAAAAACAGGTACTTGGTTTTGAAGAACCTTATTTTATGAGTATCCTTCCATTTATCAATAAACCACTCTGTCTTTTTATTAATTTCCTGTTGTTCCGATGAGTTCAGCACCTCCGCCACTTTTTCCTCAACCACTCTGAACAATTTTGCATCATTAGATTTTTCCAGATTGTTTTTACCGGCTTTGGATAATACCATCTTAAAAAAACGGTAGTGTTGTTCATCCTGCTCTTGGGAATTGTAAAAGAGATATACTTCTTTGCCGGAATCCAAAATTACAAGCTTTTGCTCATAGCCAACATTTGTATACCTGACAGCGACAAAAACAATTACACAAAGTAAACAACATATAGTCTTAATCAAATACATCCTTTTCAAGCTAATTCCGACTTCGCTCAGTTCCAGTATTCGATTTTCGAATCTGTTAAACCACAGGTCTTTATTCCTTGTAATTGTGTCAAGAACTCTATTTATAACCCTGTTGGCCTCTATATTTTGTAAGACATCTGAAATACTTTTTGTGTAGTTATTTTTAGCTACTTTAACAATTTTAAAATTTAATCCACAGATAATCGCAATAAAGCCTAGAATAATCAACAGAAAATATAACATATCCCCTGTCCCCCCTTTCCTGTTTATAGTCTTCTTAAAACTCGTACTATTATCAAAGCTGAAAGTGAATAGATAGCTATTTTTCCAGAAGCCTGTGCAGTATTGTAATACATCCTCATATTTGTTCCAAGAATCATTCTGTTTATCAGCATAATTACAGGCAAGCTGAATATGCTTGCACCCAATGCAAAAAATTCATACCAGATAAGCCTTCGGTTTTTCTTTTTCTCAATGTTGTTGTAACGGGTTATTGTTTTATTAAGCTTGTAAAGCTGATTAATAAGCTCTCCGCCATTCTCTCTGTAATTTATTAGAAGTGTCACAAAAATATTGAACCAGGTATCATTTATCCTGTCCCTCACTGCTCGAAGGCTTTCATTCAAATCAGAACTGTCTGACACTCTTAGCATGATTCGTCCCAGATGTCTATTGCAATTTGAACAACATTCCTGCAATGCGGGTTTAATTCTATTATGGGAAACAAAGGAGCTTCTGAAGGAATCAATAAAGGAGGGTATTCTTTGTTTTATACTATATTTAAGATAATCAAGGGCAAGTGTAAACGTATAATAAGGTACCACAAAGCATAAAGCAAGTGCAGCAAGCTTTGTATACCAAAGCTTCATAATTGTCTCAACAGTACAATAGAGTAACAGTCCGGTTATGGGAATAAAGATAGAAAATATTGCAACAAGCTTTCTCTGTGTCACATTGTCTAAAATCAGATATCCCAAAGCCTTATCCAGTTTATCTGAAAGGTATTTTAATGGAAACTTTTCTGTAAATATTTCTACACAATCAACAAATCTTCCAGGCTTTGCTTTTTTAATTCTATATTGGCTTTCTTTCAAAACTCCCTTATAGACAGAAGTGCCAATACCGCCCAACAATAGCAGCAGTCCTGACAAGATCATGATAATGTAAGGTTGATAGTCGTTTAATAAGTTTATAATTATATTTGATATTCTCTCTAGCTCCATCATGAAATAGCAGCCTCCGGGTTAAAACCTCCTGAATCACTGTCTGAATTATCCTGATTAAACAAATTGCTCAATTCTTCGGCATCTGATGTGGTAAATTCATATTCCAAACAGGATAATAGCTGCTGCTTTGAAATACCGTTCTTATTTGATATGTACTTTCCTTTTTCCCTGTCAAAAACAAAAAGGTCATTTATTTGGAATGTCATGCTTTCTTCGCAGGCTAAAACTTCTGCGACTTTGTATACATAACGTCGTCCTGTTTCCCTATCCAGTTTTATGTGTATTACCAAGTCAACCGCATCTGCTACGTCAAACTGTGCTTCCCTGAAGTCAGTATAGTAGCCTGTTTGCATTAGCAGTTGTCTTAGGTCATGAATCATACGTCTTGGACTTGAAGAATGGAAGGTAAAAAGACTTCCTCTGGCCTGTCTGAGCATAGCTTTTATCATTTCAAAGGCCTCATATGAATTTCTTACCTCCCCGTATATTACAATATCCCTGTTGAGTCTGAAAAAAACCTCTGTTATATCCGATGGTTTAAACTCCTTTGTGTACTGCAGTTCAACTATATTCTTTTCAGCATAGTTTGATGAAATATTAAGTTCGTGTATATTTTCTGCCAAACCAATGCTTATATCAGGGTCAAGCTGCTTTATTATAAGCTCGTCAGCTGCAGTAGTTTTCCCCGAACCCTGTTCCCCTATAATAGCTACATTTCTTCTTCCCCGTCCTGCAAGAAGTTCAATAATCCGGGCAATCTTGTTTTCAACAAAATTATCTCTGTAATTGACCAACTGAGTCTTGGGTGCAAACAATCGCACATTTATAACATAGTATTTTGATAAAGGAGGTCTTAGTGCAGTTACTCTTGCCCCGTTTTTTAAGACTGCATATACAAGGGGTGCTCCTGCATTCATTTCCTCTCTTGCTGTTGATGTTAACCTATTCTCGATAAGTTTTCTGTAACTATCTTCACTTCTGAAGCAAAAGGACTTATTGGGAATATGCCTTTTAATACCTTTGTATTGTAGCCATATATAGTCGCTTCTTGTACAGGCAATCTCATTCAACCCCGTATCAAATATCAGTTCATCAAGGATACCATATCCATATATCTCCTGATAAATTATCTGGGTAAGCTTTTGCAGTTTTACGTCAAAATCATCGTCTATATTGATAGAATAACGGCTTAAATATTGTGCAAGCTCGGTATCAATAGTCTTTGATATACAGTCCTTGTCAAAACCAGTATATATGTTTTCATAATAATTAATATGGTACTCACTAAGCAGGTCATCAATGTTTGCAGGAGTAATAATTTCACTCTTTTCAATAAGTAAAAAATAAATGCTGTTTTGTATAAATTCTCTTGCTTTAGGGCTACCGTCCATAGCAAGAAGCTTTTGAGCCTGTTTTGTGGTTTCAAGAATAACTGACATATCCTCCTGAAGCTCTTTTAGCCCATTTTGTCCGTTTAGTCTTAATTCCTCCTCAATATATTCCATTAACTCTTTCAAACATACCTTTTGTAACGTTTTCATACTTTTTTAGTTCCTCCTTGGAAAACTGTAAAACATGTTTACATATTTACGCCAAATATACTTTTAAAATAATTCACGCCTTTCCCTTGCTCCTTGCTTTTTACCTCCAAATTAAATTCTTGGGCAATATACCTTGAAATGAGCCTTACAGAATGGTTACACGATGTTTCTCGTTGTAAATAAAGGTGAAGGCTGTCCCTGTTTTTCATTTCCTGTAAAGTGTTGCAGTAATCCATGGTAAATACCTTATCCAGAGAAAATCTTCGTTTAATGTCGCTAACTCTGGGATAAAGATCTCTATACTTTGACATAAGATACACATCTTTGTGCTTATTTTCTGTCCTTATTCCGCTAATAGAATTAAGTAAATTTACACTTTCTGCGTCCTGAACAAAAAGATTTATTATCATCGATGATTTCTTCAGTACAATATTTGTCAAACCACTTTCCTTGCTGGACACAGTATCAAATATTATTAAATCAAAAGTTTCTATGAGACTGTCAACAAGGATTGAAAAGCTGTCTGCATTGCGGTTAACATAGGAATTTGTGGTTTTATAGCTTCCAAGAAAGTATATTCCCTTTGATTTTGGAATTATATCAGTTAAAGCTTCGGATTTACTGTTATATCCCGTCTCTTGAAGATTAATTAATTCCTCAATACCCGGAGAAGATTCATTTATACCCAACAACTTATAAAGAAGGCTGAATTTTGAATTAAGACAGCAAACAAGTACTTTTGTATTCTCTGACACCATCTCTCTAATTTGATTTGCCAGAATGTATGTAAATACTGACTTTCCTGAATTTTTGACATCCGAGCAAACAGCTGCCGTTTTTCCCATTAATTAACCTCCCTACCCGGCTTTTGTGTATTGTCGCAATACAGCTCATAAATGAGCTTTCCGTTTCTTAATGCTGAATATATTTTCTGCCTGCCTTCTTTACCTAAAACTAATTTAATATATGCTGTTTTAGAGTTTACTGCCGATTTGGAATCCAAGGGTGTACCTGAATCATCAAGTACATCTTTAACTTGAATTTTATTTAAAATATCCTCCGTTAATTCACCTGTTTCCCTTTGAAGTTTTATGTCGACATATGAACCCTTTTTTATAAGATTAGCCAGTCTATCTTCTATGCTCACAGGCAAAACAATAATTCTTTCGTCGTCCTTGAACCAATCCTGCCTTGCCAGAAGCTCATAAGACCTTATGTAATCATCCTTATGTATATCTGTAAGAGCCTTTTTACCTGCTATATCTCCAATGTCCCTTTCAACAGGTGCACTTAACGCAGATTCCCAAACTTCCTTTTTTCGTAAAAAATGTTCTTCTATTACAGTCCCTTCTTTAATATCTGCGGTAGCTACAACCACAGAAACTCTCTTTTCCATATTCAACGGATATTTTGTAAAGATATATGCAAACAATGCAGCATCCGTAATCAGAAAAATGCCGATACAGATAAGCACAGTCTTTATAATAAGCCTTTTACTCATGGATTTACTCCTTTTTAAATAATATTTTATTTTCTTTTGGAATGATTTTATGTGAAATAATATTTGATATAGATTTATTGAAATTATCCGATATTAAACTATTAAATCCCGAAAAATTATCAAAGTAACCGTACATCCACTTTAAATATACCTTTTCGCTGTAGGTCACCTCAAAAACTTCCATTCTAGAAAACACCTCTTTTAGTTCCCCCGAATTAGAATTATTCAGAACACCGTGGATAAGTAAATCAGAGTTCAATTCACCTTTATAAAATTTGTTTAATATAATTGAAGTTTTGGATACTACTTTCTCAATCAAACCTTCATAGTTAAGACAGGTTAATGCTTTTGATATGCTTAAAGGGTTCATGTCAGAAATAATAAAAATGTTATCAAGATACCTCTCAATAAGGTCTATAATATCCGGTGGCCCATCAATAAATATGTACCTGTACTTTTCCTGAAGTTGTCCAAACAGCTTATACAAGGCCATATTCTCCTGAGAATCACTGGATAATTCAATTGTTGGTCGCAGATAGTACATGTTAGGTTTGATTTTCATTGGAAGGGTTGAAGGGGAATCATCAGGGGTGCGGAGAAAAATTTTCATCAAATCGCCTGTCTTGCTAAAATCGATAATACATACGGAATTACCTGACTTTGAAGCTTGTTCTGCTATGGCTGCAGTCAGTGTGGAAGCTCCCGTCCCACTAGCCCCGGTTACTGCAGCTATTTTAGAAAATAGGTAAGATGGGGATATCCCTGTAACCGTTTTTTTATAATAGGCATCTGAACTAACCAGAAGATAATGTCTGAGTGCTTTCATAAGTTCCTCTGCCGACTGATATCTGAAATCTGGCTTTTGGTTGATACATTTTTTTAGTATTTGATACATACCTGGTGAAAGGTGTTCAGAGAAATTGTTTTCTTGATAATAAGAATAGTGTTTAACCGGGTCAACCCCCGTGATAAGATAAATTAAGGTAATCCCTAGAGAATAAATATCTGTTGCCGGATATAAGCATCCTCCAGAAAACTGTTCTGGGGCAGCATAGCCTTTTGTGCCTATAAATGCGGTTTCTGTCACATCAGGTGGCTTGCTGCCTGATGTGTTCACCGCTGCCGATATACCAAAATCAATGAGTTTGATTGTGTCTCCCTTTGTAAGGATAATATTATGAGGCTTCATATCGCCATAAATAACGGGGTCAGGCTTCTGTCCATGGAGATAATCCAGTACACTACATAGCTGTATCCCCCATTCTGCCGCCTTTTGCTCCTCAACACTGCCTTTTTCCTCAATAATCTGCTTCAGGCAGGTTCCTTCAATATAGTCCTCAACTATATATATGCAGCGTTCATCTTCATAAACATCACATATTCTAGGCAACGCTGGATGGTTCAACCTCTTTAGTATCTCAGGTTCCATATAGCCGCTGATTGTGGTGTCCCTGCCTTTCGCAATTTCTTTGACAGCCCACAGATTACCTAGTTTTACATTTTCAGCAAGGTACACATCTCCACAGCCACCACGCCCCAACAACCTTATATACTTGTATTTGGAATTAAAAAAATTATCTTGCATTTTGAAACACCCATTAGAAATACTTAAAATAGAAAAAAATAGAATTGATATACAAATTATAAAACACATTTTTCTCAAATGCAATCTTTTTTTACAAAATTTCAAACCCCATCCAGATTGAAATCCGGAATATACTGTGTATCTGAGGATTCTCTTTCCTGCACATACCCCTCTTCCAATCCAAGCTTGTAAAGATGGTTAACTGCCCTATAGTATTCATTTCTTGTAATAGGCCTGTTTATCTCAGGAAAATTCTTTGCATTGTAATAAGGGGTATACTGGCTCATAAGGGAAACATAAACTTCTTGGGGTAGGTTTTCAGATACCCAATCCAGAATACTTATACTCTCTTTAACATGACCGGGCAGAATCAGATGCCTGATAACAAGTCCCTTTTTGATAATACCGGACGAATCCAAAACAGGCGAACCCACCTGATTATACATTTCTAAAATAGCATTCCTGCATACCTGAGGATAATCCGATGCTGCTGCATATTTTATAGCTGTTTTCTCTGAAAAGTACTTAAAATCAGGCAAGTACACATCAACTATACCCTTCATATTCTGCAAGGTTTCGAGTGAATCATACCCGTTAGTATTATAAACTATAGGAAGGTTTATCTTGCCCTGCTGTTTTAGTGGCAGAATTGCTTCTTTAATAGCTTGTGTGTAATGAGAAGGATTTACCAGATTAATATTGTGTGCACCTTTTTCAATCAACTCTAAAAAAATCTCCTGCAGTCTGCTTATGGTTATTACTTTTCCATAGCCCTCCTGGCTGATTTCATAGTTCTGACAAAATACACATTTCAAATTACAGCCGCTGAAAAATACTGTTCCAGAACCATTGGTACCGCTAATACAAGGTTCCTCCCACATGTGCAAAAAAGCCTTTGCTACCTTTGGCTGTTTAGGTACCCCACAAAAGCCTGTTACACTATTTCTGTCAACTCCGCAATGTCTCGGACAGCAGCTGCAAATTTCACTCATAACATAATTCCCTCGCTTTAGACATGTTTTAACAATTATTGATATTGTATTTACATTGCTTGTAAATAAAAATATAATAAAGCTTGGGAATTCATAAGTCAATATGGTATTTCTGTAAGTCTGCAAGCATCCCTTGGGGGTTGGTAAATTATATAATAATGGAGGATAGTTTATATGCGGCTTTTCCCTGTTGCCTATGCGGAACGCAAAAGTGTTTTACCTAAGAATATTTTTTTGGCAGTAATTTATATATTGGTTTTATTATTAGCCGCTATAGCTACGATTTCCTTTTTTTCTGCATGGAGCATTACCCATCCTAAAAAGGTTACTACTCCTCAGATATCCTCCAATATAGCTCCTGACTATAATAATATAAGCTTTACGGTAGGTGACTCCAAAGAAAAGGTAAATGGCTGGTTTTTCCCCTTCAGCGGTTCCAAAAAGACTATCATTATGGTTCATGGCTATGGAAAAAACAGACTTCAATTTGAGGAAGAAACATTCCCGCTTATAGCAAGGTTGAATAGGGAAGAATTCAATGTAATGACCTTTGACCTGAGAGGTTCCGGCACTTCATCCGGTTCAGTTTCAACCTTTGGTAGAAATGAGACTGAGGATGTTTTAGCCGCTGTAAAGTACCTTAATCAACAGTCCACTGAACAAATTATACTAATGGGATTCTCCACGGGAGCGTCATCTATCCTATCAGCACTGACACAGACTCCCTATAGAGAAAGTATCATAGGTGTAATTGCGGACAGTCCTTATTCGACCATAGATGATTATGTTGATTATGTGGTGGGGTCATCCCTATGGCTACCTGACATCCCATTTAAACCGGTTGTCAAATTTGCTGTTAAAAAGATTGCAAAGGTTGACAGTTCAATGGATATAATATCAAAAGTTACTTCTATTATCCCTACTCCTGTACTTTTGATTGACGGGGCACAGGATACTCCCAGTACCTATGATAATACAAAATTGATTTATGAGATGTATAAAAGAAAAAGTCCCGTACAGGCACACTATTGGAATTCAGGTGCAGAAGCTTTTGGTGAAAGCTATTTAACCGTACAGGACAAATATATAGACCAGGTAGTTGAATTTTCAAATGAATGTGTTGAGGAAGCTGAAAAAGCAGTACAGAAATGACGTTAAAAAAAGTGCGATTGTTAAACCATTTTATAGTGATTTAACAATCGCACTTTTTAGCTTTGTAACTTAGCCGGGATATGAATTATTCTGCATATTCCTTAACTTCGAAGCTCGCTATCTTGCTATATGCGATATATTCCTTTCTACTTAGGAAAGGCTTAATATTGTTCTTTTTATTAAATATGTAATACGCTGGTGCGCTACCGATTGAGCTGTTATCATACCAAGTTAAAAAGCTATCTAGTTCATCGGCATTTAAATCGTATTCCTTTATAACTCCGTTAACCATTGTCAATTCGAGTATAGCACTGTTTCCTGTAACTACCGGTGGATTCTCAGTGCCGCCATCTTCGGTACTAGTAGGTGTATATTCTTCTACAGATTTTAAAACAGTCCCGCCTGATGTTCCTCCTATCGCATAAAGCTTTCCGTTTAAAGACACAACACTGTGATGGTATCTTTCAGTAGACATAGGTGCATCAACAGTCCATTTATCTGTGGCAGTATCATATTCTTCACCCTTTGTTTTGCCATCAACCCCAGTCATATATATCTTCCCATTTATTGCCGCAGCCCTTCCTTCTGGTGAAGTCGGCATCGTTGCCTTAGTTGTCCAAGTGTCAGTAGCAGGGTTATATTCTTCTATGGAGCTATAAACCCCAGTATTCCCAGTATTAGATCCCGACATTACATATATTTTCCCATTCAATGTAGCCATTTGGAAATTTGCTCTGCCGATGTTCATAGAAGCTTTTGGTGTCCAGGTGTTTGTAGCAGGGTCGTACTCTTCAACAGAATTGAGAGATCCGGTACTACTCTTCCCACCTATTGCAAATATTTTGCCATTTACTACTGCTACTTTAAACTGCATTCGATCAACCGACATTGGAGCCTTTGTTGTCCATATATTATTAGCTGGATCATATTCTTCCACAGATTTAACTGAACTTCCGCCCATAGCATATATTTTTCCGTTTACTACTGCTGTTGCAAAATAACCCCTTCCTGTATTCATAGAGGCTTTTGTAGACCAGGTATTAGTCGATGGATTATATTCCTCCAAAGAGTACATACTGCCGCTACTACCCATACCTCCTATTGTGTAGATTTTACCATCTACTACAGAAACTTGATGTCCATATCTTGCATATGTCATAGGTGCTTTTGTGGTCCAGGTATCAGTTACAGGATTATATTGCTCCACTGAATTTAGTGTAGCAGCGCCCGTTGTTTGTCCGCCTATAATATATACCTGACCGTCCAGAACTACTGCCTCATGGTCATACCTTCCAGTCTCCATGGGAGCCTTTGTTGTCCAGGTATTGGGATCTGCCGCAAATACCATACTGCTTGAAACTACAATGACTAACATAAAAAATACTGCACTAAAAATCTTTAACTTATTCTTTAATTTCATTTGTACCATCATCCTTTCACTTATTTGTATATTTTTGTATTATTATACACTAACTCCCAAATAATGTGCAGTCTTGTAATTTATGTAAACAAGAGGTATAATAGTACATTTATCTCTAAAAATGTAAAGAGTACACCCATAAAAATCAGGGTGTACTCTTTTTATAGAAATTCTTTATTTTTTTGTGTCAAAATAATATGACTGTTGAGGCAGTTTACCTCCGATATTATAGCCGTTGTTTGCTATCTTACCTTGTTTTACTTGCCTTATTTGTCCTCCCAGACTATCCAGAACATCCCTGGCTTTCAAGTTATTTTCATTTTCAGAAGATTGTATTTCTTCAGTTGTAGCAAATATTGTCTTGATAATTTGTTGCAGTTGTACAGCTTCACGATACTTAGATATACTTAACTCTTCCATACTATCTATTCCAAGTATGGATTTCAGCCTTGAATAATATACCTCAAATGCGTCATCCAACTCGTTAATTTCATCTATCAATTTCTGCTTTAAATCAATAAAAGTTTGCAATTCATTTATACTGTCTTCAGTTATTACTTCAGACTGTTTCTTCGTAATATTTAAAATTTCCCTCATATTTTCTGACTTTTTCACGGAAAGTTGAGTAAGCTTTTGAATATATTGTTCAGGTGTCATTAGTTCTCCTCCAAAGCCTTGTAATTAATATAAATACACCTCGCACTAATACCTAAATGTGTGCGAGGTGATTTCATCTTTCAATACCTACTTTGCGATCTCATCATTAGATGAAACATGTCGCTTCGCAATCTTCATAGCCTGAGCCCATGTATCTCTGAGATCTTTTGCCATTCCCAAAACTTCTTGCAGAATGTCTTTATCCTTTTTTATATTCGACTGAATCAACCTACTAATCATATATTCATAAATATTATATAAATTCTTGGATACCTCGTATTTCATATCCAACGTCACCTGAAATTCCCTAATTATATCCTGTGCACGTATAATTGAACCATTAGCCCTTTCAACGAGATTCTCCTCAATAGCACTCTGTGCCTGCATTATAAATTTGACCAAACCATTGTACAGCATCAGAGTCAGTTCCTCTGGAGTAGCCGTATATACCGAATTTTCTTTATATTGGTTATAACCGTTGTTCATCATCATTAGCACCCTCCTGATGTTACTATCTCTAAAAAATATTTATTTACCAGAACTGAATTGTGATGAAAGCCAGCTTGATTGTGAATTCATTTTATTAAGTGCTGATTCCATTGCAGAAAATTTGGCATACAATGAATTCTCTTTTTCAGTAAGTTTACTATTCAAATCAATTATTGATGAATTAAACTCAGCTATTTCCTTATATAGAATATTGGTATATTCTGAGCTATCACCTATAAGACCCGCCTTCATTACCAAAGTACCTTTATTCCCTTTTTCATCTGTTGTAGTCCTTATAGCATCCTGAATTATGTCAGAGAATCTCTGTGCTATACCTGTTTCTTTATAGCGTTGGCTCCTCTTAGTTGAATCATTTATAGCTGTGTAGTAGGATATATCGGAATTAGAAGTAAATAACTTACTTACATCCTCTGGATTATTGGCCAATGCATCTTTGAGCTTTCTTTCATCAATAACAAGCTTACCATTTGTCTTATAATTTGATGATGTGGTTATTCCTATAGAATATAAGCTAGTTCCATTCACAGAATCATATAAAGCAGCCCTTAGTCTAGATAATGTTTCAGAAATTGCACCGTCATTGCCTATTATACCAGTTTTAGCTTTGGTCTCCCACTGCTTTATTTGATCTTCAGACATTGCTGACTTCTGTTCTTCTGTTAAAGGAAGGTAATTCCTATCCTTCTTTTGATTTAGTACAGAATTTAACTTATCTATAACCTCATTATATTTATCAACAAACCCCTTTATTACGTCAAAAGTTTTACTTGTATCGCCAGATACTGCCAATTCTATAGAATCAGGCGTACTCTTTTTAATATCAAAAGTAAGACCGTTATAAGAAAATTGGTTTGTACTTCTAACGATTGTATTAGTATTACCGTCTGGATTTTTCACATCCACTCTAGCGTCTGTTCCATCTATTCCTGGATTTGTAAGCCCTAAAGTCCCCATAAAATTTCCTGAGTCATCAGTAATTCTTATTTTCTGTGTCGATCCGGTGGTATTTGATTGCATTTTAAAGCTATTTGTGGTAATATCGTAACTCATTTTTACATCTATATTAGTGTTAGCATTAACTTTTTTAATTATATCATTTATTGAAGTAGTCATAGGGTCAAAATTAAAAGTTGAAGTACCCTTTCCAGTTGTTATAGTAAACGAAATTTTCCCTGAAAAAGTACCATCTCCGTTTTTTATGGATGTCCCATCTGTATTTTTAAAAATATCATCTACAAATCCATCACCAATCACATTCAACTTATCATTCAAATTTACTTTATTTGACATATTGGAAGGATCTATTTTCAATATAGTGTTTGTAGCATTATTAGGAGTGTACCCTACTGAAAAAGTCTTATTGTCTGGTGATTTAAGTATAACTCTTCCATCTTTAACTTCAGCGACTACACCTGAATCAGATCCATAAGCATTATCAATAGCACTTTGAATGTCTATTTTTAACGAATCTGCATCAGTATAGCTTTTATTAGGTTGAATAGTAATAGTTTTTGTAATCTCTCCTATAGTTAATTGAAATTGGTTATTACCTAAATTTGTGGAAAAAGGACTTTCCGTCTTAGGAACTGCGTTAAATAATTTACTCGCACCTTCATTATTAACGGTACCAATAGTAAAAGTATCCGTAGGGCGAACAGTTCTGAATGAGAGAATCCCTCCGACTCCTTCTACTATTAACTTGGGGCTCCCCGAATCAGTACCTATCACATTATTAATTTTCGTTTGTAAATCCTGAACAAGTCCATCTAGGTCTGTTTGTGTATCATCCAGCTTAAGTTGTATAAACTTACCATTAAAGTTGAAGGCAAACAGATTATTATACAACGAACTGTCCATGGCTGCTACATCTGGTGTACCTGTTGTAGTAACTGCCTTGGTTACATTTGAATTTCCCGTTACTAAAGCAGCTGTTGCTGTAGTTACATTTGAAACTTCGTATGTTCCCACCTTTGCGCCAGCAGTAGGAGTAACGTTTATAAATTGTGTTGACGTAGTATTGGAAAAGGCTACTGCAAAGCCTGAAAATGCATTTTCCGATTTAATATTTTGGGGTGAAATGGTATCAAAATACTGGCTGTAAAAACTTTGTAGTGTAGACATAACATCTCTATATGAATCAATTTTCCATTGGTTTAAATCCCGTTTTTGAATTACCCTATTCACTTTTGCCTGCTCTGTAGCCATCAACTGTTTAATTAATGAATCTGTATCAAGACCTGATACCATTCCTGACATCCTTAACCTACTGTTAATAGCACCTGCTATACCACTCGTAGCCATATCTATTACCTTCTTTCATCAACTAATATCCCTGCCATCTCACACATTTTTGCCACCATATCTAAAACTTTTTCATTTGGAATCTCTCGTACTAACTCATTAGTATCTGAATCGAAAACCTTAACTACAATTTCGTTTGTTTTATCATGAATAGAGAATTCAAATCTTCTATTTCCGCCTGAAATTGCTTTATTAGCTTTTTGAATTGCCTCAATTACCACTCTTTCTGAGACTGGCATAATATCTTTATCGTAATCTCTTATCTGTGATATGCTCTTTTCAATGGTTTGAGATCTATTAACGTTATTGACTGCTCCAATACTTTTAGTAGAAACATCCGTAGACACCGCATTGCTACTACTCTTTATATTTATTGAATCGCCATTTTCTATTCTCATACTAGCACCTCCACACTAACTCCTATATCTATGTTATCGGAAGAATATCTATATATGTTTAGTATTTTTTGGTGATACTTTAGTTTATTAGTCTCAGTCAAGAGTTATATTTTAAATTTCTAGATGACCACTCAACAATTAATTATATCTCTCTTAATGATAACCCGTACAATTTGGATAAAATACAAAAAAGTCAGAGGCACAAATGCCTCTGACTCTCCGTCATTTTTTGTTATCAATCTTATCTTAATAATTGCAGTACACCCTGTGGCTGTTGATTTGCCTGAGCCAACATAGCTTGAGCAGCCTGTGAAAGAATGTTATTCTTAGTGAACTCCATCATTTCTTTTGCCATATCTACGTCACGAATACGTGATTCGGAAGCAGTTAAGTTTTCAGCTGCATTATCAAGATTTGCTATTGTGTGCTCCAAACGGTTTTGAGTAGCACCGAGAGTTGCTCTGTTTGTATTAAGTGTAGTAATTGCTGTATCTAATGCACTGATTTCTGTCTGAGCATTAGCTGCAGAAGTTAAATCACCAACTGTTCCAAGAAGTGTCGCTGAATCGTTATTTGAAAGAGTAATATCAATTGTCTGATTAGCGTTTGCACCAACCTGAATGCTAACAGTTGTTATAGTACCATCAAGTATCTTCTTACCATTGAACTCGGTATTATCTGAAATTCTATCAAGTTCCTTTACCAATTCCTGATATTCTAAATCAATCTGAGCATTATCTCCAGTTGTAGCTGTATCATCCAATGTACCATTAGCAGCCTGAACAGCCAACTCTCTCATTCTTTGAACGATAGCGTGTGATTCATTTAAAGCACCTTCAGCTGTTTGGATAAGAGATATACCATCTTGAGCATTTCTTGAAGCCTGAGTTAAACCTCTGATTTGACCTCTCATCTTTTCACTGATAGAAAGTCCTGCTGCATCATCTCCAGCACGATTAATACGAAGTCCAGATGATAATTTTTCAATTGACTTTCCTGTGTTACCGTTGTTAACTGATAACTGACGATAAGTATTCAATGCTGCAATATTGTGATTAATTCTCATAATATAAATCCTCCATGATTTTTTATATTTTCCGGGAGTCCTTTCCCGAATGGTATGCAGGCCTGTCTTTAGCTTATCCGGCCGGTATATAGCGTATAACCTTCCTGCTTAATTAATATATCGTACTTTTTTAAAAATACTTTATAGTTAAAATCAAAAAACTTTAAACTTTTTGCAAAATGAACTATTTCTTAAATATTGAATCCAATTCTACAATATCTGCAGTGGCAGCCTTTTTGTTTTCTTCCTGTATTTCAAGATATAACTCCTTGCGGTATATAGGTACGTTTTTAGGGGCCTTCAGTCCAATTTTAACCTGATCGCCCTGTATCTCTATAATTGTAAGCTCAATATCATTACCTATCATCAGTGACTGGTCTTTTTTCCTTGATAATACCAGCATGCTACACCTCCTGTTTCTGGAGCTCATCCATTATATAATGCCTAACTGTATACTCATCTGTATCCAATATTACCTGTGCGGCTTTTCTATTTTCTTTGTTCACAATCACAGGAGCTTTAAGATTCATACTTATTTTTTTTAAATCCTCCGGAACTACTACAATTGCAAGTACATTAACCTGTGAGGAGTCCTCTATTCCCAATACCTTAACATATTCATCGTTCAATACAAAATCGTAGTCTTTCTTTATGGCAAAAGGATCAACGACTGCAAACGCAAGCTCAGGTTTTTCTATGGCTTGAATCCAGCTAAATGGCGAGTCAGAATCCTGATTTCTGATAATCCCGTACTTGTGTATATCCTCAAATCCTACAATCCCTTCACTAAATTCAATTATATCTTCATCTTTTATATCAATCTCACCAAAATGTGTTGTTTTCACCAGCATATTTACTCCTCCAAAATTATTTTACTTTTTAATATATTATACCTCTCAGACGAGCTTTTGTGGATAAGTAAAAAGGCAATAATGCCTAAATATAACTATCTACATTATTGCCTGTATATTTGATTTCTATAGAGCCGTAGGATACCACTCGTGTATCTACTTTTCCAGGGATGTAGTTAAAGTCAGCTTGCAGTGGAATGTATGTTCCTATTACCCCGTTTGTCATCCCGATATCATTAATTGGTTCCGGATCAAATTCTACGGTTCCTCCCACGGCTTCTATTTTTGGCCTTGACATCGGCATTGTAACCAAACCGAATTCATGGGGCGTAACAGAGTTCCTTTGGGCAATATCTATCATAATATTTGCCTTTTTCCCGATTTTAGCCATTGAATCTCCGTCCTGTGAAACCCTTGCGATATACTCCATAACATTTCTATAAGCATTCTCAGACTGCTCTTTGGTAAAATCGATATTATTTTTTAGTCCCTCTTCAGCAAAACATTCATATTGGTCAATCAAAACTCTAGGTAATTCACTTTTAATATTAACTACCGGTGGCTTTTGTTTCAATTCTAACCTTGCAAACATATTTTTACGTTCTATCCGGCAATCAATTGTCTCTATAGAGATTTTTGCGGGTGTCGTTTGAATAGAAAGCCCCATACATCTCACATCCTTATAATCCTACTGTTTTATTAAAGTTACCTTAGGAAATCTACCAGTGTCTGTTGTATAATTCTTGCTCCTCCAGCCAATGAAGCCTGATAAACATTTTCCTCCATTTTTAGATTCATAATCGTTTCTGCGGGATCTGCATCTTCATTTTTACTCATTCTGTCTGTCATATTAACAAGATCATTGCTCATTCTGTCTTCTGTTAAGTCTAGTCTATTCTGCCTTGCTCCAATATCAGCCCTTATTTTTAATAAATTATTGATTTCGGAATCAAATGTATCAAGGGCAGAGCTTGTCTGAGCATATTGCCCGGCATTCATAAATCCAATTACATCATCAAACATTTTTATCATAGATGGTACTTGATTTTCTACTGCCGCACTTCCGTTGTTAAATAATGCACTACCGGTTACATTTATATTTATATTGTCTCCAACACCTATTTCAAAAAGAATATTCTCATTATTATCTACGTCCTTATTATAGGTTCCGTCATCTTTAATTAATTTTTGATCTGTTTTGAATCCTGTAAACATATAGCGTCCAGCATATGTGGTATTTGATATTTGAATAACCTGTGTTCTCAGTTGATTTATCTCTTCAGCAATCTTCTGTGTATCCTCAGATCCATAAGTAGCAGTAGATGCCTGAACCGTTAGTTCCCTTGCTCTTTTTAAAACCAGCCCCAATTGATTTAGTGTATCATCCGTAGCGTCTACCCAGGATTTCGCATCCCCCAGATTTTTTTGGTACTGCTCTATCTTTGAGACATCTGTTCTCAATTTTAACGCTCTTGCGGCAACAATAGGATCATCGGAGGGGAGCTGGATTTTCTTTCCTGTATTCAATTGGTTCTGATACTTGCTCATACGGCTTTCGTTATTTCCCAAAGCCGTTAACATATTTGAAATCAACATATTGTTTGTTATTCTCATTATTAGCCCACTCCTAACTTGTTAATTAGTGTATCGTATATTTCTCCCATAGTTACTATCATTCTAGCTGCCGCGTTATACGACTGCTGGAATTTAACCATATTTGTCATTTCCTCGTTTAAATTTACTCCGGATACTGACATCCTTCTGTTATCAACCTGCTTGACTAAGGCCACCTGTGTATTGGCAAAAGTCTCCGCTTGCTGTGCATCTATACCCATACCTGCTACCAATGACTTCATAAAATCTTCAGGAGCACCTTCCTTGAAGAGACTCTGGTTTGCTCTGATACCCATTAATTTTTTGAGAGTATTTGAATTCCCATTTTGTCCATCGGCATCAGATGTAGCAATATTATTTGCATCATTTATTATGTCACTGCTGACACTAAAGTTTTTTGCAGTTATTTGGTTATACTTATTGGCGACTTGATTTATATAATCGGGATCTGCTTCACCCACAGTAACTCCCGCTATTAAATCGGCACTACTTATAGGTGTATCCCCCACGCCCAACATTGTGAAAAACCTTATTTCGTGAGGTGCATCTGTTAAATCTGGATCATACCCATACCCGTCAACATGTCCAACACCGGTGTCATCATAACCACCCGAATTATTCTTCGTATAACCTTCATTAAAAGCTATCGCAAAAGTTTGAACAAATTCATTCAGCTTTTTCTGATAGTAAGGAACTCCTTTATAAATTGGCGTACCATCTATTCCATCCTTACCGTCTCTTACATCCAGCAATCCCCGGAGTTCGCCCCCTGAAATGTTTACGGTGTTACCGTCTTCCCATTTTATATCATACAGATTTCCTATATCTTCTTCGTTAAGTTTCGTATTTCTCTGAATTACGGTAAGTTTAGTTGAACTGAAATGATCTACCAGCGTTTTTCCTCCCAGTGTAATCTGGAAATGTATATCGTCGTCTCCATTTGGCAACTTGCCGTAAGTAATTTCTTTGGCCTGTATATTTGCAAGCTTTGAAAGCTGGTCAACCAAAAGGGTTCTTGAATCCCTTAAATCATTGGCAGTACCGCCTGTAAGCTCATAGTTATAAATCTGCTTGTTTAGAAGCTGAATTTGAGATGCTATTATATTAATCTGATCAACATCAGTCTTTACCTGATCGTTTATATCGTTTTGAAATTGCTCAAAATGAGTGGCTGTATTGTTAAAATATTTTGTCAATGTCGTAGCCTTTTGAACAACCAACGCACGTGCAGCCCCGCTTGAAGGGTCCTTTGACAGTTCTTGTAACGAATCAAAAAAGCCATCCATTATCTTAACAAATCCACTTTTGGAGGGTTCGTTAAAGGTAACCTGAATCTCACCCATGAGCTCGGCCTTCTTGCTCCATTCCCCGTTAGCAACATTTTCGCTCCAATACTTGAAATCCAGATAAGTATCACGGATTCTTTGTACACCAGTTGCCTGTGAGCCTGTACCCACCATGCCTGTTCCATCCAGAACCGCCAAAGGATTGGATGCACTTTGTATTGACTGCTGTCTGGAGTATCCGGGTGTTGTTGCATTTGAAAGGTTGTGCCCTACAACATCCAGATTTCTTTGTGCTGTGTAAAGTCCGCTTAGTGCGACATTCAAACCAAAAAAGCTTTGCTGCATTTCATTTCACCCATTTCTTTATAATATACTTATCTTCCAACCTTACCTAAGGATGTTATGATAGTTTCCATCATTGAATCCATTACATTAAGCACTCTGGAAGAAGCATCGTATGCAAACTTATACTTCATCATATTTGACATTTCTTCGTCCATAGACACTCCTGAAATTGCGTTACGTTGGGCATCAACCGCATTTACCACCGTTGCCTGACTGGTGGCAATTCTTTCGGCCTCCATGCCGCCGTTTCCAAGTTCAAGAATAAGGTTTCTGTAATACTCATCAATGCTTACTTTTCCTGTACTGTTTACCAATATGTCAACATCTCTCAGGTTAGCAATCTGTCTGGCTATTGTATTATCACCTTTTGCAGTTGTCGCTGAAGCTGTTATATTGTTTAATCCGCTATCACTCAGTAATGCACTGCTTAACTTTAGGTTTCCCATCTCCATCGGATAGTTACTGTCTATTGCTTCAAAAAACGCCACACCCGGTTTACCGTCCAAGGTCATACCTGAAATCTGCAGAGCGTTTATCTCATTAACCATTCTATTTAGCATTGCATTTAACTTAATTTTTATATCGGATACTATATTTAATGATGGCGGTATATTTCCCATTGCATCTTTAACTGTCTGAACCAAATTATCGTTCCAGCCTTTAAACATACTAGTATATCCTGTCAAATCACTATTTATATCAACCAAGCTTCCGCCAGTTCCTGATGTGATAATTGACCATCCTGCCTCAGGATTACTTGCAGCGTCAGGTACCCCGTTGGTATTATAAGCGGGGTCTGTTACTACATTAACCATCATATTCATTGCTTTCAGACTGTTCACATAGTTTGTAGCATCCCCAATAAATGTGTCTGCTGCTCCGCTGTCCCCATTTATACTCTTATTTGTAAATACATAGGTATACTTTTTAGCATCTTCTCTAAATCCGGTTGGAGCATTATTCAAGTCAGTCAGTTTATCAATCAATCCTTTAAAACTGCCGTCGGTTACTGAACCTTCTTCTAATAAATCATCCGCCATCCAATCGGTTAACATACTATCGATATTGTTTTTATCATATATCTTTTCATAAACATCGGATGTGGTTCCCATGGTTATAAATCTTATATTATAGTCCAGACCGGATTTTTTCAGTTCGTCTACATATGTTGATAATGATGCTTTTAGGGTACTAAAATCGTTTCCGGCTGAACCATCAATTGCAAAGGTTATATCAGCCTTAGTGTTGGGTGTTCCATTTTCAGTGCTTCCCTTTATTCCGGGAACCTCTCCTCTGGCTTCCATTAACCCTTTTAATATACCACTCTTTATGTTTACCTTTATATCAGTACCTTCAAGCTTTGGATAGAAAAATTCACCGTCTTCTGCATTTGCCTGAACATAAAGGTTCTTTGACTGTCCACGGGTAACCAGATAATACCCCCCCAGGGTTACATCCATCTGCCCGTCCTGCATCTCGTTTACTTCTGCATCACACAATATTGAGAGTCTGTCAAGTAAAAGGTTTCTTTGGTCTCTGTAGTCGTTGGCCTTATCGCCGTTTATTTCCTGTGATGCAATTTGAGTGTTCAGCTTTGCCAGCTGACTTGTTATATTATTAAGCTCGTTAACACGAACCTGTATCTCCGAATTAAGGTCACTTTGCTGTTTATCCAGCTGATTGCCTATATGATTATAGTAATATACCAGTTCCTGTCCTCTTTGTCTTACCATGGCTCTGGCAGTGAGGCTCTCAGGCTCCATACTCAATTCCTGCCAAGAGTCCCAAAACTTGTTCATGACTCCCTGAAGGCCATCCCCCATAGGGTCATTCAGTATGGCTTCTACATCCTGAAATGCTTTGCTTCTGGTATCCCAGTAACCCTGAGTAGTGTTTTCCTGCCTGTATACTATATCCAGAAAGGTATGCCTGATCTGCCTTGTCTCCTGAATGTCAGCACCCAACCCATATTGAAATAATTTACCGTTTTTGCCGTACTCGGTAATATATGGGTTTGTCTCGATAATTGCCTGTTGCCGAGTAAACCCGGGTGTATGAACATTTGAAAGGTTGTGTCCTGTAACAAATAATCCTCTCTCACTAACCTTCAACCCGGATCGTGCTATCTCATAACTGGAAAATCCTACAGCCATTTTGCTGTCCCCCTAAAACATTGTTCTTTCTGTTTAAAGCTTTACGTCAAATAAATTTCTCTTTTTTACCTCGTCTGCATTTCCTGAACTACCATAACTGTTTGTAACCGTCCCCATAGTGGTCATCATATTTATAGAAAAGTCAATATACTCAAGAGAATTTTTTATGAGCTTTGCATTTAGCTCATTGTTAGTTTTCAAACCGTTTATACTTTTTAGTATTTTTTCCTGGCATGCTCTTAGCTCCATAGCTTCCGTCTGCCCCAAGCACGAGGTTAATTCCGAAATTGTTACTTCTTCTGGTTTTTTACCAAGGACTGCGGACAAGGATTCAACAATTTTTTCTCTTTGGTCTTCCAATTTAGCTATCTTTATAATTAATGCCTGTTCAATCTTAACAATATTCTCAAGTTCACTTACGTTACCGCTTACAATTAAATCTTTCTTATTATTTGATAGTTTTAAAAACGTATCGTAAATATCGTTCTCCTTGTTAAGAATGTCCGTTAACTCTGTTATTAATCCTGTATCCATATTTCAGTACCTCCGAACGTTAGCATTCCCATTTGATAGACTATCTTTATGCCTTCTCGTCTATCATAGCTTTTCCAAGCTTTTCTACAATTTCTTGTCCGCTTACATTGTATGTTCCGGATTGGTACACCTCTTTAAACTCATCTATCTTGTTCTGTCTTACATCAGGAACCTCTTTGAGGGCCCTGAAAATAATCTGATGCTCTTTCGCATTATCCGAAATGGATATAACATCCTTTTTGGGTTTAACAGAGTTCACCTGATTAACAGCTCCAACATGGTTTTGAGTATTATATACCTTTGAAACATTGTAAACGTCACCTGAAATTTTCATCTAAAACACCTACTTTCTAAAGCGCACAATAAAATCTAACCTATATATTTATTATCGACAGAATATCGAATTTATTTAGTATTGCTTTTTATTTATAACTATAATTTGATTTTTAAATTATTCTTAGCAATTTTACGCAATAAAAAACGAGGGTTGATTTACCCTCGTTATAGGCTATTCTTATATTTTTTTGTTTAAATACCTCATTCCAATGCCATTTGCTCTCAATTGTTCCGAAGTATCCGGCTGAACTGTTCTAGTTGTCCTCTCCAAATCAATACTAACTTCATTCTGGCACTCCCTACAAAATCTTCCTGTCTTTATAGATTTTCCACATCTTTCACACTCAAGAATTATGTTAGAATCATCAGTAATTTCCAAGCGTCCTTCTTTCAAAAACAGCTTTATTTTTTCCACACTCACATTAACCTCCATAGCTACCTGTGATAGTGTGGCTCCGGGATTATCATACAAATAATCCTTAACCTTTTTAAAGACTTCTTCATCGGCATTCTTACAGTCCTGACAAATAGGTGCCCCGCCAATATAATTATACATTCTGCCACATCTTCTGCAGTTTCTTAAATCAGGCATGTCTATCCCTCCCCAAACAATTATACTCAAATTGAAGCTGAAAACCCAGTATCAATAATTTCTGGTAGTTGCAATAACTCCAGCTATAACCTTTTCGGCACCAGCCTTTTTTAGTACCTTACAACATTGATTAACTGTACTCCCTGTTGTCACAATATCATCAATTAATAATATATTTTTTTTCGCTATTAATTTTTCATTAACAACCATAAATGCATCTTCAAGATTTAATATCCGTTCGGTCTTTTTAAGCATACTCTGGCTTTTTGTAGCAGAACTCTTGATTAATAGATTTTTTTCACACGTTATTTCTAATGCTTTAGCCACCTGCTCTGCTATCAGTTCCGCTTGATTGTAGCCTCTCTGCTTCTGCTTGCTTATATGTAATGGAACGGGAACAATAATGTCAAAATGGGCTATTTGCGCTGTATTTTCTACTTTTAAAGCCAATAGTTTTCCAAACATCCGGTAATATGATGGTTTATTGCTGAATTTAAACTTTCTAAGAGACTCTTTGAGAGACTCTGAATATTTACCAACACAGAGTATACCATCACAAAAGTTTTGTAATTCAACGGGAAGATCTAATGGTACGATTGAATTTTTATAAAAGCCTATCTCCCTGGCACATTTCTCGCATATATATATCGGCACTCCTGCTTTTAAAATAGTGTTGCAGAATGCACATCTTGGGGGAAAGAAATATTCAATCAGTGCTATAATAGCTTCCTCCCCTTATTTTAATAGAAAATTACAGTATATCTTAATTTTACATCATTTTTCATTTTTGTGCAACAAACCAATTTCTTTATGCAGTTTAGGGTAATCATATCCTCAACAGGTCGCACAGCATTGAATTTCTTTCATTAATTTTAACATTTGAAACCATTATTTTTATGGCCTTCTTTTGTCCGATTATGCATGCCATTTTTTTGGCTCTTGTAACAGCGGTATATCCCAGATTTCTGTTCAGCATAACATAGTTTCTCATATGACAGAGTATAATTGCTGCTTCACACTGTGAACCCTGCATTTTATGAACTGTCAGACAATATGCGAGATCTATCTCTTCAAGTTCATTTACATGATATATTATTATGAAATCATCATACTGAACCGCCACCTTCTTTTCAGGTGTTTTATCATCCTCATCCTCTGATTCAAATTCTTTAATATTAGATATTTCAATAATCCTTCCAATATCTCCGTTAAAGATTCCGCAGTTTTCCTCAGCAAAATACCTTCCTGTTTCAGGGTCTTTCTGATAATGGGGAGTCTCATAATTATTGCTAAGATGAATTACCTTGTCCCCTTCTCTGAAAACACTGTTACCTCTTTTTATTTCCTGTTTGTCTTCTGCCGCCGGATTAACCATCTCCTGTATAGCTTTGTTTAATTCATACGTTCCAATTTCAGAGGATTTTTGCGGACAAATTATTTGAATATCATCTATCGTATGGTTATATGCTGTCATAAGCCTGTTTAGTGCTTCCTGAGTCTTCTTTACTACTCTGTATTTGTCATCCTCTTCAATTACGAAGAAATCTTTGTTTTGATTGATTATTTCTGGCATTTCGCCATTAATAATTCTGTTAGCGTTTGATATGATACCGGACCCGTCAGCTTGGCGCTTTATAACATTAAGCTTGACTGTAGGTATAATTCCACTTTTTATCATATCGTCAAGCACATTTCCCGCACCTACTGAAGGAAGCTGTTGTGTGTCACCGATCATAACTACGGTTGTCCCAGGTGAAATTGCCGTAAACAATGCATTGGCCAGGTCTATGCTAAGCATAGAGCTTTCATCTATTACTATAAGGTCGTAAGGAAGTTCATTGCCTTGTCTGTAAAAAAACCCTTTATTTTCGTAGGAAAATTGAAGGAGCCGGTGTATGGTCATTGCTTCAAAACCCGTTATCTCTGTAAGTCTTTTAGCAGCCTTTCCCGTAGGTGCGGCCAGCATAAAACTCATTTCCTCACGGTTTTCAAACACTCGTTGCAGCACATATATCATACATTCTACAGTAGTAGTTTTCCCGCTACCTGCAGAACCGGTGAGAATCAGCATGTTTGTTTCAAAAACAGCTCTTACTGCTTCTTTTTGCATGGCCTCAAGTTCAAAGCCCTTTAGCTCTTCAAACTCCTCTATCAGCTTGTTTACATTTACGTTATTAACGTCAGGCTGGCTCCTTACTATATTTTTAATGGCAAGTGCAGTTTCATATTCAAGCTTGTACATTTCCCTTGTATAAACTGCTTCCTGCCTGATTTCGTCTTCCGAGTATGTTATGTTAACAAGAAGTCCTGTTTTAATCATTCTCTTGTAGGCTTCTTCCAATTCTTCCTCGCTGATTGTATCATTACTATCACTTAAAGCCTTTGATGTTGCCTGTAATAGCTGTTGTCTGTATAAGTAGCAATGCCCTTCTGTTTCTGATGTTTCCAGAACACTCTTTAAGGCTGCTTCTAGTCTGAATATAGAATGGGGATCTATCCCAAGTTTTTTTGCTATTTCATCGCAGGTTCTAAACCCGAAGCCTTTTATATTTGTAAACATATATGGATTTTGCTCGGCAATGGCTATTGATGTTCCTTTGAAAGTGTTGTATATCTTCATTGCCTTGGCTGAGGACACACCAAATCTTTGAAAAAAAATCATTACGTTCTGGTACTCCATATTTTCCATGTAGGAATCGTGGATAAGTCTTGCCTTGTCAGCAGATATACCCTTTATTTTCACCAGAGACAGCGGTTCGTTTTTTATAATCTCTAGTGTGTTGCTCCCAAAGCCCTCAACAAAGCTTGAACCACTTTTGTAGCCCACAACAATATTCCTTGCCGTTTTTTCTCCAACACCCTTGATTATTCCGCACGACAAAAAAGTTATTATTCCTTCATCCGTAGCAGGTTCAATAAATTCTACAGTATCAGCCTTGAGCTGCTTTTCTCCTTTATATATTCCTACAGTTCCGACTATTTTACAGGGCAAAACCGCACAATGGTCATTCACTTCATAATAGCCAGTTACACTGATAAGATCCTGAGCCTCATGCTCAAATCCATCCTCATCAACAATTCTTTCTATATCAAAAGTATAAATCTTATACCCGTTTTCTGCATTTTCATATATTTTATAGTCAAACCGCCCAATAGTACTAAGCTTCGCTCCCACAGGGTAACTGTCGAATGACCATCTTTGCTGTTGAAATTGTCCTGTTGCCACGGTAACCTCCAAAACTGTAAAGTAAGTGCTTGTCCCTATTACTTTTACTTGTAACATATATATCTTAACCTATTTTGTATACTGCTACAAGAAGGATACCTTTATGCTAATCTGATGTTCATTTATAGAAAATGCTATCCCTCTCATCAAAACTGCACACCTCAACCAGAGGGTACTGTTTTTCCAACCTTTTAAGTATTTTATATGTTTGATCTTTTGACTTCATATCAATAACAATAAAGCTTCCGTTTATAGCTATATTTCTAACAAATTTGCTCAGCATAGCTTCACGGACTATTTTTTCGATATTTTCTTCCTGATCATTAACTAAGAGAACAAGGTTTGCTTTTTCAACATAATACTTCTTGTTCCCCAATAATTTGAAAATGCTTCTAAACAAACTTATTAGTCCATATATAGAAAATATGCCTAAAACTATGTAACTAAAATCAGTCATAAACTCCTCCTGTATCATTCCTCGTACCATATTTTATGATACATTCGTATATTTTGTTACAAAGAGGTAGTTTAAAAGGGGGTACAGTTTTCCGCTGCCCTATTTAAAAAGGCTTGGAAATTGTACCCCCTTAAGTGATTATAATTTATTTCTTATAATCCAGCTTCTTTTCTTAATGCATCAGCTACATCAGTCTTTTCCCATGCAAATTCTGCATCTTCTCTTCCGAAATGACCATAAGCTGCTGTCTTTCTGTAAATAGGCCTTCTTAAATTTAATTTGCTTATTATAGCGGCGGGTCTTAAATCAAAGTGTTTGTTAACTATTTCTGAAATCTTTTCCTCAGATATAACTGCTGTTCCAAAGGTGTCAACTAATACCGATACAGGTTTTGCAACACCAATAGCATATGCCAGCTGAACTTCGCACTTACGTGCGATACCTGCAGCTACAATATTTTTAGCTACATATCTGGCAGCATATGCAGCGGAACGGTCAACCTTTGTAGGATCTTTTCCTGAGAAAGCACCTCCACCGTGTCTTGCGTACCCACCATAAGTATCAACTATGATTTTTCTACCTGTAAGGCCGGAATCTCCTTGAGGCCCTCCAACTACAAACCTGCCTGTAGGGTTAATAAAATATTTAGTTCCCTCATCTAGCAGCTCTTTTGGAATTACAGGAAGGATTACGTGTTCCATAATATCCTTTTCTATCGTGTCATGGCTAACATCTGCTCCATGTTGAGTGGATATAACTACAGTATCAACTCTAACAGGCTTGTCCCCATCATACTCAATAGTAACCTGTGATTTACCATCAGGTCTTAAATACTTAATAGTTCCATTCTTCCTTACTTCACTGAGCTTTAATGTAAGCTTGTGAGCCAATGTTATAGGCATAGGCATCAATTCAGGTGTCTCATCGCATGCAAACCCGAACATCATCCCTTGGTCGCCTGCTCCTATTGCCTGAATCTGCTCTTCGCTCATTTCACCTATTTTTGCTTCAAGTGCCTTATCTACCCCCATAGCAATGTCTGATGACTGTTCATCTATGGAAGTAATAACAGCACAGGTATCGCAGTCAAATCCATATTTTGCTCTGTCATATCCTATTTCCCTGATAGTATTTCTTACTACCTTGGGGATATCAACATAACAATTGGTTGTAATTTCACCCATTACCATTACCATACCTGTTGTAACGGCAGTTTCACATGCAACCCTTGCTTGTGGGTCTTTTTCATAAATTGCATCCAATACTGCATCAGATATCTGATCGCATATTTTATCAGGATGTCCCTCCGTTACTGATTCAGAAGTAAAAAGCCTTTTAGTCATACAATACTACCTCCCCTATATAATATAAATTAATTAATCAGAGATTTTTTTATAAAATAAAAAAACCTCTTTCGAGGTTTGTCATGTTTTTTATCAATAACACCCCTCATCTTCCAGGCATAACCTGAAGGAATTGGCACCATACAATGTAATGCTGGTTGCCGGGTTTCATCGGGCCCATTCCCTCCACCTCTCTTGATAAGGATTAAAATATTAATTTTAAGTTTATTTAACCATAAATTGGTCTATTAGTCAATAGAAGTTAATTACTATTATTCATTTAATTTACTATTTGCCTTTGATATAAACTTTTGGGCGTTTATTACAAACCTCTCATGCAGTCCCTCTCCTATTTTGCCCTTTCCGTCAAAAGCTTCCACTGTGAATACCAGCCTTTTTCCATCAATTTCAACAAGCTCGGCCCTTGCGGTTACATTCATTCCAATAGGCGTCGCCGCCATGTGCTTTACATTTATCATAGTTCCTACTGTTGAGCACTCTTCATCAATGAAAGTCTTCAATGCTAAAGATGCTGCCTTTTCCATCAATGCAATCATTGCAGGTGTTGCAAAAACATCAAGAGCACCACTTCCCATAGTTTTTGCAGTATTATTTTCAGATACCAATACCTCTGCGCTTCCTATTAATCCAACCTTAAGTTCCATATATATGCCTCCGATGTAAAAATAAGTATAGTTAAGGGGCTTGCCCATTGTAAAAGCAAACCCCCCAAATATTTAAAAATTATTAAAGTTAATCTTCCAACTGAGGTGTTTGTGAAGAAGCTTCCAGTGCCACACTTTCGAAAATCTCTTCAAATTCTGCACCTTCAACTTTTTCCTTCTCAAGAAGTACTTCTGCAAGTTTATTGAGTCTTGCGATATTTTCTTTTAATAGTGATACAGTTTTCACATATGCACTGTCAATGATACTTTTAACTTCATTGTCAATCATTGCTGCAACTTCATCACTGTAGTTTCTAGCTTGGGCAAGATCCCTTCCAATGAAAACTTCATCATTCTCATTTCCGAAAATCATATTACCAAGTTTTTCACTCATACCGTACTTAGTAACCATGTTTCTTGCAATCTGATTAACTTTCTTAAGATCACTTGATGCTCCGGTACTGACTTCATCCATAATAATGTCCTCGGCAGCTCTTCCGCCAAGTGCTATAATTATTTCTTCAATCAGCTGAGATTTGGTATGATAGCTCTTATCTTCCTGAGGTCTGCTTGCGGTATATCCGCCTGCCATTCCTGCTGGAATGATTGATACTCTATCAACCTTCTGACTTGAGGATACAAGCTTGATTGCAATTGCATGACCCGCTTCGTGATATGCCGTAACCTTCTTGTCATGCTCGCTCATAACACGGCTCTTCTTTTCAGGTCCCATCATTACTTTAAAAGCAGCTTCTTTTATCTCTTCGTTACCTATTTTTTTCTTATTTGCTCTGGCAGTAAGTAAAGCAGCTTCGTTTAAAAGATTCTCAATGTCTGCTCCCGTAAAGCCAGGAGTTATTCTGGCAAGATCGTCCAGTTTAACATCATCTGCTAATGGTTTCCCTCTAGAGTGAACCTTTAATATCTGCTCTCTACCCTTTATATCTGGCAAACCAACTACTACACGTCTGTCGAAACGCCCAGGCCTGAGCAATGCAGGGTCTAAAATGTCAGGTCTGTTTGTTGCAGCCAGTATGATTACTCCCTCATTTATACCAAAACCATCCATCTCTACCAACAATTGATTGAGAGTTTGTTCCCTTTCATCATGCCCTCCGCCTAGTCCGGCACCTCTGTGACGTCCCACAGCGTCTATTTCATCTATAAATACAATACATGGTGCATTCTTCTTTGCCTGTTCAAATAGATCACGTACACGTGATGCACCAACACCGACAAACATTTCCACGAAGTCGGAACCGCTAATGCTGAAGAACGGTACTCCCGCTTCACCTGATACCGCTTTTGCTAATAGCGTTTTACCAGTTCCAGGAGGCCCTACAAGAAGAACTCCCTTTGGTATTCTTGCACCTAGTTCAACGAACTTCTTTGGTGCTTTCAAAAACTCAACAATTTCTGCAAGTTCCTCTTTTTCTTCATCTGCTCCGGCCACATTCTCGAATGTTACCTTTTTCTTATCATCAACAGTCATTTTTGCACGACTTTTTCCAAAGGACATAACCCTGTTGCCACCGCCACCGCCTTGAGACTGCTGAATAAAAAAGAACCATATCAAAATTAGAATTATAACAAGACCTACAGTTGGCAGCATTGACACCCACCATGGTGGTTGAGGCGGCTGTGTTACATGAAAATCTTCTATAAGGTTATTATCCAATGCAGCTGTAAATCTATCAGATGCGGAAGTGACATCCGGAGGGACAATAACTACAAATTTAGTTCTGTTATTTTCCTTTGCCTTCTTCAATTGAATTGTGGCCGTATCTGTCTGTAAACCTATGCTCTTTACATTTCCAGCCTTCATTTCCGTTAACAATTGAGAATAACTCATTTTTGGCGGATTATCGCTTTGTGTAAAGAATGTTATTATAACCAAAATAAGTATAAAAATAATTATATAAAAACTGATACCCTTAAAATATTTCAAATATCTCCCTCCTTAATTAGACCCAGGTATCAAATATAACTCAAAGGCCTTTTCTCACATTTTGCACACTGAGTTATAATTTAAATTTTTTATCCAGACACCCGAAAACCCTCGTCTGTCATTCCTGGATATATTGCAGAAACAACGCTATTACTTTATTCTATTAGCTTATTATTCCAATTTGTACAGTATATATTATATTAGCATATACACATATAAAACACAATAAACACCATTATCGTAATAAATTTTTATTCCTTTGTGTATACTTCCCTTTTTAATACGCACACTTCAGATATATTTCTGTATTTACCCGCATAATCAAGTCCGTAACCTACAACAAATTCATCAGGTATTTCAATCCCTTTATAATCAACCTTAAGGTCAACCTTTCTTCTTGACGGCTTATCAAGTGCCGCACATATTTTTACACTGAGTGGTCCTCTTGTTTTAAGAAGTTCTACCAAATGGTTAAGTGTAAGGCCTGTATCTATAATATCCTCAACAATCAATACATGTTTACCGGTAATATTTGTATCAACGTCTTTTATTATTTTAACAACTCCTGATGATTTTGATGAATTACCGTAACTTGATACTGACATAAAATCCAGGTCAACCGGAATTGTTATCTTCCTTGCTAGATCTGCGAGAAAAATAAATCCTCCTTTAAGAACACCTATTATAACTAACTCCTGTCCTTCGTAGTCTCTTGAAATTCTAGCACCAAGTTCTTCAACCTGCTTGTCCAGCTGTTCCTTTGAAACTAATACTCTCTCTATTACGTCCATGTAATGCTAATCCCCCTTAATATAAGTAAATCTTTTTATTCTTTTTCTAAAATACAAGAAATCTTCAATACAGTTTTAGTATTGTCAGTTACTTTATAATTATCACTTATTTTATTTCCTACTATCCATACTATTTCTTTTCCCAATGTTATAAGCGGAATTTTATCTCTAACCTCTCTTGGAACCTTATTATCTATAAAATATTCTTTTAACTTCTTAGTACCGTTAGACTTTAATGGCTTGAAAATATCTCCGTCCCTTCGGTTTCTCAGAAGAATATTTTCCCCGGATGAAGTCAATTTATCCAAATCAATAAATTTAGTATGAGCTTTTTCGTTATTATTTATAAATTCCCTGATGTTTTTAATTGTTTCATTTTTTAAAATTTCGGTTTTAACAACTATAGGATTACCTTGTACCTCAGTTTGTCCAGGAATCTCCAGTTTTTGTTCAAAATGCTCCTGTATTACTTTCCCCTGCTGTTTTAGAACTATGGAATTATAAGTTCTCACAGCTGCCATAGAATGGGGTAAATCAATCTGCGCACCGGTTCTACCGTTTTCAATAAGGTTGTTTAGCTTATCCAGATGGATGTATTCCATCCCGTTAAGCGTTCCGCAGGTTTTTTCCACAGCTTTTCTTAATATACGTAATCTCAAAGCCAGATGCATTTCTGTTAATACACTCAAATCCAGTTCTGTATGCATTTTCTTTTCAGAAAGTACTGCTCTTTGATAGTATAATTCAGAATTATATCTTAAATAATCATCCTCTGCTACAACTATTTTTGATAATCTTAGTAAATTTTCTGTAACATCCGACCCAGATGCTGAATTTATCGCAGGGATCACGCTAAGTCTTATTCTATTTCTGAAATAATCGGTATGGAGATTTGAACTGTCTGTAACAGCCTCTATTCCAAATCCGTTTACATACTCCTCTATCTGGGATCTATCCACATCCAAGAGGGGTCGTATTATGTTATCTCTTTTATACTCCATTCCCCTAAGTCCATCCAAACCTGTACCTCTGCAAATTCTCATTAAAATAGTTTCTGCCTGATCATTTCTTGAATGGGCAACAGCAATTTTTGAAGCACCTTGTTCGTCCGCAATTAAGCTAAATACTTCGTATCTGGCATTTCTACCGGCTTCCTCCAGAGATATTTTTTCGTTCTTTGCTTTTTTTGCGATATCGATATGCTTTACGTAAACCTCAAGTCCTAAAGAAGAGCAAAAGCTTCTTACGAAATTTTCGTCCCTCTGAGCCTCTTCTCCCCTTAGCATATGGTTTACGTGTACGGGATATATTTTTATTCCTAATTCCTTTGAAATAGAGTACAAGACATGGAGCAGGCATACTGAGTCATATCCTCCCGATATTCCCACAATTACGCCTTCTCCATAATTTATAAGCCCCTTATTTTTAATGGTCTTAAAAACCAATTGTTTGAGCATGACAAATTTCCTTCACCTGTTTTTATTGCCTGAACTTCTCCAGATTTGCAAATTTTGTGTATTGCCCGAGCCACACAAGCTCTACTGTTCCGGTAGAACCGTTTCTGTGTTTGGCAAGGATTACCTCTGCTATGTTCTTCTTCTCCGTTTCAGGATTATAATAATCATCTCTGTACAGAAACATTACAATGTCAGCATCCTGCTCTATAGCTCCTGATTCTCTCAGGTCACTAAGTATCGGCCTGTGATCAGTTCTTGTTTCCGGAGCACGGCTAAGCTGCGAAAGTGTGATTACCGGCACATTTATTTCTTTTGCAAGAATCTTCAGAGAACGGGATATTTCAGAGATTTCCTGCTGCCTGTTTTCACTTTTCGATCTGCTTCCCTGCATTAACTGCAGATAATCGATTATTACTAGGCCAAGATTGTGTTCAAGCTTTAATCTTCTGCATTTTGCCCGTATTTCGGTAATTGATACACCCGGCGTATCATCTATAAATATTGGTGCCTCTGACAACGGTCCTAATGCCTTGGCAACCTTTTGCCAGTCATTGTCTTCAAGCTTTCCTGTTTTCATCCTATTACTGTCAACCATTGCTTCACTGCAGAGCATTCTGTTTACCAGCTGCTCTCTAGACATTTCCAGACTGAATACGGCAACGGGTACGTTGCTGTGGACAGCTGCATTTTGTGCAAGATTTAATGCAAAAGCAGTTTTACCCATGGCAGGACGGGCAGCTATCAATATAAGATCTGAATTGTGCAACCCTGACGTTTTAAAATCCAGATCAGCAAATCCTGTAGGGATTCCGGTTATGTTTCCGCTATTATTGTATAATTCCTCTAATTTATTAAATGTATCTACCAGGACATCCTTTATTGGCACAAAGCCCTGTGAACTACGCTTCTGAAGTATATCGAATATATTTTGCTCTGCTTTGTCTAAAATAAAGGTAACTTCTTCTGATGCGCTGTAACCCAGATCAACTATATCTGATGACGCTTTTATCAACTTTCGTAAGAGTGCCTTCTCTTCAACTATTTTAGCGTAATGTTTTACATTTGCCGTTGTAGGTACTTCTGTTGCAATATTAGTTAAATACTCTAGTCCCCCTACAAGGTCAAGCTTTCCGTGAAGTTTGAGGCGTTCGGATACAGTTATCAAGTCAATGGGCTGGGCTCTGTCAAATAGTTCAATAATTACGTCATATATTTCTTTATGGTCCGGCCTGTAAAAATCCTCTGGTTTCAATATCTCCATAACAACAGGAACAACTTCCTTGTCTATGAGCATAGATCCAAGAACAGATTGTTCCGCTTCCAGGCTTTGAGGAGGAATTCGGCCAAGAGTTCCTATATCCATTATTTATTCCACCTTGTTTTTAGTTGTTGTTCCCTATAAAAAATTAAAGACTTTCGATCTTTACTGTAAACTTTGAGTTGATTTCAGGATACAGCTTAACTTCAACTTCAAAAGTCCCTACAGCTTTAAGTGAATCAGGCATAACCAGCTTCTTTTTGTCTATGTCCAGCTTCTGTTGGGTTTTTAAAGCTTCCGCAACATCCTTGCTTGTTATTGATCCGAAAAGCTTACCGCTTTCACCCGCTTTAACCTTTAATGTAACGGTTATATCCTTAATCTTTTTTGCAAGTTCCTTTGCCTGGGCGATTTCACGGTCTTTCTTCTGGGCTTCAGCTTCTTTTTTGGTTTTCATTATGTTTACATTTGATGAAGTAGCCTCAACTGCAAGTCCTCTTGGAAGAAGAAAATTTCTTGCATATCCATCACTGGCTTCAACCATTTGTTCTTTTTTCCCCAAACCTTTAACGTCCTGTTTTAATATAACCTTCATAAGTTTGACCCTCCTGTTTGCGGTTTTTTAATTTATTCCTTTGCAAGACTGTCTATATATTCGTAAATAGCATCTTTAAGCATTTTCTTTGCATCCTGTATGGATACATCCTCAATTTGCGCACCTGCTACAGTCAAATGTCCGCCTCCGCCCAACTTTTCCAAAATCATCTGCACATTTATATCTCCAAGAGATCTTCCACTAATTACAACCTCTCCATTATGGTAACTTAATACGAATGCTGCAACAAGTCCCGAAAGACTTAACAGCTGATCTGCGGCCTGTGCTGCTATTAGCTGTGCACCCTTGATATTGTTTGGACAAATCGATATAGCAATATTATCATACACTACTTCGGCGTCTTTTACTATATTTGAAATAGTAATGTAAGTTTTTAAATCGTTCTGGAACAATTGTTTGACCGATACAGTGTCGGCACCTTGTCTTCTAAGGTATGAAGCTGCCTCAAAGGTTCTTACACCTGTTTTAAATATAAAATTCTTTGTGTCTACAACAATTCCCGCATATAATGCTTCCGTTTCAATATTGGTAAGCCTTATTCGGTCTTCAACGTATTGTAATAACTCTGTCACCAGCTCACAAGTTGAAGATGCATAGGTCTCCTGATAGGAAAGTACGGCATCCTGAATAAAATCAGCACCTCTCCTGTGGTGATCTATGATTACTACCTGTTCTGTCATTTTCAACAGTTCCGGAGCCTCAGTAAATCCAGGTTTGTGTGTATCAACTACTATAAGAAGTGTTTTTTTGGTTATAAGGTCTAGAGCCTCATTTGTGCCAACAAAAACGTTAGTATACTCTGGTTCCTTTGCCATCTTGTTTAGTATTGCATCTATATTCGCATTAGAATGGTTCAGTACTATATTTACTCTTTTATCCCTGTTCTTTACAATACGATAAATACCCAGCGCAGCACCCAGACAGTCTATATCTGCATTTTCATGTCCCATAATAAGCACAGATGGTGCCTGATCTATCAATCCTCTTAAAGCATATGCAATAACCCTTGCTTTGACTCTTGTCCTTTTTTCAAGCTCTCTGGTACGGCCACCAAAGAATCGGAAATTGTCACCATCTTTTATTACAACATGGTCACCACCTCTTCCAAGGGCTATGTCTATACACGCATACGAGTTTTGGAGATTTTCAACAATTGTTGGAGCATTTATTCCCAACCCTATGCTGAGTGTAACAGGAATCTTGTTCCCGAGATTTATTTCCTTGACTGTTTCCAATATTTCAAAACGTTTTTCTTCCAGTTCGCGAAGATACTTGAATGCAAATATACAAAGATACTTGTCCCTTTCAAATTTCTTCAGAACTCCTCCCGTGTGACTTATCCAACTAGTGACCTTTTTATCTATTTCAGCCAGTAATTGCTGTCTTACAGCGTCTTCCATACTTTGCATCAGATCATCATAATTATCAATTACAATAAGTCCTACGGTATTTTTATTATCCTCAAACTGCTGTTTCTCATTTATTAATTCGGTATTATCAACAAGATACAGCATAACAATAACACTTTCCTCGTTGTTACTGTCGTCAAGCTTTACCAGATTGCCAAGAACTGAATAGTGTCTGCTATTTATTGTGATTTCAGAAGAAATGTTTATGCTGTCGCCTTCCATAATCTGAGGTTTCAAGTCAGAAATAAGTCTTGCTACTGTTTCCTGCTGGATAGTATCATTCTGAAATATACCCTTGAAAGAGGAATTATACCATACCGTGGTTCCATCCAATTCTGCAAGTACTAAAGGCATAGGAAAGTTTAAAAGTGTATCCTTTGTGGCACAATCTATATTAAAGGTAAGTGTCTCTATGTATTTGGTTATTTCTCTGTTTCTAATGTGAGTTGACTTATAATTATAAATCACTAAAAACACAAGCAAAACATACCCTGGTACAGAGACTAAAGGGTTTAATACTGTTATTACTATTATGAGAAAGAAAATTACCCAAAGGTAAAAACCTGCCTTTGGAACAAATATCCGTGGTAGTTTTCTGCTATCCATCTGAATTCTCCCGAATTAAGCTCCCTGCCTTCCGGATCTTGATACATTTAGGTGTTTTGCCAACTCTGACAAATCCCCGTAATATTTCTCAACATCATGATTCTCCACAAGGCCAAGCCTAATCTTGCTATCTATTTTCATTTCTATAGTTCTATAATTAATACCAAACCGCTTTCCAAGAAGATAACAAATTAAAATAATATTTGCAAGTGTGTCGGCAAGCGTTTCTGAAACCTCTTCCCGAAAACCATTTACCAGTGCTTTAAACAAATTTGCAACATCAGTAAGCAGTTCACTTTTAAGCCATTCAATAATCTTAACATTTCTTGTTATATCAATTTGATTGTCAAACTGTGCCATAACTTCCCCCCATACATAATCTACCATTTTTTGTAATGTAAATTATACCACTATTATGGGGCTATAGGCTTTCATTTCCCGTTATTTTCGGTGCATTTTCTATATTTTTCCCTTATACATGGGATACGAACCGATAAACCTGTAAAATGATGTTTTCCTTCTTACCATTGTCAATGCATCAAAAACATCCTGGTCTTCTATATGTCCGTCAATATCAATAAAAAATATATATTGCCCAAGTGCATTTTTAGATGGCCTGGACTCAATTCTTGTCATATTGATATCCCACAGGCTAAATATATCCAATACTCTGTACAAGCTTCCAGGCTTATTATCTGTTGAAAACACAATGGAGGTCTTATCAAAGCCCGTCCTTTTCAGGTATTCTTTTGATATTATAACAAACCTGGTATGATTGTTTGAAGCATCCTGTATATCTGTTGCCAATAAATCAAGTCCGTTTAATTTTGCCGCCATACGACTTGTAATTGCCGCATACGTACCGTCACCTTCGGAAACCCTTTGGGCAGCTTGAGAAGTACTGTTTTCTTCAACCTGAACAGCCTTAGGATAGCATCTATTTAGGTATTCCCTTGCCTGTCCCAAAGGCTGAGGATGTGACATAATCGTAGTAATATCCCCAGGTAAAGTTCCCTTTCTAACTACCAGGTTTAAACTAACCGGCAGTATAAGTTCTCCTTTAATATATAACATTTCTTCCCTAGCCAATACGTCCAGCGTAACGTTGACTGCACCTTCAAGGGAGTTCTCAATAGGAACTATCGCTTCAGTTACAACGTTGTCCTTAACTGCATAAAGAACATCCTGAATTGACAAAAATTCCATTAGCGTACATGACTGTCCCTCAGCATATAATCCAGCCGCTTCATGTGAAAATGTTCCACTTGGCCCAAGATAACCAACACTCTTTACCATCAATATTTCCTATCCATTTCATATATAAATTCTTTTCCAATAATATATAATATCACTTATTACCCATATTTCCAACATGATAATACAAAAAGGTAGAACGTTGGCTATTTATCATTTTCATTCTCATTATCGTTGTCAATCTTGCCGGAATTCAGTGCCTGCTTTTCCAGTTCTTCATCACTTACCTTGGTATTAATTATCTCGAGCGCCTCTTGGTACCTGTCTTCCGGTACTTTTACGTCTATAGGAACACAAGGTCCTAGTATAACATTCAACAAAGTACTGTCAATGAGGCCCAGATCTTTTCCTTTCCCTACACATACTATGCCATTTTCCTCAAGATTTCCTTTAATAATATTAAATTCAAACTCATTGTCTGCTGTAGTAAGGTATTTCCAATTAACCTGTTCTTTTTCGTTATCCATATATATACCCTCCATATTTTTACCTTAATATTACCATATATGTTTTCCCATTCCACCTTTAATATATTATACTATTAATATAATATTGTTAACAGATTTACAACCATATGTGTAATAAATTTTCTATAAGCTTCCGTTGATTTTACTATTTTTATCTGTCAAAATTAAAAAAAAGAATAAACTAACAGGAGTTGACATCACAATGAGTTTTAATGGATTTACAGGGGAAGCCCTTAAATTTCTTTTTGAGAATAAAATGAACAACAGTAAAGAATGGTACGATAGCCACAAACCCGATTATAAAAAATATGTGTATAATCCTTTTTTAGAATTAATTCAAGAGTTGATACCTACCATAACGGAAATAGATCAACAAATTATAACTATACCGTCAAAACTCATTTCCAGAGTTCGTAGGGATACACGCTTTACCAAAGATAAAGCACTTTACAGAGATAATGTATGGATAGTTTTTCTCAGAGATAAAAGTGTTATGTCTACCTCCCCGTGTTTTTGGTTTGAATTATCTCAAAAGGGCTCAAGCTACGGAGTGGGGTTCTACGGTGCAGAAACAAAGTCAATGGCTAACATGCGAGAAATGATAATTAGCGGACATCCTCTTTTTCTGGATGCCCTTGCTTGTTATGAATCTCAAAATAAGTTTGTTATTGGCGGCGATATGTACAAGCGAAGCAAGTTCCCAGATCAACCTGAAAACCTGAAATTATGGTTAGATAGAAAAAATATTTATTTTGAAAGTATTCAAAATAACTTCAAGCTTGCATTTTCAAAAGACTTGCCTGAGGTATTAAATCAAGGCTTTCTTCAGCTAAAGCCGATATATGATTTCCTAAGCATGATTGATGCATATGGCGGATAGGGTTTAGGATAAATTTTAAAATCTTTATATTTATATCAATTAAATGTATAATGTATTAGAGTATAGTATATAAATGTAAATATTGTAAAATTGTTACTGTTATAAGGCGGGTGTTAATTATGGTTTACGGGTCTGGAGCGGCGATAATTATTCGGAGGCAGAATGAATATATTGCTATATTTACAAGATTGGGTGCTTTTGATAAAGAACATGCTATTAATATAAATGAAGTTGGTATACGGAGAAGACTTGTATTTGAAAGAATGTGTTCCAGAAATATTTTTATAGAATGCGGAAATGGTTTATTCTATATGGATGTTCAAGCAGCAAAGCTTTTTAAAGAGCACCGTCGTATCAAAAAATACGTAATATTAATTATAGCAATAATTTTTTTAGTTTTATATTACTTAACTCATATGGATTTTTTACCATTCATATCTAAATCGATAAATATAAACTGAGTTTTATGCCAATAATTACCCTAATTAAGAACTGAAGTCTATATCTTCAGTTCTTATGAAACTAGGTCCTTCATGGGGTAATGCTGTAACATTGGATATCCACACCCCTATACACCTATTAATATCAGCCTAAAACTTTCACTTTAATATAATCCGGAAATGGCTGAATATTCTTCAAGTCATTTTCCAGGAGTATACGCCCGCCCATATCGTCAATTTCTTTAAATCCTGCAAATTTATATGTAACATACATCATCCTGTTCCTATCGTTACTTACGAATTCAGCCTGAAGTCTTTTGTTTGCGCTTTTTGCCATGCTCATAATATGATTAATCATAATAGTACCGACACCTCTGGACATAACCCTGCAGGACATTAATAGTAATTTTAACGTCCAAATATCTTCGTCACATTGTATAAGAGCAAGTCCAATTTTACCATAGGTTCCGAATTTATCCTCCAAACCTGTAATCAGCAGTTTATGCCTATCAGATTTTCGTAGAGCATCCAACTCGCCATAATCGTAGGTATACCCTGTTGTATTAAGTTGATGGGTTCTTACCGTTAGTTCCTCGGCACGTTTTAGATCATCTTCACCTACCGATGAAATAGTAAATTCCATGTTAAGCGATGCAAGAAATTCTTCCTGAGACCCTTCAAACCTATCCTCCACTTTTTTTCGTTCTATATCACTCTGATACAACTTTCTCCTTATTTTTGAATCCTTAGTAATAAATTTTGGAATCATCTCCGGTATATCAAGGAGGTTAGTTAAGTCAGTGGCATCGATGCAGTTAACTTCCGGAATAGAGAATTTTACCTCTTCACGTTCAAAGGCTTGATCATCGATGAAGGCAAAGGTATCGATACCTATATTAATCAGTTCAGCAATAGCCTTAATGGATGATGCCTTTGAATTCCAGTTTATTTGCGGATAGATAAAGTATTCGTTCAAACCAAACTCCTTCAGCTTTTCCATTGCAGATGTATATTCATTTTTGCTGGCAATGGATTGCAGTATTCCTCGGTTATCCAGTTCCTTTATAATGTCTGTTACTCCTTTGCGTAAGAATACTTTTGAATCTTCCAGTAATACTCCATCCCATAACGTATTATCCAAGTCCCATACAATACATTTTATTTTTGGTTTGTCCTTAGCGTTTTCTTTAATAACCTCATTATTGCACATTTTGAGCCCTCCTGAGATAGGATAAATTTAATACACACCTCTAAATGAATTTATAGCAATCATTACTTCATGCATCTCGGTCGTTCCTTCAATAATTTCATTAATTTTGGCATCCCTTAGGTACCTTTCAACAGGATATTGGTTGGAACACCCATTTGCCCCAAAGATCTGTACAGCATCACTTGCTGTCTTGCTTACGATAGATGCAGCAAAATATTTTGCGTTCCATGTTTCCATTATACTGTCAGGGTCACAAGAGTCCTTCAGACATCCGGCATGATAGCACATAAGCCTTGCAGCTTTTACATTTACAACCATTTGTGTAATCATTTTTTGTATTAGTTGATTTTCCCGTAAAGAATGCCCGAATTGTTTTCTTTTTCTTGCATACTTTAGGCTACTTTCGAGACAAGCCTGTGCAAGCCCTACACATCCGCATGCAACAGTGTATCTTCCATAATCTAAGCATGAAAGGGCAACATGTGACAGTCCGGTCCCAACACTGGCTATGATGTTCTCTTTCGGAATATAGCATTCTTCCATATGAAGCTCAGCAATCATGGAAGCTCTTGCCCCCAGTAGTCCCTTAATAGGCTGTGTAGAGAATCCTAGCGTTCCCCTTTCAACGATGAATGCTGTAGGTTTATTTTCACATTTCGCAAATATAACAAAAATATCAGCAATTTGTCCCATAGTAGTCCATCTTTTTGTCCCATTCAAAACATATCCTTTGTCTGTCAGGACTGCTGTAGCTTCAATGCTTTTTGCATCACTGCCTACATTTGGCTCCGTAAGTCCGAATGCTCCTATAACTTCACCTTTGGACATTCTGCGAAGCCAGCGATCCCTTTGCTCCTGAGTACCCCATCTTAGTAGTGCCAGCGCAACCATCCCGTGGACTGTGAGAAGGCTTCTGACAGATGAGCACCCCCTTCCCATTTCTTCATTTAAGATACCGATGGTGACATTATCTAGTCCCATACCTCCATATTCTTTTGGCAGCATGGATCCAAGGTATCCTTTTTCAATTAATTTCTTTATGACAACAGGGTTTATGGACTCCTCCCTGTCATTTTCTGCCGCATACTGGGTAACCTCATTATCCACAAACTGTTTAAACTCCTGCTGATATTTATATTGTTCATCCGTCAATTCTGTATTCACAGCGTCTCCCTCCGATCCTAGTATCCTTCTAAGTTATTTCAGCCCTATAAGAACAATTCAATAGTTGAAATCGTGCAAATATGTCTTCATTATACTTTTATTTCTTCCATATTTATCTACACTCCCTTTTTTAATATTCATAGAAACCTTTACCTGATTTTCTGCCATATAAGCCTGCATCCACCATCTTTTTTAAAAGTGGACAGCAGCGGAATTTAGGATCTTGATAAGCCTCGTATAGAACTTCAAGTGAATTTACTACCGTATCAAGTCCTATTAAATCGGCAGTCTCAAGCGGACCCATTTTATGGCCATAACATTCTTTAAAGATATCATCAACATCCCTAGGCGTAGCCACTTGGTCCTGCACGACAAAGGCCGCCTCATTCATAAACAAGTGTGAAATCCTATTTGAAACAAAACCAGGATAGTCATTTACGACAATACTGTCTTTACCCATTGCCACAAGTAGTTCCTTGGTCAATTCTATTGTTTCTTCTGAAGTATGATACCCTCGAATAACTTCTATTGTTGTCTTCAGGGGTACCGGATTCATAAAGTGTGTGCCAATCACCTTTTCAGCCCTTTGTGTAAGGGATGCAATTTTGGTTATGGAAATACAGGATGTATTGACAAGGAAAATACAATCCTTTTTGCAAATTGTATCAATCTCTTCATATACCTTCTTTTTTACATCCCATTTTTCTGTTACATTTTCGATTATTATATCTACATCCTTAAGCAAGCTGTAATCGGTAGAGAACTTAATCCGGGACAAGATTGTTTCGGAGTCCTCCATATCTTCCTTCTTCTTGAATAAGACCTGAAAACGGATATTACTACAAATTTCCTCCTTACAACGTTCCAGAATTCTGTCTGATATATCCACTACAATTACCTGATATCCTACCTGAGCCAAGTTTTGGGCAACACCACTTCCCATTACACCAGCTCCAATAACCCCTACCAATTTCATATTAACTCAATCCCCCTTTTAGATATTACAATATCTTCTAATTATATAGTTTTATCTAGTGTTATTTCAATCGTAAACCTTTCAACTGTATCCACAAGTATTTTGCTTAACTAAACATTGTATTTGTCTGATACTTTGCTTGGCTTATTTCTCTTCCGAGAAACTCGCCTCATGCTCTACAGGCTAAAGCCCATAAGCTAAAAGCACTGTAGGCATACGCCTACAGTGCTTTTATGGATTAAAATTATATTTTTCTCTCTCTATTATCTTTATTCAGCAGTATATGGAAGTAAAGCAATGTGTCTTGCTCTCTTAACCGCAACTGTTAACTGACGTTGGTGCTTTGCACAGTTTCCTGATATTCTTCTAGGAAGAATCTTACCTCTTTCAGAAACATACTTTCTGATTTTAGCAACATCCTTGTAATCTATATCAGTAGCTTTGTCAACACAGAATGAGCAAACCTTTTTCTTAACTCTTCTCATTCTCATGCCGCCTTTACCTTCGCCCTTATCATAAGAATCTCTATCGTTTCTTCTGTTATCTCTCTTTGGTCCTGGCATGTCTAACTCCTCCTTTCAAGCACCCTTAGTGGTACTTAATTTAATTTATAAAAAATATGTTAATGTCGGTTTTGAATTGTTCAAATACCATTTTAAAAAGGCAGTTCGTCATCCTCATCCATTGGATAGAATCCATCACCGGATGCGGCAGGTGTTTCAGAATAAGTTTTCTGCGTGGAACCACCGTTACCAGTTTCACCATTACGTTTACTGTCTGCAAAGTAAGTTTCCTCTGCTACAACTTCTGTAACGTAATGACGCTTCCCCTCATTATCGTCCCATGATCTTGTCTGAATTCTACCTACTACGACAACCTGCAATCCTTTTGTAAAATATTTTCCACAAAACTCTGCACTCTTGTCCCATGCAACAATATTGATGAAATCAGCCTGTGGCTGTCCTTCTCTGGCAAAACGTCTGTTAACGGCAAGTGTGAAACTCGCAATTGCCGTATTGTTTCCACTGGTGTATCTTAGGTCTGGATCTTTTGTAAGTCTACCCATTAATACAACTTTGTTCATACTCCCACCTACTAATCCTTCTTTATTATGATATACTTGAGAATTCCTTCAGTGATTTTGTAGATTCTTTCTAATTCAGCAGGAAAATCTGGGCTTGATGAAAAGTTCGCAAGTACATAATACCCGTCAATTTTGTCATCGATTTCGTAAGCCATCTTTCTCTTTCCCCATTCATCGATGCTTTCCAGCTGAGCTGAAGTTTCGAGCATAGTTTTGAACTTTTCTACGAGTGCCTTTGTAGCTTCCTCGCCAACTTCTGAATTGATAATAAAGATAGTTTCATACTTCTTCAACATTATTGGTCACCTCCCCTCGGACTTTAGCGGCCCTGTATCATGAGTACAGAGCAAGGATGTTATCTTAATTTATTTGTAACATACAATTTTGTATTTTATCACAGTCTACAAAAATAGGCAAGTCTTATTTTTGTGCGTGCTTTCCATGCACTTACGGATTAACTTTTCTGGCAATACGCATTTGGTTAATTTTCACAAATTTGTATTGTAATTTTTGGATTTTTTTGATAATCTTAAATAGTATTTGTATACAAAGCTGATAAAAGAACGCTTTAAACTCGAAAAATATATAGAAAATACTGTGATGCCTTTCCACTTAATATAGAGAAAACTTCCATACTTTTACAAGGGCGGTGTTTAATTTAAATGAGGATTAAGCAACTAGTAGTACTCCTTTCACTTATAAGTCTGATTATTATAGTTTTTACATCCGGTTGCTCCTACAAAAATCCAGTTAATAAAACTGACAAAATAACCATTGGTCTTTCTATGGCAACTCTTCACGAGGAACGTTGGCAAAGGGACGTAGATGCCCTCACGGCAAAAGCACAAGCTGAAGGAGCAGAGATTCTTTTCCGTAATGCAAACAATGACATAGACACTCAAATTACACAGGTTAAAAATTTACTGGCACAAGGTATAGACATTCTTATAATTGTTGCCCAAGACTACGAAAAATCACAGCAGGCTGTGCAACTGGCCAGAAGTAAAGGAATAAGGATAATCTGCTACGACAGGCTAATTAAAAATGGAAATACTGATTTTTATGTCTCTTTTGACAGTATAAAAGTTGGAGAATATATGGCCTCCCTCATGGTATCAAAAGTACCCAAAGGTAATTACATAATAATAAACGGAGGCAAAACCGATAACAATAGCTTTATGTATAATAAAGGTTTTAAAAATATATTAGATAAGTATCTTTACGAGGGCACTATAAAAATAGTCGATGAAGTGTGGGCAGATGACTGGAATACAGAGGATGCCTTTAAGTGTGTGGATAAGGCCCTTCGTGACGGTAAAAAGATTGATGCGATTATCGCTGCTAATGACGGTCTTGCCGGTGCAGCAATAGAAGCCCTTTCTAAAAAACACCTGGCAGGAAAGGTTTTTGTGGCTGGTCACGATGCCGATATATCCGGTTGCCAGAGAGTAGCCGAGGGTACTCAGCTATTGACTGTTTACAAGCCTATAGACAAATTGGCGGAAAAGGCCATCGATGTTGCAATGGGGCTCCTGAAAAATGATTATTATGTCAGTAATAAATTTATTAATGACGGAGAATATGATATTCCCTATGAAATGGTAGAGCCTGTTGTAGTCACAAAGGATACACTTGTTGACACTGTTATCCAGGCAGGGTTTCATAGACTTGAAGATGTGTACATACATATCCCCAAAAACCAGTGGCCAAGTAAAAAATAAATAGCTTTGCAAACACTGTTCTTAACAAAATTCCAACACAGACTTACCGACATTGTTAATTTCCTAATTATGTTATAATATTGGTAATATAAACTTGCTCCGATGTTTTAATTCAGAGGTGTTACATGAGAAAAAATTTTGTTGAAGCAGCTAAAAGTATTTTAAATGGTGAATGTAAAGATCCTCATTCTTACCTGGGTATGCACCTAATAGGTGTGGAAGAGAAAAATCTTCAAACCGTTGTCAGAGTATATCATCCAACTGCCAAAATGGTTGAGCTTTTGGATGTTGCCGCTGACGACTCATTTCCAATGAAAAAACTTTGCAGTGATGGAATATATGAAATAACATTTCCGGACAGAAGTGATATTTTTGAATATCAGCTTAAAATAACTGATGTGTTTGGAAACAGCTTCACAGCACATGACCCTTACAGTTTCTGGCCTTTTATTTCCGAATTTGATACACATCTCTTTAATCAGGGAAATCATCACAGGATTTATGAAAAACTCGGTGCACACGTCATGACTTATAATACTGTAAAAGGAACTCTTTTTGCGGTATGGGCTCCGTGTGCGAAACGCGTAAGTGTGGTAGGAGACTTTAATCAGTGGGATGGGCGTAAGCATCAAATGCGTGAGTTGGGTTCATCAGGTGTCTGGGAGTTATTTATTCCTCTTGTATCAATCGGAGATATATATAAATTTGAAATTAAGACCCCTGATGACAATCTGATTATTAAAGCAGACCCCTATGCTTACTACGCTGAAAAAAGGCCTGCTACTGCCTCAATTGTTATGGACATTGATAGTTACACTTGGTGTGACGAACAATGGATGAGTGCCAGGGAAGAGAAAGACGTCTTCAATGGCCCTATGTCAATATATGAGCTTCATCTGGGGACATGGTCAACTGCTGCCGAACCTGATGAAAACGGGGACATATACGTTAATTACAGGATCATTGCTGATAGGCTAATCCCCTATGTAAAAGATATGGGATATACCCATATTGAACTGTTGCCTGTTGCCGAACATCCCTATGACGGTTCCTGGGGGTACCAGGTTACAGGCTATTATGCTGTCACAAGCCGCTACGGAAAGCCTGAAGATTTCATGTATTTCGTAGATATGTGCCACCAGAATGATATAGGAGTCTTTCTGGACTGGGTTCCGGCTCACTTCCCTAAAGATGCCCATGGCTTGGCGCGATTTGATGGGACAGCTCTGTACGAGTATTCAGACCCACGTCTGGGAGAACACCCCGAATGGGGAACCCTCGTTTTTAACCATGGAAGGAATGAAGTAAGGAATTTCCTGATATCAAATGCTGTATTCTGGTTTGAAAAGTACCATATAGACGGTTTAAGAGTAGATGCCGTTGCATCCATGATTTATTTGGACTATGCTAAAAAACCCGGGCAATGGATTCCAAACAAATACGGGGGAAATCTCAATCTGGAGGCTGCTGATTTTCTTAAACAGCTCAATTCAACTGTATTCGGGTATTTTAAAGGTATAATAATGGTAGCTGAAGAATCCTCATCATGGCCTATGATTACAAAACCTCCTTACATGGGCGGTCTTGGGTTCACCTTTAAATGGAATATGGGCTGGATGAATGATTTCCTAAAATATATAAAAATGGACCCTATCTACAGAAAATACCACCACAATCTTATAACTTTTTCGTTAATGTACGCTTTCAGTGAAAATTATATTCTTGTTCTGTCTCACGATGAAGTTGTACACGGTAAATGCTCTATGCTAAGCAAACAACCGGGAGATTACTGGCAGAAGTTTGCAGGACTTAGGGCCACTTATGGTTATACCTATGGTCACCCGGGTAAAAAGCTATTGTTTATGGGCGGGGAGTACGGACAATTCATTGAGTGGAACGATAAAAAAGGCTTAGATTGGCACTTGTTGGATTATGAAATGCATAAAAAGCTGCAAACCTATGTCAGAGACTTAAACACTTTGTATAGAGAAAATAAGGCTTTATATGAAGTGGATTTAAGCTATGACGGTTTTGAGTGGATAGACTGCAACGATAATGACCATAGTGTTGTTTCCTTTATAAGAAAGGGCCAGGACTATCATGATATGCTGATATTTGTATGCAATTTTACACCCGCTGTTAATTATAATTATTGCATCGGTGTACCTTTTGACCTTGAATATGAGCTAGTTATGAATAGTAACTTTGAAAAGTATGGTGGGTATGAACCGGATGAGTCAAACAAAATATATACTGCCATTAACGAATCCCTGCACGGAAGACCCTTTAAGCTTTGTCTTACAATACCCTCCTTCGGTGTACTTGTCTTCAGACCGATATTTAAAGACTCCTGAGTATTTGCTCAGGAGCCTTTTTATTTCTTACTATTATATATTGAAACTTACAAAGCTTCCTTCTTTGTTTGGAATTACTTCCAACACTGATTGTATTCTCTCTTTTATTTCCGCAACGTGCGAAATTACCCCTACCAAACGGCCTGTTTTTTGAATTTCAGTTAGACACTCGATAGCACTGTCCAGGGATTCAGGGTCAAGTGAACCAAATCCTTCATCAACAAACAAGGTATCAAGGCTAATCCCCCCGGAATAAGATTGTACAACGTCCGCTAAGCCCAGCGCAAGCGCAAGTGAAGCTTTGAAACCCTCTCCTCCAGAAAGAGTCTTAACGTGACGCGACTTTCCTGTGTAATTATCGAAAACCTCCAATTCTAGCCCTTGCTGAGCTCGCCCCTTCCCTTTCTCCTCTTTTCTCTTTAGAAAGTATCTTGAACCTGTCATCCTCGTTAATCTATGATTTGCAGCAATTATAATTTCGTCAAAATAAGCTGCCAACACGTATCTCTCAAATGTTATCCTTTGAGGATTATTACCTTTTGAAACATTGGCCAACTTCCCGATTATTGCGTATTTTTCTTCTAGCAGTTTTACTTTTTCAACGGAAGCGGCTAGCTGTTTTATTGTTTTTGAATTATTGTTAAATCTGGAGAACACAATATTATGTCGTTCCTGTAGCACCTGCTGCTTTTGTTCCAACTCCGCGTAACGTGTGTTTAGGATTAACATATCCTGTTTTTCAAGTCCTTTCGTTTCCTCCTCCATACGCTGGTATAAATCCTTGATTGATTGTAAGTTTTGATAATAAGAATTTATTTCTTTCTGGAGTATGTCAATTTCTTCCTGAGTTTTTTTCATATTTAAAAATTGCTCATAATTAGCAAAATTCGAATACTCAAGCTTCTCCTTTAAAAGCTTTTGCAACCTGATAATTTCTTTCTGCCCTTCCTCTATGGAGGACACCCTTATAGCCACTTCCTTTTCTGCGTTACTTACAACTTCTCTTGAGGCTTCATATAGTTTTTTATGTTGCTCGTATTGTTCACGAAATTTGTTTATTTTACTCCGTTGTTCTTCAATTCTGGCATTGAGCTTTGATACCGAGCGAATATCTTCTGAAATCTCCTTCTCAATAGTCTGTGCTTCGGCTTGTAGTCTACTAATCTCTTCAAATAATCCGGATTTTTGTGAAGTCAACTTTTGAACAAACTCTTCCAATACTTTCAGCCTGTCCCGAATTTCTATATGTTCCTTTTCTAATGTATCTTTTTTGTCTGTAAATTCTTTTTTTACTTTATACTGAGCCTTTAATTCAACAGTTTTTTCTTTCAGTCCAATTCCCGTAGTATTTATATGCCCCAGCAATGTTTCAAAATGACCGCTTTCCATTAGGAGGATATAATCCCCAATTATTACATTTTCGTCAAGAGCCTTAAGTCGATTGAGTATCTCTTGACGTTTGCTATCTACGATTCCATTTAATTCTGAAATCTCCTTAGTCTTTTCTGTTCTAAACTCTGTTAGCTTAGAAAATTCCGATTTTTTATTCCTTATCTGCTCTTCCGTGGGAATACTGGCTGGCATTTCTGCAGGCTTTGGATGATCAAGAGCACCACAAACAGGGCAAGGAACTTTTTCCTTCAACGATTTAGCGAGAATCCCTGCCTGCCCCCTTATATAATTATCCTCCACTAATTCCAGTCTACTTCTGAAATCATAAAAATCTTTTTCAAAGGAAGAAAACTCTACTCTCTTATTTTCAAGATTAGCAATTTCATCCTGATACACTCCTATGAGCTTCCTGATTCCATCAAGCTCCATTAAAAGCTTTCTGTTTTCTGATATTTGGCTTTCAAGACTTATACATTCGGCTTCGGTTGTATAAAGCAGTTTCAAATTTTCCGCCTGTTGGCTTTCTCTTACTTTGTTGGTCTCAAGATCCTTCTGGGCCTTTTCAAGTTCCCCTGTCAATTTAGTGTAGTCAGCCTTTACAGCCTCCAAATGTTTTAACCCCTTATCGTACTGGATAACCTTTGGGAGCATTTTTTCCAACAAAGCAAGTTCAGTCTCATTCTTCTTGTTTTCAGGTTCCAACCCAATATAAGTATTCAGGTTTTCTGCTGTATTTGCAAACTCCGACTTCCTTTTCTCAAGCTCCTGCTTTGCCAGCTCCAATTCACCGGCCTTTTGTTCTAATGTCAAATCAAATTTTCTGAACTGCTCGTCAACTTCACTTATTGGTAAAGCCTTTCTTGCATATTCAAGAATTTCCTCTTTTCCGCGAAACTCGTTCTCTCTTAAGACAAGAACATCGTGTTGCTGTTTTGTTTGTTCCCTGTCCAAGAGTTTTTTGTTTACCTCTGTGCATTTGGTTATTTCTTTCTGGAGCAAGCCCTGTTCTGTTGACGCTTTATTCTGTTCAGCCTTTATTTCATCTATTATAGACCTGTCCTTTTGCAAAAGCTGCTCAATACAAGTAATGAATTGTGCCAAATTAATATTTTGAGCGTTCCTCATTTCAGCCAGTGCTTGATCTTCTCCCACCTCAAAGTGATTTATGTGGGTAGCTATCTGAGTTTTTAAGTCGTGAACGGATTTTTCCAAATTAGATCTGTCTTCATCGAGTCTTTTTTGAATTTCTGCAAAATCTTCGGTTCCGAATATTTTCCTGAAAATAACTTCTCTGTCACTGCTGTCGGATTCCAAAAGTTTTCTGAATTCTCCCTGTGGAAGCATTACAATTTGCTTAAATTGTGATTTGTTAATACCAAGAAGCTCATTTATGCGCTCGTCTACATTTATTATTTTGGTAATTAGCGTACCATCCGGCATCAGGAGCTCCGCATCGGCATTTCTTAAAGTGTAACCCTCTCCCCTTAATTTCTTCTGTTCCTGCTGGGGCGACCTTCTTATTCTGTATATTTTACCTTTCAGTTCAAACTCAAGCTCAACAAAGGTTTCCGCTCCCGGTTCTGCAAAGTCACTTCGTAGGCTATCCCTGTCTCTGCTGCTTCCTGAAGCTTCACCGAAAAGAGCAAAACTGATAGCGTCAAAGACAGTAGTCTTTCCAGCTCCCGTTGGGCCAGATATTACGAATATCTGTTCAGTAAGGGTAGTAAAATCGATAAACTGTTTTTTTGCATACGGCCCAAAGGCACTAATTGTAAGTTTTAACGGTTTCATTTACACCCTCCTGTTTCTACCTCTCCAATTACCCTCTCCACTACTTTCAGTTCCTCCAGAGTCAAAGGCTCTCCTTGTATAGAGCTATAGAATTCCTGAAACAGCTCTATTTTAGCTTTAGATTTATAGCCCTCGGCAGCAGAAGTTTTGTTATCATCCCTGTTCATGACGCTTTCTTTGGTGAGTCCCATTACATTAGGATAAACGCTCCTTAGCTTTGATATTGGGTCAATAAGTTCGCCTTTGTCTGTTAATATTGCATATATATAGTCATCGGTATTTGCGGCTCCGTACACCTCAGGCTTAAGAAGTTCACCAATTGGTCCTTTTATTATGCGCATATCCCGTTTAGGTTTAAGTTCTATCAAATTTACTTGGGAATTGCCGTCACCATCAATTTCAACTACATTTATACCCTTCCTTTGGTTAACCTCTGAAAAGGAGTATTTCAATAAAGAGCCTGAATACCTTATATTATCTGCACCTGCCCGCTGAGGCGCATGAAGATGTCCAAGTGCTGTGTAGCTGAAAGAGTTAAAGTGATACGAATTAACTACATCCGTTCCCCCGATACTCAGAGGTCTCTCTGATTCACTTATAATTTCTGCCTGCCCTCCAAGATAAGTTATGTAGCCGTGTGTAATCATTACACTTCTTTCATTCTCATACATAGCTTGTCCCACTTTTTCAACAAGCTTTTTCATGGCATCGTCGTGGGTAGATATTTCACTATCCTGCAAAATGTGCTTTATAGTACGGGGGTCTGAGTAAGGTAAAAGATAGAAGCTGACTGGCCCAAACCCATCTTCCAACACCACTTTACGAACATTACCATCGAAACCACCTGCGATATGCAGCCCATTATTTGTTAAAATTCTGCTGGCAAAAGATAAACGCTCAGCACTGTCATGGTTTCCGGCAATAGCTAGAATAGGAATCCTGAGTTCAAGGAGGACTGTGTTGAAAATCCTATCAACCAGTTCAATGGCATCTACAGGTGGTATGCTCCTGTCAAAAATATCTCCTGCGATTATCAAAGCATCAGGTTTTTCTTTTGATATTACCGATATAAGTTGCTCAAGTATATACTCTTGATCCTCCAGCATACTGAACTCATTTACCACTTTCCCAATATGCCAGTCTCCTGTGTGAATTATTTTCATTTTGTCCCTCCCCCGATTAAAAATTAACAGCACAATCCTTTGTTGTACTTACAGGTATTGTACCTAAAGGATAAATAACATTAATGGCACCTTTTAATATTTCAAACTCTATATCCTTTCCTGTAAGAATTTCTCCATCTATATTCAATGAAATAGTGTCTTTACTCTCAATTTTCATTTTCTTTGCTCTTTTAAAGCTAACGTATTCTATTTCTCCGTGTTCACCTTTCATGTACTTTGGAAACAATGTTAATATTTTAAGCCTATTGACCTCTCCCACCAGACATATATCCAACAAGCCGTCATCCAGAGCTGCGTCGGGAGCTGGCAACATTCCTCCCCCGTAAAACCTACCGTTGGCAACTGCAGCAAGAAGTATTTTTAAAGTAATTTCTTCATCGTCTATAGTGACTTTTATCTCACTTATCTTGTTTTTAAAAATTGTATATATTAATGAAATCAGGTATGCCATACTTCCCGGAATACACGGCAGTCTTTTAAATTTGTGAGCATTAAAAACAACATCGGCATCAAACCCTATAGAGGAAATATTTATAAAGTACTTTCCGTTTGCCCTTGCCAAATCTATACTTCTTTCCTGTCCTCGTATGGTATCAGCTACTATTTCCTTGGTCTGATATTCTCCATGTATGCTTCTTATAAAATCATTACCCGATCCTGCCGGTATAACCCCTAAAGCGGCTTTAGTTCCTGCTATTCCGTTTACTATTTCATTTATAGTACCATCCCCACCGATTGAGTATATCCTGTTTTTATCATTTACTGCGTATTCACGGGCTATTGTTGTTGCATGTCCCGGATACTCAGTTACCTCTATTACATACTTATCGGGCTGCCCCTTGAAATAATCCCGAATAACCGGTATAAGCTCTAAAGCCTTTCCTTTCCCGGCAGCGGGATTTACTATAAATACGTGTTTCACGTTTCTACCTCCTGTATGGGGTTCTAGTACTACTATTTTAACATAAATTAAGGGGCTAATTAAAATATAGAAGTTTCCAGTGTGGACTATGCATTATTTGGTAAAAATTATTTTTATTAAATGGTTGCTTTTTATACTAATATGTATTATCATATTATGTGCGTCGTGTTTTAGATGCAAAGTATATGCGCCCGTAGCTCAATTGGATAGAGCGTCTGGCTACGGACCAGAAGGTTGTGGATTCGATCTCTGCCGGGCGCGCCAAAAGAAACCTCTGAAAATAATTTCAGAGGTTTTTCTATTAATCTTTTATAACTGTCACTAATTGTCATATTTTGCCATATAATTAGAAAAATATAATTATTATGTCAAATATTTGACACCCATCCACAATTGATAGTATACTATTTAACGTGAGTTAAATATAAAATTTAATTTAAGTGTTAACGGCCATTGAGTAAACTAATGGTATGATCACCTTAAGTTATTCTAGCGTTTTACTTTTGGCATTTTAGTTTTCTTTAATGTACTTTCCTAATGATTAATTTCATAAAATTATAAGGGGGATATGTACCATGTTTAAACTAATGGATAATGCCAAGATAAGGGTAAAGCTTGTGTTACTCATACTTGCTATGATTATTGGAATGGTTCTTGTTGGGAGTATGGGTTGGTTTCAAACCCGGAAAGCACAAAGAGATCTTGACACCATGTATAATAATAATCTTATTCAGGTTGCAAGTTTAAGTAAAGCAGGAACTGCTTTAATGGCCGATTTTACAAATATTTTAAGGCTTATAGCGTCTGATAATACAAGTTACCAAATGGCTGTTTTAAGTGATATTATAGAAAAAGAGAAAAATCTTGATAATAGCATTAAACAAATTTCTACTACAAATTTAGGTTCTGACGGAGAAAAGATATATGCATCCATAAAGGAGAACCTAACATCATGGAAAGAGATCAAGAATAAAATTATTGAATTGTCCACATCAGGCAACACCCCGGAGGCATCCGCAATTTACAGTGATAAAGGTGATACTGTATTTCGCAAACTTGAAGCCAATGTAACTAGTCTTATAAATGCAAACATAGAAGAAGCATCGGATGTTTATACCAAAAGTCTTGATTCCGCAAGACAATCATCTCTTTTTCTGATTATTTTAATAATAGCGGTTTCGCTAGTGTGCATAATGATAGGAATTGTTATTGCCAGGTCAATAACAGGTCCCATATCCACTATTGTTTCCATTATAAGAAAAACAGCCGGTTTTGATTTGGTCTTTGATGAATCATACAATTCAATGATTAAGCGTAAGGATGAAATTGGGATAATAATTAATTCCATATCAGAAATGAGACATTCCTTACATAATACTATTACCAAGCTACACAACATTTCAGGTACCATGGCTGCAAACTCTGAAGAGTTGACTGCTTCTACTGCGGAAAGTACAAAGAGTATTACCCGGGTAACCACTTCACTTAATGAAATTGCAAAAGGCAATGCCAACCAGTCAGAAGTTGTAAACAAAACCAGTCAGCATATAACTGAAATTGCCGAGCACATATCACAAGCCAATGATGCAACAACTGAAAATGAGAAGGCGGTAGTACTGTCACTGGAAGCAGTGTCCGAAGGTTACAATGCCATAGTAATAACGTCTGAAAAAGTACAAGAGAATATATCTGTTTCTGAAGAGGTAAACAGGTCATTGGCTGACTTAAGCAAATCTATTATTAAGGTAGGTAGTATTACCGATGTAATAAATTCCCTAGCAGCACAAACAAACCTATTGGCATTAAATGCCGCTATAGAGGCTGCCAGAGCAGGAACAGCAGGTAAGGGTTTCGCAGTAGTTGCGGATGAAGTACGCAAACTAGCGGAAGAATCCTCCTCTGCTGCTAAAGAGATTAATGCAATTATTCAGGCAATAATTGCAAATAACGCTGTGACAGCACATAACATGGATAGGGCAAAGGAACTGGCCGCTGAGCAATCCTTTGCTGTTGATACTACCAAACATGCTTTTGACAAAATAAGAATATCTGTAGAGGCTATCACAGATAAAACTAAAGAAGTATCTGAAATGCTTACCACAATTGCTAAGGCATCCAGGGAAATTTCAAGTCATACACATGATCTGGCATCTCTAGCGGAAGAATCTGCAGCTAGTTCCGAAGAAATTTCTGCTTCAAGTCAACAGCAGCTTTCGGCAATGGAGGTAATCGTTAAGGCCTCAAGTGACTTGTCCGGAATGGCTCAACAATTGGACAATGAAATCAATAAATTCATACTATAAATTTCTGTTAAAAAATAGTAGCCGACTATATTAGTCGGCTACTATTTTTTGTTTCCAACATCTGAACTATAGTTAAATTTTGAATGCCATATATCAATGCTTCATTAAATCTCCTATCATTACATTGTGTCACTTTATTATGTTAATGTATTACCGCTGTATAATAGTGCTTTTTTTTATCATTTTATTTATTTATTGCTTTATTATGTTAACGTATTATTGATTCTCAGCGCTAATGGGTATTTATACCAAAATTTACTTTTTATTATTGGTTACAATACACAAAAAGCTCAAAAGCCGCACAGATACAATATTTTACAAGAGTCAATATGTGAATATATTATTGAACTTTCCTTCATTTTGGTGTATAATTCGGCATTATACGAATAAATTTTTGATAACTTATGCAAGTTGCACGTCAATTTGTTTCCCAAATGACAATGTCGTCATTAAGCTATATTCAGATTGATTGTTTTTTTTGTGTCAAAATGGGTCTGTAATTATGTCCAGTAACGATTTTTACTGGTATTAACTTTATTAATATTTACTTAGAAAAGCCGCATTTACATAATCGCGGTTAGGAGGTCTTTTATGGCAAAATATATAATCAAAAGGCTATTGGTCTCACTTTTAACTTTATGGATTATGTTCACACTTACATTCTTTTTAATGCATTTTGTACCGGGTAATCCATTTATAGGTGAAAAGAAAATGACAGCCGAAATGTTAGCCAACCTAAATGCAAAATATGGTTTGGACAAGCCTTTAGGAGTACAGTATCTCAATTATGCAAAAAACGTACTTCATGGTGATTTTGGGCAGTCAATACAGTTGATAGGGCAGGATGTAAAAGACATAATAGCTCAAAAGTTCCCATATTCACTCAGACTTGGTATTTTCGCTAGTGCGTTAGCAATGGTTATTGGAACGGTTCTAGGTGTATTGAGTGCACTTAAAAAGAATACTGCCGTAGACAGGCTTATTATGTTGATTGTCACCTTTGGAATTGCAGTCCCAAGTTTTGTTGTTGCTACTCTTAGTATGATAATTTTTGGTGTGCAGCTGCAAATATTGCCTACAATTAGTGATTTAAGCACTGTTTCAAGTTATATTTTGCCTGGTTTTGCTCTATCGTTCTTCCCTCTGAGTTTTATAACGAGACTTATGCGTTCCTCTATGCTGGATGTTATAAATCAGGATTATATCAGAACAGCTCGTGCGAAGGGACTATCTGATAAAGTTGTTATATTTAAACACGCCTTAAGAAACGGAATTCTTCCTGTAGTAACGTATGCCGGGCCAATGGTTGCGTCAGTTCTCACAGGTTCATTTGTAATTGAATCCATATTCTCCATTCCGGGTCTGGGAAGTACTTTTGTTACCAGTATCACGGGCAGAGATTATACTACTGTAATGGGAGTAACAATTTTCTTTGGAGCAATTCTTATATTAATGAATTTCATCGTTGATGTAGTTTACAGATTCGTTGATCCTAGAATCAACATTATCAATTAAGGGGCGGGTGACAATAATGAACACTATAAATAATACAAAAATTTTTGAAAAGAATTTATTTTTGCCTGCCACTGATGAGGAAAAGGCAACAGCTGAAATTATGCGTCCATCTGTTAGTTATTGGAGGGATGCATGGAATAGACTAAGAGCTAATAGAGTGGCTACTGGAGCTCTCGTTGTTATTATTCTGATAATTCTGGCCGCTATCATCGGACCTATAATTTCTCCATACTCCTATGAGCAGATTCTACAAGGTCAGGAAAATCTCAAACCAAGCATGCAACATATATTCGGTACTGACAGTCTTGGAAGAGACCTGTTCACCAGAACAATGATTGGTGCAAGAATTTCTCTTGCAGTTGGTGTAGTTGCAGCAATAATGATATCAATTATCGGTATTATCTATGGTGCAATTTCCGGATTTTTTGGTGGTTGGGTTGATAATATTATGATGAGAATTGTTGACATTGTATATTCTGTTCCCACAATTCTTATAGTAATTCTTTTGCAGGTGGTATTAAAGAAACCTATTGACATATACATTCAGTCCGGTCGTGCACCTGCCTTTCTCAATAGTATGGGTGTTGGCCTTATAAGTATATTTCTTGTTATGGCTCTTTTATATTGGGTGGATATGGCCAGAATAGTCCGTGGGCAGATTCTGGCGCTTAAAGAACAAGAATATGTGCTGGCTGCGAAAGTACTTGGTGCAAGTAACAGGTCAATTATATTCAAACATCTGATTCCTAACTGTATTGGTCAGATAATAGTAGTAACTACTTTAAAAATACCGGAAGCAATATTTACAGAATCCTTTCTAAGCTTTATAGGTCTTGGTGTATCATCACCTATGGCTTCGCTGGGTTCTCTCTCTCAAACAGCTTTAAAGGGAATATATTCATATCCTTATATGCTTATCTTCCCGGCAGCAGCTATCAGTATTATTATCCTGTCCTTCAACCTTTTCGGGGACGGACTGAGAGATGCTTTAGACCCAAGGATGAAAAAGTAATTCTTTGTAATAATTGGAATGTTAGCTTTGAATGATGCGGGTATATCTTAAATGATAACGGGATATACACTTTTAGATAATTATTGGATGCCTTTTAAAAGGCAGGTGAGGTAATTGCTATGAATAATAAACTACTCGAAATAAATGATTTAAAAGTCTCATTTTTTACGCCGGCAGGTGAAGTTAAAGCGGTTAATGGAATAAGCTATTCACTTGAACCCGGCAAAGTTCTGGGTATCGTAGGAGAGTCAGGTTCAGGAAAGAGTGTTTCCTCTTATTCAGTTATCGGACTAATTGACAAACCCGGGAAAATCGTAGGCGGAAGCATTACATTTGACGGTAAGGATGTTTCCAAAATGACTAAACAGGAAAGGCTTCAGGTTGCAGGAAATGAAGTAGCGATGATATTTCAAGACCCCATGACATGTCTTAACCCTGTTTTTACAATAGGTAACCAGATTGCGGAATCCTTGTATCATAAGTACGGAAAAATTTCCAAACTAGAAGTTAAGAGAAGGTCAGTAGAACTTCTATCACTTGTAGGTATAAATGAGCCCGAAAAAAGACTTTCTCAATATCCACATGAATTCTCCGGGGGTATGAGGCAAAGGGCTATGATTGCTATGGCTCTTGCAGGTGAGCCAAAATTACTTATTGCTGATGAACCTACAACAGCACTTGACGTTACCATACAGGCACAGATTCTTGAACTTTTAAAGGATATTCAGAAAAAAACAGGAATGGCAATAGTTCTTATTACTCATGACTTGGGAATAGTCGCTGACATGGCCGATGATATCATAGTTATGTATGGCGGAAAAATAGTTGAACAGGGGTCAGTTTACAGTATATTCAAGAACCCCCGTCATCCATATACAAAAGGACTTCTACGTTCATTGCCTGACTTGAACGTTAAGGGATCGAAGCTAATTCCGATTAAGGGAAACCCAATTGATTTGCTTCATCTCCCCTCCGGATGTGCCTTTGCCCCAAGATGCGAGGAATGTCTGAAAGTCTGCATTAGTAATATGCCTGAAGCCTATAAGGAATCAGATGGTCATACTACTTCTTGCTGGTTGATGGATGAGAGGGCAAAAGAAAGTGTGGAGGTGCAGGAAAATGGAAAATAATTCAAATGAAAATAGAACAACTCTAGTTGAAATTACAAATCTAAAGCAATATTTTACCATTAAAAACAGCGCTGGAAAAAAGGCATATGTAAAAGCTGTAGATGATGTAAGTTTTGACATATTTAAAGGTGAAACGCTAGGTCTGGTTGGAGAATCAGGTTCAGGAAAAACTACCCTGGGACGTTCAATGCTGAGAATATATAATCCGACCAGCGGAAGTGTAAAAATTGATGGTGTTGACATTACTAAATTTCAAGGAAAGAAGCTGCTTCCATACAGGAAAAAAATGCAGTATATCTTCCAGGATCCTTATGCATCACTGGACCCACGTATGACAGTATCAGATATTGTTGGAGAAGCATTGGATATACACGGACTGGCAGGCTCTAGAAGTGACAGAGCAGATAAAATAAGAGAGCTTTTAACACTAGTAGGTCTTAATACAGAGCATGCTTCCCGTTATCCGCATGAGTTTTCTGGGGGACAGCGTCAAAGAATAGGTATTGCTCGAGCAATAGCTGTACAACCGGATTTTATTGTTTGTGATGAACCTGTATCAGCTCTGGACGTGTCTATTAGAGCTCAGATAATTAATACACTTGAAGAAATGCAGGACAGGCTGAACCTGACATATCTGTTCATATCCCATGATTTGGGTGTGGTAAGGCATACATGTGACAGGGTTGGTGTAATGTATCTTGGTCATATAGTTGAATTGGTTGAATCTGAGGAATTATATAAAAATCCTCTGCATCCCTACACAAAAGCACTGCTGACAGCTATTCCGGAACCTAATCCTGATACAGCCAAAAACCGTAACCGCATTATCCTGAAAGGAGAAATACCTTCTCCAGTTAATCCTCCGTCAGGATGTAAATTCAGGACTAGATGTCCCTATGCAAAAGATATTTGCTCACAAAAAACGCCTGAATTAACGGATTGTGGCAATGGTCATTACGTATCCTGCCACTTTGCAGGAAAGATATAATCGGTTAAATTTTCCATATTGCAAGGAAGAAATATATAAGAAACTCGTATGTTCCGATGAGGTCGACATTGGGGTAATAACATAAAAAGTGATGAATAAAACCTTTTTATTTACGAGAAAATATTCGTGTTGCAAAAATGGATTTTTGAAATAAATATCTATTTAATTAAAAATAATAGGGGGTATGCAAAAATGAAAAGAATATTAGCTCTAGTACTTTCACTGGCTGCCATAGTAACAGTATTTGCCGGCTGTGGAAGTTCTTCTTCTAGCGGTACTAAAGGCATTAGTGCAAGTATTGCATCAGAGCCAGCATCTATAGATCCTTCACTTAATAAGTCTTTGGATGGCGGTACTTATATTAACTGTGCTTTTGAAGGTTTAACTACTTATGACAAAGAAGGTAAAATCGTTCCCGGAACTGCTGAAAAGTGGGACGTAAGTGCCGATAACAAAGTTTACACCTTCCATATCCGTAAGGATGCAAAATGGTCAGACGGTAAAGCTGTAACTGCAAAAGACTTTGTTTATTCATGGCAGAGAGCAATTGACCCGAAAACAGCTTCCGACTATGCTTATTACCTGTATTTTATTAAGAATGGCGAAGCTATCAACACTAACGGTGCTGATATCAATACATTAGGAGTTAAAGCTATAGATGATACCACTCTTGAAGTAACTCTTGAAAATGTCTGCCCATTCTTTACTGAAATTGTAGCATTCCCAACTCTTGTTCCTTTGAGAGAAGATGTTGTATCAAAAAATCCTGACAAATGGACTCTTGATCCGAAGACTTATATCGGAAATGGTCCATATGTTTTGACAGATTGGAAACACTCATCAAAACTAGTATTTGAAAAGAACGAAAATTACTGGGATAAAGACACTGTAGTTGCTCCAAAAATAGAATGGTTGTTGATGAATGACACAAATGCTATTCTTGGTGCGTTCAAGAACAAACAGATATCTTTCGCAAGAAATATACCACATGACGAAATCCCTGCAGAGAAAGCTGCCGGAAATCTTCAGATTTTCCCACAGCTCGGAACATACTACCTAGATCTGCTTAATACTAAAGCACCATTTGATAACGTAAAGGTTAGAAAAGCAGTATCTCTTGCAATTGACCGTAACTACATCACTGAAAAAGTTAGAAAATCAGGCGAAACTCCTGCATCAGGATTTGTGCCTTACGGTATAGCTGATGTTAGCCAAACACCTGACTTCCGTACAAAGGGCGGAGATGCCTACTCAGTAAAACCTGAAGATTACCAGAAGAATGTTGCTGAAGCAAAGAAGCTCTTAGCTGAAGCAGGATATCCTGACGGAAAAGGCTTTCCAAAAATAACCTTTGGCTTAAACACAGGTTCAGGTCATGAAGCAGTTGCTGAAGCAATTCAACAACAGTTGAAGACAAATCTGGGAATCGAAGTTGAAATTCAGGCACAGGAATGGAATGTATTCCAAGAATCCAGAAAGAATGGTTTATATGACATCGCTCGTGATGGTTGGATTGGGGACTACATGGACCCTTCAACGTTCATGGATCTGATAACTTCAAATAACCCTCAGAATAATTCAAAATATGCGAATGCTGCATATGATAAGTTAATCGCTGATGCCAGAAAAGAAACTGATCCTGCTAAGCGTGTGCAGTTGTACCACGACGCAGAAAAGATTCTTATGGATGAAGCAGGAATTGCACCACTATTCTTCTATACTGATCCAATCATTGTAGATAAGAACCTGCAAAACTATGTAGTAACCAAGCTCGGATTTGTATATTTAAACTGGGCATCATTCAAATAAAAATTTTAGATAGTGTAAAACCCGCCTGGATCATTATGAGCCGGGCGGGTTTATTTTTCTCAGAAAAAGTTTGTTACGCTAACCTATTACCCCTCTGCTACTGGTGGTGTATATACTCTGGTAGCAAGCTCCGCATCCAGCATAAGCAAAGCATGAGGGTCATTCTTTATTAACTGAAGTTTTCTCAGAACCTTATCAACTGTTGCTTCTTCTTCAACCTGTTCAGTTACAAACCACTGGAGAAAAGAGTTCGTTCCATGATCCCTTTCAGCAAGCGCATTATCTACCAGATTGTATATGGATTTTGTAACCTCTTGCTCATGTTTTAATGTATGATCAAATATCTCCTCGGGATTATTGAATTTATCTTCAGGCTCATCCACCTGGTATAGTTTTACCTTTCCTCCTGCCTGAGTGATATAGTTGAAAAATTTCATTGCATGGTCGCGTTCTTCCTGAACCTGTACATGAAAAAAGTTTGCAAATCCATCAAGATTCTGATGTTGAAAATATGCTTCAAAACCAAGATATAAGTAAGCAGAGTAAAATTCCTTCTGAACCTGTCTGTTTAATAAATCATTCATTTTTTCACTAATCATAGTAATCCTCCTTAACCTCCATAGGTTTCTAAGTTTTAATATCCAATTAATAGTATGTTTATACCAACCTTTTTTTATGACAAAACAATTTATTCGTTTATTTTATAATTATTACTAATAAATTATCAGTCTTTTATATGCTATAATTATATTAATATTATTAGTGTGAAAATTATAATAAAATAACGTTTACGGGAGTCAAAATGTATTTTGAGGATTTCAAGTCATTACTTTACTCTGACACGCTGGTGTCAGATATTTTTATCAGCCAGTATATGCCTTCCATGGACAGCACATGCATAAAGGTATATATTTATATGCTGTTCCTTTGCAAACACAATAAGAAGGTAACCTCAGACGAACTTGCGAAGACTCTTAACCTGTCTCTAGATGAGGTTAAGTCTGCCTTGACCAGTCTTGATAACCTGGAAGTTATCAACTGGGTGGAAGATAAAATACAGCTCTGTGACTTAAAAGAAGCCGAAATAAAGAGAATGTACAAGCTAAAGTCAATTTCAACTCCTGAGCAAGCGAATGAGAACTTTGAAAAAAACAAAAGCAGAAACAACACACTCTCTGCAATTAATTCGAAGTTCTTTCAGGGGCTTATGGCTCCAAACTGGTATCTGACTATAGATAACTGGTTTACCATATACAAGTTTGATGAAGATGTCATGTACACCCTTTTCAAATACTGCCACGACAATAACACCTTCCACAAGAGTTATATAGAGGCAGTTGCTACAAACTGGCACAGAAGGGGTATTCAAAACTTTTTTGACCTTGAAAAATACTTTGAGGATATGTCTCAGGTACGTGGCATTAAAGGCACCATTATCAAGAAGCTGCGTCTTAGAAGGGCTCTGACAGAATATGAAAGTGAGTATGTAGAAAGATGGGTTATTGATTACAAGTACGGATTTGATGTTATTGAAATTGCCTTGAAAAAAACCGTAGGAAAGACAAATCCTGACTTTAAATTCCTTAACAGTGTATTAACCCGCTGGCATGATTTAGGACTAGTAAGTGCTGAAGAAATACTTGGATACGAAAACAGCCTAAAGACCCAGTCACAAACTGTCCAGGGCACTCAGAAGGCCAAGCCTAAACAATCTCAGAGGGATAACTTTGAGCAAAGGGAATATGATGATGAATATTTTGAAAACTTTTTTACAAACACCTCAAAATAGGTAACTATATAAAAGGATGAAAGAGGTAGTTTATGAATAGGGATATACATAATATTATTGCGAGAGAGTATGAGCGACGCCAAAAGCTTGCCGCAGATATTGTGGAACAAAGAAAACAACAGATATATGCAAAAATACCCCAGTTACATGAAATTGAGACCATGATTAATAAACTGGGAATAAAGTATAACCTGCTTATATTATCGGCAAACGGGGACAAGTCAGTTATTTTAAATGAACTTACTCAAAAAATAGAGGAGCTTACAGCATCCAGAAACAAATTACTAGGCGAACATAATATTGGTTCAGACTGCCTCGTGCCACCATATCAGTGTGAAAAGTGCAAAGATACCGGATATATAACTAATACCGCTGGTTCACAGCGATGTTCCTGTTACAGGCAGCAAATTATAAGCCATCTCTTTGCCCAGTCAAACATAAGCATTAACGGGGATGAATGTTTTGATAACTTTAACGAAATGCTTTATCCAGAGGAAATAAATGAAGCAAAGTATGGTATTGGGATATCGCCAAGGGAAAATATACAGAATATTAAGAAAAGTTGTATTGAGTTCATTAAAAATATAGATAATCCAACCCAGAAAAACCTTTTTTTCAACGGACGAACCGGAGTGGGAAAAACGTTTTTATCATTCTGTATTGCAAGAGAACTGATAAATCAGGGTAGAACAGTGCTATACCTCACGGCTCCTGCACTGTTTGATATTATCACTGAACATAAAATGAGGAACTACAAGGAAGATGAGTATGCCGATGATAAATATCAGAGTATTTTTTCCGTGGAACTGTTGATAATCGACGACCTTGGTACCGAGCCGTTAAGTGATGCAAGATATGCAGAGTTGTTAAATATACTAAACAGCCGGCAAGCTCAAAATACAAATCGTACCTGCAAAACTATTATTTCTACCAATATCGGACCCAAAAAGCTGTATGAGTTATATACAGAACGTATTGCTTCAAGGATTGTAGGCTATTTTGACAGGTTGGTTTTAGCAGGTAAGGATATAAGACTACTTTAATAAAAAAATTGGGCTATGGCCCAATTTTTTTTGTTTTAACCCCATTTTAATTTCATTATCTGGTACAAGAATGTAAATAAAATAATCAAAAGTCCCGGCAGCATACTCAAAATAGCCGGTAGCCCTATTTTTTCATGTACAAATTTGTATTGGCCCTCTTCTTCTTTCATTGCCTTAACATCTTTCTTAGTACTTTTGTAAAATGCGTAGAGTAAAGCCACAAAACCTGATACCAAGCCCATATATATTATGGCATAGAATATGAATGCAATTATTACTGAAGCCACAGGCAAATTTGAAAAATCAAAACTCTGTGTTTGCTCTAAACCTTCTCCATATAAGTACCCTGACATTTTTGAGGCCATAAAAGACAGGATTACTGCCGAAGCATTATTGGTGAAATGGGCAACCATTCCTGTATAAATACTTCCTGTTCTATATACGATAAATCCAATTAATGCACCTAGAAGAATAGTACTTACAGCCTTTTGTATATCACGGTGCAATAGGCCGAACATTACAGATGTTATTCCAAGAGAAACAGCGATACCGTATTTTCGGTAACCGCTCTGTATAAGACCACGGAACATAACTTCCTCGCAAACTGCTGCCGATACTCCTATAACCAGTAGAGCTATAAAAAGAGTAGGTACATCGTTTATAATTACCTTTGGTATAGGCAAGTTTCTTCCAAACATTTCTCTTATTAATCCGTAGGTTATTGCATTAAGGACTCCTACCACAGGCATTCCAAACAATGTTAGTAGTATTACAAGAAGATAATTCAAAGGTCTTGTTCTTCTTAAATTTAACGTACTTCTTATATCATATCTACCTACAATTAAAAAAACTATTACCGGAAGTAGAACAAAGATTAATTCTCCCAACCCACTCTTTAAATAACTATTTTTAAAATTCAGAATAGGTCCTCCAAAGGTTAGCAAAATGGTTACTATGGAAAAAAGAATTCCTGAGGCTACAGGCCCCGGCAGTCTTTTTTTATTTTCATCAGTTCTAATTGAAGAAAACTGTTCATCAATGTTATTTTCCACTTGGTTCCTCCTGTTAGTTTACATATGTAATATTATACATTTAATATAATATTACTCTTATCTTATTTCTATTTCAATTTTTTTCTGATGTTTATTTAGTATATGACAAAGGGAGACGTTTTACGTCTCCCTTAATAATTTACCAATTAATAATCCATGTTAAACTATTTGATTACAACCTCGTATCCTTGAGTATCTAAAGTAAAGTCATCTGAACTTGCAAGAACATAAGCCTGCATGTATGCTATTTTATCCTTTATTGCTTTATATTGATCTCCGCTTAGAGTTTCAGTATAAACAACTGATTTTCCTGCTTCTATCTTCGAGTTTATCAATGCCATAGTAAACATTTTGTCAGCAGACCATGTGTAAAGTATGTTTTTATCTGAATCCAAAAGTTTAAAGTCATATTTTTGCCCAGAGGAATGGTTAAAGCTAACTGCCTTTTTTGAGTTATTTGTAACAGTTACTTTCATAACTATGGAATCATCTTTAATTTCTGCCTCAGGTGTAACTGTCATAACAGGATTCTGTTTTTCAAGAAGGCTGACCAGCTTGCTTATAACAACTGCTGCCTCTCCTCTTGTTGTACTGGCTTTAGGATGAAACATTCCCTTTGAGCCTGATATGAGTTTATAGTGTGCCGCCCTGCCAACGTCTCCGCTGAACTCTGGAGTTACCTTACTATCATCACTAAAGAAAGGTGGCTTAATGTTTATGAGAGCGTATTTGTCACCCATTTGATACTTGTATGCATTCATTACATAATGAATCATTTCCTCTCTGGAAATAGAAGAACTGGGATTGAATTTCCCTCCCTTTTCTATTATGTTTGCAGTTACAAGATCAATCAAATCCATTGTATAAGATGCATTTTGATCTACGTCCTTAAAATAATCCTTTATCTGTGGCGCTACAAAGTACTCTATCTGTATTCCTAAAGCATCATGCAGCAGGGATACGAATTCACCTCTTGATATTGCTTTTGCGGGGCTGAACTTCTCACCTGTAAATGGCATAACATTTTTCTCCATAAGCAATTGTACTGCAGAATTACACCAGTGTCCTGATATATCATTAAATTTATTGTCTTTATTATCGGCTGACTGAGCAAATGTAAATGTACTTGATAAAACAACAGCACCTGTCAGTATAAATGCAGAAACAGTTCTTTTCATATAAATCATCTCCTATACGTAATTTTTAGTATTATTTGCCGGCTATATAGTATTAGACTTAGCTATATGAAAAATGTTCCCACAAAAAATTTTTTATATTTTAAAATCCCTTTATTACAAATATAAAACAGCCTATAAGAAACGCAAATGCTATGCTGCCTATTACAACAGCTATAAATTCATCTTCACCTGTTTTAATTTTTTTAAGGAGCACTGCAGTACTAATATATGTAACAAATGCGGACAATATTGAACCAAAAAATATAAAAGCTGGCATTATTAAAGCCTCCTTGTTTCTATTTTTCCCATACCATAAGATATCTCCAAAATAATTTCCTTCTTATGATCGCTCCGGGTAAATACTTTTGGGCAAGCAGTCTTATCTCTTTTAATGTCATATATTTGTCATGTTCTCCATGTCTTTTCCACACCTCTCTGCTATGCTCATCACCCGTATGAATTTTCCGATTATGTACTATGTTCATAAATATATTCGGTATAACTGCCAGCAGATTAAAGAACATATCTGTAAAGTTGTTTACCTTATAAAGGTCAAGTACTATCAGCTTACCGCCTGGCTTCAGGTATCTCTGGGCAAACAAAAGCAGCCACTCGTAAGGTAAATGATGTGCAGTAGCAGTAGTAACTATAGCATCCAGGCTATCTTCTTCAAAATCCATATCAAGTATGTTCTTACTGATAAAATCTATATTCTTATAACCATATTTAGAAATAGCCTTTTCTATCATCTTGTCTGCCAAATCAACTGCAATAACGTGCTCGCTTTTTTTGGCCAAAAGATTCGATAGCTCCCCTTTACCACAACCTATTTCAAGAATACGCTCATTATTCTCACTGATATATTTTATAAGATTTTTGAAGTAACAGTTATTATGATTCCATCTTTCTTCAACTATATCTGATATTTCATTGAAATCCCTCTTGACTATATCATAATTTTCCATAAAACCCCTATTCCTTAATGTATTCTGTCACTTTGTCAGTAAAAAGAATACCGTCAAGATGATCTATCTCATGGCATAAGCATTTTGCCATCTCATTTTTACCAATTATTATAACCTCTTCGCCTTTTTCATTTAATGCTCTAACTTTGACTTCAGAAGGCCTTATGACCTTGCCCCATTTGCCAGGGATACTCAGACATCCCTCAATTACCTCCTGAGAACCCTTTTGGTCTATTATTTCTGGATTCACAAGATTTATCAGACCATCACCCATATCTATTACAATAGCCCTTTTAAGTATGCCTACCTGGGGCGCTGCCAATCCTGCACCATTCCCTGTATTGTACATGGTATCTGCCATATCTTTTAGCAACTCTCGTATCTTATCATTAACTTCATCAACTATCCTGCATTTTTTACGTAAAACTTCATCCTCTACAGTACGAATATTTCTTAATGCCATAAAAATAGTTCCTCCATAATCCCAACGTTAGTTTCTGCATTGAGTATGCCATAAATATTATCATATATCAAATGTTATCATTCTGACTCTTCTCTGTGGTGACAAGTACCTCCGGGTTTGAGTAAAGTCCTTTTTTGCCCCTAACTACAAGGTATATGCCCAACAAAATACACAACACATATACTATGGTGATTGGCAGATTTAAAAACAATGACTGAATATGCGATTCCATAACTCTTTTTTTTATTTCGACAGGTGTATTATATAGTATCTCAAGTATGGATGTTGTCTGAGAGATAGCAAGAATGAAAAGACTCCTGAAAAAGTACATTATATAAAGAAGTCCTATGCCTAAGTATTCACAACTCTTTATTTGTATTTGTTCTATACTCTGATTTTCATCATGCACTTCACTGGCCACTTTTTTACTGTATTTAATAAATAAATATCCAACGACTATTAGTATAATACCCGGAACTCCTCTGGCCCACACAAGAATACTTAATTTCGCTCCAATGGATGCATTAATAATATCAACTATTCCTACTGCAAGTATAAAAAATCCTACTATGCTAAAGATGCACTGTTTTAATATTCTATCCATTTATCTCTCCTTTATTTGTATTCTTTAACATAAATTATATATTTTACCATATGAATTAGCAACGGTTTTGCTATTCATTATTTTCAATTTATTTTTACATATATACACCCTTTGTTAACTAAAAAAGACCTGAGCAGGTATTTTTGTACCCATCAAGTCTTTTTGAGCAATTATATTCTATTAAATTTTACATGGTAAGTGTACCTTCGGGTGTTGTTACAAGCATTAGCACATCTTCTTCTGCTCCGGTTAAAGCATTGATGTATATAATAAAATTACGTCCATCCACCTTGCCCATAAACTCGTAGCAGTATTTTTCAGTCTTAAAATTAGTAGGTATTACTGCTTCTCCCTGCCTGTCTATTTTAATTCTGTTGTTAACCTTTGTACGTGCTTGTTCAACAGTAAGAGTAGTTTTTGGTATATTTCTTACTCTGTGGTTATACAAATAACCTTTAGCCTCAGTTCCTATGATTTCACCATTATCCAGTGCAATCTTGACCTTGATAAGATCAGGGTAAACTATTACTCCGCCCTGTTTATATGCATAACTTATGACAGCTGTACCATCAACTTTTTGATAGTACGTATCTACCATGTTCTTATAGCCCTTTGAAGCCAAGAAATCTTTTGCAAGCTTCTTTGCATTTGCCATATTAATTGTATCCTTGCCAATATCTCTGTTTCTCAACATAAGGTAAACCTGCCCACCCTGCTGAGTAACTTCAACCTCTGCTGACTCGCTGTCTTTTTTATTCTTGTACAAAACTTTAAACCTGTATGTCTTAATATTTCCAAGATCATTATTCTCAAGCTGCTTTACACTACTGACCTTATCTTTGCCTACAAAGTTTACAGCAATACTTTTAGCTTCTGATGCCGTAACTTTTTTATTTCCTAGCCCCTGAGGCTTAGATTTGAGCATATGATCTGAGTAAGGACCATCATAAATAAGAGTAGGATACTCCTGGAACGTCTTATCAATATTCTCAAACTGACTTGTTTGAGGGTCTTTTGACTTAGAAGCCATCATAAATTTGCTATTGTTTGTATATTTGTCCCATTGCATTTTGCCATTAGCAATCTGATCTTCAATTCCATGCAGGTTCTTTTGTAAGGAAACAGCATACCCGTGTAGCTTTTGTAAGGCACCATATTCTTTGTCATTCAAAGGAGTACCATTTAAGGTCTTAGTATTAAGCGAGTATGCCATGTCTCCTGCCTGTGTCAAGAAGTTTGATGTCTTTTCAAGTATTGGCGGTGCTATTGGAAGCTGTCCCATATTTGTTTGTGCGAGGTTTGACTGCCTCCATACTTCCTCCAACATTTTTGATGTACTTACTGGTGTAGAAGTCACCAGTGATTTTGCCATAAGAGCTTCAACATTATCAACATAATCGGACAAATCAACAAAAGCTCTGTTGTACTGGTTTGTCACTAAAACTTGTAACCTTTTTAACTGTCTGTTCTGATAGTACCCCCAAACGGATACACCAATTAAAGCAAGTATCGCTATTATTGCAACAGGTACTGCCCATGATCTTCTTCTATCGTTTAAATGAAAGCCGTTTTCAGCCATCTTATCATCACCTCCATATTTATATGCCGAACCAATGCTTGCCCACCTTGTATCTTACTTTTCTTGACCAAATCCATTTACTAGTTGCCGTTGCAGGATTCCAATAGTACAGGCATCCGTCGGTAGGATCCCAACCAGCCAATGCATCCCTTGCTGCCTTTACAACTGTTGATTTCGGATTAATAGGAACATTAATCTGCCCGTCTGAAACTGCAGTAAATGCACCTGGTTGGTATATTACGCCTGCAACTGTCTTTGGAAATTTTGAGTTATTAACTCTGTTTAAAATTACAGCTCCTACCGCTACCTGTCCTTCAAAAGGCTCACCTCTGGCTTCACCGTTAATAGCTCTGGCTAGGAGCTGTTCGTTTGATATGTTCGATTTTGCAGCAGCATTTGCTGTTCCTGACTCAATAAGCTCTGCAAGGCCCATTGTAAGGAGTGTAGCCCTGTCTGCAATTCCATTAGCTTTTAGCCCGTACTGTCTCTGATAGTTGAGAACTGACCTCAATGTATCATACCCGAATCTTCCATTTACTTTTCCATTAAAGTAGCCCCAGTTCTTTAACTCCTGTTGCATATCCTTAACTTTTTCACCATTATCCCCGATTTTCAGGGAGGGTGCAGAGCTTGTTAAATACATTTTTCCTTCATCAGCAATTGTAAGACTGAATACTATTAGTAAAAATAAAGCAATTATTTTATATTTTCTCAAACTTGTACCTCCTTCCGATTATCTCGCAAATTTCATGCAAAGTTATTTTTGGTTAATTTCTCAAAAATATTCGTGGTCTGCTCAAATATGTTATTTCTTATAAAAAACATGTATTAATAACCTGCAACCTGTCAAAAATGTAATTGATTCTGATTAACGAAACAGATAAATGAACTGGAGTGTTTTATGAGGGTATTGATACTGTACGTTTCTGTGGGAACTGGCCACATGAAAGCTGCCGAAGCACTAAAAGAATCCATTGAGAGGCAGTTTCCCGACTGGAAAGTAGATGTTCTGGATGCATTGAAGTATATAAATCCTGTAGTAGATAAAATTGTTGTAAGTAGCTATTTGGGTGCACTTAAGCGAAGCCCTAAGCTTTACAGCATGATTTATACTGCCTCTGGGACAGGGACAGGTATATACGACATGAGTAAAGCTGTAAACAAACTGCTGTCATATAAGCTAAAATCTCTTATAAATGAGTATAATCCATCAGCTATAGTATGTACTCACCCGTTTCCCTTGCAAATGCTGGCATCTTTGAAAAGAAAAAACAAACTGAACATCCCAACCATGGCAATACTCACAGACTATGTGGTTCATTCAATATGGCTGGATAGTGGGATGGATGCATTTATTGTGGCTAACGATAATATGAAAACTGAAATGATAAGCAGAGGTATACCAGATAGTATTATTTTTCCCTATGGGATTCCTGTTTCACCTAAATTTTTGACTCCTACGGATAAGAAGGGTTTACTTGTAAAATACGGATTGGAAGATAAATTTACAGTTTTAGTAATGGGTGGCGGAATGGGATTTGGAAATATTGAGAAAACCATGGCTTCATTATTAAACTGTGATGTTGATATTCAAATAATCGCAGTTACGGGTACAAATCAAAAACTTAAATTCCAGCTTGAAGAATATGCTTCGCAAAGCAATAAAAAAGTACTTGTTTTCAGCTATACAGACAGAGTTAATGAGCTTATGGATATTGCTGACTTATTAATAACAAAACCGGGTGGCATGACTGTGTCGGAAGCGTTGGTTAAAGGTTTGCCTATATTTATAATATCACCGATACCCGGACAAGAAGAAGGCAATGCAAGCTTTTTAATCAGAAGCGGAGTAGCCAATAAAATAGATAGCTTTAATAACCTTGTAAATATTTTATCACAGGTAACTAATGATCCTTCAGCATTGAAAATAATGAGGGAAAATTCAAAAGAATTGGGAAAACCACATTCAGCCCATGACATAGCTGCTTTACTTGGCAAACTAGTAACGGGCTGAAGCTCTTAAAAAATCCTTCTGATACCAACTACTCGATTTTTGTAATAACTGTCCTCCAAGGAGTCGGTTACAACTCCTCTGGAAGGACTTGAATGTATAAATTCGTTGTTTCCTGTATAAACACCTACATCAGAGACATCCTTTTTTACATTATCTGTGCTGAACATGAGAAGGTCTCCGGGTTTCATTTCGTGTACCTTAATGCTTGTTCCCGTCTTTGCTATCTCCTTTACATCACGGGGTATATCCACTCCGTTAATTCTGCTGCTGACATAGCAAAGGCCCAGCGAGTCGATACCCCATCTGCTGACTCCGCCAATAATGTATATGGTTCCTTCAAATTTCCTCACGGTTTGAATAAACCCTTCGGCGGAAGTTTTTGGTATACTGTTTTGTGATACAGGGACGGCTATTACTCCGCCATCCTCAACCCACCCTTTTTTATTATCCGGTAAAATGACATCATAACCTGTTTTTGTTTTACTTACAGAATAAAGTTCGGTTCCCAGAACTACCTGCTTGTACTTTATGTCATTTTGGGTACCTGTGTAGACATACACTGTTTTAGCTGTTACAACTATCTTATTATTAATACGTCCATCCGTAACACAACTGGTGTCCCTGCTTAAATATTTACTCTTAACCCATCCCGTCGTTCCATCCAACATCATGACCTTGGTCCATGAGCCGTCCTGAGAAACAACCTTTACTATCTGGTTAAAAAAAGCCTGTGTCAGTCTTGTACTCAAAATGTCATTCTGGGTGAATACATCAACAACGGCATCGTTAATAACGGCAGCATTATCCCATGTTATACCGCTTAGATACTGTTCATTTTTTGTAACAGGAATATCCCTGTTTCCGCATCCGGATAATAATAATATAAAAGCTGCTGTAATAGCATATATACAAATAAGTAAATGTTTCTTCATAATTGCCTCTTCATGAATTCTTATAGAAATACTATATTTTTTTATGGGTCCTATGTCAATGAGCAGATTTTACAAGGGAACCCACTACTGATAAGTTCTACTTCCCTCTTTTTACAGGTAAATATTATAACCTGTTGCTTTTTGCTTATATTGTATATATATTTTAGTGCGTTAAGTGTTCTTTCATCATCATATTGAGCAAATGGCTCATCCATTATAAAGGGCATAGACTCATGAATTTTAAGTACTGTCTCTGAAATAGCAACCCTTAATGCAAAGTATATTTGATCTATGGTCCCATCGCTAAGCATTGAAACAGGAATCAGAGTTTCTGTTTCCGGGTTATCTAGCATAATCTTAAGATTATCTCCTGTTCTTACATCATTATATTTTTGTGATGTAAGTCCCGAAAAAGTATTATTTAATACTCTATCCATCACTGGTACATATTTTTTTCTTACCTGTTCAGCTGCGGCCTCCAAGGTATTTATTGCAATATTAAGAGCCTCCCCCTTAGAGTCCAGCCTCTTCTTCTCATAGCTTAGCCTGTTAATTTCATTATCAATGTCCGATATGTTCTCTATGCTGGTATTTTTAACAGTTTGTACAACTGTATTATATTCCGTTTCGCACCTTTGAAGTTCCAACGTAACATCTTTGTTAATGCCATAGGCCTTACTACTCAACAGGCTATCATAAGAATCCTTTAAAATAGCTTCAACAAGTTCTTTCTCTTGCTGGGTGAGATTTTCCCCTAGTTTTTTCTTATCCCCAATAATATCTGTATAGCCCCTTGATATCTCATTTTCAAGATTTTCGGGAGAACCCTCTGTATTATTGACATTAATACTTTGAATTCTGTCTTTAAGCTTTTGATACTGCATCTTATTCTGAGCTATTCTATCATCAAATACCGAAAGCTGACGATTCAATTCTTCTGTCCTGGTCTTTTGCAACTCTTTTGATTCCCTATTTACAGTCCTTTTCCTAAGAATAAAAAGGGCTATGGCTGATAAAAAAGGTATCAATGTATATAAAGAACTGAAAATGTTATAAACCAGTGCTGCTACGCCTACCAACAAAGTGGCCATAACGCAAAGCAGTAAGAATATATCTATTCCCTTTATCTTTCTACCTTCCGTTACGACGTTACTATTCCAATGATGGATTACTGCCTCTTTATCCTCCTCAAGCTTAGAAATATTATCTTGTGCCTGACGGACAGAATCTTCCAAAAAGCGTAGTTCCTCTTTTTTTTGATTAATCACTTTTAGTCTTTCTGTAAGTTTGCAATAATCAATTATCGCGTTTAAAAGCTTGCTTTTTAACCTTAAATTATTAATTTTAGAATAAATTTTCTTTTGGGTTTCCTTTAATTCATTAAGTCTTTTTTCGTCATTCAGAAAATTAATTTTTTTTTCCTGTAACTCAGTTAAACGCCTGTTTATAACATCCAAAGGTCTTGTATAGCTTCTATCTGTTCCAACCTGACGCTTTAACGCCTCTTTGAGTGCATTCTGCGCCTTGATGTAGGATATATCCTCAAATCCGCTTTGCTGGATATTTGAGATTCGGTCTACAAGGTCTTTGGAAGTAGACGTATCAATCCTAGTTCCCATTTGCTTGATAAAGACAGTTCTTTCAAAAAGGTTCTCATTAAGTCCTAGAAGCTTCTCACCAATGCTATTTGTATCTCTTAAGTCAATAAACTTTTCTGAAATATCATTAAAAGAGGAGTCATACAAATATATCTTGTTAGCAAGAAAGTCTCTGTCAATTCGATATAATTCTCCATTATCCAAATCAATATTGATGTAACCGCCGTAGTGGCTGTTACTCCATGGCAAATACCTCTTACTATCAGGCAACATACCGTTTTTACCAGCTCTACCACCCTTCACTCCATACAGCATGGCTTTTATATATGCCATAAGAGTTGATTTACCGCTCTCATTATGCCCATATATAACATTCAACCCATCTGAAAAGTCACAACTAAAATCCTGAAGTTTGCCAAATCCCCTTACATGGAGTCTGTCTATTTTCATATCCGGTAAAATATCCCCCTGTCAGTCCACCCTGTTGTTTTCCATTGCCTGCAGACCCAACTGTATAGCCATGGACAAAATCTCTTTTTTATCTTGCGAAGCTTCATTCTCCTGCATATCCAAAAGCATTCGCACAAACTCACCCTTTATGCCCGGTTCTTCAAGATACTGTTCAAAGTCAAACTGAATAGATGTTTCATTCTTTATCCTTACATAAAAACATTTACTTTTTAAATATTCAATAAGGATCTTTATATCCGGTGTAAATCCCTTTGATATGAAACCCTTCAATGTAATACTGTACAAATTATTGTTGGAAAACTTTATATTGTCATCAGTTGATAATTTCATAACAATATCTTCATTGATCTTACATCCAGTAATATCAAGATCCAAATTGCAGTAATTCCTACTGGTCAACGGTATGAAATTAGCTTCAGCAAATTTGTTATAATCATCGGTAAACCTAATATTTCCTTGAATAAAGCCGTGTACTCCCTCTTCGTCGAAGCCCAAAGGTTGGGGGCTTCCTGGATTTACCATTAGGCTTGTCTCATTCTGAAACCTGATATAATTGTGCATATGTCCAAGGGCAACATAATCCATACCCAGTTCAAAAATATCCTTTGAGCCTATAGCGTTATAGTTGCTTTCCTCAAAAGGCATATCAACCGTACCGTGAAAAACCAGTATATTAAACGTATCTGCTGAAATAATCTTATCCTTAATAGCTAAATGATCCTCTACTATCCGGCCATTTGCCCCCATGTTATAAATACAGGCATTGAACTTTTCTAAGAACAATACCTGCTTTGAATTCCTAAGAATATGTACATTTTCACTCCAACTTAGTGTGTTGTAATAAGAGTTCTCTTTCAATGGGTCATGATTCCCCGGGATAATTACAACTTCTGTTCCATAAAGCTCTGAAAAAAGATTTCTTATCCCTATTATCGAAGAACCTCGTACACAACTTTCCTCAAAAAAATCACCACTGATTATTAGTAAATTTATATTTTGAATTCTAGCTCTATCAATGATGCTTTGCAGACCATTTTCCAGTTCATTTCTCCTGATATCCGCTTTTTCTTTGTCTCCAAGTGATGAAAAAGGCGCATCAAGGTGTATATCTGCAGTATGTATAAACGACACCTGTTTCACACGAAACCTCCATATGTCAATTACATTTATGTATTATTTTTACAATTGCTTTTCGGTGAAAATTGTGGCATACGCTACGGCATATGCCCTGCAATGGGATATGCTTACAGATATACCTGACGCCCCCAGAGAGCCATAAAATTCCTTGGCCTTGCCGGATAGCCTTACGTAAGGTTTACCAAGAGGATCCTTTAAAATTTCAATTTCATTAAAAGCTGCATTTTTGCCGATACCCGTTCCAAAAGCTTTTGAAACAGACTCTTTTGCTGCAAATCTGGCAGCATAACTCTGAAATTTTGAAGCATTTCTGCTTTCACAGTACTCTATTTCCTCCCGGGTAAATACTTTTTCCGTAAACTTTACGCCTCCGTTCTCAATTGCTTTCTTTACCCTGTCAACCTCAATAATATCCGTCCCTAAAAGCAATTCCACAACCTTACACCACCTTATCTGAAAAGGTCAAAGAAACTTGCAAAATCCTTAAAATCTTGCCCTAGAACCATTTTTCTTATCTTCAAATCATAATGACCCGTACATTTTCTTATACGGTTTTCAATATCTTCATCTTCATTTTCAATAATAAATACATTATTATATGAAAACGGGTATACCTTCCTAAAATTCTCCTTTATGCAGTCAATAATACTGGTATTTTTGAAAATAAAATCTCTTTTATCCTCTACTTGTATAACTGATAAGTTAATATTATAGTCCATAGCAGCCGTGACTTCATCCTTTAATTCCTTCTTGAAAATCTCTACATAATTTGGCAACATAAACCTCTGCTGTAGCTGAATAACCGATAGATTATTTAATACCGGTGCAATGTGTCCAGCAATTGTTTCAAGAGTTATCAGGTTTTCTTCATTATCCAACCGCAAACCATCATACTTAAATATAATTATGGCTCCTGAAAGCTCAACTTCCAAAATATCAATATATATAGGTACGATTAGTATTCCCTGAGCCTCACCAACCTTTTCTGCTGCCACCTTTCCTATATAGTCAGCTACTTTATCCTGCCCTATTTCATAAACACAATCACCCTCAAAAACATGTTTCCAGTTTTCATTTGGGATTATGTTTTCATTTGAAATTTCGTCCAATCCGATTGATTCTGAGATGCTAAACTCCTTAGCTTCCTTATCATATAGACAAAGCAGTCCCTTTTGCAAACTAAAAGAAATTTCAAGTGTCTTAGCTGCAACTGCCATAAGAGTTTCAATCCTTAAAGAACTACTGATATTCTTTATTAATTTATTCAAAGAAATTAGTTTATCCAATTTTCTTTGGATAATTTGTTTCTGCTCATCTACCTGTTTAAATAAGTTAGCATTGCTAAGTGCAATATACATTGATGAAGCTAGGCTTTCTATCAGTTCAAATATACCGCTGCTGTATTCATCCCCTGTAACGGTATCACTCAACGTTACAAAGCCAAGAATCTCATTTCCTTTTATAATTATTACAATATACTTGGCCTTAAGTCTTTCCACCTGTTCATGAGAATCTTCAAATAGATTATAAAAATAGTTTTTATCATCTGAGTTTTCCAGATCTATAATAACCTTATTTGAGTTAATTTTATAATTTTCATTAAGGCAAAGGCTCACAAAAGCGTCCTTAATCTTATAAAATACGTCTTTAAAGCCTTTTAAAACGTATCTTCCGCTTCTTTCATCATATAAAACAAAGCTTGTTACAGTACTCCTTGTTAATTCGGAGAATAATTCAACAGATAAGTCATATAGAACATTCATTCTTAATTCGCTTAACAGCACCTTGGAGGATTGGTTAATTGCAAAAAGATTGAATATCTTTTCATCAAGTTCTTTATTTACTTTGGCCAAGTTCTCATACCTGCTGTAGTTTTCAAGAGCAGTATTAATTAAATGCATGAGAGATTCGGATATAATATAGTCATCTTCCACAAAATCTTTCCCATTAATCATTATAAAGCCGTAAAGATTTCCCTCAATAATCAATGGTACTATGGCATTTATACCCATATCGTTGACCAATTCCGAGTCAAAAAACTTTACTATTTTATCTTTTTCATAAAGAATATTTCCATAAAAAGCAGCAAGGTTCTCAAGCTTGCTTGAGTTTTCTATTTCTATTACATAATCTTTAAAGCCCTTAACCTTCTTTTCGGTATATCTGCCATCTTCCAGAATATATACTATAGAGTTATTTACAATTAATAATTCATTTATAAAATCAAAAGCAGCCTCAATTATCTGTTCAAACACAAGTTTTTGTGAAAAGTATTCTATTGCCTGCATTAGTCCGGTATATCTATATAATTTTGCCGATAAAATTTCATCTTTCTTCTCATCTTCAAGCCTTTGTAGTATTGACTGGTATTTCATATACCTTACCCTCCCCAACAATTAAACTTTGCTGCATTGACTATTGTTTATAGTTCTTTTATTGCGCCTTCGCTATAGTAAAAGCTTGTTCTAAGTACAGGATTTTGAATTTCCTTCTGGATTCGCTTAATTTCAAAATAAGTGTTTGGAAATGCCTTTTTAAGAATTGTTATTTCTCCTTCTCCCTTAACTTTTAGGTAACCTGAAATATTCTTTCTTGCTTCCTCCTTTACCTGTAGCTCAGATCTTATATTGTTGTAAATTTCATGAAGCTTCTCATACTCATTTTTTCTTGATTTTCCTGCATCGGATATATTAAAAATAGATATTTGCTGTTTATACTGGTTCATTGAAATTTTAAGCTGTTCTATTTCCTGTGTGAGTTGATCGAGTGAATCTTTGAGTGCAATCCTGTCAAAACCTTTTACAGATATATTGGTTCGTTTTTCACTGGGAGTTCCGTATGTAGCTGCAAGCACTCTGATATCTGCAGTTATATTACCTCCGATAATCTGGCCTTTTAATGATTCCAATATAACTTCCTTAGCAATAATATTGCTGTTTAGGCAGTAAAACCCTACATGTACGCTTCCATCACAAATAATTTCCGCATCAGCAACAAACTTCAGATATAGATTTTTTTTACACTTTATAATAGTCTTACCCTTGCCTGCTATACCGCCTCTTATATAAATGCTACCCTCACTGCTGTTTATTTCTCTACAACTACCAACCCCGTATTCACTAAGTACTTCTATATCTTTTGTAGTAGTAACTGTATAATTATCCTCTACTGTTCCTTTGACGGTTAAGTATCCGTCAAAATCAACGTTTCCGGTTTTAACGCCTATATTTCCATCTATTTCTAAATGATTTGATACACCTATGCTGTCGCCTGCGAAATAAACAGCACCTTTTCTCATGGCGTATAGGGTTGTTTTGCCATCTTCCTCTACAGCTCTTACTGTCTTGCGATCAAAAAAAAGTGGATAGTCTTTTCCGGGCATGGGTTTTATGGGATTACCTAATACTGTTTTCCCCTCTTTTCCCGGAGTTGCATGAATTTTCTCGCCGAGCCATTCCCCTACTTGCACCATGTTTATAAGGTTAAGGTCATAGTGGTCTGCAGTACCATCTTCTTTTATTTCCGGCTTGGCTTCCTTTATTTGATATAACTTGTTTTGAGAATCTTTTCCGTTTTGAGGAAGTTCTCCTTCTGCTATAAGTACCGTTTTGCCGATAACCAAATTTAAAAGTACGTCCTTTTTAATTCCATAAACTACACCTCTGCGGTTTAATTCAAAAACTACCTCTTTGATTAGGTCCGGCCCTAGTGTGTCTTGTTGTCCCACATTAACGGTAACGAAAGCTCTTAATTCGTCTCCAGATACTTCTATACTTACTCTTTCTTTTGCACTGGCAAATTTTCTGGGGTCTTGTGGTGCCAATACAAGTGCATTTTTAATTACTGTAAAGTTAGTTACTTTGATTTCAGGATGTGAATTTAGAATTTTTTGAAACTCATCTATACTCAATCCTTTCTTCAAGGACTGTATGTAAAACCCATCATCCCGTTGTGTTATGATAATGTATGGAGAAGAATAGATAGTGATATTTGCTGACATTTGAAATCCCCCTTGGTTTCATATAAAACGCTACAAATGCCGGTTGTCCAAATTATCTCACTCTCAGTCTGTATTACAATCTTATCTGATTTCTTCTTCTTTCTTGTAACACGCTGTCCAGCGCCGTTGCCTCGTTCACAGCTGTCTCTAATTTTTCAACCATTTCTTCAGATTCTATACTTGATATTATCTGGTGTTTGAACATATTCAACATGCTCTCTATATAATCCAATCTTGCATGAATTCTTTCTAATTCGTTCCTCTCCTCCTTGACTCTTTCAATAGCCTTTTCATCCATTTCAATAATATTCTTAATATCATCAAGCATCCTGTCATCTTTCATAAAACTTATCTTCCTACGGTTTGCATTGATTTTATTCATTAAATCACTGATATTAATTTCAGATAATTCCTTACTTCTGATTGAATAATTCGTAATAAGCTTTGTGTAAGAAATGACAAGCTTTAAACTCTGTTCTACGATTTTTTCTTTAAGATAACTGTATTCATCTCCTCGTTTTTGCGAGTTAAAAATATCGTTTTTATCTTGCATTATCTTTCTTAATTTTTGTTTCTGCACTGGATTTCCCACGTTTCTCGCTTGCACAGAAAGCCTGTTGCACTGCCGATTAAGATTATTAATCTCTTTTTTCTTCTCTTTCCTTTTAACTTCTTCCTTATAGCTGTTACTGAACATACTTTGCATAACCATAGCAAGGTATACCACAACACCCGCTCCGTAAGCTCCTGTCAGAACAAAAGAATAGTCTATGGTGGTCTGAGATGTGATCATATTTTGAACCTGACTATTATTACTTATCAGATTAATTAAAGCCATCCATATAATAAACGTTGAAAAATTTCTGAATCTTAAAAGTGCACTTACAAATAAATTAGAATTCATAATTCCCTCTACTTACATAAAAATTCAGTCCTATAGAAAAAACTGATAAAAAAGGCAGTCAAGGTATCTTCCGAATTTGTACCCGACCTCCTTCATTTCGCCACAAAGTTTAAAACCCATCTTCTCATGCATTTGAATACTTACGTTATTATCCGTAGTAATACAGGAAATAATAACATGGTACCCTGCTTCTCTTCCAAGCTGTATAACTGTATCCATAAGTTTTTTTCCTATACCCCTTTTTTGAAAACCAGGGTGAACATAAACAGACATCTCGCAAGTTTTTTTGTAACCTTCTTTTGTCCTGAACTCAGAAAGACATGCATACCCTGCAATCTCTCCATCTTCTACATATACAATTAAAGGAAACCGTCTACCCCCATAATGGGAAAACCATACAGCTCTTTGCTCTATGGTTTGCGGGTTTATATCAAATGAGGCAGTTGTGTTTTCAACCGCCCAATTATAAATATCCGTGATTTTTGGTAAATCTGCTTCGATTGCTTCTCTAATATGGTTATCCATTTTGTAATGTCCTTATACATGAATTAGTTTGATATTTTATTGTCCGTTTTTTCTTTTACCTCAAATCCACCGTTATCTCCACCAAGAAGTGCTTCAGCTCTAGCCTTCGCCCTGTCTCTTGCAGAATTCATATCCAGTTTTTTAAGTTTCATATCAATATTATCCGAATTAAGTGATTCCACAGCATTAGCTCTTGCAGTCTTCTTGTTAACTATATCACGTGCTCTGTCAAGGCTATCATTAACACTTCCTACCCTGCTATTTTTTGAAGTATACTGTGCATTAACAGAGTTAATATTTTCGCGCAAATTAGCCATCTTGGCTTGTGATTTAAGAGTTTTGAGCTCATTAAGTTTTGCATTCATCTCAGACTCAAAAATCTTGTAGTCTTCGCGTATCTTTTGAACCTGTACCATAGCGTTGTCATAAGTTGCTTTATGAGTCTCATACACAGTCTGATATTCTTCTTCTTGAACAAGGAGTTCAACTAAAAGATCCTTATCTCCCATTCTCTGTGCAGACTCAACTCTTGCTTTTATAGCATTAAGATTTTTCTCAGCTGTCTTCATCTCTATTTTGATCATTTCAGCACTTGTTTGGATTTCAATAATTTGTTGTTCAGCTTCACGCCTTGCCTTATCTATTTGGTTCTTTATATCTTCGAACAATGCATCAGGGTTTCTTTCCTCAAGATTTCCAACAAATAAGCCGAAAAATCCTCTAAACATTTGTCCTAGTCTACTAAATAAACCCATTACTCTATTCCTCCTTAAAAGTCTATAAATACTATTTTTTACAATGTTTTAAATAAAATTTATTAACCTGACATAAGATACTTTAAATTTATAATAAAAACACAGTAATGTAAATAATTATTTCTAAAAATACCATATATTAATCGCCTAATGATTTATCAAACCTAGTCCAATACTTTTCCGGCAGTAAATCAATATCATCGCACTCAGCAATAGCAAGCTCTGTCATGTATTCTATCTCCTGAGTACTTGGCCTGCATTTTTTGAGAGCCTCTTTAAGAATCTCATCCGTAATTACAGGATGATCCTCTTTCTTGTTGCAGGCAAGTTCGTACGCTTTTCTTACTACTGTATCAATTTCTGCACCAGTGTAGCTTTCTGCCAGTTGGGAATATGGCATAAAGTCCTGTATATCGGTATTAAACCCGTATTTTTTAATTATTATCCTGAAAATCTCGGCACGTTCCTCTTGTTCAGGCAGTAGTACAGGTATTTTTTTATCAAACCTGCCGGCTCTTTTTAAAGCAGCATCAAGAAGGTCAGGTCTATTTGTTGCAGCGATAAAAATAATTCTTCCCCTATTATTTGTATTACTGGTGAATTGTAAAAATTCACTAAAAATATTTCTACTTACCCCGCTGTCTCCTGACTCTCCCCTTCTGAAGGCTGTATCAATTTCATCTACAAAAACTATAACAGGCTCCTGTGATTTTGCTCCAAGTAAACACTTTTTGAAGTTCTTTTCACTCTCTCCCACGTATTGGCCTAAAATCCTTGACATATCAATCTTTACACAATTAAATCCACTTGATTTTGCCAAAGCCTCAACCAATAAGGTTTTTCCTGTTCCTGACGGTCCACAAAGAAGAATTCCCATTGGTACTCTTCTCGAATCTCCCCTTCTGATTGGTTCTATAATATTTTTTGTTAGATACGTTTTGGCAGCTTCCATGCCACCGATGTCCTCAAAAGCTATCTCCGGATATATGAAATCGAGAACGTCCCCGTATTCCTTTTGTAAAACCTCATGCTTTTTTTCCTTTATAAAATCAAAGCTAATAGGAACTCCTTCTGCTTCTGCCTTTAACTTTATATCTTTTATACTTTTTCTGTTCAGTCCCGACGACAGTTTTGCAAACTCGTCTATAGAAATATCAGATGTCGTAGATTTGTCATCAAGTAGAAAATTAATATAGCTTTTTCTTTCTTCTTCTCCCGGCAACTCCACAAGAATAGGCTCTATCCTGTAGGAGGATTTCAAAAACTCACGACTAATATCGGCAAGGTTGTCCGCCAGCATAAATATAGTACTTCCAACCGATGAAATCTTAGAATTAACTGACCATTCCGACATCCATATAAGAGCCATTCTTTCCTCTAAAGTCATACTTCCAATATCACCTGATGGCACTATTTTTTCGGCATGATCTATAAATAACGCCATTTTTGTACTTTTCAGCGCCATATCTATAAATGGAAATATTCTGGAAGGCGTTGAAAAAAATAATTTCGTTGCCGCGTTATCAGTTATTTTGTTAAATTCTCTTTCCATTTCAGGGGACAAAAAAGTAAGGCCTCTGGAAATATCATAAAATGCTACAATTCCGAAATTCCTCTGCTTTATAAATTCATCGTCTATATACCTGAAAAAATTCCTTGTATTGTCCATGGTGTCCTTTACATTAAAGTAGAACAGAAACTCATGGGATATGCCCGATTTGTATTTCGATAAAAATTCATTGAACCACATATCTTTTTTTCCTCTTTGTAAATTTATAAACCTACTCTTTATTATATACAAAAAAATTCAAAATGTCTGTTACCTCTTTAACTAATAATTAACTATTTCCTTTTTGCATCTTCAAAGATGAAAGAATTGTGGATTCCTGATTTATAATGTGAGTTTTTGCTATATTTCTAGCATTTTCCATTGACCTGGAACTTACCGCCTCAAAAATATCATTGTGCTCTTTTATTAGGTTTTTGGAATTATTATACTCTTTAAGATATATAACCCTGAACCTCTGAACCTGCTCTCTCAAATTGTTTATTATTGAAATCAGCTTGTCGTTCCGGGATGCTCTGTAAATAATGTCATGGAACTCTACATCCTTTTTAATAGATCCATTTAGATTTTCTTTTTCAATATAGGATGCAAACTGTCCGTTTATATGTTTTAATTCCTTCAATTCGTCATCTGTAATTCTCTCTGCCGCTAGGGAAGTAGCCAAACCATCCAAGGAAGCTCTTACCTCAAGAACATCCATTATATCCTTGATAGACAGCTCTGCCACATGGGCGCCCTTCCTAGGAATCATATCCACAAGGCCTTCAAGTTCTAGTTTTCTTATAGCTTCTCTGACCGGTGTTCTACTGACACCCATTTTTTCTGCCAGCTGAACCTCCATAAGTCTTTCTCCCGGGCGCAATTCACCTATTATAATTGCCTCTCTTAATGAATTAAAAATTACTTCCCTCAACGGTTTATAGTCATTCAAATTAATTTTTGATAATTTACTAGCCATTACTTTTAATCCTCCCTTTAATCATTCGTAACATATGTCAAAATACAGTCGTTTCTGCTTTTATTTAATTTGCTGTAAGCCTTTTTAGCTGTTTCGTCATCCTCAAATAACCCAAAAACAGTAGGTCCGCTTCCGCTCATAATGCTTCCAATTGACCCTCTTGCCACTAAATCCTTCTTTATTTTATCAATTAGAGGATATCTCTCTACCGTAACACTTTCGAGAACATTACATAAGTTTTTCCCTATAAATTTAATGTCTCTATTCTCAAGCGCATTTATAAGCATATCTGTTTTAGGCCTGTCAGCAATATTGTCCATTTGGAGACTTTTAAATACGGACGCCGTGGAAACTCCAAACCTTGGTTTTATCAGTATAACAGGGATAGCCTCCATTTTCGGCAACGGTGTAATTATCTCTCCAATGCCTTCAGCCAGAGCAGTACCCCCAACAATACAATACGGAACATCTGCACCTATTGTCTTTCCGATATCCATAAGTGACTTTTGATCCATTCCAAGTCCAAACAATTCATTGATTCCCTTCAAAACTGCTGCAGCATCGGTGCTTCCTCCTGCTAATCCTGCGGCAACGGGAATCCTTTTCTCTATTTTAATACGCACACCTACACTAAGTCCATATTTTTGAATTACCCTTTCTGCGGCTTTATAGGCTATGTTTGAGTTGTTAGTCGGTACATACGGTGCTTCACATTCTATCTCAATACCTGATTCTATTTCCTGAATAGTTATGATATCATGCAATTGTAGGGTCTGCATAATCATTTTAAGGTTATGATAACCGTCATCCCTCTTATTGAGTACATCCAGAGATAAATTTATCTTTGCATGTGCATTTAATGTTATCATTATATATATCCTTTGCATTTTTATTTTAAGTACATTATATACAAAATACATCTTTATATCAATAAATTCAATCAGAACAAGCCTTCGGCAATTATATATTATAAAAATATAAAAAATAAATACATTAGTTTTATAGTAAAAAAAGGCTCTTGAGGTACCATCTCAAGAACCTTTTGTTCTATGGATATATTTATATTGCTCTTTTAAGAATAAGAAGCTGCTGTCCCGGCATTAACATATCCTTGTCATTGAGATTATTAACCATAAGAAGATTATCCACAGTTGTCGAGTATTTCTTTGCAATTTTCCACAAACTATCACCGGGTTGCACAATATATATTATTACGCTGGGCATAGAAAGAATTTTTTGCTCATCAATAACACCTTCTGTTGCCTTGTTTATAATAGGAATAACCTTATTTGTTTCAACTCTTGCACTAACCCCTATTGCACAACGAACCTCCACCTGGTCTGATGAAAGCATACTATAATTGCAATGCTCCATTTCAATACTTGTATCAACCTTCATATCATCTTTTAAACCCTTAATCTCAACAACGTGCTTAAAAGGAATTTCTTTGCTGTGGCAAAATACAGGCTGCTCCTCGTCATTGGACAGATATATTACATTGTTTAACACAGAGCCTTCTACAGTTAATTTTTCATCCTCTATTTGTGTGTCAGAGACGTTACACCTACTTAGTACATTAAATATTTCACGAACCTCAGGATTAAAATCTTCAAAGTTCAGAGTATCCTTTACAATAATCTGACTTTTATTTTCAGTCACGGTTTCATCGATTGAAAATTGCTGTTTTTCAAGAATAATTCTGACATTGGGACTGTACGCATCAGACAATACCTCAAAGGATTTTTTACACAAGCCCGTTACATAAATATTCATTGTAGCTTCAGCTCTAATATTTCGCTTCTCTCCGTCACTATCCTCAAAGGGTTCAACTTTGTAGTCAATCAAATCAAAATCCACATTAACATCAGTATCCTCTCTGACACCTTCAAGTTCAATAAACTGTGTAAATGTCAACTCATTTTCCATATACTGCATACTTCTGGTCTCATCATCCGCTATGTACAAGGTAGCAATATTTATATCTCCTTTTACTACTACATTACCGTCTGATATTTTGAAGTCTTTGCCAGAAATTTTTAAATCATTTCTAAGAATTTCGGCTATGGAAGGCTTAGTAGAAGGAAGTTCCATATCCTCCTTTATAATAAAGTTTACTTTATTACTTCCCATATAAGTATTTATATCGATGGTGTCTTTCAAAACCTGGATATCGTCTATACCTGTTATTCCCGAGGCTATCTCCCTATCGATTTCGTCAAACACCCTGCAATTAATAGATAATATTGCTTTTACATTTACCTTTCTCTCATTAAGAAGGGTGTAATCTATATGCTCAATTGTACCCCTTGCTCTGCTTTTAACACCGCTTCTTACACCGGGTATATCTATAGTATAAGAAAATGGAATATTAGTGGTAATACTCTTAACACTTCTATTTTCATCAGCTGAAATATAAAGAATCTTAACCAGCAGGCAGCCAGAAACCACGGCTCTGTCAGTACCTGTGTCGCACCCTGTTACGAAAACATCCCCATCCAGAAGAAGTATCTTGGCAATATCCGGTTTAACATCCGGAACAATTATATCATTCTCAATAACATTATCTATTGTATCCTCACCTAATAAATTGTTTACTTTAAATGCCTGCTTTAACAACTCCAGAGACATTTTTCCAACCTCCCCTTATCCTTAAATATTGCATATCACACTCTAAATATGAAAACTAACAACTATGTACTATGTAATATATATTTTCCATGTTGCGGGATTATTCCTCAAAAGTACTTTTTATTGTATTTTATGCGTCTACAATAACCAACAAAACAAAAAGGGGACACAAATATTTGTGTCCTCTTTTTGTTTTGTTATATTATTAAGTTTCTCAGAAAGCTTAAAACATAAATCTCAAGGATTAGTAAAAATCTTTAAAATAACTAACATACCTGAATTTTTTTGTTATCCTTACATACAACTAATTCAACAGCTTTTGTCAATATATCTGTATAGCTATATGAAACTCTCCTGGTATTATCATACTCGTTTTCAAACTTAACTACAAAAATACTTGGATAAGTATTTTCTAAGACGCCTTCACGTATGAAAGATTTTTTACGTCCTTTATTTGCTCTGAGCTGTACCTTTTCACCAATACAGCCTTCGATATCTCTTTTTATCTGAAAAAGCTCTCCTTTGTCTATCATGGTATCACCTCATCATCAGTTTAATTTATTATAGCATAAATTTTGGCGCTTGTCAAAAATAATATATTATACAAGCGTATTGCCCTTATGTCAAGCATTTTTTGTATGTGACCCTGCTAAAGAGGTACCTTTGAAAATCATTATCAGTTATCTGTTTCCGATTCTTCTTCGATCACTTCTAAAATATCCAAATCTTCTTCGTCAGCATCAGCAAGTAGTCGTACCTCTACACCTTTAAGAATAATTATTTTTCTGCCATCACACTCTTTAATGTCGCTTACCCTAAAGAGAACATCCTTTTCATAAGATTTTCTATATACCAAACTTCCTATTTCAATATCTTTCATAATTATTCTTTCCCTTCAAGTTATAGTATGCCAAATATATAAATAATTATTAAGTCTATAATAAATTTAGTAATTCAGCCATTATACTTTTAAATAGTCTTTATATTGTATACTATGATTTTTGAACCTTGCCTGTGTACTATTGTGTGAAGTCTATTAAAGTTATATAATATTTTCGTATTTAAGTTAATTATTCTAATGCTTTTATATATTGAAAATATTATATTTTTAAATAATAAATGTTTTTTGGAAGGGGAAATTAAAGTGCAAACTGATATACAAATTGCTCAGGGATGTAAGATGCAACATATTGCAGATATTGCAGAAATTCTTGGTATTGATACCGAAGATCTTGAGTTCTATGGTAATTACAAAGCCAAGTTATCAGATAAGCTATGGGACAAGGTAAAGGATAAAGAGGACGGAAAGCTTGTTCTTGTAACTGCTATAAACCCTACTCCAGCAGGAGAAGGAAAAACAACAACTACTGTTGGTCTTGGACAAGCTATGGCTAAAATTGGCAAAAGTGCAGTTATAGCATTAAGAGAGCCTTCATTGGGCCCTGTAATGGGTATTAAGGGAGGTGCTGCAGGAGGTGGCTATGCCCAGGTTGTCCCTATGGAAGACATTAACCTTCACTTTACAGGTGACATGCATGCTATTACAGCAGCAAACAATTTGCTTTCGGCCGCTATAGACAACCATCTTCAACAGGGAAATACATTAAATATTGATCCCCGGCAAATTGTCTGGAAGCGCTGTATGGATATGAATGACAGAGCTTTGAGAAACGTAATTGTAGGACTTGGTGGAAAAATAAACGGAGTCCCAAGAGAAGACGGCTTCAATATCACTGTTGCCTCGGAAATAATGGCAATACTCTGCCTTGCTCTTGATATTACTGATTTAAAAAACAGACTGGGACGTATTATTATCGGCTACACATACGAAGGTAATCCTGTTACAGCACATGATTTGAAGGTTGACGGTGCAATGACTCTATTGTTAAAAGATGCTATAAAACCAAATCTAGTTCAGACTCTGGAAGGAACCCCAGCTTTAATGCACGGTGGTCCTTTTGCAAATATTGCACACGGATGTAATAGTATCTCAGCTACAAAACTTGCACTAAAACTGGCTGACTACGTTATTACCGAAGCAGGTTTCGGTGCTGACCTTGGGGCAGAGAAATTCTTTGACATAAAATGCAGATTTGCAGGTTTTAAACCAGATGCAGTTATTCTTGTGGCTACGATAAGGGCCTTGAAATATAACGGTGGTGTAAAAAAAGAAAATCTTAAAGAAGAAAATGTAGAAGCGTTATCCAAAGGTTTTGCAAATGCTGAAAAGCATATCGAAAATCTTAAACAGTTTGGTGTACCAGTTATGGTTGCCATTAATCATTTTGATACCGACACCGAGGCTGAAATCCAACTAGTTCATGATAAGTGCACCTCTATGGGTGTTGAGGTTGCATTTTCAGATGTATTTTTAAAGGGCGGACAAGGTGGTGTAGAACTGGCAGAAAAACTTGTAGCTCTTACTGATTCTACAGTTTCCAATTTTGCTCCTATTTATGATGAAAAACTCCCTATAAAAGAAAAGGTGCAGCAGATAGTATCAAAAGTTTACGGCGGCAGGAATGTTATTTATAATGCCGCTGCAGAAAAATCTATTGCTAAAATAGAACAAATGGGTCTGGACAAACTTCCAATCTGTATGGCAAAGACTCAATATTCTTTGTCTGACAATCCAGTACTTCTTGGTAGACCTCAAGATTTTGATGTTACAGTAAAAGAGGTTCGAATTTCAGCAGGGGCCGGATTTATAGTAGTACTTACAGGAGATATAATGACTATGCCAGGACTACCTAAAGTACCGGCAGCAGAGAGAATTGACATAGATGAGACAGGCGTTATTACAGGACTATTCTAAATAAAATATGAACTTTCTAGACCGGCCCATCAAGGAGCCGGTCTAATTTTTTCATTTTTTATTCAAAACCGTGAACTTATTCTATTGATTCAGTCTCTTATATTATGTGTTAACACAAAACGCAAAATGAAAGGAGATGAGCACTTGCAGATAGATGACATTATACGTCGGTGCCAGCTGGGCGATATGGAATGTTTCGAAGAACTCTATAAGCTATATTTTACAAAAGCCTTTGGAACTGCCTATATTATCTCCGGGCAAAAGGGATTAGCCGAAGATATTGTCCAGGAAGCTTTCCTTATTTGTTACAAATCCATAAAGTATTTAAAAGAACCGGGAGCTTTTAATACATGGTTCTATAGGATTGTAGTAAGGGAAAGCTGGAAAATGGCAAAGACAAAAAAGTCAAGCTTAGAAAACTTTAACGATGAAATTTCTTCACCTGAAGTAAATCAAAGCACTCTGGATAATTCTGTGGACTCTCTTTGTAATAAGCTACTTTTGCAACAAGCAATAAAGTCATTAAAACTTCCCCTTAAAACAGTGCTAATCCTGCATTACTACAATGATATGTCTATAAAAGAAATCTCCAAGGTTTTAGGTTGTTTTGAAGGAACAGTAAAATCTCGTCTGTTCAAAGCTCGAAAGATTCTTCAAAACGAGCTCTCGCCATATTATGTTAGCTCTATTAAACCCTTGGATTTAAAAAGAATGGAGGCTTGAGGATATGAATGAATTTGATTTATTAATAAAAAATTCCATTAACGATCAGATATGCCCTGATAATATTGATGTTGATAAGAGTTATTCGGATTTAGAGGCAAAACTCCTAAATAGTGAGGGGAGCAAAATTAAAACGTACAGGTTTAACTATATTAATTTCAAAAAAACTGTAGCGATTTCTATGTGTTCTCTGTTGTGTGTGTGCACAGTACTAATCAGTACTTCAGCAACAATACGTGCTGTCGCATTAAATGCTCTTGATACTGTAAAGATGATATTTGTGCAGGATGATGATACCGGTGAAATTGTTCAAAAGCCTGCAAGTGAAGTTTATTTAAATTATAATATAGGGGCAAATACTAATTTAGATGATTCAGAAATATCAAAAAAAGTTGGTTATAAAATTAGTTATCCAAAACAAGTTGGTGATGCAATCTTAAGTTACAAGTCGTTAGTTGTTCGTTGTAAAAATGTTCCATATAATTTAGACACTAAAACCTATCAAATGATGTTGAAAGCTGTTGAAAACAATGATGTTTTGTCCAAATTATCTGAATACAAGCCTGTAAGATTTACATTAGGCACTTATGTTAAAGATAATTCATCCGTAGCCATCGCAACTTCCCCGGCAAAAAATTTAAAATTTGACCCGGATAAAAATACAACAGTAGAAGAAGTGAATATAGGAGATATTAAAGGTATGTGGATAAAGTCTACAGAACCATTGTATCCGCTAAAACGTGATATTCATGATATGACTTCTTACGATTTGACCTCAAAACCAACTCTAGAGAAGTCCTTCAAGCTTTCATGGGAATTAAATGGAATTAATTATGAATTTTTCACACATCCTACTGAAGAACCTCTATCTAAGGAAAAGTCTATAGAATTTGCAAAAGATTTTATGGCTACACAGAAATAGTAGATATATTTATAGCCGGCCAAATGGTCGGCTATTTTTTATTTATAAGTGGGTTTTTATAATGCATTAAATTTCTCCAAAAAAATTCTGTGGCACTGAGCCTCATCAATAACTTCCTGTATTCTAAGCAGATAACTTTGTTCCGACCAACTTTTCCTGCTATTGTAATACTTATTTATTACCCGCCAGAATTTTTGAGGAAACATAAGCATAATTTTCATGAGATTCATATCGCTACCGCTCAGTGGTTCATACCGACTGTATTCATTTAGTATAACGGCTGCTTCTCTTATATCCCAGTTACATTTTCTCATTTTCCTTCTTAGAAGATTAACCAGGTCATAGACTTTTAAATCATAGCAGCAGTATTCAAAATTAATCAGAAACATCTCATCATTCTGCAAGTAGATATTATGATGGTTAAAATCATGGTGAGAAATAGTTCTGTTTTGCTGAGTGTCTTCCACAAGTTCGTAGTAATCAGATGCAAGAAGCAAGTTTAATGCCTTTTCGCCAACCTCATAGAAATAATCTATATTCTTAGTTACCAGATTGTCAAATTTCATTCTTCCCTTCTGAGCATTCTTTTTAAGCTTCTTAATCTCATCCAAACGTTTTCTATAGCTACCCGGCATCCTCCCAAGCTCACTTCTTCCATAGCTATTTTCCGAGCACACAAAACCATAGGATGACCTATGCATTTTAGCAAGCAGGCCTGCACATCCCATTGTTTCCTCTCTGTTATCAAGATTACATTCTCTTCCTTCTATATACTCAGTTATATAAACGGTTTGGTCATTAAACTGCATGCAATAGTCGCCTTTAATAGTGGGGATATTTCTATCAATATGTATAAAACCTTTACTAAACAAATGTTCTTTTACTTCCCCTATGAAATTAATTCTTTCCTGTTTAACCGATGATATTTTTACAAGTTTCCTACCAGTATCTGTGTCGGCCAGAAACATATCCCTAAAGTTATTTAAATTTTTGATTTTAAGATTGTAATTTAATTGCAGTTCCTTTTCAAATTCACTCATAATGCCCTCCAAGAGCTGTTTTTGCCCGTAATGCTGACTTTAACAGCGTGTACATTTTATTTAATAATGATATCTTTTCAGCATAAAAATACTATTAAGCAAAATGTGATACTAGATTATATGAAAAGTATGCGATTTGTAGAATTAAAACTTGTTTTTATATTTTAGTTCTTACCAATACCGATCCGCAATAAATGCACAAGACTCCTATAATAGGGTAAGCGTACCTATCAAAGGACATATATATACAGTGAACAAAATTAAAGTACACCGAAATAAAGACAATAAGGCTGTATTTCATAAAAAGCTTCTCTTTTGCGCTTTTAATAACGGCATAAATAGCGGTAATTAAAATAAAGATGTGATAAATTACTGCTAACCAATAACTGATACCCATTACATCAATCCAATAGAAAGGAAGTGCCCAAAAGTAAAAGGACTTTCCCAGTGTATACCAAAATAAATACTTTATGAAATGATTTTTAAACCCATCCCGGATTCTTTGTAACGCTACATTGCTTTCTATATTGTCTGTCTCAAGAGCTGTTTTTCCAGGCTCATAGTTCGTTATATTCTCAGAAGTTTGTATGTAGTTAATGTATGTGCCCTGCAAAAGCGGATTGCCACTTGATGCCGTTAATGGAATAAAAGTTTGATATTCATTATAATTCCGTACCCACCACGGAAGTGCGAACAATATAAATATTAAAGCCATTGTAATACCAAACTTTATACATTTTGATAGCCTATAATATTTATTAATAAAAATATAAAGTAAAAAGAAGCAAGGGTAAAATAACACAGTTGGTCTGCAAAAAACTTCAATTATCCATATTACGCTTAGAATAGCAGCCTTTGAAATACTAAGATTATCAGCAAATTTGAATGAAAAATATATTAAAGCCAATAGAATAAAAGTAAAAAGACACTCTGTAAGAATATATCCCGGTGTTATCAGATTGGGAGGATAAAAAGAAAATATCCCGGCTGATATCAATCCTGCCTTTTTATTAAATAATTTTTTGGCGGTTAAGTACACAAACAGAATACTCAATACAGAAAGCCCTGTTTGAATTATTCTTACAGCCTGTAATCCCCAAAATCCGATTCCGAATATCTTTAATACCCCACTAATAAAAATCGGGTATAATGGCATTATAAAAACCGTAGCTTCGCTAAAAGTTCTGTAAGTAAGAACTCCTCTCTTTAAAAAGTAAACTGCACTCATATAATAATTTATATCATCACTGTGAACGGATAATGCCTCTGGATACTTAAAAATCAGTATAAGTTTAAGTATTGTTGTTATAAGAATCAAGGCTAAAACAGATTTCTTATATAAGTTTTTCATATAACCCTTTCACCCCATTGTAAAAGTGTTATCTTAATCCTTTGAATTCATACAACCAATAATCTTAAAAATATGAAAAAACCCGCCGGACTCATTATCCGACGGGCTCTAAACTTTTTAAACTATATTATTTATAAAGTTCTACCAACTTTAATAAATGTTCATAACGTTCATTAGCAGCTTTCTCTGATTCTTGGAAGAGTTTTTCCGCACGATCAGGGAATGCACGCTGTAAACGAGTATAACGTGTTTCGTTGTTCAAGAATTCCTGATATGTTCCGTCACCTGGCTTAGATGTCAAAGTAAACGGATTCTTTCCTTCTGCTTTTAAAGCAGGGTTGAATGAGAAGAGGTTCCAGTAGCCGGAAGCAACAGCCTTCTTCATTTCATCCTGACAGTGGTTCATACCACCCTTAACTCCGTGAAGTTCACAAGGAGCGTAACCGATAATCAATGAAGGTCCGTTATAAGCTTCTGCTTCAGCAATAACTTTAATAGTTTGATTTGGATTTGCACCGAGAGCAATCTGTGCTACGTACACGTAACCATAGCTCATAGCGATTTCAGCAAGACTCTTCTTGCCTATATCCTTACCAGCTGCAGCAAACTGACAAACTTCACCGATGTTTGATGCCTTTGATAACTGTCCGCCTGTATTTGAGTACATTTCTGTATCGAATACCATAACGTTTACATTTTCTCCTGAAGCGAGTACATGGTCAAGTCCACCGAATCCGATATCATATGCCCATCCGTCACCACCGAGAATCCATACAGATTTCTTTGCAAGGTACTGTTTCTTTTCAAGGATTTCCTTAGAAAGATCACATCCTGCAGCAGCAACTTTTTCGAGTTCTGCAATCAATGCCTTAGCAGCAGGTGTGTTTTCTCTTGTCATATCCTTTGTTTCAATGAATTTAGCTATAACAGCTTTTAATTCATCAGAAGCCTTATCAGATGCAGCAAGTTTTTCAATCTTAGCTATCGCCTGATCACGGAGAACTTTCTGTCCCAACTGCATACCGTAACCATGCTCAGCGTTATCTTCAAACAATGAGTTTGACCATGCAGGACCCATTTTTGAATCCTTATTTACTGTATATGGACTTGCAGCAGCAGGACCACCCCATATTGAAGAACATCCTGTAGCATTTGAAATATACATTTGTTCACCGAACAACTGAGTTACCAGACGAGCGTATGATGTTTCAGCACATCCAGCGCAGCTTCCTGAGAATTCGAGAAGTGGTTGATTGAACTGTGAACCCTTAACAGTAGTATCTGCAGGCATTCCAGGTTTCTTTCCAACGTTTGCAACCAAGTAATCAAATACTGGCTGTTCTTCAGCTTGGGATTCCTGAGGTACCATCTTTATAGCTTTTTCCTTAGCAAGACATACTGTTACACATTCACCACAACCCATACAATCTAAAGGAGATACGCTCATAGTGTACTTGTATTCACTAGCTTTTGGCTTAGTATCAGCTAATTTAATATTAGCAGGTGCCGCTTTTATTTCATCTTCACTGAGCATAAATGGACGAATAGTTGCATGTGAACATACAAATGCACACTGATTACATTGGATACAAGCTTTTGCATCCCATTCTGGAACTAATACTGCTGTACCACGCTTTTCATATGCAGAAGCACCCTGTTCAAACTGTCCGTCTGCAATACTAGCGAAAGCAGATACTGGGAGGCTATCACCATCCATTAATGCTATTGGGTTAAGCAGAGTCTTAACCATATCAACTAATTCAGGACGACCTGCGAGTTCAGTTACTGCAGGATCAGCTTCAGGATTTGACCATGAAGCAGGAACTTCAACTTTATGAAGTGCACTTACTCCAGCATCAATAGCTTTGTAGTTCATTTCTACAATAGCGTCACCCTTCTTACCGTAAGACTTCTTAGCAGCTTCCTTCATAAATTTAATAGCTTCATCAATTGGCATTACGTTTGCCAGTTTGAAGAATGCTGATTGAAGGATTGTGTTGGTACGTTTACCCATACCAATTTCCATTGCCTTATCTATAGCGTTGATTGTATATAACTGAATATTGTTATCTGCAATATATTTCTTTGCAGCAGCGTTCAATTTAGTATCTAATTCTTCATCAGACCATTGACAGTTGATCATGAAGATTCCGCCTGGCTTAACATCCTGAACCATCTTGAATCCCTTAACAACGTATGATGGGTTGTGACATGCAACAAAGTCAGCCTGATTTATGTAATATGGACTCTTGATTGGCTTATCACCGAATCTAAGGTGAGAAATAGTTACACCACCTGTTTTCTTTGAGTCGTATTGGAAATATGCTTGAATATATTTATCAGTGTGGTCACCGATAATCTTAGTTGAATTCTTGTTAGCACCAACAGTTCCATCTCCACCAAGACCCCAGAACTTACATTCAACAGTACCTGCTGCTGCAGTTATAGGAGCTGGCTTGATTTCAGGTAAGCTTAAATGTGTAACATCATCTACAATACCTAATGTGAAACGTGGCTTAGGAGCATCCTTTTTCAGTTCAGTAAATACTGCAAATACTGAAGAAGGAGGAGTATCCTTTGAACCCAGACCATAACGGCCATTAGTTACAACTATATCATTAAGTCCTGCTTCGCGAAGAGTTGTAGCAACATCAAGGTATAATGGTTCGCCCAATGCTCCTGGTTCTTTTGTACGGTCAAGAACAGCTACTTTCTTTGCTGTTTTTGGAAGAACCTTAAGCAAACTGCTGGAAACCCAAGGACGATACAAACGAACCTTGATAAGACCAACTTTTTCACCTGCAGCTGTCAAGTAGTCAACTACTTCTTCAGCTACATCGCAGAATGAACCCATAGCTACAATAACACGGTCAGCATCTGGTGCTCCGTAGTAATTGAATAAATCATAATTTGTACCCAGTTTAGCATTTACCTTAGCCATGTATTTTTCAACAACAGCGGGTAATTTATCATATTCAGTGTTACATGCTTCACGGTGCTGGAAGAATATATCTCCATTTTCATGTGAACCACGCATTGATGGCTTTTCAGGGTTTAAAGCATGCTCACGGAAATCCTTTACTGCATCCATATTGCACATTTCTTTTAAGTCTGCGTAATCCCATGTTTCGATTTTCTGAACTTCGTGGGAAGTACGGAAACCATCAAAGAAGTTTATAAAAGGAACTTTTCCTTCAAGGGTTGCAAGATGTGCAACTGCACTCAAATCCATTACTTCCTGTGGATTTGATTCAGCTAACATTGCAAAACCTGTTTGACGGCAAGCATATACGTCACTGTGATCACCAAAGATGTTCAAAGCATGTGTAGAAACTGTACGTGCGGAAACGTGGAATACGCTAGGAAGTAATTCGCCTGCGATTTTGTACATGTTAGGAATCATCAAAAGAAGACCTTGTGAAGCTGTGAATGTTGTTGTAAGAGCACCTGCAGCTAAAGAACCATGAACAGTTCCCGCAGCTCCTGCTTCAGACTGAAGTTCAACAACTTTAACCTGACTACCAAAAATATTTTCCCTACCTGCAGCAGACCATTGGTCAACAGAATCGGCCATTGGGCTTGAAGGTGTGATTGGGTATATAGCAGCAACATCAGTAAACGCATAGGATACATGTGCGGCAGCTGTATTTCCATCCATCGATTGTTTATGTCTTGACATTTTAACTTACCTCCTTAATAACTAAAAACACTTTTCAACGACATATTCTATCATTTTTTTGCCCATTTGTAAAGGTTGTACAGCCTTTGTTTTGTTCTTTGTATACAACAATTCGCATGGAATTCCTTATATATACCGGCTGGAACCCATGAACATTTTCCTTGTATTAGATAATTATCACTCGATATACAGATTTACATAATATATCTAATATAGTCCAATAACCTCGAAATATTTTTAATTATAAAAATATTTTAGAAATTTTTGTAGTTTATTGATTTACACCATAAACTGCAAAAATACAAGAAGTATTAATCCAGGTACTCCAAGAATTCCAACTATCAAAGCAGAATAAACATTAAGTGCTATTCTGAAATCAAAATATAAACCTATAAAATTAATGATTATTAATAAAATTACACCTAGAATTATATTTATGAAAAGTTTTTTAACTCCTTTTCCTATATTCATAGTACTGCCCCTTCCTATAAAAGGTTTGTCCCTGCTATAAGAAATATATTATCTATGCAAGTCAAATATTCTGCAAAAATAAAAAAGGACTTTATTCACTAGGAATAAGGTCCTTATCCGGTCTCATTACAATTCATTAATGCCCATGGCTTTTGCCTTCTTTATCAGAAATTCAAACATTGTTTCATAGGCTTTAATCTGATATGTATAGTAGTCAACCATTAATGAATCATTTACATAGTCAAAGTTTTTGTAGGCCTTTTGCAATTCACCTTTTACCTTTTCTATTTCATCTAGGAGAACAACCCTCTCGTTGGCCAATGCTTTCGCTTCTGATGTTTTCACAACATTGTTTAATGATTTATTAAGCGATATTTCCATAATAAAACTCCTTAATACATTATAGTATTATAATGATTGACCCATTATAATACTATTTATGCAAATCGGGAAATATTCGCTACTGATATTTTTCAACCATTAGTGCGCCATTCTTTTTTAAAATCTCCAGAATATCTTCCGAGCGCTCATCATCTGTCATCATACTAAAAAGAGCCTTTCCATTTGAAATCCATTTTTCAAATTCCTTTTTTTTATTTCTAGGAATTTGGAAATCAATAAATCCTCCTATTACTCCTCCGGCAAGCAAACCAATAAATAGACATCCTATAGGCCCCGCAGCGGCCACAAAACCTAAGCCTTGGATAAACATACTTACCCCGCCTAAAAGTATCCCTACGATGCCTCCAATGATGCCTCCTGTTACTATACCGTCCGAGATTCTTACACTTATACTGCTGGGTATTATATAAGGATTATTTTTTTTTCCACTCATATCTATATTATCACTATCTTGTGGCTTATACCTGTTTATATTACTCCCTGTTTTGGTTATTATAGATATATTATCTGTTCTAAGTCCTTTTTCACGGATTTCATATGCCGCTTTTTCAGCATTTTCATAAGCTTCAAATATAGCTACTACCGTTTTAGCCATAAAACCACTCCTGTATAATCAAGTAGTTTTATATTTTACTCAAACTCCCTTTGTTTATACAGATTTATACGTATTTTAATAATTCAGTAGGGCGTTCTAAAAATATATCGGGCTCAACCTTTTCAAGGTCATTTCTCGGGCTATAAGTCCATGCTACAGCAGCACTTCTTACCCCTGCATTTTTTGCACACAGTATATCTAGCGGACTATCTCCTACGTATAAAACTTCATCCTTATTTGTAACGCCGGCTTTATTCATCGCAACAATCAATGGGTCACCATCCGGTTTGTGTTTTTTTGAATCCTCGGATCCGTTAACAAATATAAAAAATTGATCAAGATTAAATATTTTTAATCCTCTGAAAGCTAATTCTCGCCTTTTTGATGTTACAACACCCATAACTATGCCTTTTTCATAAAGGCTTTTTATTGTTTCAAAAATTCCTATAAAGACCCCAATACAACTGTCATGTCGTTCATCGTTATACGCTCTGTAGGTCTTTGCAAGCTCCTCTTCATGCCCAGGATACAAATCTCTCAAATGATTAATTAAAGGCATACCTATATAACTTATTGTCTCTTCCTCAGGGCGTGTTTCACCGAAATGATGAATAAATGTGTAATTAAATGAGTCTAAAATCAAAGGGACAGTATCAATAAGTGTACCGTCAAGATCAAAAAAGATATACTTAAAATTGTTCATTAATAATATCACCCATTCTTTTTTAAAGTAAAAAATGTTAATCATACTTATATAACTAAAACTCGTATAATAAATTATGCTAATTAATTAGCTTGTTAATTTTTATGATATTAATTATAATCTATAATATACGTAAATCATATATTATTATTTTATGTAGTACAAACTAATCGAAATAAGCATAATAATTATTTAAAGTAGAGGGTGGATCATTTGAAAAACACGATTAAGCATTCTTTGCCTAACCTCCTGACATTTATTAATCTCTCACTTGGAATTATTGCATTACTATTTGCAATAAAAAATGACTTGATACAGGCTTCCTTATTAGTTATGGTTGCAGCATTAACAGACAGATTTGACGGCAAAGTGGCAAGAATGTTGGATAGTACTAGCGAACTTGGTAAAGAATTGGATTCGCTTTCGGACTTAATCTCCTTTGGCGTAGCTCCAATAATAATTGCATGGAAGATATGTTTCTTTGATGTAACAGTAGTTGGGTATTTACTTGCAGTGTTGTTTCCTATTGCAGGTGCATACAGGTTGGCAAGATACAATGTCACTACATTTGACAACGTATTTTCGGGAGTTCCGATAACCATTGCAGGTGCATTTTTATCAATAGTAAATTTGTACAACAGCTTTTCAATTGAACACCATAAATATAGTAATATAAATACCATAGTGACCGGGGTAATAATTGTTTTACTATCCTATCTTATGGTTAGCAAAATCCAAATTAGAAAAAGATAAATAGTTTTTTTAAAAGCCATGGTATATAAAATATATCATGGCTTTTTTAATCCACATTCTATATGTAAATCCCATTATTTTATCCACAAATTATTATATCAATGTTGATAAACCGTCAATATATTATCATACCTGTGAATTAATTATTCCGACCAGTTGAGCTTTGCTTAGTTTTCCTTGCCTACAACATAAGGAAAAAATGTACCGCCGCATTTCATAGATTTTCTCTAGAAAGTAAAAAAGGACATTAATTTTGAATTTTACTTCAAAATTAATGTCCTTTTTTACGCTTAAAACACTGAAAAGCCTGATAAAATCAGGCTTTTCAAATTCTGGCGGAGAAGAAGGGATTCGAACCCTTGCTCCAGTTGCCCAGACTAACGGTTTAGCAAACCGTCCCCTTCGACCTACTTGGGTACTTCTCCATTAAACTTGAGCTGGCATATAAGCCAGCTCATATTTATTTGGCGGAGAGAGTGAGATTCGAACTCACGGTAGGCTCACACCTACGCCGGTTTTCAAGACCGGTGCCTTAAACCAACTCGACCATCTCTCCATGTTGGTTGTGTCAAGCGACGTGTTTTATTTTACAATGATTTTTTACTTTTGTCAACACCTTACTTTATAATAAACTCAACTTTTACAAAGTAAATTATTCCATTGTACTTTTTACACCATCTTATCCAACAGTTTTCTCATATTTCTCATAAAATCACTTTTTGGACACTCGGTTAAAAATACATTTATAATTCTCTTTGCATCATTATAATATCCACTTTTATAATATGAGCTTGCTAAATAGTAGTATGCGTCATCAATGTAATATTCATTCTTATTTGAGAAATCAATTGAACGATTTAAATTAATTATTGCCGCAGAAAAGTTTTTATCTCTATAGCTTCTATAACCATCCCTATACAGCTGTAATGCCGCTTTTCCATAGCATTTCCCTACAAGATCATTATAGGTAATAAGGGCCTTTTGGCTCAAATACTCTATCTTGACATCGTATTTAAGTGTAACAGCGGAATTAACATAATCTTTCTTATTATAATATTCCAATGCTAAAACAAGTGCATCAGATGCATCTACTGTACTGTTATATTTTGACTCGATATCGGTGGTTTTAGAGCTCTGTGTAGCAATCTCCTGCTCAGAATCTACTAGTTTATTCCTTAGAGATTCTAACTCTTTATTTAATCTTTCATTTTCCTTTATAGCTGATTTTAAGTCTGTTACAGCAGTGAGCTTTGCTTTTTCCTGTGAAGAAAGTTTATTTTGATAATCACTGATATTATTCTGAAATTTAACTTGGCTGTATGCAGTTAATAAAAGTATAATAAATGCACCTGTAAATAAAATTACAGCATACATCCATATTTGTTTTTTTTCATTTTTATTTTCTTTATTGCTATGAAAATGAATATTCATGTTAAATGCCTCCATTTTACTACAAAAAACACCAATTATAATTATTTAATCAATATAACTTCTTTCTATATTTGTTTTTTTAGCTATATCTATAGCTTGTATCTCTTCTGCTGACAAAGTATATTTTGATTTTCCTGATACAACAGGCTTGGAATAAGTTGAAGAACTATCTCTTGCATATATCCCACTTATAACAACACCTGAATCATTATTATCTAAGAGAGCAATGGCGAAACTTAAATCACTGCCAACATTATCAAATGCATTAAATCTCACAATTCCTACTTTTTGTATACACAGTAGTAATCTTCTTTCAATATTATTAATTTTTAGCTCAATATCTTTATTTTTAGTACTGACAGAATTTGTAGTATTTAAACATGTTTCTAGAAGTTCTTCAATATTTCTGTCACTTAACCCGTTCATAAACTTTTTATATTTTATTTTCAGCTTATTTGTCTTTCTAAAATTTGCTATCAGCATGAAACAATTAATTATTATAAAAATAAAACAAACTCCAAAAAGCACTAATATCTCAAACTGCATATTTAGTATATTCGTAAAAAAGTCACTCATCTTAACCTGCTCCCTTGTAAATTCACTCCATGTAGTAATTATTTGTTATTTCCATTTTAACGCATTTTAATTTTAAGGAATATAATATCATTCCTTTGATTAAAAAAACGGCTTAAAATCGATTTTAAAGGCTCGTTTTTTTTATACCTTATAAAAAAAATCTAATAACCTTTCCAATTCATCATTGGAATAGTATTCAATTGTTATTTTACCTTTATTGTTTTTTGATTGTAATTTAACCTTTGTGCCTAAAATATTTTTTAGCTTGTTTTCAACATCAATTAATTCAGGACTAATTATCTCTGATTTATTTCTAGCTTTATTATCTCCTTTACAGAGCTTCTTTACATAATTTTCGGTTTCTCTAACACTTAATTTGTTTTCAACTATAAATTCAGCAGCTTTTTGTTGTAAATCCTTATCCTGAATAATAACCAATGTTCTTGCATGTCCACTGGTTAACTCACCGCTGATAATAAATTTTCTAACCTCGTTTGTTAATCCCAACAATCTTAATGAATTTGCTATAGCAGGCCTGCTCTTTCCAATAGTCGCAGCAATTTGCTCCTGAGTCAAATTGTACTCATCCATTAAATGAAGAAAAGCCTCGGCTTCTTCTATTGGATTCAGGTCCTCTCTCTGAAGATTTTCAATTAGGGCAACTTCCATGGTCTGTTTATTTGTAAAATTCTTAACAATAACCGGTACATCTATCAAACCAGCTAATTTTGCGGCTCTCCATCTTCTTTCACCTGCAATTATTGTGTAAGTATTATCTTCTTTTTTAACAATAATAGGTTGAATTATTCCATGCTGTTTAATAGATTCAGCAAGCTGTATCAATTTCTCATCATCAAAATTCTTGCGGGGTTGTCCTATATTAGGCTCCAATTCATTAATTCTCAGCTGTAATATACCTGAATCTTCATCTGTAGCCTCATTGGAGATTAATGCTCCAAGTCCCTTACCAAGACCTTTTTTTATCATAAGTTCTATACCACCTCTTCAGCATACTCGATAACTTCTTCCGCCAAATCTATATAACATTCAGCACCTTTTGACTTAGCATCATATAAAATTATAGGAAGACCAAAACTTGGTGCCTCACTCAATCTAACATTTCTTGGGATAATTGTTCTGTATACCTTATTACTAAAATACTTTTTAACTTCTTCTACCACTTGTATTGACAAATTAGTACGAGCATCAAACATTGTTAATACGACACCTTCCACCTCCAATTGAGGATTTAAATGTCTTTGAACAAGTTTTACGGTATTCATAAGTTGACTTAATCCCTCCAATGCGTAATATTCACATTGAATTGGAACAAGAATTGTGTCTGAAGCAGTGAGTGAATTTAAAGTTAGCAGTCCCAGGGAAGGTGGACAATCAATTATAATAAAATCAAATTCCTTGCGTATATAATATAATGCTGATTTAAGCCTGTTCTCTCTTGAAATCATAGATACAAGTTCAACTTCCGCTCCGGCAAGCTGTATATTTGACGGACATATCATCAGGCTATCAATACAGGTCTGGATTAGTGTATTTTCAATTGGTTCATCATTAATAATAACATCATAAACTGAATGTGTTATATTTTTTTTATCAACACCAAGGCCACTTGTTGTATTTCCTTGGGGATCTATATCAATGACTAAAACTTTTTTGCCCTTATATGCCAAGCATGAGCTTAAATTTACCGCAGTTGTCGTTTTCCCTACGCCACCCTTTTGGTTAGCAATGGCTATTATTTTTGCCAAAAATACCTCACTCCTTATTGAGCTTTATTTATAACATAATTAACAAAACACCTCAAAAGGTGCTTTTTGCTCTCTAATTGAAAATTATATCATATGACATATGATAATACAAAGAATATAATGTAAATGTTTCACGTGAAACATTTTACAGTTATATTATATATAAATTAATTGTTTCACGTGAAACAATTAAACAATCCAGAGGAGTTACCGAAAAACCGGTATCTACCTAAGGGTTTGTTACCGGCCAACGCCTAAATACGCTGGCTTTCACTTTGTTCAAGTTAGTATTGCCCTTACCACTTTTAGCGCCCCTGAAGGGACAAATGTACTACATGCTACCCTTTAAAGGGGTCTTCATACTCTTTCACACTTAGTTTATCTACCATAATATCGTGCTTTTCATGCTCTTGTATCACTTCTTAATAGTTGTTTCATTTAGTGCCACTATACTCATAAAAAATCCCTCGGCCTAAAAGTGTCTACATTCAATTATATACTTCTAGTCTAAATGCATATCAAATATCATCAATCCACTCTTTTCCTTTAGATATCCCATAAAACTTGAGACACTTATTTTAGGCGGTATACTTACTAACATGTGGATATGGTCTGGCATTAGATGCCCCTCTATTATTTCAACTCCCTAGTAATTGCAAAGTCTCTTTAATATTTCTCTAATACTTTGCTTGTATTGATTATAAATTACTTTTCGTCTATACTTTGGAGTGAACACAATATGATACTTACACATCCATTTTGTGTGTGCTAAATTATTTTGTTTTATTGCCATTGAAATCACCTTTCTTTAGTTAAACTAGTAGCTTGAACAACTCTATTTTAACGGTTAGGTGATTTTTTTGTATAACTTTTTGTCGCCACCCGCATAGCAGGTGGTTTATTGTTTCGCATGGCTCATTTCTCTGTTCGAGAAACTCACGTCATGCTCAACAGGCTAAAGCCCATAAAACAAATAAAGAGCTAATTACCTTTTAAAGCAATTAGCTCTTTACAAAATATTTTTTAGTTGAAATTTCTTTTAGATATCTAAATATGTTACATCCTTCGCATGTAAATGAATATATTCCTTTCTCGGTTCAACTTTCTCACCCATAAACATGCTGAATACTTCATTAGCAGATATAGCATCCTGAACATCAACTTTCATTATTGTCCTCGTTTCAGGGTTCATTGTAGTCTCCCACAATTGATCAGGATTCATTTCTCCAAGACCTTTGAATCTCTGTATATTAATATTTGGATCGTCTTTTCGCCATCCACGCTCTCTAAAAATCTTTTCGACTTGTCTATCATCATATGCATAGTACTCTTCTTTTCCCTTATAAACCTTAAATAAAGGAGGCATTGCAATATAGACATGTCCCTGTTCAACAAGAGGTCTCATATATCTGAAGAAAAACGTCAATAGCAACATTCTTATATGTGAACCGTCAACATCCGCATCAGCCATAATAATTATTTTATCATATCTCAATTTTGATGTATCAAAATCATCTCCAATACCTGCTCCCAGAGCAATAATTACAGGTGACAATTTCTCATTATCAAAAACTTTGTCCAATCTTGATTTCTCTACATTGAGCATCTTTCCCCACAGAGGAAGTATTGCCTGTATTCTTCTATCCCTACCTTGTTTTGCAGATCCACCGGCTGAATCACCCTCAACTATAAAAATTTCAGTTCTTGTAGGGTCCTTCTCTGAACAATCGGCGAGCTTACCAGGTAGTGTACTGGAATCCATGGCGCTTTTTCTTCTTGTCAATTCTCTTGCTTTCCTGGCTGCTTCTCTTGCTCTTGCAGCTGTAAGACACTTATCAAGAACTATTTTTGCAACAGATGGATTCTCTTCCAAAAATACAATTAATTTATCACTAACGACATTTTCAACAAGGGTTCTAATTTCACTATTTCCCAACTTTGTTTTAGTCTGTCCTTCAAATTGAGGTTCAGGAAGTTTAACACTTATAACTGCTGTTAAACCTTCTCTTACATCATCTCCAGATAAATTCTTGTCATTTTCCTTCAAAATATTAAATTTTCTAGCGTAATCATTGAAAACTTTAGTAATCGCTGCCTTAAAACCGGTTAAATGTGTTCCGCCTTCAGTTGTCGCAATATTATTTGCATAACTAAAAACGATCTCATTGTAATTATCATTATATTGCATAGCAACTTCAACAATGTTTGCATCTCTTGTTCCTTCAAAATAGATTACATTATCATGTAAAGGTTCTTTTGTTTTATTAAGATACTCAACAAAAGATATAATACCGCCTTCATAGTGAAGATTTTTTTCAATAATCTCATCAGGACGTTCATCAATTAGTTTTATCTTGATGCCTTTATTTAAAAATGCCATTTCTCTATATCTGGTTATCATAACATCAAAATCAAATACAATGTCTTCAAAAATTTCAGGATCTGGCTTGAATGTAGAAACGGTACCACTTTCTTCAGTTTCGCCTACAATCTCAACAGTAGTAACAGGTTTTCCTCGGGAATATTTCTGTCTATAAATATGACCTTCCCTTCTTACTTCAACCTCCATACTTTCTGATAATGCATTAACAACAGACGCTCCAACACCATGAAGTCCTCCCGATACACTATATGCACCACTTCCAAACTTTCCTCCGGCATGAAGTATTGTATGTACTACTTCAAGAGTTGGAATACCCATCTTAGGATGAATACCAACAGGAATACCACTTCCGTTGTCAGTAACAGTAACAGAATTATCTTTATGAACAATTACTTCAATTGTATCACATCTTCCGGCAAGAGCTTCATCAACACTATTTGCTACAATTTCATAAACTAAATGATGTAACCCTCTGCTTGAGGTACTTCCTATATACATTCCAGGCCTCTTACGCACAGCCTCCAAGCCTTCTAGCACCTGAATCTGACTCTCATCATAAGATGAAGCATTGTTAAATTCATTCATAGTCTCTTGTTTACTTCCTTTCAACAATCAATTAAATATTTGAAATTTCAGTTATATATTTTGATCTCTTTTGCAACGTAACTGATGATATAGGAGACAAGTAAATCTTACTCTTTTTATCTGTCTCTGTAATAATAAATGATTTCGGCAAATCTTCCGATATACTTACCACAAAACCTTCTTCCTCAGCTACTTTAAGAAACTCACGTGTATCTTTAGAAATTGTAGTCGTATCTATATCCATAATAGCTATTACATTTTTTATAGGAATAACAACATCTCCGCCTATATGCAAAAACATACTTAAACTCCTCCATAAATCTCTAAAACCAATTTTACATTATTAAATTAGTTATTGCAAATTATCGTTTACAAACTGCTCTGAATATTTCCGCCAACAATTTTAAAAAATTTACTGTCACCGAACTTATCAAAATGGTCTGTACTTGTACAAGTAATAAAAGTTTGTACTTCCTTAATGCTGTCCATGAGATATTTTTGCCTATTGTTATCTAATTCAGACATCACATCATCTAAAAGTAAAACAGGATACTGATTTGTTTCCTTTTTTACTAACTCAATTTCGGCTATTTTTAGGGACAGAACTGCAGACCTTTGCTGGCCTTGTGATCCGTATAATTTTAGGCTTTTGTCGTTAACCGTAATGTCGTAATCGTCTCTATGTGGACCCGTAGTAGTATATCCAAGAATTATATCCCTTGAAAAACATTTTTCAAGTTGTTTTATGTATAAATTCTGTATTTGTTCTTTACTATCGTCTTCATTGATTTGAAAGCTACACTTATAATCAAATGAAATTTTTTCACTTTTATCAGTAATAAAATTATGTTGACTTTCAGCCAGATCCGAAAGTATTTTTGAAAAAGTCCTTCTTGCTGTAATAATAGATGCAGCCACTTCAGCAAGTCTTATATTCCATATATCTACAGTATCCATTAATTTGGAATTACCGCTTATATTCTTGAGAAGTGTATTTCGTTGCTTTAGAATCTTTATCATTTGTTGAAGATTGTAAAAGTAGGAAGGTTTGATTTGACTAAGTGTAATATCAACAAACCTTCTTCTTTCAGTGGGACCCTGCTTTACTATAAATAAATCTTCCGGAGAAAATAATACGGCATAAAGATTTCCCATTAGTGCACCTAATTTTGGGATTGGAATATCATTTATTTTTATTTGTTTCTTTTGATTTTCGTAATAACTAATTTCAATCTCTTTATCCAAACCGCCGGAATTTGATATATAAGCATTTATATTGAATTTATCACAACCGAACTTTATTAACTCAGAATCTTTAGATGTTCTGTGTGAGCGCCCGGATGCACATAAATAAATGGCTTCAAGGATATTTGTTTTCCCTTGGCCATTATCACCATAAATAATATTAAAACGATCAGAAAATACAATTCTTGTATTTGTATGGTTTCTATAATTCTCTAAAACCAGGTTTTTGACAATCAAGGCATTACCTCTTTTAGCTATTTTGAATAACTTTGTATTGTTTTTGATCGAATTCTACAATATCGCCGTTTCTGAGCTTTTTACCACGTTGAAATTCTACATTACCATTAACCTTGACAAAGCCGTCAATTATAAAGCCCTTAGCCATGGCTCCGTTATCACAAGCACCAACCCACTTTAAAAATTGATCAAGTTTAATAAACTCAGTATTTATTGCTACGTCTTCCATAAAGCCTCCAAACATTCATCGTAAATTAAATTCTTACAGCTTGTATTAAATATGCAAAGTCATTATTGCTTTCAATTAGCGGTCTTAGTGTACATGGCGCATTTGTAGTAATAAAATATACAGATGCTCTTTCCTCATCAATCGCTTTTAATGCATCAATCAAAAAAGCAGGATTATAACCTATTTCCAAAGTATTTCCTTCTATCTCGGCTTTTACTTCTTCTCTGACATTTCCAAGATCCGCATTTGATGTAATTACAATTTTATCATTTCCTATAAAAAGTTTTACTGGACTATTTTTATCATTCATGGAAATAAGTGAAGCTCTTTCCAAGCTTGACTGAAATTCTTTAATATTAATAATAACTTTAGTTTCAAAATCTTTATTTAATAAGCTGTTATAATTTAAAAACTTTCCTTCTATGAGCCTAGAAACAATTCTCCATGATTTCGCATCAAAAACAACCTGATTATTTGAGCTATAAACAGCAACTTCGTCGTCAGTAGCTTGAAGAATTTTAGAAATTTCATTTAAAGTTTTTCCGGGTATTATAACACTAAAATCACTAATATCATTTTCTAAAATCTTTCTTCTAAGAGCCAGTCTAAATCCGTCTATTGATACAATAACTAATTCCTTATCTTTAACTTCTATAAGAGAACCGGTTAATACAGGTCTGTTTTCATCTGAGCCAACTGCAAATACAGTTTGCCTGATCATATCCTTTAGGTTGCCTTGTGTCAATGATAAAACATTTTCTTTTTCCACAACCGGCAGTGCTGGATATCCTGAAGGATTGATTCCTTTAATTTCAAAATGTGAATTTTCACATTCAACAACTACAAGATTATTTGCTGTAACTTCGATAAGAACTTCAGAATCAGGTAGTCTTCTTACAATATCCCCAAAAATTTTAGAATTTATAACAATGGAACCTGTACTTCTTATATCAGCCTCAACATAACATTCTATACCTATTTCAAGGTCATTACCTGTTAACTTGAAATTATCCACAGCATTAAGTAATATTCCTTCAAGTATCGGTAAAGTTGTTTTAGTTGAAACAGCCTTTTGAACTATATTAATTCCATTAAGTAAATTTTCTTTAGAGCATATAACTTTCATCTAGGTGCCTCCGTTTTTTAAATATAATTAAAATATAAAAAATAGTAATAATAGTAGTAGGGGGTGTTAAATCTGTGTATAACTTGTCTGCTTTAGTTATACCAATTGATTGATGCTGTTAATAAAATGTTGACCAATCGAGACAATTTTTCAACAAAACATTAAGTTTATCCAAAACTCTAAGTTATACACAGATTTTGATCACCAAATCAACATAAACTGTGTATAACTTTCATCAAATTTCAGATTAACCCCCAGTTATATTTTTCTTTATATCCTCTACCGTTCTTCTTAATTCCGCACTATTTTCGAGATCATGATTGATCTTTTCACATGCGTGTATAACAGTCGTATGATCACGGCCACCGAATTCATCTCCAATTTTGGGAAGAGACATATCTGTCATTTCACGACAGAGGTGCATTGCAATTTGACGAGGAAAAGAAACGTCCCTGGATCTCTTTTTTGATTTAAGTTCATCTGTTTTTAGATGAAAGTATCTGGATACCGCTTCTTGTATAGTTTTAGAATTTATAATAACTGCTTTACTGTTGTTGAGCATATCTTTAAGAGCCTCTACCGCCATATCAACATTTATGATATTTTCGGTTAAAGTTGAATATGCTATGACTCTATTTAAAGCACCTTCAAGTTCACGTATATTTGAACCTACCTTATCTGCAATAAAAACCATAACATCATCAGGTACATCCAAATTTTCAAGTTGAGCCTTTTTTCTAAGAATAGCGATTCTGGTTTCCAAATCAGGTGGTGCAATATCCGCAATTAATCCCCACTCAAATCTGGATCTAAGCCTGTCCTCCAGAGTAGGAATCTCTTTTGGAGGCTTATCACTTGAAATGATTATTTGTTTATTAGCTTCATAAAGAGCGTTGAAAGTGTGGAAAAATTCTTCTTCCGTTCTTTCTTTTCCCCCAATAAACTGAATATCGTCAATAAGCAAAACATCGATATTTCTGTACTTATATCTAAATTCTTCATTTTTATCATCTCTAATTGCATTTATGAGTTCATTTGTAAATTTTTCTGAAGAAACATATAAAACTTTTAAAGCAGGATTTTGACTTAAAACAAAATGACCTATTGCGTGCATTAAATGTGTTTTTCCAAGACCAACTCCCCCATAAAGAAAAAGAGGGTTATATGCCTTTGCAGGTGCTTCCGCAACGGCTAACGACGCTGCATGAGCAAATCTATTTCCATTACCGATTACAAAAGTATCAAAGGTATATTTAGGATTTAGAAAAGACATATTAGTGTCTTCAGTATATTCCTGAGCTGCGGGCCTTACAGGTGTTTGTGAAGGTATTGCAAAATAAATATTATATTCTCTGTGACTTATTTGCCTTAATGCATTTTTAATTAGATATGAGTATCTTGATTCAAGAATACCTTTATTAAAATCAGCAGGTACCCCTAAAGTAACAGTATTAGAATCAATAGATATTGGTTCTATTGTTAAAATCCAGGTATTGAAACTGATTTCAGTCATTTCACCTTTTAATAATTCCAATGTACGGTTCCATAATTCATTAAGTTGCACGTTCATGTCCCTTCGCCCACCTTGGTTATACATATTAATAATAAAAAATGTGCATGATATCGAATATAAATAAGCACGTTAATATCCAAAAACGCTACGAGTTAAAAAGCTTGTACAAGTTTTATCATGAGTGAGAAATACTAAAAAATATTTGGTAAAGTAAAAGTTATTAACAACCGGGTATGTTAAAAACACACAGGTTATCAACAAGTATTAATAAATATATCAGAGATTTGTGGAAAATTCAATAAGAAAAACGAGAGATATCCACATAAATATATTTTAAAAGGATATATATCCACAGGTATATGTGCAAATAATATATATAAGTAACAACATGTTGAAAAAATATAATTTGTCAGCACCATATATAGTTCTTAGAATTAATAAAAGAATTAATAAAAAAAAATTTGAAAAATTATTCTAACAGTAAGGCTTTGAATAAGCCTTGACAGGTTGAAATATCATAATATATAATAGGTCTGGTGTCTTTAAAAGAAAACACTCAACTGTTTATATAAACAAAGATAGATCGGGGGTGTACCAATGTTAAGAACATATCAACCTAAAAAAAGACATGCGAAGAAGGAACATGGATTCAGAAAAAGAATGAGTACTTCTAACGGCAGAAAAGTATTAAGAAGACGCAGATTAAAAGGAAGAAAGGTTCTTTCAGCGTAAGACCGCATATTTGTGGTCTTTTTCTTTAAAACTTGCTATTCTTCGTACGAACTAATATTTGTAAAGGCAGTATTTTATGAAAAAGACTGTAACATTAAAAAAGAATTACGAGTTTGCAAGAGTTTTTAATAAAGGATCGTTTTATGTTGGAAGGTATATAACTGTTTATATCCTTCCAAATAAACAATCCTCAAATAGGATTGGGATATCTGTTTCTAAAAAGGCAGGCAAGGCAGTTATCAGAAATAGAAAAAAGAGATTAATCAGAGAAAGTTACCGGAATTATGAAGATTATATTTCCAATGGGTATGATATAGTCATTGCAGCAAGGTCTGGTGAGAGTGTTCCTACTTATGGAGCTGTGTTAAAAGAAATCAAATATCTGCTTAAAAAGTTGCAAATATTTGACCAGGAGAAATACAATTGCTTAAAAGAATATTAATAGCATTAATTAGATTTTACCAGAAATTTTTATCGCCACTTAAAATGAGGCCTACATGCAGATTTTATCCTACCTGTTCACAGTATGCAATTGAGGCTGTTGTGAAATATGGTTGTATAAAAGGCTTATATCTAGCATTAAAACGAATATTAAAGTGTCACCCCTTTCATCCTGGAGGGTTTGACCCTGTTAAATAGATACTAATTGTAATATAGGAGATAAACATGTTTGACATAATAATAAGACCACTTGGTCAATTCCTCTATTGGATTTATAAAACCATTGCTTTTGAAAATTACGGTCTTGCACTGATAATTTTTACGATAATAGTTAGGGCTGCAATGATTCCCTTAACTTTAAAACAGTACAAGTCTTCAGCTGAAATGCAAAGGGTTCAGCCTCTACTTCAAGAAATTCAAAGAAAATATGCAAACGATAAAGCAAAGCTGAATGAAGAAATGATGAAGCTTTATCAAGAGCATAAAATAAATCCTGCGGGCGGTTGTCTCCCATTGCTAATACAAATGCCTATTCTGTTATCATTATGGCAGGCTATTACAAAACCACTTAAATACATGTTAGGTTTTACAGCTACACAGTTAAATAGTTTGGCAACAGAGTCAAATATACCAATTAATAGTGCATACTCAGAAATTAATACAATAACACATTATATGAGTATAGGGCAGGGGGAAAAAGTCGGGAATTTAAATATGTTTTTCCCTAACCATGGTTTTGGTATTAATTTAGGAGATATTCCTACATGGCATTTTAACAAGATTATAAGTGATCCATACTTTGCAGTTCTTTTACTATTACCGATAATAGCAACCCTTACGACATACATTTCAGTTCGTATGTCGATGCCTAAGGCAACTTCAGATAAGGCTGCAAACCCAATGGGAAATAGCATGATGTATATTTCTCCTATAATGACGTTAATATTTTCTTTCCAATTCCCTGCAGGTCTTGGCCTATATTGGATTGCGGGTAATGTGTTTGCTATTGTTCAGCAGTACTATGTAAATAAGTATGTCCTTAATAAAAAGGAGGTAGTGAGTAAATAATGGCTTACAGTATTGAGAAAAAAGGTAAAACGGTTCAGGAAGCTATATCTGCTGCTCTCGAAGAATTACAGTTAACACAAGATGATGTAGATATTGAAGTTATAGAAGAAGGCAACAAAGGTATATTTGGAATAATAGGTTCTAAAGTTGCCAGAATACGAGTAACGGTTAAAGAAAAAGAAGAGAAGAGCAGATGTGACATAGCATCAGATTTTTTGTACACAATACTTAATAATATGGGTGTTGAGGCTGATATCAGTGTTAGCGAAGATGATGAAAGTATAGTTGTTGACATTAATGGAGATAATATCGGAATAATTATCGGTCGTAGAGGGGAAACCATGGATTCCCTACAGTACCTTACAAGCCTGGTTGTTAATAAAGAATATGAAGATTACAAAAGAGTAATTCTAAACGTTGAAAATTACAGACAGAAAAGAGAAGAAACACTTATAAAGCTTGCTAACAGACTTGCGGATAAAGTAGTTAAATATAAAAAACCTATTACTCTGGAACCAATGAATCCATATGAGAGAAGAATAATACATTCGTCTCTTCAAGGTCATAAGTATGTAGAAACATACAGCACAGGTGAAGAACCAAAGAGAAAGGTAGTTATTACTCTGAAATAACTACATCATTTACATGAAAAACACATACTAAGAAATAAATCTGCATATTAGATGGTTCAGGGTTGCTCCTTGAACCATTTTGTGCGTGGTAGGGCAATAAAACAGACACATTGCGAAGAGGTAATATTTATGTACAATGAAGATACGATAGCAGCACTTTCGACTCCGTATGGGACAGGCGGAATCGGTGTAATAAGAATAAGCGGAGAAAAGGCATTTGATACAGTAAGTGATATATTTCAAGGTTCAAAATCCATTGAGAAAATTAAATCTCATACGGTAACATACGGAAAGATTGTGGATCAAGAATTAAAAGAAGTTGTAGATGAGGTATTATTGCTAAAAATGTGTAAGCCAAATACCTTTACAAGAGAAGATGTTATAGAAATTCACTGTCATGGTGGTATTGTAATAATAAATCGTATATTGGAATTAATTTTTAAAAATGGAGTTAGGCCTGCCGAACCTGGAGAATTTACTAAACGTGCTTTTTTAAACGGCAGAATAGATCTATCACAGGCAGAAGCAATAATAGATTTAATTAACTCAAAAACGGTTGAAAGTTCAAAAGCCGCTATCAGTCATCTTGAAGGAAGGTTATCATCACGGTTAAAAAGCATAAGAGAAACTTTAGTAGGGTTGCTGGCTCATATAGAGGTAACTGTTGATTATCCGGAACACGATATAGAAGAAATAACAGGTGAAAATGTACTTGATAATCTTATAAATATAAAAAAAGAGCTTCTAACTTTGGCAGGAACTTTTGGCAGGGGTAAGATATTAAGAGAAGGACTAAATATAGTAATTGCGGGAAAACCCAACGTAGGTAAGTCTTCCTTGCTGAATCAACTATCAGGAAGCACAAAAGCTATAGTTACTGATATTCCGGGAACCACAAGAGATATCATTGAAGAATATGTAAATATTAATGGAATTCCGGCTAAAATTACAGATACCGCGGGTATCAGAAATACTGAAGATGTAGTTGAAAAGATGGGTGTAAACAAAGCGTATGAAGCTATAGAAAATGCCGATCTTACAATAGCAGTGCTTTCTGCGGCAACAGGGATACAAGAAGAAGATGCTGAGATTTTGAAATTAATTAAGAATAAAAAATCTCTTGTCCTAATTAACAAAACAGATATGGTTAATAACACTAGAATAAATGAAATACACCAGAATCTAAAGGAATTTAATATAATTATAAATGCATCAGTAATAAATAGCGTGGGAATAGAAGAATTGGAAGCAGCAATATCTGAGTTGTTCTTACAAGGTAGAATAAGTGGCAATGATGAAGTTTTGTTAACCAATTCAAGGCATAAATATCTTGTGGACCAGGCTATTGAGGATATCAAGCAAGCATTGACTTCATTTGAAACAGGAATGCCTTTGGATATGGTAACGATTGATATAAAGAGTTGTGCCGACAACATAGGTCAAATTACAGGTGAATCAATTGACGAAGCTATAATGCATGATATATTCAGTCGTTTTTGTATTGGAAAATAACATTAAGCAAGAAAATTACAGATTATATATAGAAAGGAAGAATCCTTATGGATTATTTCGCTGGAAGCTATGATATAGCAGTTATTGGAGCAGGACATGCAGGATGTGAGGCAGCACTGGCAGCAGCAAGGCTTGGTTGTAGCACTATAATATTTTCGATTAACCTTGACAGTATTGCAAACATGCCCTGTAATCCAAGCATAGGGGGTACAGCAAAGGGCCATCTTGTTAGGGAAATAGATGCCTTAGGTGGACAAATGGGAAAGACAACAGATAAAACATTTATCCAATCAAAAATACTAAATTCATCTAAAGGACCTGCAGTATATTCCTTACGCGCTCAGGTAGACAGAAGACAGTATCAGATGGAAATGAAACATAATCTTGAAACACAGGAAAACCTTGATATAAGGCAGGCAGAAGTAGTAGAAATACTCACTGAAGAAGCCGGTACAAAGGTTATAGGAGTAAAAACCCATACCGGAGCTATTTTTCATTGTAAAGCGATAGTTCTTACAACCGGTACTTATTTAAAAGGTAAAATATTTATAGGAGATGTAAGTTATAGCGGAGGACCCGACGGTTTATTTCCTGCAAATAAATTATCAGAGAGCCTGCAAAACCTAGGCATAGATCTCCTTAGATTTAAAACAGGAACTCCTGCTAGACTTAATAGACGCAGCCTGGACTTTTCAAAAATGTCTGAACAACCCGGTGATGATGTAATTGTCCCTTTCTCATTTGAAACAGATAAAATTGAAAAGGAACAGGTTCCCTGCTGGTTGACATATACAAATCAGGAGACACACGAAGTTATTAAAAGAAATATTCACAGATCACCTTTATATAGTGGGAATATAACAGGTATAGGGCCAAGATATTGTCCTTCAATAGAAGACAAAGTAGTAAGATTTTCAGATAAGGAACACCATCAGGTATTTGTGGAACCTATGGGTCTGGATACGGAAGAAATGTACCTTCAGGGCATGTCAAGCAGCCTTCCGGAGGATGTCCAAGTAGAATTTATGAGAACTATTCCCGGTCTTGAAGATGTTAAGGTAATGAGAAGTGCATACGCAATAGAATATGATGGAATCGATGCTACACAGTTAAAATTATCATTAGAGTATAAAAATGTAGCTGGATTATTTTCTGCTGGACAAATAAATGGCAGTTCTGGTTATGAGGAAGCAGCTGCACAGGGAATTATTGCTGGAATAAATGCTGCAATGAAGGTACAAAATAGAGAACCCTTGATATTAGACCGATCCCAAGCCTATATAGGTGTACTTATAGATGACCTTGTTACCAAGGGGACAAAGGAACCCTATAGAATGATGACATCAAGAGCGGAGTACAGACTTTTGCTTAGACAAGACAATGCTGACCTTAGATTGACTCAAATAGGTAAAGAAGTAGGATTAATTAGTCAAGAACGTTATGATAAATTTCTTGAAAAGAAGGAAATGATAGAGAAAGAGATAGAAAGACTCAAAAACACATATTTGCCACCAAGCGAAGCTGTCCTAAAATACCTCGAAAGTAGAAACAGCACCGCAATTAAAAGTGGAATTCAGGTAACAGAATTACTTAGGAGACCAGAAATAAGTTATGAAAGCCTTTCAGAAGTATGTGAGCTTCCTGAACTACCCAGAGCTGTACGTGAACAGGTTGAGGTTGCCGTTAAGTACGAAGGATATATTAAAAGGCAAATGCAACAGGTGGAACAATATAAGAAACTTGAGGGCAGAAAAATACCACAGAATATCGAGTATAATGAGATACAAGGATTGAGACTGGAGGCAAGGCAGAAACTTTCACAAATAAGGCCTCATTCCATAGGACAAGCGTCCAGAATAACAGGAGTATCTCCTGCTGATATTTCAGTATTACTTATATATCTTGAACAGATTAATAGAAAGAAAAATTAGTAACTGGAGGAATTTATGGCGCTTGATAATGAATTAAAGCAATTGCTTATCAAAGGTGTTACACATTATAAAAAAGAAATAACGGATACTCAAGTAGAGCAATTTGAAAAGTATATGGAACTTCTGAAAGAATGGAATAAAAAAATAAATTTAACTGCAATAGAGGATGATAGGGAAATAGTAATAAAGCATTTTATTGATTCAATCAGCATAGTTCCATATGTAAGTAATGAAAATATAAAAATAATAGATGTAGGTACCGGAGCAGGTTTTCCTGGAATTCCTCTTAAAATTGTGAATCCCAAAAACGAAATTACATTACTTGATTCTTTGGAAAAGCGAATAAAGTTTCTTAATGAGGTAATAAATTCAGTAAATATTACCCATATATCAGCAATTCATGGCAGAGCAGAGGACTTTGGTACTAATCCAATGTACAGAGAAAAGTATGATATAGCTGTTGCAAGAGCAGTATCAAATCTCCCGGTTTTACTCGAATATTGTCTGCCATTTGTAAAAATAAACGGGATATTTATCGCAATGAAAGGAAGTAACACTGAAGAGTTTGAGAATTGCAATAAAGCACTCGACATTTTAGGTGGTAAAATTGAGAAAATTGAAAAAATGGAATTACCTTTCACAAATATAGAAAGAAATGTCGTCGTGGTAAGAAAGTTTAGACACACCCCGACAAAATATCCGAGGAAAGCGGGGAAACCTTCGAAAGAACCGTTGATATAAGAAGTATTATCCGTTATTAACTGCTTTTTTATCGAACGATTTTTCATTGGTAATAAAGGAAAAGATGGTTTGCAATAGAAATATCCTTTGTAAGTAATTTACAACATATAGTAGATTACAAATTTAAAATTAAAAAAATATACAAAGGATGGTGCCGTTATGTTGGAGAGCAAAATTCAGTTTACAAAGCAGGAAAAGAAGGAAGATCAGAAAAATATTACTTATGTTGGTATAGAACATATCAGACCTAACCCATACCAACCAAGGAAACAGTTTAATAAAATGGCTCTTGAAGAACTATGTGATTCAATTAAACAATATGGTGTATTGCAACCCATAAACGTTAGAAGACTTTCCCACGGCACATATGAGCTTGTAGCGGGTGAGAGAAGACTTAGGGCTGCTACAATGGCCGGCTTAAAGGAAATTCCTGCAATAGTAATAAGTGTAGATGATAATGATTCTGCTGTGATGGCACTTATAGAAAATCTGCAAAGGGAAGACCTTAGCTATATGGAAGAAGCGGAGGGATACAGCAATCTTATAAATGAGCACGGTTTTACTCAGGAAGAACTTGCTCAGAAAATTGGAAAGAGCCAATCAACAATTGCAAACAAAATAAGGTTGTTAAAATTGTCTCCATTGATTAAAAAAATTCTTTCTGACAATAATCTGACTGAAAGACATGCAAGAGCTTTACTAAAGCTTCACGATGAACAATTACAGCTAAAAGTTTTAAAACTCGTCTGTGAAAGAGGCTTGAATGTAAAGAAAACTGAAGAACTAGTAGAACGTGCTATAGATAAGTACTCAAAAACCGTAAAACAAAGAACATCTGAAAAGAAAATGACAAAAGCAATAAAGGATGTAAGAATATTTGTCAATACTATAAAACAAGCAATAGATATAATGAGGCAATCAGGTGTGAATGCAAAGGCTGCGCAGATTGACAGAGGGGAATACATAGAATTTGTGGTTCGAGTTCCTAAGAATAATATGGCTTGATATACATAAAGTAAGAAGTTATTTAAAGTGTAAATTTAGGAAACTGGGCCGTGGGTGTCCAGTTTTTTATGTATAAAAACAAGCTTTCACTAAGTTTCCCCATATGTATAAACAGTATTCAACATGTAATAAAATGGCAATACTAAATGTTGTATTTAAATATACCGGGTATACAAAAAAGTGGACAGTAAGTTAAAAGTTTATTACAATATACAGTGGACAAGATTGTTTTTATAAAAGGAAAAGAGGTAAAAAGTTAGATGGCAGATGAAATAAGGGAGCAAAAAATTATTCCCATAGACATTGAATCTGAGATGAAAAAATCGTTTATAGATTATGCTATGAGTGTAATAATAGACAGAGCACTGCCTGATGTTCGAGATGGATTGAAACCGGTACACAGGCGTATACTTTACACCATGTTTACTTCAGGTTTTACTCCGGACAAGCCATACAGAAAATCTGTTGCAACCGTAGGTGAAGCTTTAAAAAGTTTTCATCCTCATGGTGATGCCGCTGTTTACGATAGCCTTGTACGTATGGCACAGGACTTTTCATTGAGACATCCATTAGTGGACGGACATGGAAACTTCGGTTCTAGGGATGGCGATGCTGCAGCTGCAATGAGGTATACGGAGGCAAAGCTAGCCAAAATATCAATGGAAATGTTGGCTGATATTAACAAAGATACAGTTGATTTTAAGCCAAACTTCGATGAACATGAAGTTGAACCGGTTGTATTGCCGGCCAGGTTTCCAAATTTATTGGTTAACGGTTCATCAGGTATTGCTGTTGGTATGGCAACAAATATACCCCCACACAATTTAGGTGAGACAATAGATGGTATATGTGCAGTTTTAGATAATCCAGAGATAACTATTGATGAATTAATGCAATACATCAAAGGTCCGGACTTTCCAACTGCTGCCAAAATAATAGGTAAAAGAGGAATAAGAGAAGCATATAAAACCGGAAGAGGAAGGCTTATAGTACGTTCGGAAGCCACTATTGAAGAAATTCATGGTAACAGACATAGAATTGTTGTAACTGAGATTCCGTACATGGTAAACAAGGCAAGGCTAGTTGAAAAGATTGCAGATCTTGTTAAGGATAAAAAAATAGATGGAATATCATTTATTCAGGATGAATCCGGTAGAGAAGAACCTGTAAGAATAGTTATTGATTTAAAACGTGATGCCAATCCAAACGTAGTACTCAATCAACTATATAAAAATACACAGCTTCAGGAAAGCTTCAGTGTAAATATGGTCGCAATAGTACCGACTGAAGATAAAATGTATGAGCCTAGAACTTTGAATTTGAAACAGGTAATCGATTATTACATAGCTCACCAAGAGGATGTAATCAGACGAAGAACAAAGTTTGAACTGGATAAGGCCGAAGCAAGGGCACACATATTGGAAGGCTTAAAAATAGCACTGGATAATCTGGATGAAGTAATCAGTATTATACGTAGTTCAAAAACAGAATCCGTTGCAAAAGAAAAGCTATCAGAGAGATTTGGCTTTAGTGACAAACAATCCCAAGCTATTGTAGATATGCGATTGGGACGTTTGACAGGTTTGGAAAGAGAGAAGCTTGAAAGTGAATATAATGAGCTCCTTGAAAAAATAAAATATTATAAGGATGTACTCGCAAATGAAATTCTTGTTCATCAAATAATAAAGGATGAACTTTCAGTTATAAAGAATAAATATTCTAATGAGAGAAGAACAAAGCTTGAGATTGACGAAGATGAAATAGACATTGAAGACCTTATACAAGAGCAAGAAAGTGTTATCACAATGACTCATTTCGGATATATAAAGAGATTGCCTGCTGACACATATAAAAGCCAAAGGCGTGGTGGCAAGGGAATAATAGGATTGAGTACAAGGGAAGAGGATTTTGTAAAAAACCTATTTGTAACTTCCACACATCACTTTATTATGTTCTTTACTAATAAGGGTAGAGTGTATAGGCTAAAAGCATACGAAATACCTGAGTCTGGAAGACAGGCAAAGGGTACAGCAATAGTAAACCTGCTCCAGCTAAATGGGGATGAGAAGGTTACCACTGTAATTCCTATACAGGAGTATAAGGAAGGATTGTACCTTGTAATGGCAACTAAAAATGGCCTAGTAAAGAAAACAGATCTGATGGAATATGATAATATCAGAAAAGGTGGTCTTGCAGCCGTTAGTTTAAGGGAAAATGATGAGCTAATAGATGTTAAGCTTACCGATGGTAATCAGGATATAATACTTTCAACGGTTAATGGTATGGCAATCAGATTTAATGAAACTGATGCAAGACCTATAGGTAGAGTCTCACAAGGTGTTAAGGGCATGGAACTTGATGAAGGGGACTTTATAATCGGTATGGAAGTGTGCACGGATAACACTACGTTATTAGTGGTAACAGAAAATGGCTTTGGTAAGAGAACTGAACTTGATGAATACAAAGTCCAAACAAGAGGCGGTAAGGGAGTCTTAACATACAGAATTACAGAAAAAACCGGTAAATCAATCGGTATGTTATTAGTATCTGAAGATGATGATATAATGCTGATAAGTTCAGATGGGACTATTATAAGAATGAAGGTAAATGAAATTAGTATCTTAGGCAGAGCTACCCAAGGTGTTACGCTTATGAGAATGAGTGAAGGAAACAAAGTAGTAAGCATAGCAAGAATGGTTAATGAAGATAGCGAAGAATCGGAAGAACTAGAAGAATCAGAAGATACTGAACTTACCGAAGAATAAATTATAAAGGTACAAAAGGCTTGCTCGAGTATTGATATACAGAGCAAGTTTTTTTTGTATTTATATTTGGAGTAATGTGGATTAATAAGCATGATAAATATAGTATAAGTAAGTATATCAAAAGTAAATCAAATTAATCACTGATTATAGGCTCTGACTCACTTTGTAAAAAGAATGGACAGGTGTTACAATAAGTAAGCTGTTTGAGCAGTCACACCAAATTAACTAACAACTTAAAAAGTTATTTAAAAAAGTGTTGACAAATATATTTTACTTATGGTATTATATATAAGCTGTCTCGTGGGGCAGCAACAGTTATTAAATGGACCTTGAAAAGTAAACAGTGATAAACATGTAAAGGAACTCGAAAAAATTCCGAAATCGTAAAACGATTTCAAAATTGAGTAACTTGCGAACTTTATAACCTGGTTTTTGGAAACAAGAACTAGAAAAAGTCAGCAATTTTAATGAGCTAATTAAATTTTTCAAATATTAATTTGAGAGTTTGATCCTGGCTCAGGACGAACGCTGGCGGCGTGCCTAACACATGCAA
>JAEWCZ010000036.1 GCA_023390335.1 Bacillota bacterium | reverse complement strand
CCTTCACTCACATGGTTCTGCCAGATTTCACAGCGCTCAAACATGGGAAGAAGGTATTTCCAGTCATCCCAAAAATCATCGGTAATACGCCACATGTTTGCATAGGTACTGTAATGCCATGATTCATTAATCAGTGCAGGGCCTGGAGAAAGACTTAATACCATAGGGCGGCCGCACTTTTTGATGGCCTTATGAAGCATTACAATTTCCTGCTTTGCCGACGGGACATCCATTCGGCATATATCATCACATTTTATAAAGTCCACGCCCCAGCTGGCATAAAGTTCTATGATGGAGTCGTAATATTCCTGAGCCCCTTCTATGCCAGGTATTACCCCATACATATCAGGATTCCAGAAACACACAGACCCGGGATCTGCGATTTCATTGGCGGTCTTATCCGTTCCCATAAGCTTGCCATGGGTATGTGCAGCAATTCTTGGAATTCCACGCATGATATGAATGCCAAATTTAAGTCCCAGCTCATGGATATAGTGAGCCAGAGGGCTAAACCCCTTTCCCCCGGCTGATGATGGAAAACGCTCTGTGCAGGGGATCAGCCTGGAAAATTCATCTATTTCCACTTTCCCAAAGGGTATGTACTGGTACTTGTCCCTCCTTGTCCCTGCCCCGTAAGCATACCACTGAATATCCACTACAATGTATTCCCACCCATATTCCTTTAAATGTGCTGCCATATAATCTGCATTGGCCCTGATCTGATCCTCATTCACAGTCGTATCATAATAATCATAACTGTTCCACCCCATGGGAGGAGTCTGTAAAATGACCTGCTTTTTCATATAATCCCCTTTCTCCATTCATTACATAGTGATAAATCCATTATAACAAGCATGTTCGGCCTTGCAAGTATAATATGTAAAAATTTGGAAATTCCTATGCCTGTGAGCCGTTATGATAGGATATCATTTTCCACACATTTGGCCGCATAGGTAGCCAGCCTTGAGCCTCTATCCGGATGGAAGGTGTTCACGGCTTTAATCAGACCGATCGTTCCTACGGATAGGAGATCTTCCATGTCATAATCCGTGTTCTGATATTTTTTCGCCACATGGGCAACCAGACGCATGTTTCGCTCAATGAGTGTGGCTCTCGCCTCCTGATCCCCTTCCTGGTATCGTTCCAGACACTCTCGTTCCTCTCGCGCAGTTAAAGGTTTGGGAAAAGTTTTCAAAGAAAGCCACCTTAAACTTACTTACTCTCATTTTATGCTGCCCTTTCCATGAAAGTGCTTTTACAATAAATATTGGCTGGTACTTCTTTTTCCTCTTTTTTAAAGAGAGATATAAAAAATCGGACAAGAAAACTCAATGGTCTGTCTGAGTCTCTGTCCGATTTTTATAATATCTTAATGATGGAACAGGCGGATTTTGGTAAATGCCATTGCCATTCCATATTTGTTACATGTTTCAATTACCTGATCATCCCGTACGGAACCGCCCGGCTGGGCCACATACTGCACCCCGCTTTTATAAGCCCGGTCTATGTTATCCCCAAATGGGAAAAATGCATCTGAGCCTAAGGCGACCCCGGAAAGCTGATCCAGCCAGGCCCTTTTTTCCTCTGCGGAAAATACAGGAGGTTTCACTTTAAATATACTTTCCCATCTTCCGTCAGCCAGGACATCCATATATTCCTCACCAATGTAAATATCAATGGCATTGTCTCTGTCTGCCCGGCGGATATCATCCACAAATGGAAGTTCTAATACCTGAGGTGCCTGACGCAGGAACCAGTTATCAGCCTTGCTTCCTGCCAGTCTGGTACAATGGACTCTTGACTGCTGCCCGGCTCCAATTCCAATGGCCTGTCCCCCTTTTGCATAGCAAACGGAGTTTGACTGGGTGTATTTTAAGGTTATGAGAGAAATGATTAGATCCATTTTCCCGGAATCCGGGATCTCCTGATTCTTAGTAACAACGTCCTTTAACAGCTCTCCATCTATTTTCAGTTCATTTCTTCCCTGCTCAAACACAATCCCATACACCTGTTTTGTTTCAAGAGGCTCTGGCACATAATCGGGATCTATCTGAATAACGTTATAATTTCCATTCTTTTTCGCCTTTAGGATTTCTAATGCCTCAGGGGCAAAACCAGGGGCAATAACACCATCGGATACTTCCCTCTTAATGATTTTCGCCGTATCTACATCACAGATATCAGATAAGGAAATAAAGTCTCCAAAGGCTGACATACGGTCAGCGCCTCTCGCTCTTGCATAGGCACAGGCCAACGGAGATAAGTCCTTCATATCATCTACCCAGTAGATTTTTGATAATACATCATCAAGAGGAAGACCTACCGCAGCTCCGGCGGGAGAAACATGCTTAAAGGAGGCTGCTGCCGGAAGTCCGGTGGCCTCTTTCAGCTCTTTTACCAATTGCCAGCCATTAAAGGCATCCAGAAAATTAATATATCCGGGGCGGCCGCTTAGAACTTTAATCGGCAATTCTTTCCCATCCTGCATAAATATACGGGATGGCTTTTGATTCGGGTTACAACCATATTTTAATTCCAGCTCGTTCATCCTTTGCGCTCCTGTTATTTGTTTTTATTTATGATTCTCGTCTCATATGCACCTGTTTTGATATCAATATATCGGACAAACAGGGATACCTTATTCTCTTCATTTAGGCTTTCCCAAACAAGCTCTGTAAATGCATCCATATCATCAAGGGTCTCAACCAGCTTTGGTTCTCCCTGAAAGCTTTTAAGGGGATCTCCATCCTGCATGTAGGTGTGGATAAAGCGAGCCTCGCCAGCCAGTGGATTTTCATAAGAAAAGGTATAGCGGTTGCAGGATCTGGCATCTCCATGATTGCTTTTTAAGATGGACATGTCATAGTGAAATTCACCGTCTTCTAAATGCATAATCCCTGAAATGCGAGGGGTATAGTTGGGACTGTCCGGTTCAAATTCTCTGGAACGAAGGGATTGTTCAAAGGTCAGCTTCTGATCCATTCCATCATAAATGGTATCGGTCTGATCTCCATTGGTTACAATGGTCTTATTTCCAAGAACCCTTACCGGAGCATAAATAATTAAACTGGGGTCTGTCAGCTTAGAGGGATCAAATGCCTGAGTACGAATTCCCTGCCCTTCCTGAGCAAATATCCGGTTACGGCTGTTTTCACTTCTTCCCATAATAAAATAAGCAGCCACTGCCTTTGTCCCATCCGGGGTCCTTCCGATTACGATCCCTCTTCCGGGATAAGAATTGTTCTTTAATTCGTCCTTTAAAGAAATCAAATTCATAGCATTTGTTCCTCCTTCATCATTTACACGCAAAAAACCGCCTGGGCATCCCATAGC
>JAEWCZ010000018.1 GCA_023390335.1 Bacillota bacterium | reverse complement strand
TTCCCATCCTGATAGCGGAAAAGACCGGACCCCACTTTGCAGTAGGGGATACCTGCTATAAGATGAGTGAGGAGCTTGAGCTGTTCAATCCGGACGGCAAGAAGATTATAGCCAAGGATAATGAAGTATCCATCCTTCGAAAGACCGAGATTGAAAAGGCTTATTTTAACTGCCATACGGATATCACGATCCCTTATGACGAACTGGCTGAGATAACGGTAGTTGAAAAGAACGGCAAAGAGACAGTAATCATTAAAGATGGCAAATTTATTCTTTCGGGAACAGAAAAGCTGAATGAGGCCTTTTCATAATATATAATAATTTATATTTAAAACGATAAGATTCAAGTAATGCGAAGAGCGGTACTTGTAATAATAGCCTGATTCAGGGAGAAAGCCTGTAAGTCTGAGATTTCATGACTTACAGGCTTTGTTTTAGTTGGAAAAATAATATAACTCCAGTATTTCTTCTCAATTATCTGCATTTGCCAGCTTAGCAAAAGGATGATCACTATAAGTGATAAGTTTATATGGGAGATAGAAGCAATAGAAATGGTTATATAAATCATATTTATTGTGTCTGCATATTGATATTATTCGGTTGTCCGTATATAATTTATGGTGATTTTGTTTGCAAACGAAAGGTGAAGCCCGTTGACAGACGACATACACGCAGAAAAATGAAGGACGGTGAGAAAATTGAAACATATTTTTTTTGTTGAAGATGATTTGAGTTTAATTAGTGGTTTATCTTTTGCTATCAAAAAGCAAGGATATGAAATAGATGTTGCTCGTACAAGTCTTGAAGCAAAAGCACTATGGACAAATGAGAAGTATGATTTGGTGATTTTAGACGTGTCGCTTCCCGATGGCTCCGGTTATGATTTATGCAAAAAAATTCGTAAAACATCAAAGATACCGATTATTTTTCTTACCGCTGCTGATGAAGAAACGGATATCATAATGGGACTTGATATTGGCGGCGACGATTACATAACAAAGCCGTTCAAACTGGCGGTGTTTCTATCAAGAATAAATGCGCTGCTTCGCAGAAGTGACAACTTTAATCATGCTGATACCGAATTAAATTCTAATGGTATAAAAGTACAACTGCTAAAAGGAGAGGTATATAAAAATGGAGAACAACTTGACTTAACAGCAAGTGAGTATAAATTGTTACGTCTGCTTATGGAAAATTCCGATATTGTTCTTTCAGCAGAACAGATTTTAAGCAAGCTATGGGACTGCGATGAAAACTATATAGACAATAATACACTTACCGTATATATACGCAGACTGCGTACAAAAATCGAGGACGATCCGGGCGACCCTCAAAAAATAGTGACGGTTCGGCGTATGGGGTACAAATGGAATACTGTTGATTGGGGTGTACGATGAAAATACTGGTAAACAGTAAAATCAAAAAACTTTTTTGTTTGGTAGTGCTGCTAATAGTAGCATTTACTTTGATTTCTACTGCTTTTATAGGTTTGAAATTTGAAAATTCAGCATTGTGTATATTGGTATGTTCCTTGTGCATGAGTATCTCCATATTGGCAATAGGTTATAGATATTTCAAGGAACAAAATGCAATCATGGAAAATGCAGTAACACAAATTAAAGGATATATTTCCGGAAATCAAAATGCACGTATTGAATGTGATGATGAGGGCGAGCTATACAGACTTTTTCATGAAGTAAATTCCTTAGTTTCTATTTTGAACGCCCACGCTGAAAATGAAGGGAAAGCAAAGAAATTTTTGAAAGATACCATTTCCGATATTTCTCACCAGTTAAAAACTCCGCTTGCTGCCCTTAATGTCTATAATGGTATTGTCCAAGAAGAAGCAAAGAATTTACCGACCATCAGTGAGTTTACTGTTCTTTCAGAGCAGGAACTTGACAGAATAGAAATACTGGTGCAAAACCTCTTGAAAATTACAAAACTCGACGCCGGAACAATCGTAATCGAGAAAGCCGAAGAAAATGTATCTGAAATGATGGGCTGTATAGAAAGACACTTTTCATTTCATGCCAAGCAAGAGGAAAAGAAGATAATTCTATCCGGTGATGAAAATGTTACTTTATTGTGTGACCGCAATTGGCTGATTGAAGCAATCAGTAATATTGTTAAAAACGCCTTTGAACATACGCAAAAAGGAAGTGCAATTCATATTGAATGGAAACAATTTGCGTCTGTAGTTCAAGTCATCATAAAAGACAACGGGAGCGGTATTCACCCAGACGATTTACACCATATTTTCAAAAGATTTTATCGCAGTCGTTTTTCTAAAGACATACAAGGGATTGGACTTGGGCTGCCGCTTGCAAAAGCAATTGTTGAAGCACACAGCGGGACAATTGAGGTTGACAGCGAATTAGGTTTTGGCACTACATTTATAATCAATTTTTTAATTCCTACAAAATTGTAGGGTAAGTGTCATATAACAGTAGGATTTACGTGATAACCTTTCAATAGCAAGACAGAAAGAGGTGTATAACCTATGAATTTATTGGAAGTTAAATCAATTTCAAAAATCTATGGCAGCGGTGAAGCTGCTGTACACGCATTAAAAGACGTTAGCTTTTCCGTTCCGAAAGGTGACTTTGTCGCAATTGTAGGAGAATCCGGTTCCGGCAAGAGTACGCTCCTAAATATGGCAGGTGCGCTTGATACGCCCACTGCCGGTAAGGTTTTTATTGATGGTAAAGATATTTTTTCCATGAAAGATAGCAGCCTGACAATTTTTCGGCGCAGAAATGTTGGATTTATTTTTCAGAGTTTTAATCTGATTCCAGAATTGAATGTTGAGCAAAACATCATATTTCCCATATTGCTTGATTATCAAAAGCCCGATAAAAAGTATCTTGAGGAACTACTTACGGTGCTTAATTTGAAAGAACGCCGCCATCATTTACCCAGTCAATTATCAGGTGGACAGCAACAGCGTGTAGCAATCGGACGTGCGCTGATTACGCGGCCGGCGCTTATTCTTGCTGACGAGCCGACAGGTAATCTGGACACGCAAAACAGCAGTGAAGTGATTACTTTGCTAAAAGAAGCTGCAAGAAAGTATCAGCAGACCATTGTTATGATTACCCATAATCGAAGTATCGCACAGACCGCAGACCGGATACTGCAAGTGTCCGATGGCATACTGACCGATTTAGGGAGGTGCCGTGAATGAAAAGCTATCTTAGCCTAATTCCGATTTCTGCAAAAGTACACAGACGGCAGAACCACAAGACGCTTCTGTGTATTATATTTGCCGTATTTTTGGTAACTGCCGTTTTTAGTATGGCAGATATGGGTGTTAGAATGGAGACATCAAGATTACTGAATAAGCAGCAGGACCTTAGTGGAAGATCGATGCGAACTCTATATTCTACAGCAGCTGTGCTGTTTGTGCTTATCATGATTGCAGGGGTGCTGATGATTTCAAGCAGTATAAACAGTAATGTTGCCCAAAGGACAAAGTTTTTCGGAATGATGCGCTGCATTGGAATGAGCAAACAACAGATTATCCGTTTTGTCAAACTGGAAGCCCTTAATTGGTGCAAAATTGCGGTTCCAATAGGTGTGATACTTGGGATTGTAGTCACATGGGGATTATGTGCTGTGCTACGGCTTCTTGTCAGTGAAGGGTTCTCCGGTATACCACTTTGGGGAGTCAGTCCAACTGGCATTATCAGCGGAATAATTGTGGGAGTTGTTACAGTACTCATTGCCGCCAGGTCTCCGGCAAAACGAGCTGCAAAGGTATCGCCTGTAACGGCAATATCGGGCAATTCGGAAAACACAAAAAATGCAACCCATGCGTTGAATATCTGTTTTTCAAAAATTGAAACTGCCCTCGGTATTCATCATGCAGTATCGGCAAAGAAAAATTTAATACTTATGACAAGCTCATTTGCTCTTAGCATTATCCTGTTTTTGAGCTTTTCAGTCTTCATTGAGTTTATCGGCTATATTATGCCCCAGTTTTCGGATACTCCTGATATCAACATTGATAGTAATAACAGTTCAAATTCCATAGACAGTGTACTGCTTGATAAAATAAGAGGTATGTCAGGTGTAAAACATGTTTTTGGCCGAAGGAGCTGCTTTGATATTCCGGCAGAAGTAAATTCTCAAACAAACACGATTGATATGATTTCCTACGATGATTATGATTTGGACTGTCTTACAAAAGATAAGCAACTTAGAAAAGGCAGCGATATTTCAAAAGTGTATGGGGACAGTAATTACGTACTTACAATCTGGGACAAGGATAATCCTTTAGCAATAGGCGATAAAATACAAGTAGGCAATAAGGAAGTAGAAATCGCAGGGCTGTTAAAATGTAACCCATTTAGTGATAACGGTGCTCCAAATGGGAAAATAACACTCATTACTTCTGGGAAAACTTTTACTCGCCTTACCGGCGTAACCGACTATTCAATTATTCTTATACAGACGACAAAAGATGCGACGGACAAAAATGTTGAAGCCATCCATAATGTCGTAGGTGAAAAGTACAAGTTTACTGACAAACGGGACCAACGGACTACGAACACATATAGTGCATTTACGTTTTTTGTATATGGATTTTTGACAATTATAACTTTGGTTTCTGTATTAAATATTATGAACAGTATTTCTATGAGCGTATCCGCAAAAATAAAGCAATATGGAGTCATGCGCGCGGTTGGTATGAATGAACATCAGATTACCAAAATGATAGCCGCTGAAGCGTTTACCTATTCTATATCAGGTTGTATTGTCGGAGTTGTAGTTGGTCTGTTCATTAACAAGTTACTATACGACAATCTTATTACTGCTTATTTTAACTACGCTACTTGGAGTATTCCTATTATGCATATCATTATTGTGCTTTTGGTTGTTTCGATTACGTCTATCGCTGCAATCTATGCTCCTTCAAAACGGATTCATAATATGGCGGTAACTGATGTAATTAATGAACTGTAAGACTGAATACTCTACTGTCTGCCGGACAGCGGCAAAAGAAAAAAAGCCGTCGTACAGCAGACATATCTTCATGTGCCAAAGAAACGGCGGCTTTGATTTTCAGAGCCGCCGTTTCTTTGCGTTTACAAAAATCTATGACAACTTACACGGATACGACGGTATCAGGGAGGTTTCCCTTTGTATGGTTGTGGAAAACAGTGCCTAATGGGGAAGGGGGGATTGGGAACGGACGATGATTTTGGCTTACTTTTCGTAATTTTCTCGTTCGGGGTTCCGAATTCCACTAAAATGCCGGCAGCTGTTCCTGGCAGGTGAAATTATACCAAACTCGCTGGAAGGTTGTTTCGGCGTGGAGCTGTGAGCTCAGACAGTGGTATAATTTTACCTAGGAACAGCTGCCGCCCTTTCAGTGTCATTAGGGAACTTCTCAATAGAAAATTACGAAAGGTAAGCCAAAATCATCTGGGGATTGGAAATAAACCCCTTGGTCATTGTCCGGTTCCATAAACTTACTTCATGGGTTTGATGTGATAGTAAGGTGAACAGTAACGAGATGTCTGAAATTGATAACAGGCAGACTGGTTAAATTACAGGTGGGCTGATAATCTGAAAATGGAGAGCTGGCTGTTGGACTTGTAATTATTGTAAATGCGTAGGAAGAGTGATAACATAGGACATGAAAGAAGATTATCATTTTAAGAAGGTGAGAAATGTGACAGAACGGATACCGGAAATTTACGTAAAGGTTTCGGATTTAGAATTCAATATTAATTTTGTGGCAAATAGTCTTAATCCGGATTTTCTTAAATAAAATAATAGTCTGCCATTTCAGGATAGAATATTTCGTGCATTTCCTGAGTTGGCCGGCAGAATTAGTTCTGATTTAATGAAGGAAGAGGTACGAGATATAGTCAGAGATGTGTTTGAACTCAAGTACAAAAAGGAAAAGGAGGTTATGTTAGAAAAGACTGCTGAGATACAGGATAAGCTTAATAGGGTGATTGCGCCTGCATTGCCGGTTCTGTTTCAGGAATTTAGCCTGTCATGGAAAAAGGAATACGGTGACATAACCTGCTATCTGGGACTGTATAGTTTCTTTCCCAGAAAGGTATTCACAAAGGAATACTGGATTCATTATCTGACGAAGGAAGAATATATTTACAAAGCTGCAATGCATGAAATCAATCATTTTGTGCTGTTTGAAAAATGGAAGTCCATGCATGGTTATGCGAAGGCCAGGGAACCGGAGCACCCGGAACCTTTATGGTTTTTGGAAGAGATGATTGTTGACCCGACTCTGAATACAAAGGCGCTGCAGGAAATCGTTCCATATCCTCAGAAGGCATATGAACAGTTCTATACAGTTTTGATACAGGGGAGGACACCTCAGGAGTGCATACAAAGCTATTATAAGGAAAGGGGTACAATCGAAGAATTTCTTGAGCGGACCTACAGGTATATTGAGGATAATCTGAAGGAATTGATTGAGAAGAATGTGGCAAAGAAAATATAGTCGTTCAATAGTGTATGTGGTAGAATGATGGTATAAAAGGTAGTTCAGATACGTTGTATGTATAACAGGTGCTATGTTTTAAAGAATTAAAAGCCGAATCATAGTAGCAGGGGGAGATTATGTATATTGCACATAAATGGGACTCGGATGAGAGTGTGGAGCAGTTGCTTAACGAGCATCTTAAGGGCACTGGGAAACTCTGCAGGGAGTTTGGAAATGAATTTTTTAACGGAGATTTTGCTGCAGAATGTGGTATGCTGCATGATATCGGGAAATATTCTAAGAATTTTCAACTTCGTATCAGTGGAAAAGGAAAAAAATGCGATCATTCAACTGCAGGGGCAAGAGTAGCATATAATAAACCTTTGTTTGGAAAATTAGCAGCTTACTGTATTGCAGGGCATCATAGCGGACTGCCAGACTGCGGTACTCTGGCAGATTCTGGAGGAGAAGGGACCTTATATGGCCGTTTATCGAAGGAATATAAAATTCCTGATTATGAAGAATATAAAAAAGAGATAGATGTATCAAAAATCAAATTTTCGCCCCAAGGGATCAAAAAGTTGAGTAGGACGGGGGGCTTTACTTTTGCCTTCTTTACACATATGATTTATTCGTGCTTAACAGACGGTGATTTTCTAGATACCGAAACATTTATGAACGGTGGTATAGAAAGAATTTCAAAGGTCTGTGATTTTAATCTCATGAAGAAGCTTCTGGATGCCAGATTAAATAGTTTTCCTGTTTCTGAGGATATAGTGAATAAGAAGCGTGCGGATATTTTAAAAAAATGTATCTTGAAGGCAAGTCTGGGAAGAGGAGTATATAAATTAACAGTTCCAACAGGAGGAGGAAAAACACTCTCATCCATGGCATTTGCAATAAATCATATAATTGCAAATAGTCTTAGACGAATTATCTATGTTATTCCTTATACCAGTATAATAGAGCAAAACGCCAGGGTATTTACAGATATTTTTGGTGAGGAGAATGTTCTTGAGCATCATTCCAATTATGATTTCAAATATGAGGAAGATTCCGGTGAAAAGCGAAAGTATCTTGCTTCAGAAAATTGGGATATGCCGATTATTGTCACAACAAATGTTCAATTCTTTGAATCAATGTTTTCTAACAAATCATCCAGAAACAGAAAGCTACATAATATTGCAAATAGTATAATTATATTTGATGAGGTACAGATGTTTCCTGTAGAATTTTTGAAGCCCTGTATAGCAGCAATTTCGGAGCTTGTATATAACTACCGGTGCACTGCTGTATTATGCAGTGCGACGCAACCTGCATTAGAAGAATTTTTCCCCTTCCCTAATCAAATAATGGAAATTTGTGAGGATTCAGCAAAGGATATATTTGGGGCATTTACCAGAACTAGGATAGAAAGTCTGGAAGAAGTAAATTCAGAAATACTGGTAGAGTATATGATGTCTCAGAAGCAGTGTCTTACGATAGTTAATACAAGAAAGCATGCAAAGAGGATATATTCATTATTAACAGGAGAAGGAAATTACCATCTTTCAACACTTATGTGCCCGGTACATAGACTAAAAATAATACAGGAAATTCGTGAGCGGTTGAAAAAAAGGCAACCATGCAGAGTCATTTCAACAAAGCTTATTGAAGCGGGTGTTGATGTTGATTTTCCGGTAGTATATCGTGCAATGTGTGGATTGGATTCAATAATTCAATCAGCTGGCAGATGTAATAGAGAAGGAAAGTTAGTTGATGAATTTGGGCATGAAATATTGGGAAAAGTATATATTTTTAAGCCGGAAGAGGAATTTTACAAGCATATGCCGTCTTCTATGGCATTACCAATTGAAGTGACCAAGGAAATTATAAAAAATTACGAAGATATTATATCACCGGATGCAATCAAAGCCTATTTTAACTTGCTATATTTTGGTAAAGGAAGTGAAGGCCTTGATAGAAAAGGAATTATGCGGCGGCTTGAAGCTGGTGTTCCTACAGGTAAGCCAGATAGTAGGAATATCTTTAATTATAATTTCAAAAAAATATCGGATGATTTTAAATTAATCAATGAAAATACATATGCAGTTATTATACCTTATGATGAGAATACAAAAAAGTTGATTGAAAAGATTGACTATATTGACGATTTACGAGGAGTATTGCGCTCGTTACAGCCTTATACGGTCAATATTTTTAAAAATGAATTTGAAGCTCTAAATGGTGCCGGAAAGCTTAAAATGGTTGCAGATGATATGGCTGTGCTTAGAAGTGTGAAAGATTATAGTGAACAAACGGGAATAGATATTGATTTTAAGATGGGGATAGGAGTATTTTACTAAAATACTCCTACATGTTCTGGTGGGAGTGTTTATAATAAAACTAAACATATTTCAATCCACGCGATTTAGTTTACGACCTAATCATTATAACATAAGTATAACAAGGTTCAAGATAGATTAACTACAAAGCACGGCAAACACATGAAACCAAATTGTGGATATGCAGAGAACCATCAGGGAGGAGTTTTGCCCTCTGAGGTTTTATGACACTTAAGTAGCAAGAAACTTAGCTAGGAAAAACAATGTTTAGAGCGCAGAGAGTTTGGCTTTGTTTTGAGCGTTAGTTGCATTTTTTGCTGCTTTACTAGATGAAAGGGAGTAACTTCATATAGAGATACATATGAGCGTCAGAAAGACATATGTGAAATTTACGTATGTGCTGTTTCCTATTTATTCTACATAGGACGAGGGTATCGCTCTATCACTTTATTTTTAGTGATAGAGCATACCCTCTTATATATACGGCTGATAAGTTCAGTTATACATTAATTAAGGCAGATCCGTATAAGTTACTACAACCCAACCGCTCTCATAACTCCCAAAACCTAAATCCTTCGCAGCCTTTGTGGACAAATCAATTCCCGCTGGATTAAGTACAGTTCTTCCAAATTCATCTTTGCCATTATTATAATCTTCATAATAGGCAACCTGTGCTTCAGGTACACCTAATTTTAGATCTGTAAATTTTCGACGAGTATTATCCCAGTAATTATCATTTTCATTCCATGGTCCAACTTCATCAACTCTTATACCAACCAAAGAGGAAGAATGGGTACTGCTTTGTACATTTACGACGTAGGGAGGATTATTATAATTACCACCCCAACCCAGATTTGCCCATTTGACATACTTATCAGGGAGAGCAACCTCAGCTGCTCCTGATGTGGTTGGCACATATTGTGTTGCCCACACCTGAATATAGTTAACACTTGCCATAGGCTTTATTATATTCATACGATATTCACGTTCATCTTCCCACCACGATGCAATCCAGTTACGGAAATCAGAATACTTATCGTTCAAAATTGAATTAATTGTCTCGTTTCTTTCAATAGTTGTATTCTCAATAGTGGTATTGAATGATTGAATACTCGAACGATTGTTACTTGAATAAGCTGAGGTAAGATTAGTATTGTTTTGATGCTCTGTTAACCCCAATTCCTTTAATGTACTCATTTGCTCATCAGAAAGTTCTAGTTTTTTCTGCAAATCTTGAAGGTCACTTTCTAACTTTTCATCAACTGTCCAGTATAGATAGTATAGAATTTCCTTTCCGGTATCAAGAGGGTTTGTTTTCACTGTTTCACTATTAGCACCAAACGCTGAAATACTCGAACTTGAAATTAACATAACAACAGATAAAAATACTGCAAAAATCTTTTTCATGATTAACCTCCTTGTAAAGAAAACTATTTTTTGTGAATAACATTTAAATTCAACTAGACAATATGCAGATATTCAACAAGCATATGCCTAAAACAGTAAACCATCGGAATCACCTCCAATTGGGTAATAGCACTTTTAAGTTTCTTTCTATTTATAATATGTATTAAAATACTTAAATAGGGACAAGCCTTTGAAAAATTTAGTAAATTAGTTTGAGATTTTTAGCACTGATTAATTGAATATAATACACACCTATAATAATAATTTTAAAAATGTTGTGCAGTCAGCGGACTAAACGTAAGCGATATTAGTCATTCAATTTTTTGAAATTCTATTGACAAATCGATTCTACTGGATTAATATGGAAACATAGTTGTTCTACTGGAGTAAAATTTTCTTGCAAAGGAGCTTATCATGCCAATCAAGTTATTTGATTCAGAATTAAAGATAATGGATGTTCTCTGGAAAAATGGAGATACAACCGCAAAGCGGATTGCAGAAATCCTAAAAGATCAAGTCGGTTGGAATAAGACCACGACCTACACGCTAATCAAAAGATGCATTGACAAAGGGGCGATTAAGCGGATTGCTCCCAATTTTGTGTGCCATCCTCTTGTCACAATTGAACAAGCAAGAGAACTTGAAACAACGGAACTCATCAACAAAATGTATGACGGTGCTGCAGATCAGCTTGTGGCTTCTATTATAGGACGCAAAAATCTGTCCACGGAGGAAATAGAGCGACTACAGCGGCTCGTCAACAATCTGGAATAAGGAGGACAGTTTATGCTCTTATTAAAAATGAGTTTTTCGACTTCTGTTCTTATTCTGGCTATTGTCATTATCCGTGTGCTATTATTGCACATGCTACCAAAAAAGACCTTTTTAGTTTTGTGGGGAATAGCTTTGTGTCGTTTATTGATTCCCTTTGCTATTCCGTCACAGTTCAGTATATACTCGGTTTTAGATTTGCTGAAAAACAGATTTAATGAAGCGGATTTACCACTAGTGGGGATACCTATTACATCCCCTAATACACCTATTACAGAAACCATTTCATCTCAGACTGGATTGATGTATGAAAATATATCTCCTGTACTGGTAATTTGGCTCATTGGTTTGACAGGCTGCACTCTGTTTTTCCTCGTAACACACCTACGTTGCCGGGTGGAGTATAAGGCGGCTCTTCCAGTTGACAATGAATTTGTGATGCGATGGCAAAAAAAACATTCATTGTGGCGAAGGGTTCAAATACGGCAATCAGACAGGATTACCGCTCCCCTGACCTATGGAATATTCAGACCCATTATACTTTTACCCAAACAAACAGATTGGACAGATGAAACACAATTATGTTATATCCTGACCCATGAATTTGTCCATATCCAGCGATTTGATACACTGATTAAGCTGGTGATGGCAACGGCTTTATGTGTTCACTGGTTTAATCCTTTTGTATGGCTAATGTATGTACTAGCAAACCGGGATATTGAATTGTCCTGTGATGAAGCTGTTGTAAGGACATTCGGAGAAAATATAAAATCGGCCTATGCTCTAACATTGATTGGTCTGGAAGAAAAGAAAAACCGTTTTATGCCTTTTGTAAACAATTTTAGTAAAAACGCTATTGAAGAAAGGATTGTGTCGATTATGCGTATTAAAAAGGGGTCCGCATTTTGTATTGTGAGTGCAATTATTTTAGTTATTGGAATCATCGTAGTCTTTGCTACAACTTCTCAGCGTAATAATCATGATGTAAGCCTGCCAGAAAAATTCAACAGTCAATATATTAGTGAATTAGAGCAAGGGCATCATACGGAAGACTTAGATCCTCAAAGCGTATTAATGGCTTATCTTACTGAAAAAAACTATAACATTGAGAATTTTAAATTACAAATGGATGAAGATATGAAAAAAAAATATGTGTATGCAGATGAAAATATTGAAATTCAATTAACTGCTTATGATATTGAAACATCAAATGGGGATATAGTAAGAGTTTGGTATGCGAGCCAAAGTCAATAAAATAAAAAGCCAAGGGTTCTTGTAACCTCTGGCTTTTTAAAGGTAATGCTTTTACTATTATAGTTGAAAGTTGATTGAAGTTAATATAGAAATTTGTTTTATTTAATAAATTATAGTTACAATATTGTATAAATCTAGCGTTTCATGTAGTTAATATATTTTACGTCAACCAGCGTCTAAAGTGTCGCTGGTTTTTTATTTCTGGGGTAAATTTAAAGATGATAAAAAGTCAATACAGTAAATAAATTGATATTCCAAGAAGCAGAACGGAAAGTTCGGGAGTATCCTAAAGATTGTGTAAACCTTCAAACTGATGTAAGATGATTACAACAGTTTGGAGGTTTTATAATGTCAAAGAGAACGCGAGACGAATCACCACAGAAACAGGCTATGAGAGAATTGA
>JAEWCZ010000084.1 GCA_023390335.1 Bacillota bacterium | reverse complement strand
TTGGTTTTGAGTAGTCAATTCTCCCGTCTGTTTCAAAAACCTCTTTGTATTTAACGTAATTGAAGATTTCGTCAATATCAGCACGTAGCTGCTTTGTAAACTCTGGGGTGTCTTCATAGGTTTCGTGAGTGATCCAGCTGATGCCTTCTCCGTAGTGGATGTTGTTGTACATGATGGTAACGCCCACCACCACGAGAAAGGAGAAGATGATATGCAAAAGGACGGCCGCTTCTTTTCTCTTTTTCATAATCGCTCCTACTGTTTCTCGATCTTATACCCAACTCCCCAGACCACCTTTAAATAGCGGGGCTCTCTGGGATTGATTTCGATTTTTTCCCGGATGTGTCGGATGTGCACGGCTACGGTGTTGTCTGCGCCAATGGCCTCCTCGTTCCAGATCTGCTCGTAAATTTCGTCAATGGAAAATACTTTTCCCGCATTCTTTACAAGAAGTAGCAGGATGTTATATTCGATGGGAGTCAGTTTGATTAACTCATCGTCAACGGTCACTTCCTTGTTGTCATCGTTTATGGATAGGCCGCCGCATTTATAGACTGCTCCTGCAGGCTGCTGATTCATGTTTCCAAGCTGGGTGTAGCGGCGAAGCTGGGATTTCACCCTGGCTACCAGTTCTAGGGGATTAAATGGCTTCGTGATATAATCATCGGCACCGATGTTAAGACCTAAAATCTTATCGGTGTCTTCTGATTTGGCGGATAAGATGATGATTGGGATGCTGCTTGTCTCTCGCACCTTTAAGGTGGTCCTGATTCCGTCAAGTCCGGGCATCATTACATCAAGGATCATGAGATCCACTTCATTCGCTTCTAAAAGCTCCAGGGCCTCAAAACCGTCATAGGCTTTAATGACCTGAAATCCTTCTCCTGTTAAATATATATCAATGGCTTCTACAATTTGTTTGTCGTCATCACATACTAAGATATTCTGCATAAGAAAACCTCCTTTTCAATTATTATACAACGAAGGTAGTAAAAAAGCACTTTACTTTTTTCTAAAGAAATATGAAACCAGGCGCCTTTCTGTCATGTTTTGGCATTTTTTCACATATGTTTTACCAATTCTGATTAAAGGATGCTGTTATGAAAATATATGTGGTGCAGCAGGGGGACAGCGTGGATTCCATTGCCAGTTCGCAGGGTGTCCCAGTGGATGCTCTTGTCTTTGACAATCAAATTCAGCCTCCCTATAGTCTGGCCATTGGTCAGTCGCTTTATATCCGCGGAGATGAACCTCCTGAGGACAGGACCCCTCTTTATGTATTTGGATATGCCTATCCTTTTATTGATCCAGTAAACCTGGATAATACCCTTCCATTTCTGACGGATCTTTATGTCTTTTCCTATGGATTTACGGAAAATGGGGATCTGGTTCCTCCGATGGCTGATGATGACTGGATGATTGACCGGGCATTAGAGGCCGGAGTTCGTCCCATTCTTACTCTGACTCCCCTTGGACCTGACGGACGTTTTAACAACAATCTGGTTACCAATGCAGTACATAACCTTCAGGTTCAGCAGCGGCTTATCTGGAACCTGGGACTTAAGATGCAGGAAAAAAGGTACGGCGGGCTGGACATTGACTTTGAGTATATTATGGCTGAGGACCGTCTGGCTTATGCGGACTTTGTGGGCCGTACCACTCAGATTATGAACCAGTTCGGCCTTCAGGTGACGGTGGCTCTGGCACCTAAGACTTCAGCGGAGCAGGCTGGTCTATTATATGAGGGTGTGGATTATGGACTTTTAGGAGCCGCGGCAAACCGAGTGCTTTTGATGACTTATGAATGGGGGTATACTTACGGGCCTCCAATGGCAGTTGCGCCTATTAACATGGTAAGAAAAGTTGTGGAGTATGCTCTGACGGAAATCCCTGTATACAAAATTAGTATGGGTATTCCAAATTATGGATACGACTGGCCTCTGCCTTATGAGCGTGGTGTGACGAGAGCGGAAACCATAAGCAATTTGGAGGCAGTTCAGATTGCAATTGATAATGGGGCGGAAATTCAGTTTGATGAAGAGTCTATGAGCCCATATTTTAGATATTGGAAGTTTGGGATACAGCATGAGGTATGGTTTGAGGATGCCAGAAGCTATAAGGCGAAGTTTGATTTGATTAAGGAATATGGATTGACTGGTGCCGGATACTGGCAGTTGATGCAGTTCTTCCGGGCAAATTGGTTGATTCTCAGTCAGATGTTTGAAGCCAGGAAGGTTGGGGGTTAAAGAAATGATGCAGGGTAAGTGGGGAAGAATAACCCATTATCCTGCATTTTATTTATTATAGAAATAGATTGCGTAATTTAATCTTTTAGATAATTTTATGATAATTCATGTCTAATTCGTGTCCTGTAAATCACTGTATAAATCGTTTACAATTTTGTTATACCATATTGCATAAACTGAATTGATATGTAGAGGTGATTATAAAAGTTGGAATTAAGATTATAAATGGAAGAGAGGTTTGATAATAGTTTTATGAAATTCCAAGTAATGTATATAAATAATAAACGCTATTGATAAAAAACTTTACGATTCAGTTCAAGACGTATCTATCACTACAAATTCAGCTGCTTATTCAGAAATAAGATATTCTGTAAGACTTACAAATACATCAGTTCTTTCTTTTATTAAGTGCCAATAAAGCATTACTGATAGTGCTCTTAAAAAGTAACGTTAAATATGAAGATAAGCTGTAGGATCAATAATTCTTATGTCAGATATGGGAATCGGTACAAAATCATGATTAGCAAAATCACCACACTATTTTAGTAATATTGCTAATTGTTAAAGTATGTAAGTAATGTTAATAAATTGAAATATTCTAAAACAATAAACAATAAAACCAATATAAGTATAACAATATAAATGATTACGAGAAATGTATTAAACTATTTCGACTTGAGTGTTAGAATTCTTATTTTTGGTATGAATATTATGGCAGAATATTTTTTTAAAAATACTAAAGAAAAATATTTGGAGGGATATGTATGAGTAAGAAATTGTTTCTTAAAATGGTAACATTTATTTGTTTTTTGGTTAATATTGTATTATTAAATGAAATTGTAACTTTTGCTGATGAATTTATACCTGTACAAGATAATGTCATAAAAAGCTGGGCAAAGTTGACCCCTAGACCGATAGGTGGGGATGAATTTGGAGTAGAAGTAGTTAATGGAAAAATATATGCTATAGGTGGACGTGATATTCTTAAGGATAAAGTGCTAACGGATACCGATGTTTATGATCCAACATCTGGTACTTGGACAAAATTAGCGCCCATGCCTACTTCTAGATATAGATTTAGTACATTGGTGCTAGACGGTAAGATTTATACATTTGGTGGAATAAGTAATGGTAAATATGTACCTACTGTTGAGTCGTATGATCCATCGAGCAATAGCTGGACAAAATTAGCACCTATGAAAGACTATAAGTTGGGATTTGGATTAGTAGTTCTTAATGGAAAGATTTATGTTGCTGGTGGTAGAGCTGATGGAAGTCTATCATCTAAAGAATTAGAAGTGTACGACCCTTCTAACAATAGTTGGTCAAAATTAGCTTCAATGAATGAAGGTAGAGCAAGCTTTGGTTTCAATCAATTAAATGGTAAAATATATGCGATTGGTGGAACTATTGATGGTAGTAAATCTCTTTCATCAACAGAGGTATATGATCCATTAACAAATAAATGGACAGTAATGGCATCTATGAATGAGAGTAGATATTCTATGCAAACACATATTATAAATGAAAAGATATATGCTTTTGGCGGTACATCAAATACCACATTAACTTCAACAGAAGTTTATGATCCGACAAGTAATACTTGGTCTCAATTGGCACCATTACCAGAAAGTAAATCTTCATTATTAACAAGAGCTGTTGGAGGTAAAGTTTATGCTTTTACCTATAGTAAAATAGAGGTATATAATCCGGCTTCGAACACATGGAAGGAAGGGGCAATACCTAATAACTATCGTTATGACCAAGTTGCATTTAGTAATGGTAAAATTTATCTTATGAGTTCATATTATTTACACGTATATATAACTGTTGAAGACCAAACAAATCCTGATGATAACAGTAATCCTTCAAAGCTGATAGCTACTGCCGGAGATTCTAAAGTGGAATTAACCTGGCCAACTTTAAATAACGCTACAAGTTATACTGTTAAGCGCTCTACAACCTCAGGCGGTCCTTATGCACCAATAGCTACTAATATATCAAGCACCTCCTATACAGATGCTGATGTTATAAATGGTACTACATATTATTACATAGTATCTGTAATAAAAGATGGAATTGAAATCTGGAATTCAAATGAAGCCTCAGCTACACCTAAGGCTTCAGATGAACCAATTAAGACAGGTAAGCAGGCTCTTCTTGTTATAACAATGGAAAATGGAGAGCGCAAAGAATATGATTTGCCCCTGGATAAAATTAATGAATTTTTAAATTGGTATAATAATAATCCTGTCTCGAATCCTATTTATGTAATTGAAAAAAATTATAATAAAGCATCGTTCACAAGCCGAAAGGATTATATCTCATTTAACCAAATATCAAGCGTTGAAGTAAATGAGTATGAAAATTAATAGGTATATAAAAATTCGGGCACTAAATAATTAAGTTAATTAATAGTAAATAATTTTTGACTTCGGGGGACATATGAGAAAGAAGAATAATTTATTGGTTTTCATGTTGGCTTTTATAACAGTTATATTAACAAGTTATACAACCAGTTTTGCTTTATCTGCTAAGCAGATTAATTTATCTGATTGGAACAGTGTTACACTAGCTAATGATAAATCTACTCCATATCCAAATTGGGAATTGAATGAAGCCAAAACAGCTGTAACACAAACTATAAATGCTAGACC
>JAEWCZ010000072.1 GCA_023390335.1 Bacillota bacterium | reverse complement strand
GGGAACTCCAGTGGAAGCCTATGATGAAGAAGGAAAGAAAGTCTGGGAAAGAGAACTGGATATCTATGGAAGAGTAAAAAACAGTCTGAGAGATAAGTATGGAAGGTCAACAGATTTTGTGGGCGAAAATGGCTTTATTCCATTCCGGTATCAGGGGCAGTATGAGGATGTGGAAACAGGGTTATATTATAACCGGTTCCGATACTATTCGCCGTCTGAGGGGATGTATACTCAACCTGATCCGATTGGACTTGCTGGGGGGAATCCTACTCTTTATGCATATGTCAGTGATCCGAATATTTGGATTGATCCTTTTGGTCTTCTCATACTCTCAGAGTTAGTAAAAGAGGCTCATTCATTATTAGATCCTATTTCACAAAATATGAAGACTACTGCAATAGGGTCTGATAATAGTGGGAATTTGTTTATTGCATCAAGTGTGAAGAATGTGCCTAAACCCCAACAAAATTGGGCGACAAATAATAATGTTACGGTAGTAAATGGTGTTGGACATGCGGAAGAAACATTAATTAATAGTGGTAACAACATAACTCATGTTGATGCTTCTAGAGGTGTTTGTTTGGATTGTGAGAATTTAATGAATGAAAAAGGTGTAACAACAGATACCTCTAAAACTGGCAAGCAAAGTAAAAATAGAGCAAACGGAGGATGTAAGACATGATAGATGATAGTTATGTAAAGAAAATTGGGAATTTATCCAAAGAAAAGCAACTTCTATTGGGACTTTGTTATGTAGAGCGAAATTTGCAAGTTGTTAAGGAGTTTGATGAATTTTATAATGAAGAATTAAGTGAATCTTTCGCCAATAAATTAGAGAAGGCTTTTAATCTGTTACTTAATGGATTGCCTAATTCTAAAGACATACAGGAGTCTTTAGAAGAGCTAGAAAAGATGTTACCAGATTCTGAAGATTATCCAGAAGCACAGGGTGGATTAGCTTTAAATGGACTTATTATGTTATGTTATTGCTACCGATTTATAATAACAAATCAGTCTGAGAATATAGTTACAGTTTTGAATTTAACATTTGAGACAGTGGATTTTATTAGCTATGAGGTGAATAATAATTGTGACTGTGAAATTGAATTTCAGAAAGAATTTACTCTATTAGACGGATACATTGAAATTTTGAATGATTGTCAAGTTATTGATGAGAAGATTATAGTTATATTAAGAGAAACAGCTTCAAAAAATATGTTTGCTAATTCCATTGAATAAAGAAAATTAAAGAGCAAAGGATAAGAGCAACCATATTTATAGAGCAATGTAGAAGGATGATTGATAATTCGAAACTGACTGATAGTTCGAAAACGACATCAGGTTGTAGATAAATCTATTATGAAAAATAGTTAAAGAAGAGGTGGTTAATTTCGGATATGTATAATCGAATTAATAGCATAAAATCAAAAGAGAAGCTTATTGAATTTTTAGATTTTTTATCTAAAGACAGACATGATAAGAAAGGCGAATGGAAAAATAATACGATAGAAGATTATTTAACATCAATTAGCTCTTGGATTGAGGATATGGATGGTTATTATATTAATAATAATTTACCAATACCTAGTAATGAAAATTGGAGTCTTATTGCTACGTTATTCTATGTGGGGAAGATTTATGAGTAAATAACTCAAACTTCGCAGGTGAAAAATTGGTTATTACCTTGACGCTACAAGGTTCGAGCAATTTAGACACACAAGAACTATTCAAAAACATATTTTTCCCAAAAGCTGAAAACGTGATTTTCTTTTTGAAAAAACAAGTAAATTTTTTCCAACCTGATTACAAAAATCTGCCGCCCAGGAGGACGGTATACCAGGTATCAGTATGACAAATAAGTATGGAAGGTCAACAGATCTGGTGGGGGAAGATGGCTTTATTCCATTCCGTTATCAGGGGCAGTATTAAGATGTGGAAACAGGGTTATATTATAACCGGTTCCGGTATTATGATACGGAGATTGGACAGTATACGCAGCAAGAACCCATAGGATTGGCAGGTGGAAATCCAACGATTTATGGGTATGTGGGGGAGCCGAACATTTGGATTGATCCATGGGTATTGATAGAGGTTTTCAGGAATTTACGTCCAGATGAGATAATATCGGAAGGATTGTCTGCTAGAGTACCTGGAAGAAGAATGAGTGTTGCTGGACGTATTATGAACGGAACTAAACATAATGGATCACAATTTATTTCCACAACAACTGATATTAATGTTGCTATGTAATGGAACAATTCTGGACAAACAATGGTAAGGTTTGATACTGAAGATGTTATTCCTGATATTTTAGGTAATAAAAGCATTGTAGATGTATCAAATCCGACAAATGCAAGAAATGTGGGATTAGGGGGGCGTTCATATTCCAATGCGGTTTCTTCTAAAGAAGTGTTAATCGAAGGAAAAGTACCGGCAGATAAGATTGAAAAAGTATCATGTATTAGATAGAAGGGAGTGATAATTTGTGCATATTGAACAAGCAATAGATATAATTTATAATGGATTAGTTAGTGAAAATTCAGTGCCGGTAAAATTGAGAGCATACAGGGAATTGGATTTGGAGCAGTTAGATCAAGTAAAAAAGGCATTGGCTTTTGCATTGGAGTATTATAGAGATAAAAAGTTTGTTCCCAAAAAAATAGCAATAGCAATGGTTGATATTTATGGGGCATTTTCATTTAAGAAAGGGGACTTTGAAGATAAAACATTGCAGGAATTAGAGGATATTGGGATAGAATTGCAAGAAAAGGCTCTGGAACTCTTTTCTGAATAGCTTCGGTTCCAAAATGCCCAACTGGTTCCCAAAATGCCTGTGTACTCTGGGCGGCACAATTTCTTATGACATGTTTTGTAATACATGGCCAGATGGTTATACACAAGCAAGCTACAGAATCTTTATTGCCGAGAGAGTTAGACGATTGGAAAAGCTGCAAAAGGATTTTATTGCGTCACTTTAGAGCAACATATATAACCCGTAGGGAAAATACAACCTTGTGGGTTATATATGTTGCCTTTGTCATACCATTGACCGAGCGGAGAAAACAAAATTCCTATATGGACAAGGTGGAGACCCAGTTACTTTATGCGGAGGAATCCCGTGAACAGAAAAACTGTCAATACACAAATGTTACCCGGTATTTCCAAGAGTGGTGGCAAAGATATTAGGTCTTTTTAATTTAAGTACAAATAACGCTATGCCGGGAGAAGCTTTAGAAAAAATAAAGAAATTGCAGGCGAAAGGAGAAATTCCAAAATGAGAGTTTTCTTGTTAGTTGTAAATCATAGAAAGGATGCTTTAAGATGGATAAAATTTTAGATGTTACAGATTATGGTATTTGTTTGTTTTCACTACCTGTTATTGATGATTTTTTAAAAAAAGAAAAAGTTAGGTCAAAAAAACTTTTGGCTAATTTTCAGAAAAATCATGATAGATACTTAAGAATGTTAGAATCAGGAATATGGCTTCCATTTTTGCCAATAGATAGTATAGATTACTTAATAAAAATGGAGGGACAAGAACCGATTTTTGGTGATGAGTGGAAACAGAAAATGGAACATGGCCAATTTAATCTTACCATTAAAGATAGTGTATGGATTACAAGTATATCTTATTTTAATATATTTGATAGAAGTGACTATGTTGGAGATAAGGTTTCCTACAGGACATTAGATGGTGTTCTTTGCCATGCTGGATTCCGATATGATGTTCCGTCCGGTAAATACCTGGTATCTATAAAAGGCTATGCACGTAAGCAAAAATTAGATTATCCTAATCCAAACTATGGATTCTTATTCTCTCTTGTTAAAGTTAATGAATTTAATGGTTTTAATGACCCGCGTAAGGATGAAATCTATAATTTCAATGTATCCAGTATTGATAGAAAAAGCCAAACGTAAACAGAAGCGTAATTAGGGACATGGGAAGAGAAGACATTTGACTGGTGGGAGCTTGGTAAAAGTATCCTAAGCCATTGAATTTTCCTACGATACTGCCGGGGATTTAAGCCATATCAGAGACAGATGACAAAAGAAGTATTAATAGAGGGCGAAATATCTAATAAAAAAACAAATACGGGAGTGTGTCTAGGTTAAATAAGATGAAAGCTAGCTTAAAAAAATTTATTGAATATGTTGATTCAGATGAAGAATTATTTTGTTTCATTCGCATAAATGCAGAGTGGAATGAAGAATCTTTTATAAAAATGGAGAAGTTGGTTAGAGAAGTAATGGAGGATTATTCAATGGATAATTTCTGCCATAAAGGATATGCGTACTATTGTATTGAAATCATCAGACTAATAATAGGCACAATTTCTCATGACATGTTTTGTAATACATGGCCAGATAGTTATACACAAGAAAGCTACAGAATCTTTATTGCCGAGAGAGTTAGACGATTGGAAAAGCTACAAAAGGATTTTATTGCGTCACTTTAGAGCAACATATATAACCCGTAAGGAAAATACAACCTTGCGGGTTATATATGTTGCCTTTGTCATACCATTGACCGAGCGGAGAAAACAAAATTTCTATACGGACAAGGTGGAGAACCAGTCACTTTATGCGGAAGAATCCCGTGAACAGAAAGCACATCAATATCAAACAGTTATCAGGTGGATTACCTTGGGGCAGTATGAAGATATGGAGACAGGGTTGTATTATAACTGGTTCCGCTACTATTCGCCGTCTGACGGATGTTATATTCAAACTGATCCGATTGGATTAGCTGGTGGGAATCCAACATTGTATGGATATGTAAGTGATGTTAATAAATTTGTAGATCCGTTAGGGCTATTGCCTCTTACCAATCCAATAAATCAAGGACATCACATGGTTCCGCATTCTCTGGCAACATATCTTGGAATAGTACCATATAATTCACAAACTGGTGTACCTGGACTTTACTTTTCCGGAACTCAATGGTCAGCGAGTGGAGGACTGAATCATTCTGCAATGCATGGTTATAATGGTATCGGTGCAAATACAAAGCCTGTTTTAACTCAAAAGGAATTTGTAAATTCTGGTATGACAAGTGAGCAATGGCTAAAGAGCCTAGAAGAGCATTACAATAATCCGCAAATTCAACATATTAAAGGGGATTTGTATATAATTAATTCAGATGGAACTAAAGGTAATTTATTAAAAGAAAATGTTACACCTAGTGAAGCATGGAATGAAACAAAAAAATGGGCTGAAAATCAAAAGGGCCAAGCAGTTGAAAAGATTTGTAGGAGGTAGATGGCAAATATGAAATATCAAGCTTTTTGGATACAATCTTTTTATAGCAGTGGGAACATCAAAAATTTACTTTTTTGTATAGAAGGAAAAAATAATGAAATAAGTTTACCAATTCCTAATCTCAATTTAGGGGGAGAAATTCCATGTAAATTTAAGCTCATAATTGATGAGGTAGTAGATAATGATAAATTGTTATTAGATTCAAAAATATTAGGGGAAAGGATAATCAGGCAAACATATCAGAGTGTTTTGATTTCCAGAGGAGATCAAATGACTTACTCACATGAAAATGAATATGCATTAAATGAAAATGAGACAACTCGGAACGCTATGCAAGAAGGGATATTGGAGAAAAATACTTTATATTCAAAAATGAATGATACTTTGGAGGGTGAATATGATGTTCAAATTCAAGTATTCCAAAAATATCCTCAAGAGCCTCAGCTATTTTCCGATGAGGCGCCCCCCTTTTTAACTGATTATGAACAAAAAATTAAAACAATTTCAGTTTATATTTTGCTTTTAAAAAGTTCTTGTAATATAAGCAAAAATAAGAAGCTTACTAATTTATCAGTCTATGGGGGATTAGGACATTTAGGTTTCTTTATGACTGACTTAAATGTATTTAGTGAGTTTATTAAAAAAGAAATCGGTAGTCAACCAGTAAATTTAGTTGAGCTATTTTCCTCGACTGAATTAGTTGATAAATGTTTTGAGGAAGGTATACTAATTATTACGTGGGGAATAAAGCCTTGGCACTACTATATATTTGCTGATAATGCCTCATTAGATTTTGATAATGAAGAAATTGTTAGTGGAGTCTATAAACTAAAGAATGATATAAAAGAATTATCTGTAATTCCAGGTAATGAATTAATTAATTGGCCATCATGCCTTAAACAAGAATGGCCCCAAATTTACTTAGAAGGAATTGGTGAAAAAGTTTCTCTTTCATTACATACAAGGTATGGAAAATTAGGGAATGAATTGATACCAGCATATATTCTACAAAGAAAGTCGGAGGAAGTAAAGAGCACAGTACCTATATTGAATTATAGTTTTTTAAAATGATAAATATGTGTAAGGAACATTAAAAAGAGTAGCATATAATGGTCTCATAACTTTCTTATGGGCTGTACCAACGTATGACATGATTTTTAGGTATTCTCTGAACTTCGGTAACAACTGGACACCTTGGTTTTAACCTTAATCATTCTAAGTCCGGGAAAGAGAACGGGATATCTAAGGAAGAGTAAAATACAGGCTGAAAGATAAGTATGGAAGGTCAACAGATCTGGTGGACGAAGATGGCTTTATTCCATTCCGGTACCAGGGGCAGTATGAAGATGTGGAAACGGGGTTATATTATAACCGGTTTCGCTACTATTCGCCGTCAGACGGGTGTCATATTCAACCTGATCCGATTGGACTTGCGGGTGGGAATCCTACTCTTTATGCTTATGTGAGTGATCTGAATTTGAAAATAGATCCATTTGGACTTGATGATTTATATGTATTAATTGCAAATGCAGCGGGTTGGTATGATGCTACTGCAAAATATTTAGAAAATCAAAAAATCCGAGGATATGAGCAGAGTAAAGAGCATTTACCACCCGGAAATAAATGTCGATATTAAACTGAGAAGGAAAATTTATCATATGTATTTTACTATTCTGACGGATACTGCGGGGACAAGGATTGGGGAGTTAGCAAGTGAATTACGTAATTATTTAGAACCTAAGATAAAAAATAAATATTCAAATATTAATATTGAAATTTTGGTTGGCTGGCGCTGTTTACCAGAATCTTACAAAAGAAAATCATTTATTAGGTATGAAAAAAAAGCTAATCGTTTGATTATTGATATTTCTGTAAAACTGGAAGATTACGCCAAAATGTACAAGGCTGAACAAAGATTTCATATAGGAAATCTTTTTATAGATTACTTAAAAAAAGCATTAGAAAAAAGTTCAATTGATGGACTAGACTGTAAAGAATTTATTGAAGATATTGAGAAATGGGGTAGAGAAATCTCCTTGAAAATGGATAGTGGTTGGATAAAGAAAAATAATTGGTTTAGTGATGAAATTGATTGGTCTGCAGATCTTGATAAGTGATAATGTGTAGTTGATTTTTTGAAAGGTAATTATTGATTCTGTTCATCAATTTATGAAACGCTCACTAATAGGGCTAGATTACTACAATTATATAAAGTGGTAGCAATTGCAAACATAGTTTTTCTCTTTAGTAAGATGAAATTACTAGAGGCAAACAGTATGGAATAAGTTTTTAAGGAGGGAAGCAGTATGAAACAAGGATATTTGGCACGGGAATCAGAACGAGTGAATAAGGCTACGAGGAAAACTCTTATTAAGGCGATTATTGTGCTTATTTGCGCTATCGCAATAATTTA